>JBBRCK010000021.1:0-2060 GCA_038205015.1 Candidatus Levyibacteriota bacterium | reverse complement strand
AAGATGTATAGCTACAAACCAATAACGTAAGGGTAACTTGGAACTTTGCATTGCTGTTCCACTTCTTAAAGTAACACGTGTTTTACATTTCTTACATTCATATTGCCACTTATCTTTCTTCCAATAATGTTTAGTTCCCTTACATTTTGGACAAGAGACACCTACTATATCTCTAATCTCCTTAAATTTTAACTTGCAGCTTTCCTCGTCAGGGAATTGCGTGATAAAATTTAATAAATTCATATCTTTAGGTTTTTAAATCAAAGATAATACTGTTTTAGGTATATAAGCGGATATTCATAATATTTTTATAAAATTAATTATAAAGAAATTTCAGAAATCAAAATTGGAATTACTTTCATTTTTTTAATTAAATCTACAAAGGTTATTGTTATACTCTTTTGTGAAGAAAATAGCAACAAACATACCAATAATCATAATTTTAGCCATAAACTTGCGTTTCTCACTTACAAGTCCTATACACAAGGGCCAATAATTAATTTCAATTTTCATTGTTTTTTTGTTATTTATGAAAGTCCCTTATTAAAACATTAAGAGTTTTACCATATAAATTATTAAGTGCAAATTGAGAAGATGCCCTAAGTTTATTCACCTTAACTAATTCAAGAGCGGTGGCAGGGCTATTTAAAAAAAATAAAATTTTATCGGCCAAGTCCTCATAATTTCCTGGCTCTGCAAGATATTTTTGATAGTCTTCACCTAATGCTTCAATAATTCCATTAATTCTTGAGCCCGTAACTGGCACTTCAGAAAGCATCGATTCTATTATAACATTTGATAATCCCTCTGATTTCGAACTTAATACAGATAAATCTATTGCGTTCAATAAATTACCTACATCTTCAATCTTTCCCAAAAAATACGTATCATCAGTAATATTAAGTTCCTTTGCTAAATTAAGTAAAAAAATATAGTTATTATCAAATCTACCAGCCAATAATAATTTAACAGGCTTTCGCAAATATTTTGCTCGAACTATTTTAAAAGATCGCAAAAGTGTTTCATGATCTTTAAATGTCGATAAATTGGCAACCATTGCTATCAAAACATCATCAAAGTCAAACGAATTTTTTGCTCTCCAGAAATTTTGTTCTTCCGAAGATTGTAATTTAACTAAACCATTATAAATAACAGATATTCTCTTTTCTGAGATCTCGAATTTTTTTATTAAAAAATACTTTGCTGATGTAGAATTAGCAATATAGCCGCTGGCGTTTGAAATTGCTTTATGCGTATACCAATTCTTGTTTAAAGCAAGTCCTTCATCCCGTTGGTTCCAAAAACATAATTTGGCGCTTGTGTATTTCCAAATTAACGAAGTAAATATATTAGGATAAGTGCCATATGGCAGCAAAATGGTTGGTCGAAGTTTTCGTAAAAAGAATAAATATTTTAATAATAAAAAAGCTGATGTTGGAGTTTTGATGACATGATAAGGAAAACCAAGCTTGTCAAGTTTCATTGTTGTTTTACCTTGTTTCCAACCAAATAAAACAAATTCAACATCAAAATCATTTTGCTTCACAAACTCAGCTCCTAAAATAATTGCTTGATTCTCAGCTCCACCAAGCTCTGTACTACCAAGAATAAAAACTATTTTGTTTTTTGTCATTTAATTTCTCGAAATACTTTTATCATACAATATATTTATACAGATTATACATGAGAGCACTTTTGATCCATAATGTGTAATACTCCCTATTCTTTGGACCACCAACCCTCCTTTCTTAGTTGAAATTCAGAAAGAGGTTTTATCTTTGTTTTATCAGGAGAAGCGGAAAAAGGCTCTGCTGAAGAGCACCCTTTAAGGAATATCCTGATCCGATAGAATGGGACCGATGTAAAAGTCGGTTCTTTTTATAATCATTCATTCGGTAAATCCCTTATAAAACTTACGAGTTTTTGGTGTAAAGCGCCAAAACTAAGCCGCAGGCCTGTATAAGGAAACAGGGATTTTTCTTTCAATTCCCTGATGTGTTTTTTTATTGTTATAGTACTCAAAGAATGTATTCAACCCTTTATAGAGTTCAGTCCCATCG
>JBBRCK010000020.1:0-2210 GCA_038205015.1 Candidatus Levyibacteriota bacterium | reverse complement strand
TCAATTAAGCTTTGGTCCAGAATGCGAAAGATTTGAAGAACAATTTGCTAAATATCAGGGTAGAAAACACAGTGTATTTGTGAATAGTGGCAGTTCTGCAAATTTGGCGTTAATACAAGCATTATTAAATCTTAATAAAATTAAAAAAGGAGATAACGTAGGGTTTTCTTCGTTAACGTGGTCAACGAATGTAATGCCAATCATTCAACTGGGATTAAATCCAGTCCCAATAGATATTGAGCTAAATACGCTTAACGTATCAAGTAAAAAAATGCTGGATGTTTTGAAAAAGTATAAAATTAAAGCATTGTTTTTAACAAATCTATTAGGACTTTGCGATGACATTGATAAAATTGTTGAGATATGTAAGAAAAATAACATTTTGTTAATTGAAGATAATTGTGAGTCCCTCGGAACAATTTATAAAGGAAAAAAACTTGGTAATTTTGGATTTGCTTCAACTTTTTCTTTCTACGTTGGTCATCACATGTCAACAATTGAAGGAGGAGCTATTTGTACCGATAATAAAAAGCTCTCAGATATGTTAAAACTTGTTAGGGCACACGGATGGGATAGGAATCTTTCTTTAGAAAGTCAAATCAAAATAAGAAATAAACACAAAGTTAATTCTTCGTTTTATTCACGTTATGCATTTTACGATTTGGGATATAATTTACGACCAACAGAGATCAATGGATTCATAGGCTGTATTCAAATAAAATATCTTCCTGAAATTTTGAAAAAAAGAAATGAAAATTTCTTAAAATTTGCACAGGTTATTTACAAAAATACCAAAAGATTTTATTCATTACAATATGACCACTTAGATTTCTTTTCTAGTTTTGCAATTCCAGTTATATGCAAAACTAGGGAAATTAGAGATCAATTGGTGGAGGAATGTAATGGATTACTTGAGATTCGTCCAATTGTAGGTGGAGACATGACGGAACAACCATTTTTTAGTAAATATGAAAAGGGTTTTAGAAAAAATAATCTTAATTCTAAACTTGTGCATGAACAGGGTTTTTATTTTGGTAACAATCCTGAGCTTACGGATCAAGAAATAGAAACAATAAATAAATTATTTTCACTATGATTATTGGAATTGACGGAAATGAGGCAAATGTTGAAAAGAAAGTTGGAATAGGTGAATATGCGTATGAGCTTCTTCGTGTATTTCATGATTTCAAATTTAAAAACGACAATTTAAGATTTATTATTTATCTCAAAAACCCGCCTCGATCCGAGATGCCAACTCCAACATCAAATTTTACCTATAAAATGGTTGGTCCTAAGAAAATGTGGACTCAATTTGCACTTCCATTAAATTTATTTTTAGGTAAAAGACCTGATATATTTTTTAGCCCTTCGCATTATGCACCTAGATTTTCTCCAATACCTACTGTAATTTCGATAATGGATTTATCTTATATTCATTTTCCGGAGTTATTTGCAAAGAAAGACCTTTACCAGCTAGTAAATTGGACAAAGTATTCTGTAAAAAATGCAAAAAAAATCTTTACAATCAGTAATTTTAGTAAGAATGATATAATAAAAACATATCAAGTTCCCGAAGGAAATGTGATAGCAACACATCTTGGAATAAAAGTTCAAAATTCAAAGTCTAAAATTAAAACTATGGATGATTTAAGTAAGAAATTTGGGATTAAAAAAGACTATATTTTGTTTGTAGGAACGCTTCAGCCAAGAAAAAACATCGAAAGACTTATTGAAGCTTTTTCAAAAATACAAAAAGACCAATTGCAGTTAGTAATTGTTGGTAAGCGAGGTTGGTTGTACGAAGATATTTTAAAAGCTCCTGAGAAATATAAGGTAGAAAATAAAGTTAAGTTTTTGGATTTCGTAGAGGACGAAGATCTACCAGGTCTTTATAAAAATGCCTTATGTTTTGTGCTTCCAAGTCTTTATGAAGGTTTTGGTTTGCCGGTTTTGGAAGCAATGCGCCAGGGTTGCCCGGTTTTAATAAGTAATGTCTCATCTCTTCCCGAAGTTGGGGGAGAAGCGGCTATGTATTTTGACCCAGAAAATGTGGATAATATTACTAAAGCCTTAGAAAAAGTTATAGCAAGCGAAAAATTAAGGCAAGAGATGATTAAAAAAGGGTACGAGCAGGTTAAGAAATTTTCCTGGGAGAAAACAGCTAAAAAAACACTCGAGGTTTTGCAAGAGTTAGGAAATAAAAGTTAAGA
>JBBRCK010000019.1:0-2993 GCA_038205015.1 Candidatus Levyibacteriota bacterium | reverse complement strand
TCGCGCCGTCGCGCTCCGACCTTGCGAAGCTCCAAGTATTCGCTTCTCACCCCGCTCGGCTACCGTTCCGCCCGCAGGAGGGGTCTGGGGAGGAATGCGGGCGGGTTTTTGAACCTTTCCTTTTTTGTTTCCAAATTTCGTATTTTGCAAAGCAAAATGCGCCACCGAAAGAGATATTGCCCTTGACCCACCCAACCCATTCGCGGGCAACAACAAGGAATTCCCTAAAGATTCATTTACAAAATTGTTAAAATTAGTTATCATTATAGTATCAAGAAAGAAACCTTTATATTATATTCTATATACTATAATGTTAAACAATTACGAAAGATATGTCAAATAATAAAATAGCGGAAAACTTAAAGAAACTGCGAGCTAAAAAGGGGCTATCTCTCGAAAAGATTGCCCGCCTTGCTGATTTATCGCTTAATACCATTGTTAAGGTGGAAAACGGCGTTAATACAAACCCGACAATCGAAACCCTAACCAAAATCGCCAAAGCTCTCGAAGTTGGCGTTGATGATTTATTAAAATAATTTAGGAAATTTTTATGACACAAAACACACTAGACAAAAAAGAAGCCATCAGATCGATTGTTCATGCATCCGTTGAATCTTTTGCTGTCGGTTTTCAAGGGAGACATGAGGGCGAGCTAGAAGATCCAGAGGGTACTTTAAATATGAAAATTCATAATGTTTTTATTGCTGTGCTTGGACCAGAAATTCAATATTACACGGCACTTGTGCGTTCACTTGATAGTTCTTTGGGCAATATGCTGGAAAAAATGGCAATAAATATCGCCAAACTATCTTATGAAGTTAAGCAAAATGTTGAGGGCCCACTTAGCCTTAAACAAACGCAGGATATGGCCGAATTATTGGAGAAATACAAACGGAGAGAAATGAAACCGCCTTTCGTTGATGATTATCAATTTTTGCGCGTTAAACCCACAGAACAGTCGCTTGTAACAAAAAGACACGATAGTGATTATTATTTAATAGACAAAGAAACAACTGATAATTATTTGATAGAGTTAAAAATTGGAGGCGACCTAGACAACAAAAAAGCTCGTTCAGAAAAAGAAGCATTACTGGAACAATTTGCAATTTTATCAAATACTTTGCCAAAAGAAACGAATATCAAAATGTTTTTTGCAACCGCCTATAATCGCTTTGGGGAAGGCAAACCATGGCGGCAAGAAAGAGTTAGGCAGTATTTTTCTGACGACGAGCTTTTAATTGGAAAAGATTTTTGGGATTTTGTTTGTAAATCAGATGACGGATACAATATTGTTCTTGAAGCTTATAAAGAAAAAGCGGGTCTTATTAAAAGCTCATTAGATTCGATTAAAACGACTTATTTAGGATAATTATGCAACCACTTATTAAATGGCCAGGTGGAAAATCTAAGGAGTATGAGCAAATAAAAAACCTCATACCAGAACACACTCGTTATATCGAGCCATTTTTTGGTGGTGGTGCAATATTCTTTAAACTTCACCCTCAAAAAGCGATAATCAATGACATTTGCGAAGAATTGATTGAATTTTATCGTTTTGTTAAGGATGAAAATAATAAAACTGAATTTAAAAATTGTTTGTATGATTATGTTGATAATTGGGAAAAAATTCCAAAGTACATAAACATTTTTGAGAATGAAATTGTCAGACTATACGGCGATTATAAAGACGGAAAGAAAACAGAAAAAGAAGTAAGAGAAATAATAACTGAAAAGCTAAAAGCTAAAGAAGATCAATTTAATGGTTTGTTTTTACAAAAATTTGCCCTTGATCCAAATAATTTACTTCAAGAAATAACTAAAAACTTAATTTCTAAAATAAGCAGAACGAAAAAAATTGAACAAGAACGAGGAACATTGCCTGACGGAGATTTACATAAAAACATTGAAACGGCTTTTAGAAGCGGGTTTTATATGCACTTTCGAGATGTGATGAATAAAAATGGCTCAAAATATAAAACTACTTTGGCAAAGAAAATTTCTAATTACTATTTTATAAGAGAGTTTTGTTATGCCTCAATGTTTAGATTTAATGCCAGTGGTGATTTTAACATTCCATACGGAGGCATTGCCTATAACAGTAAAGATCTTAGAAGCAAGGTAGATTATATACTCAGTGATGAAGTAGAAAAAGCATTTAAAAATACTGAGATCTTGAATGAGGATTTTGAAAAAATACTAACACGAAAAGATTTGAATAAAAATGATTTTATTTTTTTAGATCCGCCATATGATACTGATTTTAGTGATTATGAAAAAAGTAGTTTTGATAAGAAAGATCAAGAACGACTAGCAAATTGCTTATACAAAACAAAAGCAAAGTTTATTTTGATTATTAAAAAAACACCTTTTATTTATGCTTTGTACAATAATAAAAAAGGCATAAAAATAGATAGCTTCGAGAAAACATATCTTTATAATGTTAAAGGCAGGAACGATAGAGATGTTGAGCATCTTGTCGTTTATAATTTTTAATTTTCTATGAAGGAATTTATCAACAAAATAATTCACGGGGATTGCATAGATGTAATGAAAAAAATTCCTGACAATTCCGTTGATTTAATTTTTGCCGATCCTCCCTATTATTTACAATTACCAAAAGGTAAAAGATTAAAAAGGGCTGACGGCTCTGAAATTATTCCTGTTGATGATCAGTGGGATCAATTTGAAAGTTACGAAGATTACGACAGATTTACCGAAAACTGGATCAAAGAGTGTCAAAGAATATTAAAACCAACAGGGACTTTTTGGGTCATAGGTATGTATCACAACATTTTTCGTGTTGGGAAAATTATGCAAGATTTAGGATTGTGGTTTTTGAACGATGTTATTTGGGTAAAAACTGATGCACTGCCGAATCTTAATGGACGAAGATTTACAAATAATCACGAAACCTTGATCTGGTCTGTAAAAGATAAAAATTCCAAAGGATATACTTTCAATTACGAATTTTTAAAAAAGATGAACGGTGGAAA
>JBBRCK010000018.1:0-3625 GCA_038205015.1 Candidatus Levyibacteriota bacterium | reverse complement strand
AAATAATAAATTATCTGACTTTCAGGAAAAGGTTGAGAATTTATAATTTTATTTCTCTTTAAATAACGCCGTCTTAGCTCAGCTGGTAGAGCATTTCCATGGTAAGGAAAAGGTCTCGGGTCCGAATCCCGAAGACGGCTCAGTAAAAAAATAAGCGCCTTTTTTAGGGCGCTTGTTTTGATTTGATTTTTTATGAATATTTATTCGATTTTATTTATTGAAGAAAATAGTCATAAATAACTTTATCATGCAAATCTTTAACAAACTCGCCAATGGCTTTAAAATCGGCCAGGGCGTGATGAGGCTTCGCCATAAAAAATATTTTTAGAGATTTGTTCTCTTTTTTTATTTCTTGGAGAATATTTAAAAGTGAGTGTTCTGCCTCGTGCCAGCCCATGTTGTCATCTTCCACGTCCATGTTCCAGGGATTAGCGCAAATGAGAACACTGGCTTGTTTTAATCTTCGGATTAAGGTTTTTCTTTCCAGGTGAATAAATCCGCCATGGAAGTGATATTTAAGCACCTTGTCCGGTGAAATATTTTTGGTAATTTTTCTCGCTATTTGGCCGGTTTTGTCATACACCGGATGGACTCTTATTCCGTCAACGAAATCGCCGTGCCAGAAGACAACGCGATACTCTGAATTTCTTTCTTCGGGACTATTTTTTTTCATATTTATTTGGTTTTTAAGGTATTGGTTGTTTTGTAGCTTATAATAGTTCTACGTAATTGTCAACGTAATTCTTTATAAATTAATTGATATAAATTGATTATATTTAAAATTGTTTATTATTAGCTAAATTATCAGCTATTAAATAGCCTCTTTTGATGTATTGACAAAAGATATAAAAAGTGCTATAATTCTTTAAACAATGAGATTTGGATGCTTAGGCAAAAAAAGCTCTTTGACAATTAAATAATTCATAAAAATATAAACCTAAAAAAAACATAGAACCATGCAAACACAGAACGATCAAAATCAGAACAATCGGCCCAAAAAGAAAATTTGGGCTGATGGCTTAAAAATTGCAATGCCTATAATTGTGCCGATAGTTGTCAAAAAACTAGTGGCCATGATCCCAGCCGGGACTAAGGTAGATACATTTTTTTCTAATTACAAAGAGCAGTGGTTAAAAGTAGCTCCTATTGCTACCGGATTAATTCTCCAGCTAACTAACATGCCAGATTTCGCCGATGATATGGTAGCTGAACTTGGCGCTGAGGTTGCAAGAGTAATTAAAGAAAAATATAGCGATGGGAATGATTTTAAAGAAGATTCTGGTGCAGCGAAAGAAAAAACACCAGTTTACACACTTACAAACGCTATGGTTCTGGCAGACAAAGATCAACTGCTTGCCTTCAGCATTTTGCTGAATTCAATTTCTGAAGAGCAACGTAAACGCGTGCTCTCCTTCAATGCATCAAATAAAGATGATGCAAAAAATCTGCTTGTAATATTAGCGGGTTACTCCGAAACTGAGTTCAAGATTTGGGCAGAAGTTATTGCTCCTACTAAAGCGCCACACGTTGACACCGAATTTGAAAAAAACGTAAAAGAGTCATTAAATAGTTTTAAAGATGACGCAAATTCGTTTTTTGAGAAAAAAACCTGGCTCCAGAAACAGGCAGAAAAACATCGCTCGTAAATAATTAACCTAAAACAAAAATTCGAAGACATGATAGCGTTAGTAATAGTACTTGTAGGCTTAGCGATAGCCTTGATATTTTCGCAAAATTTCCGGACCTGGTTAATGGCGCAGATGAACGCGTTAGTAATATTGCTTCCTGCCTGGGCAAGAATAGTCTGGGAGAATACTGTTAGAGTTTTAGGCTGGTATAGCTTGATAACTTTAATTTTAATTATCGCAATTGCAATTCTAACTCTTCTCGGCACCATAATTAATGTGCCCTGGATAACGGCATTTTGCTTCATATTGGCGATCGGACTCTTTTTTCTGGTTTGGATAATTCCTGGAATTAGTTTGAGAATACTCGGAGTTAACACTCAAGTATTTCCAAACACTATCCGTGTTGCAGTGTCTTGGTTAGCCTTTCTTGGTTTTCTGGGAATGCTTTACCCTGATGCTCTTAGCTTCCGTTTCCTTTTGGGCTTAGCATTACTAGGATTTTTCTCATTTGGACTAGCTTCTAAGACAAACGTTTTAGACAAAGTGGTTTATCCGCTTGTAGTAATCATGATTAGCATCGCAGTGTGGAAATATGCAGCCCCTAATTCTTATCGGGCAATTACCAGAAATGCGCATGCGCACTCAGATAAACTCTACACTGAAGCTGATCGTAACAGTATCACTACCGAAGCAAATGCAAGAGCAACCTATGGTCATCTATTAAAAGATGTATCCCTTGCTTATAAAGTGACGCTTGATGACGATGAAATAGCCACAATTTCCGACACTAATGTTGATCTTAAAAAAGATTCAATTTTCCTGATAGTTAATCACCAAAAGGAAAATTATGCTTTTGAGGGTCAGTCCTTCTTGGAAATAAAACTACCGAACAGCAATGGTTCGTATGTAACTGGGAAAAAAATCTGGATTGATGCCGATTTAATAGAGATTGGCTCAAGAGGTGAGATTGACCAAAGTTTGCAATCCGGTAATCAAGAAGATTTCGGAAAGCTTACATCAGGAACAAAATCAAGCTCTGAATCATTTACTTTGCATTCCGGCGAACAATGGTTTCCCGATCACTTATTTCAACCGGGGGAAAAAATCATCTATGTCATTGAGTATGCCGCAATGAATAGCATACGAACTGATGGTTCTAGAATCTTAGTCCCACCCGGACGTTATGAGGGCACAATGACAACTGTCGGAACACCTGCTTTTGAAGGCGTTAGTAAGCTTTCAAAGATTACGGTGTTTTACAACATCTAATCGAACTTTTAATTAAGCATACGAGGATCCATACAAAGGGTCCTCTTTTCTTTTTCTGAAATAATTTGTATAATAAAAGTATATTTATAATCATATGAATAAAAAAGTTGGACGTTTATTTTTGTTTTTAATTATTTTGTTTTCAAGTTTTAGTTTTGTAAATTATTCATTGGCTGCAAGCCAAGCTTGTCTCTGCAAGGATGGGTTTAAATGGACTGTGTTTACCTGTCCAGATTGTACTAATTTATGTAATGGAGGCCATACTGGGATGACATCTTGTGTCCCAGTGGCAGACGCACCCCTTCCTAAGACAGAAAATGGAACTAGTTTAACAAATCCTCTCGGTTCAATAAATTCCCCTCAACTTTTAATTGGAAAACTAATTGATTCCGTTTTAGGAATTGTTGGCTCAATCGCCCTATTAATGTTTATCTTTGGCGGTCTAACTTGGATGACTTCTGGTGGAAGTGCTGAAAAAATTAAAAAAGGAAGAGATATTATTGTTTGGTCGGCTATCGGTTTAATAATTATATTTGCTTCATACGGTCTCGTTAAATTCTTAATTTTAAGCATCAAATAAATATTAGTACAAAAAATTTATCAACCAATACCGACTAAATACTTAGTCGGTTTGACAATAGTTGATATTTTTTTTATTATAAGACAAGAAATAAAAATGGGTCGATACCAAAGCGGTCAACTGGGGCAGACTGTAAATCTGCTGGCTT
>JBBRCK010000017.1:0-5545 GCA_038205015.1 Candidatus Levyibacteriota bacterium | reverse complement strand
TGCCCCACCGCCTTTAAAGGCTATAACCGGCTTACCAAAAGCCTGGGCTTCAATCATTGTCAGTCCAAAATCTTCTCTTCCCGGAAAGATTAAAGCTCTACTGTTTTTATAATAGAACGAAAGCTTCTCATCCGTCAAATCCCCTAAAAATTCAATGGTTGGTCCTGCAATTTTCTTAAGATTACTCTCATCAAGTCCTGTTCCAACAACTTTCAAATTTAACTTAAGCTCGTTACAGGCTTTAATCGCAATATCTATTCGTTTATAGAAATTGGTAAGTCTTGAAACTACCAAGAAATAATCATTCGTTGCCTTGGTTTTTGTTTTTTTACCCTCATATTTCTTAAAGGTTGGAAGTGGTGGATAAATTATTTCTGATGTAAGATAATAATAATCTTTAATTCTTTTCTTAACTTCACTGGAAATCGCAATATATTTATCAGGTCTTCTAGATGCCACGCTTTCCCATTTTTTTAAATATATAACTGCAGGCTTTGCCAAAAAACGAAGTAGTGGATTTCTGAAATAATCTTTGTATCCACTCCATAAATACCTGGTTGGAGTTAGACAATAACAAATGTGCAGAGTATGTGGTTTTGTAATTATTCCCTTTGCAGATTCACTGGTAATAGAAATTACCAAATCGTATTCATCAAAAGTAAAACTTTCAAATACATGCGGCATTAAAACGGCAAAACCCTCATGAAAAGAAGTAGCAAGTGGAAAACTTTGTAAAAATGATGTTTTTACTTTAAATGCCTTTGCCCAACGTGCTTTTTTCTTGTTATAAACCGAGGTATAAAGAACAGCATTAGGAAATATTTTTTTAAGCGCAAGAAGTACTCTTTCTGCTCCTCCCCATTTATTTACCCTATCGTATACTAATGCCACTTTCATATTAATTTGTATTTTGGGGCAGCTTAAATTTAACTAACCGAAGACTCATAAACCCGTAACGTCTCTAAGGCAGTTTTTCTCCATGAAAAATTACGAGATAGATTATATGCTTTCTCAATCATTTTTGTATCGTACTGATTATTAGAAGCTTTTTTCAATGCATCATTAATTTCATCAACATTATGTGGCTTAAAGTATAAAGCAAAATCTCCTGCAACTTCCCTAAAAGCCGGAATATCAGAACATATAACTAAACACTTACTTGCCATTGCTTCCAGAACCGGAAGACCGAAACCCTCCATTAGAGACGCTGATACAAGCCCTTTTGCATTTTTGTATAAATTAAAAAGCTCATCATCGCTGGCTTTTCCAAAAAGTATCACGTTTTGTTCTAAGTCTTGTGCCTTAATAAATGTTTCAATTTTTTCGTAAAAATAATCTTTCTTTCCGGCTAGTATTAATTTTGTGTTTGGGTTTTCGCTATAAAATTTTTTAAAACCTAAAATAAGATTTTCTAAATTTTTATGCGGATATGCATTTCCAACATACAAAAAGTATTCGCCGTACTTTTGGCTGATTACTGATTGATGATTACCGACTGATGAAATTTTTTCGTCTGCGGCTTCATGAGTTACAATAATTCTTTCTTTTGCTACTTTTAAATGGCTTAATATTTCATCTCTTGTTGCATTAGATGGAACGATAATTTTCTTTGCTTTTAATGATGCAATTTTAATAACAAATTTATAAAATATTAATTTTAAATAATATATTGGTAAAAAAAGCGTGGATGCGTTTCCTGTAGGATAATGGTCCATTATCAAATCATGGATTGTGATTACAAATGGTTTACTGTAGAAAACTGGGATAGAAAAATATGGAAAATGCACTAACTCTAAATTTTCTTTTTCTAAAATTTTGAGAAAATTAATTTGCTCCGAAACTGAATGCCATTTAATATCTGCCTTAACAATTCTAAATTTGGGGCTTGAGATTTGAGACTTAAGATTTTCTAAATCTTCGCTTCTTACAAAAAGAACATAATTATTCCTTTTGTCGATTTCTTGAAAATTTATAACAAGATTCCTAATATACCTTCCGACACCTGTTTGGCTCCAAAGTCTAGCATCAATTCCAATCGTCATGAAGCAATTATATCAAGAAAATGTTTGTTTTATCGATATTCCTAAATAAACTAATCGAGTGACTAGCCACGGATACTTTTGTTCATAATGTTTTTTGTAAAAAATCCGCATGGCGTTAAAACGGGCAGTGGTTGCTCTTTGTTTAGTTTCTTTATTTGCGGTTGTAATTTCTTTTGAAATCTTTTTTATCCCTCCGGAAACTCCTTTATAATGTAATATTTTAAACTCCGGAACATAAAATATTTTCCATCCTTTTTGTTTTAACATATAACAAAAATCTAAGTCTTCCCCATAGAAAAAATAATCCTCATCCCACCATTTAACATCTTCCCCTGCTTCCCTTCTAACTATCATAAATGCTCCTGCTAAAGCATCTATTTCGTGAGTTTTTGAAAAATCCATAAAACCTAAGTTATATCCACCAAAAAGTTTTGTTGTACCCATTAGTTTTGAAAGTCCAGAAAAATGCGTTAAGGCATTCCAAGGTGTAGGAAAACCTCGATGTGAGGCATCATCTATGTTTCCATTTGGCATAACCAGTTTGCAAGTGGCGGCTCCGGATTTTTTTTCCAGGTCCATAAAATCAACCATTCCCTTGAGTGTATTTTCATAAATTATAGTGTCCGGATTTAAGAAGAGCAGATTTCTTCCAGTTGATTTCTTAACCCCCAAATTATTTGCTTTTGAAAATCCCAAGTTTTCTTTATTTTCAATTATTTGTAAGCTTGAGTATCTCTGTTTGAGTCTTGAGATTTCGTCAATTGTTCCATCAGAAGAAGCATTATCAATAATAATTACTTCAAAGCTAATATTATTCGCTGTTTTATAAATCGATTCTACACATTCTTTTAAAAGCTCTTTTGTATTATATGAAACGATTATTATTGATAAATCCATAATTAAAGACAAGACATATAAACTTCATCAAGTTTTTGAGAAATTATTTTCCAATCATAATTTTCTTCAATTAATTTTCTGGCATTTAAAGTAATTCTTTTATATAAACTACCATCAATTAGTAAATCACAAACGTTATCGGCTAACTCATTCGCACTATCAGATGATAGTACATGGGTTAAATTTTTTGCCTCCAACCCTTCTGTTCCCAAACTGGTAGTTACCACTGCGGTGCCACTAGACATTGCCTCCAAAATTTTATAACTGGTTCCGCCGGCTACCCTAAAGGGAGCAAGTAAAGCATACGCCTTATTAAAAATTAACGGAGTTTCATCGGAATTGTTCTCATCGAAAATTACATCTTCCAAATTTTCCATCTTCTTAAAATTCTCGGGAATATTTTTACCCACAATCCAAAGTTTTACTTTGATGTTTTTGCCTAAATCATCCAACTTATTTATAATTTTTGGCCATACGTTAGTTAAAATAAATTCCAAGGTGTCCTGATTTTGTATCCATTTAAAATCTCCTATAAAAAGAATTCTTTTTTCCTCAGGAATATCTTGAAAACGTCTAAATTTAAAAGATTCTATATCAACACCGTTGGGAACAATTTCAACGTCTTCTCTTCTCATAATCTTTTTTTCGATATTTGAAACAGCAACTAATTTAGTAACTTTTTTCCAGATTTTTGTCTCAACACTTTTAAGTTTTAAAATATCCAAATACAGTAGGGGTCTAATAATCGGATTTGCCTGCTGAGCAAATCTTTCATAAACTAAATATTCAACATTATGCTCAACTAAAACCACCGGAATATTAACTTTTGACAAATTTTGGTAAACATAAGATGTTTCAACATGAATAAGATCATATCTTTCTCTTATTAATTCATCTTGAATTAATAATTTCATCTCTTTACTGGCGTGGCCTGTAAAAAGAAAAGGTTGTTTAGAAATTCCCGTTTTTAAAATATTGTTAATACTCCATTGTTTTTTTCTTTCAACCGTAATCAGTTTTTTGCAAATTTTTTCAATCTCTAAAATGTCTTCACTCGTTTGAAAATTTCTTTTTTCACAAATTAGGGTAATTTCATGTTTTTGGGACAAACTTTTAATAAGATTATAAAGCCTAATATGACCGCCTGAATGAAGCGGATACGGGAGGTAGGATGAAATCATTAATATTTTCATGGTTTTTGTTTTAAATTAAAAATAATATATTGCTTAGTTAACGCAATTACCTTATATGTCTTCCCTAAATTTAAATCAGCACTAGTTGGATTTGCAAGAACCAAAAAGCTAGCCCCCATGGAAACCAGTTCGGGAATTGGCTTTTCAAAGCTTGCCCAACCTTTTCTATTTGTTTGATATAAAAATGAAGTATCGCCTTCATAATTTGCAATAATTTTTGCGTTTTTGGGGATGAGTCTATCAATAGCTTTTCCGGCAACTACAATTGATGGATTATTAATATTAAAATAATCTTTGACTTGATTCCAGGAAAAATAAAAACTTAAACTTGTTAATAAAATTAAAACTAATATCCCAAAATATTTATGCACTTTTCCAAGTCTCTCCAAAAGTTCCCTAGAACCTATTCCCAAAACTATTGCAATAGATGGCATGATTAAAATTTGATAATAATCATGCTGCACGTTTCCCGTTGCCAGAACAATAACATAAATAGAACTTGCAGTTACAAACGATAAGACGAAGGATAAATCCTTCTGCGTGTATTTTTTTAGAAAAGCAAAAAATAAAATAAAAACTCCAAAGTAGCCCAAGATTAGCTTAGTTAACCTTTGATAAAAAATCCAATAAAAAAATGATGGCCTAAATCTAATATGATTTCCATTAAAAAGCCAATTAGATGCAGGAATACCTTCGGGATATTGAAGCATCCAAAGTCTCCAGCCAATCAGCGGAATCAGAGATAAAATTAAAAATAACCACAGTTGCCATTTTTTTAAAAAACCAGTATCAAATTTTTCGTAGAGTAAATAAATTATTGGAAGAGTAAAAAATATGGCGTATGGCTTAAGGAGTAATGCCGCTATCGTTAGGATTAATGCTAAAATAAATCTTAAATCGTAAATCTTAAATTTTGCATCCTTTTCCAGCCATTTTTGAAAGAAATACGTTGCCCCTAAAATTGAACATACCATTAAAGGATCTGGCAAAATTACTCGGGAATAATAAATATTGTATGGAATAAATAAAAAGAAAAATGTGGTTAGAATTGCCGCCAAATATCCAAATCTTTTTCTTACCAGAAAATATAAAAAAACACTTGAAAAAAGTGATGCAATAATTGTTACGATTCTTCCCCACTCCTCAAGTGTTAAAACCCCAAATGATTTAAATGCTGCTGCTTGAAAAACGTTATAAATTGGAAACTCCACAAATCTGTATCCTTGGGGGTTATCTATTCTTGCGGGGCCCGTAGGAACATTAGATAAATCGTCAAACCGAGGATGCAAAAGATCAAAACCGCTTTTAACAAAATTTCTTGATACCGAAGATGTATCAGCTTGTCTCCAAGAATGCCAATCTGCAATCGGACCATCAAACCTATAAAGTCTTACAGAAAATCCCAGTAGTAAA
>JBBRCK010000016.1:0-5956 GCA_038205015.1 Candidatus Levyibacteriota bacterium | reverse complement strand
AGACCCGTTGGTTGAGTATAAAAATGAAGCATTTAGAATGTTTGAGCAATTAATCAATGGAATAGATGATGAAATAATTCATCGAATTTATAAAATTCAAGTTCAGGAGCCGCCCGAAGCTCATGCCCAACATCAACACGTGCATACTCAAGCAGCAGGTGGAGCATTAGGCAGTGATGAAGTCTCATCAAGCGCTGCAAAGCCCGTGATTAATCCTTTGAAAGTTGACAAAAAAAAGTTAGGAAGAAATGATTCTTGTTGGTGTGGTTCAGGGAAAAAGTATAAAAAGTGTCATTATCCTAATTAGATCTCTTTGATTAAATTTATATCGTCAATTGTAATTTGATCAATTCCTAATTTTACAACCTCCATAAATTGATTTGACATCTCTTTTTTTAAATGGGTATGAGTCAAAAAACTATTCGCATGCATAATATCTATTATATTTTGAGTATAGTGTTCAAATGGAAGATGTAAAATATTTCCGCCGGTTAATTTCATATAAGAAAGAAGTAGTTTTTCAATAAATTCTTCTGTCATCCATGGTTCGATAAGTGATTCTTTAACAATTATTCCGATTTTTTCATTTAGAAACTCTTTTTTAATGTATGGAATAAGCGGTAATACGCTGGATGTTAATTCATAATCTTTCGGTTGATATTTTCTAATTAAATTACCAATTTTTTTAATACTTTCCGGGTCAAGAGATTTTATTTCTATTTCTAATCTTCCCTTTTGTCCGAATTGTTTTAAAACTTCTTCAAAAAAAGGATATTCTTTGTTCTTGTCAAACGAATAATCATGAACCACAATCACATCGCCACCTTTATCTAATTGTGTGTCTAATTCAATCCCGTCGGCGCCTTCTTCAAAAGCAGATTTGAATGCTTCGATTGTATTTTCGGGAAAATTTATCGTGTCTCCGCGGTGAGCAATTATTAGAGGTTTCATATTGTTATTTTAACAGATTTGTTTTGAAATTTTTATTCTTCTACTCAATTTGCTATGATTTATGTATGCCCAAAAAGAAATCAAATTCTCACTACGAAATACTTAAAGATTTATGGGTTAAAAAACATAAACAGCTCCAAAAAGAAATTTTTGAAAAACACAAAGATTCTCTGGAATGGTTTAGTGATAATTCCAAACAATTTGCAGTTGGTTCACTCGCCGGACTCTTTTTATTAACCTCGCCCATTATCCCTAAAATTCCAACCGCTTTTTCATCTGCCAATGCGCAAATTAACCAAGCAATTGACCGCAGGGTTTTCTTGGTTTATGATTTAAAAAATATTTTACCTCAGGACGTACAATCCTTAACGCCGGACCAGGAGCAAAGCGTTAGCGAAGTATTAACCAGAAATTATGGAATAAAAGTAGCGCCTGAGTTAAACGGAATAAGGCTTAACACCAGCTATGGATATATCGGGCAGGAACAGCATCTAGCAAGATATCCGGGGGATACTATGATCAGTCATTTTGAAAGTCCCGAACTGGCAAATGATTATTTTTCTTCCGGTATGGCACCTGGGCTTGGAGCATGGAGATATTTTGCCTATTCACAAAGTGAGATGACGCAAACTGATATAGACAGGGAAAAATATTATATTGCAGTACAGACTTTCCTAGCACCGGGATTTAATGAACACACAAAAGAATATGTAGATTTTTTTAAGTATAGAAAAATGTTAGTTGTTAATCCGCAAAATGGAAAAGCAATGGTGGTAGTTATTGGGGATGCCGGTCCTGCGCCCTGGACAGGAAAACAACTCGGTGGGTCACCGGAAGTAATGAAATATTTAGAAAGAGTTGACGGAGCACAAAAGGGTCCGGTTCTATACTATTTTATTGATGATCCTAGTGATAAAATTCCATTAGGACCTGTTTCTTTATGAAAAATAAACATTTTTACGCACATTTAGTTGAAACAACCGATATAACGGTTGAATTGGCAAATCTAAATATGTCACCTGAAGAAAGAATTCATCTGCTTTCCTTAATTGAAGCAAACATTCACAGTAGTATTATCGATACGGTTCTTTCAAGTTTGGATGAAGAGAACAAGAAAATATTTTTGCAAAATTTATCTTCTAATAATCATGAAAAAGTATGGGTTCATTTAAAAAATAAGTCAAAAAATATCGAAGAAGACATTATTCAATCTATTGAAAAACTGAAAAAAGAACTCCGTGAAGATATTAGAAAAGTTAAGCCAAAAAGTTAAATTTGTAGAGAGATTTTTCTAAATCAACTGTTTCTTCATCCAAAAATTCAACTCCTTCTTTTTTTAACATTTCTATTTGAATATGTTTTCCGCCAAAAGCATAGCCATCTGCAATTTTTCCATTTGTTTTTATTACTCTATGGCAGGGAACATTTGCAGTATCTTTATTGGCATGCAGAGCAAATCCAACCACTCTTGGATCAAAGCCAATAATTTTTGAAATTTCTCCATAGGTTGTAACTTTTCCTTTGGGAATTTCATGAACAATTTTATACACTTTATCAAAAGTTTTCATTGAAGAAAGCAATAATTAATGATATTGTAATTGTAACATTATGTTAAAAGAATTAATGATCTTATCTGCAAAATATCTTTATCTGTTAATCGTTTTTGCCGGTATAATTTTTGCAATTTTAAGAGTTAAGGGAAAAAAGAAAGATATTATTTATTTTGCAGTAGTTAGTTTGCCGTTAACTTTAGTAATAGCTAAGCTTTCGGGATATCTTTATTATGATCCAAGGCCGTTTGTTGCTCAGCACTTTGTACCTCTAATTCAGCATGCGGCTGATAATGGTTTTCCTTCGGACCATTCACTTATAAGTTTTGCTTTTGCCTCATTAGTTTTTGTCTTTAATAAAAAATTGGGATTAGTTCTTTTTGTGTTAGGAGGTTTAGTGGGTGTTTCTAGAATTTATGTCGGAATTCATTCGCCAATAGACATAGCAGGTAGCTTATTAATTAGTATTATTATTGCATTAAGCGTGTATTATTTATTTCGATTTACTTTCTCAAGAAAAATTTCACATAAACAAAGTACGAGTTAATTTTAATAACTAATGAATAATTAGTTTGCAAAAAAAACTGATATTGCCTACAATTACTTCATGAAAGAGCCTCCTAAAGAAAAAATTGAATGGGATAAAAAAAAGATAATTGCCTTTTCAATATTTTTGTTTATTTTGATGATTGGATTATATAAATTAAAGACAATAGTTTTAGATAAAGATGTCTCAGGTTCTTTAAATAATCAAGCAAGTGTTAAGCGGGATGTAAAAGCAGCATCAACTATTAATCCTGGACAAAGTATTCAAAAAACTGTTCAAGAAGAGGTTAATAATTTAAAAACGGAAGCAGCAGGTATTAATTTAGTTGATATTGCTACTTCTTCTCCTCAAATGCAAAAAGTAATCAACGATTTAAAAGCTTTACAGAGTTATCCCTCTGACCAGCTTAAATCTACCTGTATTAATGTTTGCAATAAGCTGTAGTTTTATATGAAAGAAGAAGAGAAAAAAATTAAACACAAATTCTCAAGACTTTTAAGAATTTTAGGTCCGGGTCTTATTACCGGGGCAGCGGATGATGATCCATCCGGAATTGCAACTTATTCACAAGCCGGAGCGCAATTTGGTTATAGCCAGTTATGGACTGTAATTTTAATGTATCCGCTTATGACTGCAGTTCAAGAGGCATGTGCAAGGATAGGCGCAGTAACGGGGAGTGGAATTGCGTCTGTTGTCAGAAGTAATTACAGTAAAAAACTTCTGTATTTCGTGGTATTTTTAGTTGTAGCGGCAAACACAATTAATATCGGAGCAGATATCGGCGCAATGGCATCCGCAGCAAATCTTATTTTTCCGGTGAATTTTGCATTTTTAGCAATCTCTTTTACCGCCATTGTTATAATTTTAGAAATTTTCACTTCTTACAAAACATATGCAAAAATATTAAAATGGCTTGCTTTTGCTCTTTTAGCATATCCAATTACTGCGATAATCGTTGGGCAAAACTGGGTGGAAGTTTTTAAAGCAACTATTGTTCCTCATATTGAATTAAGTTTTGGTTTCTTTTTTATTTTAACCGGTATTTTGGGAACAACAATATCTCCATACATGTTCTTTTGGGAAGCGTCCGAGGAAGTAGAAGAAGAAATTTTGAGTAATAAATTAAAAGATGGCAAAAAACCCATTATTACAAAGAGTTTTTTAAGAAACTTAAGAATTGATAATGCCTTGGGAATGTTCTTTTCAGAAATAATAACTTGGTTTATAATCATTACAGCCGCATCAGTTCTAAATACACACGGGGTAACAAATATTTCTACAGCTGCTCAGGCTGCTAAGGCGCTGGAGCCTTTAGTTTCAACTTTTCCAAACTCCGGATTTTTGGCAAAAACTATTTTTGCTTCCGGTATCATTGGAATTGGACTCATGTCGGTTCCCATCTTAGCAGGTTCTGCATCTTATGCTTTGTCAGAGGCATTTAATTGGAAAGAGGGTTTATATTTAAAATTAAAACAAGCGCACGGATTTTACGGTGTAATTACGGTAGCAACGCTGATAGGACTTTTAATTAATTTTGTAGGAATCGATCCAATTAAAGCCTTAATTTTTACAGCAGTTTTTAATGGAATAGCGGCTGTTCCTCTTATTTTTATAATTGCTAAAATAGCCAGAAGTGAAAAAATTATGGGAGAACATAAAAGCGGCTTTTTATCTGATTCTTTAGTTTGGCTTACTTTCGGTGCAATGTCACTTTCAGCAATAGCATTATTAATAACTATTTTTTATCATTAAATTATGGAAGAACTTAAAGAAAGAATACAAAAAGTAATAGAAAAATTTAATTTAGATGAAAAGAAAAAGAAAATTCAGGAACTGGAAGCAGAAATCTTAGTGCCGGATTTTTGGAAAGACCATCAAAGTGCCTCTTCTAAAATGAAAAAGTTATCAAAACTCCAAAAAGAAGTTTTAGATATCGAAAAGCTTTCGAAGGCTTTAGAAAGTGGAGAATTTAAGGAGGCGGAAGAACTGCTTAACGAATTTGAACTGCTTCTTTATTTTTCAGGACCCTACGATTTAGGCTCTGCAATAATATCGCTGCATTCAGGGCAAGGTGGAGTTGAAGCCATGGATTGGACAAATATGCTCTATAGAATGTATACAAAATATTTTGATAAAAAAGGATGGGAACATGAAATTTTAGAAGAAAATCCGGGAGAAGAAGCAGGATTAAAAAGTATTACTATGCAAGTAATTGGCGAAAACGCTTATGGTTTTTTAAAACACGAAGCAGGAACCCATAGACTTGTTAGACAGTCCCCTTTTAATGCGGATAATTTAAGACAAACTTCCTTTGCCCTAGTTGAGGTTTTGCCCGACATAGAAGAAGCTCCGGATTTAGACATTAGGGATGATGATTTAGGTTGGGATTTTTTCAGAAGCGGGGGTCATGGTGGGCAAAACGTAAATAAGGTTTCAACCGCTGTTAGACTTACTCATAAGCCAACCGGGATTACGATTACAGCTTCGGGGGAAAGATACCAGGGTAAAAATCGTGAGTTTGCTTTAAAAATGTTAAAAGCAAAACTTTGGCTGTTAAGAGAGGAAGAAAGGAAAAAAGAAGAACAGAATTTAAAAGGAGGCTATAAAACTCCGGGATGGGGAAATCAAATTAGATCTTATGTTTTGCATCCTTATAAAATGGTTAAAGATTTAAGGACTAATTACGAAACTTCAAATGCAGAAGCTGTTTTAGATGGAAATTTAGATAGCTTTATTAACGAAGAATTAAGAAAATTATAGCTAAATTGTTGCTAAAAGCCTTAAAATATGGTTAACTGATTATAGGAGGTGATATCTAAGTTAATGGAGGAAAAAGAAGAAAAAAATACAAAAGAACCTTTAATCCACGATTTTAATAAAGAAAATCTAAAAAGCGCATTTACCCCTA
>JBBRCK010000015.1:0-7279 GCA_038205015.1 Candidatus Levyibacteriota bacterium | reverse complement strand
TCGCGCCGTCGCGCTCCGACCTTGCGAAGCTCCAAGTATTCGCTTCTCACCCCGCTCGGCTACCGTTCCGCCCGCAGGAGGGGTCTGGGGAGGAATGCGGGCGGGTTTTTGAACCTTTCCTTTTTTGTTTCCAAATTTCGTGCCAGTTGAAAACTGGCGCGCCACCTAATTTATAAATTTACCTTATTTTGAATAATAACAAATTTATCAATATGTGTCATCAATTCCGAGAGTGCGGACGGATTTTCTTTGTCCGCATGTAAAAGATTTGAGTGATTGCAATATTTATGAATATTTGTCATTACATCCAGATCACTATCATCTAGTTTTTGAATTTTACTTTTGCTTTTTGATAAATTTGCTATTATTTCCTTTTCAAAATTGCTTTCTTTGTTCCACATTAATAATTCGTGTTTGATGAATTTTTCAACGGCAAGGCGCAAAAGTTGTCCATATTTCAAGGCAATTTCTTCTGGCTTTAAATTTCCACTTTGAGCGTTCTTCTTTATTTCCTCATTGCACTTTTGCACTTCTGCCGTTAAATCAAAGCCAGGATCAAAGAAAATAAAACTTCCGCCAAAGGCGTCGTGATTTTTTAAAACGCCGAATTTGCACGGATTTGGATTTTCGCATTTAGCCACATATTTATAAAATAGAGGGTGGTGAGTGAAAATAATCACTTGCGAAAATTCCTGTGTCTTTTCATGAACCAAATCAGCAAGTATTTTCAAATTTGGCGAATCTAAACTAGTTATTGGATCATCAAAAATCAAAACGGTATTTGCTTTGTCTGGCAAGCTCTCGTTGATAGAGAAGAAAAAAGCTAAAGAGATTAACTGACGCTCGCCCTCTGAAAGTCCATCCTTAAAATCTCTCTCGTGCCTTTTTTGATCTTTAATTTTAAATGAAAAAGAATAGTCCTTTGTGTTTGGCGCTGGTTTTATATGTTCAAGTGTAAAACTTAAATTAAACTTTCCTAAAATATCAATCATTTTTATGATAACGCTTTCAGGTATACTGTCAGCGAGATGCTTTTTCAGATCTTCTTGGGCTTTTTTCAATACTTCAACCAAAGCTTTTTGTTTTAAAATCGCTATGTTTTGATTTTTGATCGACTGAATTTTGTCCTTCGTTAAAAACAAAGCTATTTCTTGCAGATCTGCTTGTTTTTTAGTTTTTTCTTGAATTTCGTTAGTAATTTTATTTTGATCAGAATATTTACCCTTGAAAGCAAAAATTGCTTTGTTTTTATTGTCAATCAGTTTATTCAAGTTTCCAATTTTATTTACTATTCCCTTTATTTCTTCCGTTATTTTGTCATAAACTTCTGAAAAATTTATTTCTTTTCGCTCAATACTTTTCAATGCTTCTAGGTTCAAAATAAATTTATCGATTTGAGTGATAGAAATTTCACCAAATTTTTTAGTATAATCCGTTTTTTCTTCGAGTTTATAGATATCCTGAATTTCAAAATCAGTCTTTATTTTTTCCAAAGAATTAAAAACTTCAAGCACTTTTGTTGGCAAACGACTGATACAAGATCTTAATGCTTCCAACTCGTTTTTTAAATTCTGTATGTCCGCTAGAAATTTTCTTTTCTCGTTTTCATATGTTTGATCAAAAGCAACTCTATAATATTCAATAAATTTTGAGGCGTTAGCGAGAGGTTGCATACACAGCGGGCAATCTGATTTTTGATAGTCCTTCGGTATTTGGTCTTTAGTCGATTCAATAAATCTTTTGTGTTTTTCAAAATGTGCTTTTATTTTTTCATCCGCCTGATCTTGTGCTTTTTCTTTTAACTGTCTTGAAATTAATTCCGAGTAAATTTCTTTTGTAGATATTGACGAGGTAAAAGAAAGCTGATTGATTATCGGCAAATGACTTATTTCCGAATATTTTTTATTTATCTTTTGCAATGCTGATAAATCCAGCTCGATTTTTTTGCTTTCTTCCTGTTTTGTTGAAATTTCATCCTTTATTTCTTCTTGTTCGCTTTTATCTTTGTAATACTTCTCGGTGAAATTTTTAGTGCCCATGTAAATTACGTAACTGCCATTCTTAAGATTCATTATTTAGATTTTAACATAAAAAGTTCTAAGATCGTCCATCCCGCGGGTTTAGCAACTAATCGCTTCTAAGATATTCTTTTTTGACCTCTTTACCATATTTTTCAGTTAGTTTATGTATTTTAGGGCCAATAATAAAATTACAATATGGTGCATTTGAATTACGATCAAAGTAGTTTTTGTGATATTCTTCAGCTACATAAAAATTAGTAAATGGAGTTATTTCGGTAACAATTTTATCTTGATATATACCTTCTTTTTCAATTTTTTTTAATGATTTTTGCGCTAATTGCTTTTGTATCTCGTTATGATAAAAGATTATAGATCTATACTGTGTTCCTGTATCATCTCCCTGCCTATTTAACGTAGTTGGATTATGAGTGTGCCAAAATACATCTAACAATTTTTCATAAGGTATTTGTTTTGGCTCATATTTTATTTGAATTGCTTCTGCGTGTCCCGTATTGCCTTTACAAACTTGATCGTAGGTCGGATTTACAATTTTGCCTCCTGAATATCCAGGTAATACAGACATGACACCTTTTAGTCGTTTAAAGATTGCCTCCGTACACCAAAAACATCCTCCTGCAAGCGTTGCTGTTTTGGTATTATTCTTCATAAATAGTTTTTGGTAATTCCTTTCCTTTGGGAATAAATCTAATAGATAAAGAGTTTACGCAATGTCTAGTATTATTATCCGTTAGATGTTCTCCTTCGAAAATATGTCCCAGATGAGCATTACAATTGGCACATTCTATCTCAGTCCTTTTACCATCAGAATCAGGAAATCTTCTTACTGCCTTTGGAAAGTTTTCATCAAATGAGGGCCACCCGCATTCAGCATCGAATTTACTCTTTGCAGAGAACAAGGGAAAATTGCATTTGCGGCAGATAAAAGTCCCGTCTTCAAAGAAGTTATCATATTCGCCATTATAAGGAGTTTCAGTCCCTTTTTCTTCAATAATCTTTTTCTCTTGGGGGGTTAGATTGTTGTATTTCATTTTGAATATTATATTTTAGTTCCAAATAAAATTATATAAATAGGTTCTAACATTGTCCATCTCGCGGAGTTTATTTATTTCTTTTCCAAAGTTAGATTAAGCTTCTGAAATAGTTTAAAGTAGCATTATTTCTTTAAAATTTCGTTATAATGCTACTTTAAATTTAGCGTAAACAACAGTGATGTCTAGGGATTAATATTAAGCTGAATTGGCTAATACTTTCTTTATTTTTGTTTTATCGTCGGTAAGTTTATCTTTTACCTTAGCTGTTTTCTTTTTTTCCGTCTTTTGCATATTACTAATGTATTCATTAGTTTGATCTTTTGCGTTGGTTAGCATATCTTTTATTTTCTCACGATTCTTTTTGTCTTTGAATGCAACCACTCCTGCCGCCGCAATACCTGCTCCAATAGCTACTCCCGTTACAGCAGCAACTATTGGATTGATACCACCATTTTCTTCAGCTTGTTTTTTGTCTGTCATATGTTTCACCTCCCCCCGTCACATTTTACGTTTTATCTATGAAGCGCTCTTCCTAGGAAAATAAGCACAACTGCTCCAATTACTGCAACAACTAGACTATACAAATTAAACCCTGTCACGCCTTGTTGTCCGAAGAAATTCATAATGAATCCTCCGACAAATGCACCAACAATTCCTAAGATTATATCCTCTAATACTCCATGATCACTTTTCATTACCATGCCGGCAATCCATCCTGCTACTGCTCCTAAAACTATCCAAAGTATAATATCCATAAATTATTCACCCCCTTTTCTATTTAAAATCCAGATGAAAACGCTTATTCGCTTTGAGGAGCCCTACCGGATAGTATTACTATCAATTTAGATATTCCCCAAGGCAAGATGGCATATACTGCCATTGCGACTAAGGTTGCAGGTTCAAGAACTGCTGCTGTTTCCACTCCTTGAGTAACTGCCGTACGGAATATTCCCGTAAACGGCCAGACAAAAAGATCGCTGAAAGAATAAATGAGGCTGACAAAGCTACTGCCTGGGTTAGCTCCCGCCAGTTTAAACACTAAACGGAAAGCCAGTAATACCTCTAGTATCCCGAAGATAAAATACATTAGATAAATCATCCTTTGATACTTCTCCACTTTCGGAGTGACTATAGCTGCTACTTCCTGAGCATTGTCTGGCCTTTGGGTATCTGTATTGGTTACTGTTGTTTCTTTTGTTACTACATCTGCCATAAATTAATTCACCCCCTTTAATGTTTAAACCCAGTCTTATTTAGACTGTTGTACTTTTACGTCAATATCTTTTGGAACATTGACCTGAACTCCTCCGCTTGTCATTTGCTGGACATATGGTAATCCATAATAAAAAAACATAAATCCAACTACAAGAAGTAGAACTATACCGATTAAAAATCCCATACCATTACCGCTTGACGAGTTATTCGTTGGCGGGGTATTTACTACTGTTGTTGCCATTTGTTATTCACCTCCTTTAATAATTTAGAGTATGCACTGATTCTTTTAAAAAACCTACTATTTCAGTTACAAACATTTAGTAATCTGATTCACAGACTAAATACACGTAATATTACTGAATTCAAACTTTTTTAACGATATACTCCTAACTAGATCTAGCTGAGACAGGAAATTAACTAATACTAAATAATTGGTTAATATGCTAGAAAAGAAATGGAATATTACAATATTTAGATGCAATATTTTTAACTTACTTCTTCTAGCTCCTGTTCCAACTTAATTTTTAAACATTATGCAAACTGCTATAAAAACTCTAATTAAATTTAAAGAAGGTATCTTTGGATCCAGCTTAAATATAGGCTTTCTGGAGAGGGATTTAGTAATTGAAAAGACTATCTCATATGACTGGTTATATAAAGCAATTAAAGAAACACCTTTGTATAGTTTTTGGATAGTATTGTCTTCACGGGTAGAGTAAGGATAAACATGAATTTTAATTTTTTTACGATTAACAGAAAAAAGGCAGCAAAAACAATTTCGGATTATAAGCAGGAAATTATTTTCAGACAGGGTCGTGCCCAATTCAAAAAATTGCTGGAAAGAGGAATTAGCATTCCCATAGCTCTACTTTAGGGAGAAAAAGAACGTTGATTTTATTATTAAGGATTAATAAGCTCTTGTACGATAAGAAATATTATTTTAAAAAAAGGCAGAAATGTAACGGAAAATATGCAAAAAAGAAGATTTGTGTCTTCTTTTTTGTTGAGAAAGATTATATCTAGTTGAAAATTTAGTCCTTGGGGGAGTATAATATGAAGCAATAAGACATGGATAAATCTAAGCTAGGGGAATTCGACAAATTCTATGCACAGTTTCAGACACGCTATTATAAAAAGGGTGAGATGTTAATACGCGCAGACGATGATCCCCACGGAATTTTTATTTTAAAAAAAGGCTACATAAGGCAATATACTATTTCCAATACTGGCTTAGAATTAACTCTTCACATTCTTAAACCTATTTCATATTTTCCTATGGTATGGGCAGTAAACGGAACGCCAAATGAATATTATTTTGAAGCATTAACTGAAGCTGAGGTTGGGCGTGCACCAAGAGATGAGGTTGTTGATTTTATTAAGGATAAACCCGCCATAATCTTTGAGTTGATGAGTGAACTTTTGGAAGATTATCAAGAATCTTTAAAGCGCATTGAGCATTTAGTATTTAGCGATGCTTACAGAAGAGTTATTTCAGTATTAATTTATATTTCCAAGCATTTTGGAGAGAAAATTAATAAGGGGATTATTATCAACCAACGATTTACACAACAAGATATAGCAACATTAACTGGAGTTGCTAGAGAAACTGCAAGCAATGAAATGGTAAAGCTTGAAAAAAATGGCATGATTAAACATATTAATCATGCAATAGTAATTATCAATATTAAAAAACTGGAAGCGGCATTGTCTTCCAGCAAAAAAAACTAACATAGCGGTTTTTTACGTAGCCCATTCTGTAGGGCGAGATTGCCTTAAAACTACCTCTGGTATAATTACAAAATGAAAACAATTTTAGCTTCGGAAAAAATATACGCATTCTTAGAAACAAGGGGAACAATAGATAAGGGTGAAATAGAAGACATTAGAAATAAGACAAAAACCACAACAAACAGAATGTTTACAATAGAAGGTGGGTGGGCGGGTTTATCTGGTGGGGTAAGTGGTGGATTTAAGGGTTTTTCAAAAAGATTAATCGATTCATTGGGATATATAGTTAAAGATTAAAATATTATTAAAATTCCTCCACCATCATCATGGGTGTCTATTTTGGGGCTGCAGGTTTTCCGCTACCAGCATCTTGAGTTACGGAGTCTGGTGTTGTTGGTGGTTTCCAGCCCAT
Source organism: Candidatus Levyibacteriota bacterium (assembly GCA_038205015.1). Classification (GTDB taxonomy): domain Bacteria; phylum Patescibacteriota; class Microgenomatia; order Levybacterales; family UBA12049; genus JBBRCK01. The sequence continues at coordinate 851 of JBBRCK010000015.1, read as the reverse complement.
AAATCCACTAAGTCGAGACCCCTTATAGTTGCCATGCTCATCTGGTTTTCCTTGAACAACTCTTTTTACAAATCTATTATTCTTAACAGGAATTTTATATATAGTAGCTTTTATATCAATTTCATCAAAAAACAAAAAGGAATTTTTATTTAATTGGTTTGGTGTCCAACTTCCATTTTCAAATTTATAAATTTGATTGCTTCCATTTTTTATTTCTATTTCTGCAAGATCGGGTGCGGAGTTTGGGAAATCTTGAATTTGGGAAAGACTTTTTAGGATATCACAAATTGACGACTTTCCAGAGCCGTTTTCTCCAAAAATTACGCTGTAGTTAGATAATACCTGCTCGTTATTGGAACAATCTTTGCAAAATTTATCCCAAGAAAAATCCGAAAAGGATTTATAGTTTTTAATGCTTTGTATTTTTCGGATTTTCATAATTTTTTACTCTATCATTTGCTAAATCAACATATTTCTTTTCTTTTTCAATACCAATCCAATTTCTACCAAGGACTTTTGCAACAACGGCAGTTGTCCCGCTACCCATGAATGGATCAAAAACTAAATCACCTTTATTACTTGCGGAGAGTAAAACCTGCTGAATTAATTTTAGCGGTTTTTGTGTTGAATGTGCTTTTATTCCATTTTCATCCTTTAATCTTTCCTGACCCCTACACAAACCAAAAACCCAATCGGTATCTTTCATTTGTTTTCCACCGTTCATCTTTTTTAAAAATTCGTAATTGAAAGTATATCCTTTGGAATTTTTATCTTTTACAGACCAGATCAAGGTTTCGTGATTATTTGTAAATCTTCGTCCATTAAGATTCGGCAGTGCATCAGTTTTTACC
>JBBRCK010000014.1:0-7373 GCA_038205015.1 Candidatus Levyibacteriota bacterium | reverse complement strand
GTGGCAAAATCGACCAGGGCCGTATCTTTAAGAAATGGCAAATACGTCTCTAATTTAATTTCTTTTTTTGTCTTATCGAACTGGCTAAGATCAATTTTTCCAAGAATCTTTAAGCCAGGTAATTTATTAACCTCAAAATTTTCCAAACTCATAAAATTATACTTATTTAAATTGAATTGGTATCTTTATCGAGGCGTCATTTTCCGGTAAACCAGAAGGATTATCTTTAGAGATTACTAAATAACCACTCGTGGCCATGGTTGAATATACTAACTCCGATGTAAACCTGACCGGCTTTTCGGTCATCCAATCCTCTTGTGCGGTTCCAAAATGAGCAACTATTAAATTATTATTACTGTCATATAATTTAATTGGTAAACTTGCCTCAAAAAACCAGTTACCCGTAGCCGTACCTTCAATTTTTAATGGTGAACTAATAAGTTCATTCTGTTTAGGACTAACAACGACTACTTCATTAGAGAAGCTCGCTTGAGGTTCATCTCCTGCCTGAGTGCTAGTCACAATATCCATTTCACATTTTTCCTCCCAAACACGTAAACACTTCTCTTTTAAATCACACCAAGAATAACCAGCCGAGGCAATACAACCATGTTCGTCTCGGTCATTTCCGACTAAAGATTCTCCCTGACTACCAGGGCAAAGTGTTGTTGGCCTGGCTGCCTTTGGATTTCCGTGCTTAGCCCATTGACTATCAGTACAGACCCAATTGTCTTCCTGACTAGTGGCTCGTAAAACAATTGCACTAAAGATAATAACACCAACTACTCCTAACAATAAATAAGATTTTTTCATAAAATTATTTTTATTAATTACCAACTTATGGTGTCTCTATTGTACCAAGTTAGAACCTATTTTCAAAACAAATGATGTCGCACGCGCGAAGCGCGTGGTGAAGCGAAACTAAATCGTACGCTCGGAGAATCGCCCTGCCACCGCCTCGCTTCGCTCGGCAACTCCGAAAGAAAAAACACTCCTTGCATTTCTGATTTGGCGGGGGTGAAATTTCTTTTGAAAAAGGAAAGGGTGTTTTTCTTTCGGGGTTCTGCCCGAAAAGATATTCGGACAGGCGGAGTGCAAATGCAAATGTGGAACGCGAGCGGAAAATTTTGCGGAGGACTGGGGGTTTGGGCGAAAGGACTCCGCAAAATTCTGTTTCGCGTATTTGATTTTGTGGGGTGCAGGCAACTAAGAAAAGAAGATACTATCATATCAAAAAACAAGGATTTATTTATTTTATGATAATTTTATTTTTCCAAAGCTATTTTCTTTAATTTCACTTGATAAATTTAATCTTTCTCTAACTTTATTATTTATTTCTTGAATTGTTTCTTTTAAATCTCCATTGTTATTGATAAAATCGATAGAAATACCAAGTTCTTTAGCCTGTTTAATGGCTTCATTTTTTTCTAATTCTAATTGCTCTTGTATATAATTAAAATCTATAACTCTATCATTTCTTTCAGAAATATCTTTTATTCTTCTATTGAGAATATTCTCTGGAGTTGAATTAACAACGAAAATCGCTTTCATTTGCTCATAATCTTCATTACGAATATTCCTCACAGAAAAATCTTTACCTTCTACTTCAAAATAAATAAAATGACCATCTAAAATTCTAATTGTATAAGGATCATTTTTATCTTCCTCATAAATTATTCTAAACATTTCTGGTCTATATTTTCCACGAACATCATCTGGTAGTTTTCTAAATTCTTCTGGAGAAATATCACCAGCAAGATGGCACAGAATTGGTAAACCGCGAATTCTAAGAGCCTTATGACTTTCATCATTCAATCTCTCTACAAGTCCTTTAATTACAGAAGTTTTTCCAGTACCAGGTATTCCAGCAACGTAAATAAACATAAATTATTGTGTATTAAAAATACATTCCCCTGTTAAATTATTCTGAGTTTTATATTCATCCCAAAGTTTTAAATACGCTTTATTTATTCTTTCATTTTTTTCTAAACCTAATTCTAAAATAGATTTTTCTATATTATCTTCTTCTCCTTCTATTTCAATAAAATAACCAAAAGGTAATTCATCAACAACAAAATCACAATTATTTATATTTTCCAGTCTGTATCTTCTCTTCTCAAAAATATGTTCGATTGGGTATTCTAAAGCAAAGAACATGCCTCTTATACTATTTATTTTTTCATCATCAACATTCTCTAACAAAAACTCATGCTCATCTCTTATAAATAAGTTCCCCAGATTTTCTTCTTTCTTATTTTTAACCTTTACTGTTACATAAGCTTTTCTACTATCTTTTTCTATTACTTCTTTTATTCTAGGGAAAATTCCCTTTTCCATATTCTTATATTCATTCGTAAAAAAACCATATGTTTTTTCAAACTGAAACTTACTTTTATCTTTTACAAATTTGTCAAAAATTTCTTTATTTATTTTTAATTTAATTTCTATTTCTTTTTTCATATTTTAAAAATTAAAAAATATTAATAATAACCTCCAGATTTTTTAGGATAGGGTTTTAAATACTCAGTTCTATCTTTTATTTTTGCTTCCAAAAAACACCTTCTTCTGTCCCAACAACAAGGACAAGTTCCACAATGAATTTTACTTGATTTTATACAACTTCTTGTTTTTGAAAGATCTAGACCATTTTCTTCACAATAAGTGATTAAAACATCCTTGTCGTAATAATTACCCAATTCTACTTCAATAGGTAAAGATATATATTGAAAGTTATAATCGTTTAAAATATGGCAAGTTTCTAGATTAAGCATTCTCTGCCAAGTAAGAGAACAATGAAAAGAAGTATCGCTAGCAACATGTGCAATAAAAACAGTGTTAACATTCATTCCTTTATTTTTTAAAGAAATTGCATACTCCATACCCGTAAGAAATATAATAGAGTTTCTAGCTGGATAAGATACATGGGCTGAATGTTCTTTTTTATAAAATTTCTTTTTTACTTCTCTTAAATCATCTTTGTATTCCAAGGCGGGTGTATTAACTTTAATTTCTTTTGTTTTGTGGTAAAGTTTTGGAAATTTTTTAGCAAAAAGTTTATCATAATAATTAATTGATTTTTTTTCCCATTTATAACAATTTTGACCTCTATTTATAAAAAATGGAAACACTTGATAACCAAACTCATTCATCAAAATAAAAATATTTGACACCGCATCTGCTCCACCAGACATACAACACACAACAGCACTACCCTTTGGAGGCATTTTTACAACATAATTTCTTTTATCTATAAAAATTTTATTTAGGACTTTTACAACTTTTAAATCTTCGTTTATTTTATCCTCAATTTTTATTTTGCCTTTATTCTTGATTATTTTGATCATATTTTTTATAACTATTAATTATTTTTTTAGCATCCTCAATTGTTTCTTGATAAATATGAGCATCAGTAATCATTCCATCCAAAGAACCGATCCAAATTTTTGTGTTTAGTTTAGTTTCTAATCTCTTTGCTACCTCTTCAGATAGTAATGCAATCGCAGCAAAATTACCTCCAGCTTTCTGGTAGGCATCTATTGATCGTGCATTAAAAATTGTATTTAAATGATAGCCATTCTGATTATCAATTTTAATTAATCTGAATTGAATAGTTGTAATACAGGGCAGATAATCATCTTTGGGTCTTTCAAGAGTTCTTTCATAATCTTCTTTTCTGACAAAGCTCATTATAGCTTTTTTGCTTTCTGGTATTTCTGCAAGCCTATCCACCACAAAATCAAGCATTTTCCATTCTTTGATTCTTGCATAATAGCTTTGACTTCCATCTGAGAATGATGGAACAATATCAAAGTCATGCATAATTTCTTTATTAAAAGTTAAATCAATAATTGCATCTATGTTTTCTTTATCCCCATATCGACTAAGCAATTGATCTGGATAAATTTGGGAGTTTGATCTAACTCTAATATTTTGAAGACATAATCTATTTCTGCCTTCATCAGAAGTTATGTTCCCATTTTTTAAAATTACTTCTACTAAACTTAACCAGGTACTCCCCAATACTTCACCATAAATCAAAAGGCCAAAAGGCTCTATTTTTATGTACATACAATGTTTTTATGTTAAAAATTTTAATAATTTAAACTAACTTCAATATACCATATTTTTAAAAAATCCAAAAATATAATTTGAAATCCTATTCGCCCCACAAAATCAAATACGCGAAACAGAATTTTGCGGAGTCCTTTCGCCCAAACCCCCAGTCCTCCGCAAAATTTTCCGCTCGCGTTCCACATTTGCATTTGCACTCCGCCTGTCCGAATATCTATTCGGGCAGAACCCCGAAAGAAAAACACCCTTTCCTTTTTCAAAAGAAATTTCACCCCCGCCAAATCAGAAATGCAAGGAGTGTTTTTTCTTTCGGGGTTGCCGAGCGAAGCGAGGCGGTGGCAGGGCGATTCTCCGAGCGTACGATTTAGTTTCGCTTCACCACGCGCTTCGCGCGTGCGACATCATTTGTTTTGAAAATAGGTTCTAACTTGGTACAATAGAGACACCAGAAACGAACTAGACGGCTTTTTCAAAGCCGTCTAGTTCGTTTCTGGTGCCCGAGGGGGGATTTGAACCCCCATGGGATTTCTCCCGCAGCGTTCTGAACACTGCGTGTCTACCGTTTCACCACCCGGGCCTATCAACTAAATTTAACCACAAAATTAACGGCTTGACAAGTTAAAATAAAAGCGTCATATTATATATTCAAGCAAATTTTTGACATCAAAATCATATTCGAACATTAATAACAAACAAATATTCACCTAAACATTAACCTAAAAACAATTTAACATGAATGAAGGAAATGCTTGCCCATCCGCTTCGGTGGGAATTTTAGTACCAAAAACTCCCAGTGGTTTTTTTGCGGGCGTTAGTATTAAAAATTATCTGTCGACATATTTGAAGATTGTCGAACCCCAAATCATTGAGGTAATGCCCTGTCAATTAAAGCAGCTTAAAATTAATCAGAAAATTGATAAACTGTATGTGCTTGGACTAGGGATTAAGAATACTCCGCCATCTGCCCTCAAGGATTTTATCGGGACCTACGAAGAAAGAATTGCTCTCTGGGTAGATCATCACCCGGGATCTAGACTGATTTCCGAATTGAAAGGAAAATATAACTATCTTCATGGTAGCGATAAAGATAGTGCGTCGACCACCGCTTTAATGGGCATCAAGCTCGGAAAATGTATAAAGCAAGAATGGATAGACGCCACTAATCATTTCGAAAATCCCTTCTTCTTTCTTCCAAACCATTTAGTTAAGCATTACAAAAAAATTATAGTACCCGCAAACGGGCAAACGAAAGAAGCTAAAAAGCTTTTTTCTGAATACCTACTAACGGGAAAACCAAGTATCGATGAAATTCATCTCCTCCTAAGCAAGCAAGCGTAGTAGGCTTCCTTCAAAAAAACATCAAGCCCGACCAAAGATCGGGCTTTTTTATTTGTGTTTATGTTATAATATTAAAATGCTAGATTTAATGACAGAACAAAAATATTTTAAGCTCGGTTATAAGTTAATCGGTGGCGTTGATGAAGCTGGTCGAGGACCACTCGCCGGACCAGTCGTGGCCGCTTGTGTTGTCATTGATAAAAATTTTCGAATTGATTCTGAAGATTTAGCCCTGGTAGCTGATTCAAAAAAACTAAGCGCCAAAAAGAGAGAAAAACTATTTGGCATAATTAAAGAAAATGTTTTAGCAGTTGAAATCGGCGTTGTCGATAATTTAACAATCGATAAAATTAATATTTTACAGGCCAGTTTTTTAGCCATGCGTCGAGCTATTAAAAAACTTAAAATAGAACCTGACTATATTTTAACTGATGGTAAATTTAAAATTCCCAAAATAAATCAAGCGCAAACGGCAATTATTGGCGGAGACGGAAAAGTCTTCTGTATCGCGGCGGCTTCTATTATTGCTAAAGTAAGCCGGGATTGGATGATGACTGAAATTGATAAACAGTATCCCCAATATGACTTTATACAACACAAAGGCTACGGCACTAAGGCTCATTTTGCAAAAATTGCCGAACTTGGGCCCTGCCCGCTTCACCGTTTTAGTTTTAGTCCAATCAAAGAGATGATCGCATCTCAATCGGGAATTGACAAAAAAATAATAAAATAATAAAATAAAAAATTAAACCTTTCCTTAACAATTAAATAAATACAAAAAACGAAAAAATCATGAAAGAAAAAATCCCCTTAGCGGTTGCGAAAGTTTGTATTAGTATTTTTTTAATCTTTTGTTTTTCCTCCTATTTAGCTGATTTTATTCAGCCTAAATCCATGGTCATTCTCAATTTTTGGACATATTTCTTATGTCTAATAATTATCGCCGGAGCTACATTCTATCGACTAACAGATTGGGAAGTGTCCACTGGACGTGTTGAGCGTTCAACAGCTGGTCCAAAAAAAATTAAGTATCTTTATTCGGGTTTAATGTTGCAAATATCAGGAATTATCTCCCTATCTCTGCTGATATTAACCCTGCTATCTTTATTCCCGGCTTTTGACAATTGGCTAGGAACAATCTGGGAACCTCTAAAAATATTTGCTGGCTGGACTTCAATTCTAACGGCACTCTTCCTTTTATTTACCACATTAATATTTCACTTCGTGCGTGAAGAGCAAATTTATCGACCAGATGTAAAAAAATAAATCGTCAAAAAAAGGACAAAAAAAATCCCTCATTTAAAAGGGATTTTTTCATATGTATTTTTAGAATTTATCTTTTATTTTTTACTCGATCATTTTCCGTTAAAGATTTCTTACGCAATCTAACACTTTTAGGAGTAACTTCTAAATATTCATCCTCATTGATAATGCTTAAGCCACGTTCCAGTGATAAATCCCAAGGCGGGGTCAAGGTAATTGCGTCATCATTTCCAGATGAACGAACATTGGTTAACTTTTTACCTTTAATCGGATTAACCGCCATATCATTTCCCTTAGCAACATTACCGATTACTTGACCTTCATAAACATCCACATTCGGAACAATATATAAAACACCGCGATCCTGTAAGTTCCAAAGAGCAAAAGCCAAGGCTTTGCCGGTTATCATTGAAACCATAGAACCAAGTTGATTTTTTTCAATTTCCCCCGCCCAAGAGCGGAAACCAATAAAATGAGAACATAAAATTCCTTCACCTCTAGTATCCACTACAAACTCATCGCGATATCCTAAAATCCCGCGAGTCGGTATAGCAAAAACGATTCGGGTTTGACCGTTGTGAGTTTTCAAATCATTCATTAAACCTTTGCGACGTGACATTTTATCAATTACCACACCGGCGCAAGCTTCCGGAATGTCAACCGTAATTTCTTCATAAGGTTCTAATTTCTCGCCGTTTTCT
>JBBRCK010000013.1:0-7769 GCA_038205015.1 Candidatus Levyibacteriota bacterium | reverse complement strand
AGTTTAAATTTATAATTCTCTTTTACAAATTTTTCAACAAACTCAACGCTACCGTCATTTGATCCATCATCTACAATGATAACTTCGTACGTGTAATTTTGTTTTGAGAGATAATGATCAACTTTATCCAGCACTCCTTTTTGAAGATTAGACATTTCGTTATATGAGGGAATTACAACTGAAAGATAAATATTGCTCACAACAAGATTATACAAGAAAAAAAAATACGAAACAATAAAGCTTGTTGATGCTTAGCTTTTGAGGTAAAATAAAGGCAAGCCGCCATCGTCTAGTGGTCTAGGACGCAACCTTCTCAAGGTTGAGATCGCGGGTCCGACTCCCGCTGGCGGTACTAAAATAACTATACTTCTATTACTTCTTTGCCTTCCGGCTCTGGTTCAGGGGGAAGAAATTCTTCTCCGGTATTTTCATCTTGCTTCTGAGGAACTGCTTTAAGCCATTCTACATACGTACAGCCAGTTGCCTCTCTTTTTGCACTGTCCCATCCGGCAGTTGAACATTTTTTCATCTTTTTTCCGGATGAAGTTGTATAAAGCACTAAGGGCTTTCCGCACTCTGGACATTCTTCGTCAAGCTTTTCGGTTGTTCCGTTCACCCATTCTATATAATCACAACCGGTTGCTTTTTTTGCCTCCTTATCCCAGCCCCCAGCACTACATTTTTTCATCTTCTTACCAAAGCGTGTTTGTTGCAGTACCCAAGGAGAACCACACTTAGGGCACTTTTCATCTAACGTTTCAGGTTCAAAAGGAATCCATTTAACAAAATCGCAACCTTCATTTTGCTTTGTTTCTTTATTCCAACTACCCGTTGAGCAACGCTGTAATTTTCTACCGGTTGCTGTTGTTGTAATTTCTGCCAAAGGCGAGCCACATTTAGGACATATTTCTTCTGTCATAGATAAATAACAATATCATAATTTTATTAAAAAATGCTAGATGGAAATCTAATTAACATTTTAACCACTAGCCAAAAGTGAATGCAAAAACCTCTGATCCGGGATTTTCGAATTCAAGTTTTAAAATATGATTTCCAGGTCTTCCTTTTAAATCAATTAAATTGTAAAGCCTATCCGAATCTATAGTAGTAATTCCGTTTACTACATCAGCTCCTGAATTCAAACTATCAACTAATTTTCCATCTAAGAATACTTTAACCTTTGCGTTTACTCCGGCAGTGCCCGGACGAAGTACTAAAAATACTTTATTGGCATAAAAATTATAACTTAAAACTGCATCTTTACCCGTAGCTGCATTTTCTGCAATCACATTCCATTGACCTCCCAAACTGAATGAATTTGGGGTCGGAGACTGGAATAATGTAAAATTTTTATTCACTATACCTGTACTTCCGTCTGGATAATAATATTGCATTCTATTAGCGCCTAAATAAGTTTCGGGAGAAAACTGAAGTTTGGGAGTTTGATCGGGCATATTAGTTAAACCAGAGACAACTTTCTTGCCTGTCTCTTTTAACAACGCTTGAATCGCCATTTCCATTTGGTCATACTCTCCTTCTCCAAAATGAGTCCTTCTAACGTTTCCGTTTGCATCTATTAAATATTCAGCCGGCCAATACTGATTACTATAATTATTCCAAATTGAATAATTATTGTCCTGAACAACCGGATAATGAATGTTATATTTTTTTATTGCATTTAAGACGTTATTAGTATCGTGCTCAAAGGCAAATTCAGGTGTATGAACTCCAATAACAACAAAACCGCTATCTTTATATTTGTCATACCAACTAGTAACAAACGGCAAAGTTCTGATGCAGTTAATGCAGGTATAAGTCCAAAAATCTACCAGCACTACCTTACCTTTTAAGCTTTCAATCGAAGGAATAGTCTCGGTATTTAACCATTTCGTACCCCCAGTAAAATTAGCAGAAGGAGTATTGGCATTAAAAAGCCCATTGGAACTTTGAAGAGGTGGAGTTTGAGATTTATTTCCTTTTAATACATCTAGCTGTTGCTTTACTTGGCTATTGTTTTCAAAACTGTTTATGGTTGAATTAAAAAAAGGAAAAGCATTTAAAAATTTAGCCTGTAAATAAGTATCGTAATTTGTATAAATTAATATTGCAGTTAGAATCATTACTAAGCCGAAAAACTGTTGGATTCTGCCGGTATATTTAGATATTGCTCTAGATTTTGTAAATATTCTTTGACCTCCATAGGCGAATATAAATAATGGAATTCCAACTCCAATAACATAAGATAAGGTAACCAAAATAACATCTAGATTTACTCTCCCGCTGGCCGCAAGGGTCGCAATCGCAGCCAATATAGGGCCTGCGCAAGGTGACCAAACAATTCCAAGAGATATACCAGTAATTAATCCTGAACTAAAATCATTTCCTCTCTTTTGTCCTTTTTGACCAAAAAATCCTGTTAATCTACTAATCATTCCTTCGGTTATTCGGGATAGAGCGGGAATAATTAAAGTTAAACCTAAAAACCCGATTACAACAACCGCTAATAAGCGCAGGACATTAGGGTCAAAATGAAATATTCTTTCAAGTGTGGAAATTGCCAGTGTAAAAATAAAAAAGCTAAGCATTATTCCGAAAGTAATTCCTAAAGGTCTTCTATGTCCGTTACCGTAAATACTTGAAGATAAAATAATTGGAAGAAGCGGCCAAATACAGGGAGTAAGAATTGTAACCAAACCCGATAAAAATGCAAAAAATAATAAAAGGATCATCTTCTAAAGTATAATTTAAAATTGTTTATAAATTCAATTAGTCTACCGGTGCCGGAGGATTAGGATTAATAACTCGTCTGGGAGAAACTTCCAGTCTTGATGAAATAGTCTTTGTTAAGGCAACATCTAAAACCTCATCCATATGTGAGACAGGTACAAATTTTAAATCTTTTAGTACTTCTTTTGGAATATCTTCTAAATCTTTTTTATTTTCTTTTGGAATAATAATAGTCTTAAGCCCTGCTCTGTGAGCTGCAATAACTTTTTCTTTAAGACCACCTATTTCCAAGACCCGGCCTCTTAAAGTAACTTCACCTGTCATTCCAATTACTCTGGAAACAGGAATTTTCGTTAAAGCAGATGCAAGCGCAGTAGTTATAGCAATTCCAGCCGAAGGTCCATCTTTTGGCACAGCACCTTCCGGAACGTGAATATGAATATCCATTTTTTGATAAAACTTTTCATCAAGCCCCAAGGCTTTTGCTCTTGAACGGATATACGATAGTGCCGCTTGAGCCGATTCTTTCATAACTTCTCCGAGTTGTCCTGTAATCATCAAGCTGCCCTTACCTGGCATTAAAGCTACCTCTATAAATAGTATATCTCCCCCGGCTTCTGTCCAGGCTAGGCCGGTAGACATACCAACTTCATCTTTTTTCTCAATTAAGGTTGAACTTACTTTAATCGGTCCTAAAAATTTAGTTACATTTTTTTCCGTTACGGTAATTTTTGCTTTTTTACCCCCTGCTACTTTTTTGGCAACTTTTCTAAAGATTGCGGCAATTTGTCTCTCTAGCGTTCTAACTCCGGCTTCTCTGGTGTAGTGCTCAATCACAAACCTTATTCCACCATCAGTTAACTCAACATTGGAAGAAGTTAAACCGTGTGCTTCCATTTGTTTTTTAAGAAGGAAGTTCTTAACAATTCTGAACTTTTCTTCCTGAGTATATCCTGCGAAATGAATTATTTCCAAACGGTCTTTTAAAGCCGGAGGAATAGTGTCTAAAACGTTAGCGGTTGTCACAAACATAACATCGGATAAATCAAACGGAACCTCCAAATAGTGGTCCGAGAACATATTGTTTTGTTCAGGATCCAATGCCTCCAAAAGAGCAGATGATGGATCTCCTCTAAAATCTGCACCAACTTTATCGATTTCATCAAGCATAAAAACCGGGTTTTTTGTTCCGGCGTCTTTTATTCCTTGGATTATTCTTCCAGGTAATGCACCTACATAAGTTCTTCTGTGGCCTCTGATTTCTGCCTCATCTCTTATTCCCCCTAAAGAAACTTTTACAAACTTACGTTCCAAAGACCTGGCAATAGATTTTCCAATTGACGTTTTTCCGACTCCGGGTGGGCCGACAAAACAAAGAATCGGTCCTTTCATTTTTCCGGAAAGCTTATGAACGGCCAGATATTCCGTAATTCTTTCTTTTACTTTTTCCAAACCATAATGGTCTTCATTTAATATTTTTTCCGCCAGTTTTATATTTACATTATTTTTACTGTCAACTCCCCAAGGCAAAGATAAGAGCCAATCCAAATAGTTTCTAATATACCCAGCTTCCGGATTAAACTGATTCATTTGTGCAAGCTTTCTAATTTCTTTTTCAGCCTTTTCGTGGATATCATCAGGCATTTTTGCCTTTTTAAGCTTATCGTACATTTCTTTTATCTCACTGTCTTCTTCATTTTCTCCCAGTTCCTTTTCTATTGTTTTAAGTCTTTCTCTAAGCATCACCTCACGGGCTCCTTTTTCAAATCTCTCCTGAGTTTTTGAAGCTATTTTTTTCTCAAGTTCCAAAATCTTTATTTCTTTAGACAAAAATTCAATTACTTTCTCTAAGCGCTTTTTAACGTCTATCTCTACTAACAGTGTTTGTTTTTCCTGAGGTTTTAAATCCAAAACAGAGGCAACCAAATCAGCCAAGCTAGATGGCGTATTTTCACTCATTACGTTCATAAAAACCAAGAAGTCAACAAATTTTCCTAAATTTACCGCTCTTTTAAATTCACCTACCAAATGATTAGTTAAAGCTTTTATTTCCGGTCCATCCGTAAAGATATCTTCAACTTCCTGGACTTTTGCCATTAAATAAGGGGAACTATCAACATATTCTAGGATTGCAATTCTGGAAAGACCTTTAACCTGTGCATTAATCTCTCCGTCGCTTTTAATCATACGTTCTATGTGCGATAATGTACCCACATTGTAGAGATCTTGGGAAGAAGGTTCATTTAGTTTAGAATTTTTTTGAAGTACGAATCCAACGATTCTTTCTTGGCTAAACGAAGATTCCAAAGCAGCCAAACTTTTTGGTCTTCCAAAAGTTAAAACCGAGTCTGTACTTGGAAATATGATTCCGTCTCGAATTGGGATGATTGGGATTATTTTCTCCATAAGATTTTTAGAGTATTAGCACTCTAACATAAGAATTGCTAGATTGTCAAGAGGTTATAAATTCTATGGGTTGACATGGCTAATAAAACGAAACTACAATTGAAAATATAATGATTTATTTAAGTCAATTATTAAATAAAAAGGTTTACTTTGACAGAAAAGTATACGGAGAAATGATTGATTTTGGGGTACAAGAAACTTCCTCCAACCCCAGCGTCTCCCGGGTAGTAATAAGAAGAAATGGCAAGAAAATTACGATCTCCCCCTCCTTTTTAACCATTAAGGAAAAAGGAGCAATACTAACCTCCGACAAAGTTCCCTTTCTTCCCTACGACGAAAGGGATTTTTTATTAAATGAGGATCTTTTAGATAAACAGGTTATTGATATCGACGGAAAAAGACTGGTTAGAGTAAATGATATCTTAATGGAGAATAATGGCCAGCTCAAGGTTGTCGGGATTGACGTTGGAGCTTCGGGAATACTTAGAAGACTAGGGCTTAATAGAGTTACCAACGTAAAACCTAAAGTCCTGCCATGGCATATGATTGAGGCTTTTGATTACCGCACAGGCAACATAACCATCAGCTTATCTGAAAATAAGTTAAATGCAATGCATCCTAGTGAAATTGCCGATATCTTGGAAGAATTAGGAGCAAAAGAAAGAAGAGGAGTGGTTGAGAGCCTTGATGCAGGCAAAGCTGCAAAAGCAATCGAAGAAACAAATACTAGAACTCAGGAAGCAATACTTGAGGAACTTTCTTCATCGGTCTTAAAAAAAGTAGTTAACAAAATGCACGTTTCAGATATTGCTGAAATCTTTTATAAAATAAATCCTTTAAGAATTAGAGAAATCTTAAAGTTAATGGGTGAAGAAAGAGCGCAAAAAGTCGAAAAACTTTTAGACTTTGGAAGCGATAATGCAGGAGGATTAATGAGAACAGGCTTTATAAGTTTTGACGGAAATGTAACGGTAAAAGAAGCTTACAATAGTCTTTACAAAAATACTCCAAAACCCGAAGCAATAATTGTCACCAACGGTAATCAAAAACTTGTCGGTTCAGTTTATGTTAAAGATATACTTGATATCGATTCTTTAGCGATTTTAAAAGATATCGTTGTTGATAGAAAATTTATATACCCAAACACTAATTTTAACGAAATAATAAAGCTTTTTGGAAGATATAATTTAAGACTTTTACCGGTTGTAGATAAAGATAAAAAACCAATCGGCGTTATAACAGCGGGTATTGTTCTTTCTAAAATTGAAGAAAGAACCAGTGAAGATGAGACTTTTTACAGCAATTAAAAAATTAATCAGAAAACGGTTTTTATTTTTAATCCCTATTTTTGCAATTTTGGGACCAGGGATTATTGCCGGCAATGCAGATAATGACGCCGGAGGAATTACTACTTACTCTGTTGCCGGAGCAAATTACGGCCTATCTCTTTTGTGGGTTCTACTACTTACTACTTTTGCACTCGCCATCACCCAAGAAATAGGAGCTAGATTGGGTCTTGTTACAGGAAAAGGTCTAGGCGCATTAATCAGAGAAAAATTTGGAGTAAGATGGACAGCTTTTGTAATGATATGTTTATTTATTTCTAATATCGGCACTATTGCTGCCGAATTTGCAGGAGTAGCAGCGGCAATAGGAATTTTTGGTGTTTCAAAATTTATCTCTATCCCCATTGCAATAATTACCGTATTTTTACTTGTCACTAGAGGAAACTTTAAAAAACTTGAAAGACTTTTTTTAATAATGTCTTTTTTCTACTTAAGCTATATCGTATCAGCACTTCTTGCTCATCCTGATTTTACAGCGGCAGCTAAAAGTCTTATCGTACCTACTTTTAAATTTAACGGAGCTTATATCTTAATGTTACTGGCGGTAATTGGAACAACCATTACTCCCTGGGGGCAATTTTTTATTCAAGATTATGTAGTTGATAAAAAATTAACCAAAAATGATTTAAAAATCGAAAGAGGAGATGTTTTCTTAGGAAGCTTCTTTACTAACTTTATATCCTTTTTTATAATAGTAGCTTGTGCAGCAACTCTTTTTTCTAAAGGAATAAAAATTACAGATGCGAGCCAGGCCGCTCTCGCTCTAAAACCTCTAGCCGGAGATTTTGCATCAACTCTTTTTGCCTTTGGATTTTTAAACGCCTCTATTTTTGGCGCAGCAATAGTTCCGGTAACTACAGCCTATGTAATAACTTCCGCTTTTGGTATTGAATCTGGTTTAAATTATAGATATCGAGAAGCACCTCAGTTCTATGGGCTTTTTTTAACACTTTTAATTTTAGGAGGCATTGTGGTTATGCTCCCCTTCTTACCCCTTCTAACAATTCTAGTTGTCACTCAGGCAATTAATGCTGTTTTACTTATTCCGGTATTCATTTTTCTTTATATACTATCTAATGATAAAAAGATTTTAGGCGAATACGCCAACAATAAATTAATCAATATACTATTAATAGTTACCATTGTTGGAATCACTTTTGCATCGATTTTTTATGCAATCTCAACTTTCTTTCCAAACCTATTAAAGTTCTAGCAACAAGTAAAATTGTCTATTGACAAAGAAAAAGTTGAGCACTATAATCCCAAATAAGTTAACTGCCTCTTAACTTA
>JBBRCK010000012.1:0-21148 GCA_038205015.1 Candidatus Levyibacteriota bacterium | reverse complement strand
AGTACCGGCCAAAAATATATTTAAGAAAATCCAAATATATAAATAATTGTTTAAAATTAAAGAAAACACAGCTTCTGAAAATGTCGTAGGGGGATTTTTTGAAAGAGTACTTTTTGGGAAAGTACCTACGGGATAAGAAGCAACAATTGTAAGTCCTTCTCCCGGAGATAAAATTTGGGAGGAGGTAGCAAAATTTTCCAAAATTGTACAAGAGCTATTTTTTGAACCGAATGGTCCTTGGAGGCATAAAAAATTACTTTGCTTAACTCCAAAATCCGTTGTAACATTTGCAGATGCGTTTTCTATATTTATCTGCCAACCGTTGCCGGTAGCATTCCAATAAATTTCATCATGATCTGAATAATTACTGCCAATTCCATTTGTTACTTTATAGGAAATTTTATAAACATGGGAACCGGTTATTCTGAGATTAGGATTTCCTATTTTTATATCAAGGTTTTTTGCATTATTAGTTAAAGTAAAATTTTCAGGTTTTAAGTCTCTTAATACATTTACATTTTGAATTTGTATATTTCTGTATAAATTACCAACGCTTGTAAAAAGCGGGATATCTCTAAAAATTCCGTGTGATGAAAAAGCTTCAAAATCATAATTAATTGTTTCCGTAATATCCATCGTTCCATCTTTATGCGAAAGGATGTTTACATCAAAAGAGTGGATAACATCGGCAAATGAACTTTGGGGTTTAAAAAAGAAAAATACGAAAAGCAGTAGAAAAATAAATAATTTTTTCACTTAAATAATTATACAGCTTTTATCTAAAATTTAAATTACGGAGATTTTACTTAACAATTAAAGTTCCAACCATTCCTTTATCGGCATGGCCGGGAACCGTGCAGGTAAATTTGAAGGAACCCACTTTATCGACAACAAAACTAATAACGTCTTGCTCGCTACCGCTAATTGTTTGCGTTTTAACATTTAAATCAGCAATTGCTAAATTATGTGAAAATTTTCCGGTGTTTTTAAAAGTTAGCTCCACCATATCTCCTTTGTTAACCGTAATCGTTGAAGGAGTAAAAGCAAATTCGTTTCCTGAAATCATCACTATCTTCTTAGAAGGGAGGGTAAGAGTAGTTGGAGTAGCTTGTACTGGCGATGTTGGTTGTGGCGCTTGAACTTGATTAGAAAAAGCCATTTTTTTATTGAAGTAATATGCTCCGCCTAATACTATAGCTCCAACCAACACAAAAATTAAAACCCACAACCAAAGAGACTTATTGCCTTCTTTTGAAATATCTTCTTCATTTCTAACTTCTTCATCCATTACGCATGCTATTTATAAACAAATCTGTAATTAAAATATGTAATCTAAATTACAAACTAATACTAATAAAAATATGTTGGCCAATACCACCTTTACTGATATAATAAATTAATGAGTGCAAAAGAATTAATTGATATATATATCCAGTTTTTCCAAGAACGTGGACATAAACAAATAATCAACTCCCCACTCGTTCCCGAAAATGACCCAACTACTCTTTTTACCTCTTCCGGCATGCAACCATTAATTAATTATTTACTCGGCGAAACTCATCCCGCCGGAACCCGACTGGCTAATGTTCAAAACTGCCTTAGAGCAATTGATATTGAAGAAGTCGGAGACAATCGACATGAAACAATTTTTAGAATGCTTGGCAACTGGAGTTTAGGTGATTATTTTAAGGCCGAAGAAATTCCCTGGCTTTGGGAATTGTTGACTGTTAAACTAGGGCTTCCAAAAGAAAAATTATTTATTACGGTTTTTAAGGGCGAAGGAAAAATTGAAAAAGACAATGAAGCTTTTGAAATTTGGAAAACATTAGTAGATGAAGATAAAATTTTCTTTGCAGGAGTTGATAAAAATTGGTGGTCAAGAAGTGGAGTTCCGGATAATATGCCAATTGGCGAACCGGGCGGACCCGACACCGAAGTATATTACAGGTTTAACGACGTAAAACATAATACAGAGTGTAAAGATAATCCAATAGATTGTGAATGTGGAAAGTTTTTGGAAATTGCCAATTCGGTTTTTATGCAATACATTAAAACCGATAATGGTTTTGAGCCTTTGCCTAAACAAAACGTAGATTTTGGAGGAGGAGTAGAAAGACTCTTGGCGGCGATTGAAGAAAAAAGTGATATTTTCCAAACCTCCCTGTTTTATCCAGTTATTAAAAAAATCGAAGAAGAAACTCAAAAACCATACGAATCCCACAAAAAAGAAATGCAAATAATTGCAGACCATTTGGCTGCTTCGATTTTTATTGCGTCAGAAAATATTGTTCCGTCTAATAAAGAACGAGGTTATGTTTTAAGAAGATTAATAAGAAGGGGTTTAGATAATTTCTACCAACTCAAAGGAAAAGGAATTGAAAATATTTTAGAAAAAATTGTTGAACAATATTCCCCAACCGATGAAATATTAAAAGAAAAATACGAAGAAATTAAAAACGTAATTTTAGAAGAAGAAGGAAAGTATAAAACCGCCAGAAAAACCGCTACCGATTTTATTATTAAGAAATACGGTAAAGCCGATGACAGTGCTTCGCCGGTTAGAGAAATAAAAGCAGAGGATGCTTTTAATTTGTATACTTCCTACGGATTGTCTCCAAGTCAAATTAAAAGTTTGGGTTATGTTTTCAACCAACAACAATTTGCCAATTTAATGGAAGAGCACAAAAAATTATCCAGAACCGCGGGTGCAGGAATGTTTAAAGGAGGATTAGCTGATCATAGTGAATTAACCATTATGGGGCATACTGCAACACATCTTTTGCATCAAGCCTTAAGGGACGTTTTAGGTAATACTGTCTTTCAAACCGGATCCAATATTACTAACGAAAGAATTCGTTTTGATTTTAATTTTGACAGAAACTTAACTGATGAAGAATTAAAAAAAGTAGAAGAAACAGTTAATCAAAAAATTGAAGAAAACTTGCCTGTTCATTTTGAAATAATGCCCGCGAAGCGTGCCAAGGATTTGGGAGCAATTGGACTTTTTGATGACAAGTACCAGCAGGATGTAAAAGTTTATTTTGTCGGTGATTATTCGAAGGAGTTTTGTGGAGGACCACACGTTGATTTTACAGGCACACTTAAAAGGTTTAGAATAATAAAGCAGGAAAACTTAGGAAAAGGGGCAAAACGTATTTACTCAAAAGTTAACAATCAATTATGAAATTTCCCTTAAGTTTTTTCGAAAAAAAAGTAAAACCGGAGTTTTTTCTCTCCTTAGTTATTAGAAATGAAAAAGTTACCGCAGTGGTGTTTGAAAAAATCGGCTCAACCATAAAATATATTTCAAGTGACGAAGAATCTTTTAAAAATACCGTCGAAGATGCACAAACCGATGAGTTTTTAAACGTCTTAGATAAAGTTATTACCTCCGCCGAAACCGCCCTTCCTAAAAATGTCGAAACTCACAAAACACTTTTTGGTCTTAAAGCATCTTGGATAGAAGGCGATAAAATTAAAAAAGAATATTTGGAAAAACTTAAAAAAGCATCGGATGAATTGAGGCTTGAACCAATCGGATTTTTAAATTATACCGACAGTATTATTAATCTTTTGAAAAAAGAAGAAGGAGCACCGATTACCACGGTTTTAGTAGACATCGGGAAAAAATTTGTAACGGTTTCTTTGATTGTTTCCAGTCGCGTTTTAGAAAGTCGAACTTCGGAAATTCATCAATCAACAGCTTTTACGGTAGATACTTTATTAAAACATTTTCAAAGCCCTGAGAATCTTCCTACCCGCGTAATTATTTTTGATTCGGAAGAAGATGATCTTGCACAGGAATTTATCGCTCACCAATGGAGTAAAAGCTTAAAATTCTTGCACATTCCCCAAATTCAAAATCTTCCGGAAGATGCAACGGTTAAAGCTATTCTCTTAGGAGCTTCAACACAAATGGGAGCAAGTCTTTTGTACAATTCTTCAAAAAATGATTTAAAAAACGAGTTTGAAGAAAAACCGAAAAGAATCGAACCCGAAGAAACCGATGAAAAACCAGCTATTATTGAACCAGTAACCAAAGAGGACCCGATTGTTCCCGAAGAAAAAAAGACAAATGAAATAGAGTATGTGGATAACGATAATTCTTTAGAGTTTTTCGGCTTTGTAGAAAATGCCGATGTTGCAAAAACCGCTCCCTCCAAAGCCGAAGTTTCTGAAACAACCGAAGAATTACCCAACGAAGTTGTGGAAGAAAAGTTTGAAGAAATTCCAGAGGACGTAAAACTGGCCGAAGAAAAAAAAGCGGGATTTTCCGTAAATGGACTACTGGTTATTTCCAAAATAAAAGATTTTCTACCACAATTTTTGGGAGCTTTTAAAAAAATTAAGTTTAATAAAGACATCTTGTCCAATAAAATTGCACTGGCGACAATTGGAATAATTCTTCTTTTCGTACTTGGTTTTATTTTTCTTTATCTATTTTCCTCCAAAGCAACAATAACCATTTCTCTTAATTCTAAATCGCAAGAAAAAACCGCCCAGGTTATTTTTTCTGCAAATGATCCAACCGATGTTAAAAATAGTGTTATTGCGGCGGAAACTATTTCAGTAGATGAAAACGGAAGCGTTACTACTCCTGCAACCGGAAAGAAAGACGTTGGAAATCCATCTAAAGGAACAGTGACTGTATTCAACTCCGGTGATTCTTCGGTAACGTTAACATCGGGAACGAAAATTACTTCCTCCAACGGAGTTGTTTTTTCTCTTGATTCATCGGTTACGGTCGCATCCGCAAGCGGTGATATTTTTTCGGGAACTAAACCCGGGACGGGAAACGTTAATATCACTGCCGTTGATATCGGTCAGGAGGGAAATCTTCCTTCGGGAACGAAATTTTCTATTGCGGGAAATTCCAATGTAGCGGCAAAAAATGATAACGCACTTTCCGGAGGAACCAAAAAGTCTGTCACGGTAGTTTCTAAAGATGATTTGCAAAAATTAACCGACACTCTACCAAAACAATTGGTGCAAAAAGCCAAAGACGATTTGAAAAATAAAGTTGGCAGCGGTAAGACTGTCCTTGGCGACTTTGTGGATGAAACCGTTTCCAATTCAAGTTTTGACAAAAAAGAAAATGATCAAGCAAATCAAGTAACTCTAAAAGCAACAGTCACCTATAACGCGGTTTCCTATAAAAATGAGGACATACAAAATCTGGCGTCTTCTCTTTTTGACCAAAGTCAAAATGTTGTCGATAAAAATAATCTTTCCATTACGGCTAAAAATATTGTCACCGAAAAAAATAATGATATTAACGCCGACGTTACTATCAAAGCAAATATTTTCCCGAAAATTGACGCTGATTCTTTGGCAAAACAAATTGCCGGAAATCCTATCAGTAAAGCCAAAAATTTAATCTCCAATATGGATCAGGTAAAAAATGTTCAAATATCAATGAGCCCCAACATTCCATTTATTACAAATAACATTCCCTCTGATACTAAAAAAATTCAGATTAATGCCACTTCAAATTAATGGATAACTTGCCCAAAAAAAAATCCGTAAAACAGATAACGAATAAAAAGATTTTAAAAAGCTTAAGTCTATTAATGCTTCTTGCCGGCGGTTTAATCGTACTCTACGTCTTCTTCCCTCTTTTGTCATGGCAGTTTTATTTCGCCAGTACTTTTGACAGTCAAGATATCGCCATTCCAATTCCCAAAACTACGGTGGTAGCGTCAAATAATTTAGGAAACTTAATAACGGATGCAGCCAATTCTTTTTCCGGAATTGATTATACTAATGCCAATAACTGGTTCCCGAATTATAAATTCCAAAAAGGAGGAAGCGTTAGGATGCAGTTTTATTCAATTTCAATCCCTAAGTTAAACATTAAAAATGCTATTGTTTCAACTAATGATACCGACCTTTCCAAACATTTAGTAAATTATTTTGGAACTTCTCTCCCACCGCAAAAAGGAAACGCCGTGGTTTTTGGACATTCAACACTTCCCCAGTTATATGAAGAAAAAGATTATAAAACGGTTTTTACAAATTTATATAAACTCTCGCAGGGAGATGAAATCATTGTAAACTCTTCCAGCTCCCTGTATAAATATAAGGTGGAAAGTATTACTGTCGTTGATCCTGAAAACACCACTGTTTTAGAACAAAATTATGACGATAGTTTTATAACCCTAGTTACTTGTACACCACCGGGAACTATTTGGAAAAGACTTGTGGTAAAAGCGAGGATTGAAAAAGTATGATGGAAAGACCTTGGTGGCAAAGAACTTTATATAATATCTGGCCGACAATTTACAGAACAATTAATTCTGTATTATTTTTTATAATGATGATTTTAAAAACAACCGTAAAATTAATTATTAGACAAATTAAACACGCTTAAACATGTTAGACGAAAATCATTACGCAATTAACGCAATCAGACGTAAACTTCTCGGTAAGAAATTAAATTATAAAGAGATTTATGCAATCATGGATCAAATCTCACATAAAAAATTCGGCGATATTTTAACTACCTATTTTGCCGCTTCCGGATATGCCGAAGGCTTTTCAAGTCAGGAACTTTATTATTTAACTAAAGCAATGGTAGAAACCGGCGACAAATTGGAGTTTAAAGGCATTGTCGCTGATAAGCATTCAATCGGAGGAGTCCCGGGAACAAGAACCACACCGATTGTAGTAGCAATTATTGCGGCAGCCGGATTTAAAATTCCAAAAAGTTCATCACGGGCAATTACCACACCTGATGGAACGGCCGATGATATGGAAGTTTTAGCGCCGGTTGAACTTAACAAAAAACAGATTTATGAAGTAGTTGAAAAAACAAACGGCTGTATTGTCTGGGGAGGAAGTTTTAATTTAGCCCCTGCCGATGACATCATTATTCAGGTAGAAAAACCCCTACTATTTGAAAGTTTTGACAAAGTTTTGGTTTCGATAATGGCTAAGAAAATTGCCTTTGGCTCAAATCACGTTGTTATTGATATTCCTTGGGGGAAAAGTGTTAAAGTCCATAATCTAAAAGATGCGCAAGATTTAGGAAAAAAATTTGTCTTCTTGGCAAAGAAATTTAAAATAAAATTAAGACCTCTTGTTCATCGAACAGACGAACCGGCAGGGAGAGGAATTGGTCCAATTTTAGAAATTAGAGAAGCTTTAAGAGTTTTAGAGCAATCTAAAAATAGGCCACTTGATTTAGAAATTAGAGCAATTAATTTATCCAGTAACTTGTTGGAAATCTGTTTAAAAGATGCAAGCAAGGAACTGCAAAAAGAAATAAAAGAGGTTTACGGTAATGCATTCGGTTGGGCAACCGACATCTTGCAGTCAGGAAGAGCCTTGGAGAAATTTAAGGAGATTATTAAAGCGCAGGGCGGAGACCCCGAAGTAAAAAGTGAGAAACTAAATCTTGGAAAACATTCTTTTGAAGAGAAGGCAGATAAAAACGGAGTAGTTAATGAAATAAATAGCAAGAACATAACCAGCATTGCAAAAATTCTCGGAGCTCCAAAACAAAAAGGTGCGGGGATTTATTTAAATAAGAAAATTGGAGACAAAGTTTCTACCGGAGAGATAATATATACACTTTTTTCCGAAAATGTGTATAATCTTAAGGAAGGAAAAGACTCGTTGATTAATTTTCCGATAATTAAATATCAATGAAAAGATTTACAGCTTTA
The DNA here is from genome assembly GCA_038205015.1 of Candidatus Levyibacteriota bacterium. Taxonomy (GTDB): domain Bacteria; phylum Patescibacteriota; class Microgenomatia; order Levybacterales; family UBA12049; genus JBBRCK01. Next base: position 13,481 of record JBBRCK010000012.1, on the reverse strand, counting down.
ATTTTTATTTTGATAGTTTTTGCAGTTGCCCTTTTCTTTTGGTGGCAAAACGGTTTATTAGCTGCAAATTCTTTAGACAAAACTCCTAAAATATTCATCGTCAAAAGTGACCAAGGCGTTAGAGAAATTGCTTATAGCCTTAAGCAAGAAGGACTAATTAAAGATCCGATTGTTTTTTTCCTTTTGGTTAGACAAAGAAATTTAGATAAACAAATTCAGGCAGGAGATTTTAGACTCAACCCATCGATGAGCGCTGACGAAATTGCTACGAATTTAACCCACGGTACTTTAGATATTTGGATAACTATTCCAGAAGGCCTAAGAGCCGATGAAATTGCGGATATTCTTAAGCAAAAAGTCCCGGGGTACAAAGAAACCTGGAGACTAACTCTTAATCAAAACGAAGGATATCTTTTTCCCGATACCTATTTAATTCCAAGAGATGCAGATATTAACACTGTAATTTCTATTTTAAGGAACAATTTTGATCAAAAATATTTAAGTCTAAATAGCACTTCAAAAATTTCAGAGTCCCAAGCCGTAATCATTGCCTCAATTATAGAAAGAGAAGCTATTTTTAATGAGGACCGCACTATGGTCGCATCAGTTCTATTAAATAGATTAGAGCTGGGTATGCCGTTGGGAGTTGATCCGAGCATTCAATATGCCGTTGGATATGACAATACAACAAAAAGCTGGTGGAAAAAAGATTTAACGGTTGATGACTTGGCAATTAATTCTCCCTATAACACCAGGAAAGTTGCGGGACTTCCTCCAACAGCAATTTCAAATCCGGGACTTTCGGCACTAAAAGCAGCATTAAATCCTGCAAATACGGATTATTTATATTTTTATTCCGATAAAAATGGGCATTTACACTTTGGAAAAACTTTACAAGACCACGAGGCAAACATTAAAAAATATTCAAATTAAATTTATCTTCTAACTCTTTTGAAGAACCTTCTTTTGGGGCTTTCTTTTACTTCCGCTTCTTCCTCTTCCTCTTCTTTAAGAGTCTCTTTTGCAATTCCGTTTGACTGAGCAGGCTTCTCGGTTGACTCTTCCTCTTCTACTTCGATTAAATCATCTAAATCATATTGTTCTAAAAGAGTCGCTAAACCGTCTAATCCTTGCTCTGAAATAATTTTTAAAAGATTTTTTCCTGTTCTGGTCCCAAGTAAAAAAACCAAACCACCGCCTATTATTAAGCCCATTAAAAAACCTGTTGAGAATTTACTGTCGTTATTCATCTTTATGGTGACGCTTGACTTCTTTTCCGTTTAAAATCTTGGCAAGTTTTGCTCCAAATTTAAGCCCAGTGGTAAGCGATGAAAATGAAGAAATTGGTCCTGAAACACTTTCCGTGATTGTGCTGGTGTCATCAAGAATTTTATTGGTTTTTTCGATTGTTTTTCTAAGACCTCTGAGAATAAAAAATACCTGAATCCCTAGAATAATAAGAAGAACCGTGAGTACGATGATTACCAAAAATAATGCAGCTTGAGCAGGGTCTATCATGTGTATAAAACTATCTTAATTAGCTCTTAATGTCAAGAGCCTCCTTTCACTTGGATATTGATTTTTTTCTCGGTTTGTTTTAAAAATTTGCTTACGCTTCTAACTATTATTGCTGTTTTTCCCGGAAATACGGTAATTGTTTTTTCAAAATCTCCGTTTTGATCAACATTTACTAAATCTTTATTGATATAAACTGTTGAATTCGAGTCTGTTTTTCCAGAAACACTAACCGAAGAGGTATTTAAGACCGCATTTTCCTTAGGAGTAGTAATTTTCAGGGGAGGGTTTAAAAAAGCGTATCTGTATTGGAAAAGAATGTATAAAATAAAAATCGAAAAAATAAAGACAACGGCGAAAATAAACCTTTTATTTTTAAACCGTGACATTGGGAATTGGTCCTTTTCATCAAAACCACTCGGTAATACTCTATATACTTTTTCCTGATCGAATTCTCTTCGGAAAAGCGCCATCACCTCTTCTTCTTTTAAACCTAAAACTTTCGCGTAGTTTTTTACAAAACCTGAGGCATAAGAGGCCGAAGGAAGTTTTTGATATTGACCATCTTCGATGTACTCCAAGAAAATTAGTTTTATTTTAGTGCTTTTGGAAATATCACCCAAACTTAACTTTTTTTTGAGTCGTTCTTCTTTTAATTTTTCTCCAGCTTTTATCATAAATTGAGGAAGTTATTGTTGTTCTAAATTATTGATGAATTCTTCAGCGTCTCTGATTAATACGTCTCTTGGCTTGCTTCCTTCACCCCTTCCAATTGCTCCTATTTCTTCTAAGGTATCTAAAATTCTTGCAGCCCTTGAATAACCGATTGACAATCTTCTTTGTAAAAGTGATGCCGACGCCTTGTTATGCTGAACGACTATTCTTATAGACTCAGCCAGCAGGGCATCTTTACCGTCTGGCCCAGCCCCTCCTACTCCTTTTTTAATAACTAAAGGTACAGACAGGACTTCTTCAGTATATTGAACCGGGGGATTTTCATTTTTTAGAAAATCGACAAGTTTTTTTACTTCTCTATCCGAAACAAAAGCTCCCTGAATACGAGTTGGCTTTGCCTGCTCCGGCGGAATAAATAACATATCTCCTCTTCCCAATAATTTTTCTGCCCCCGGCATGTCTATAACAACACGTGAATCAATCATTGAGGAAACGTTAAAGGCAATACGGCATGGAATATTTGCTTTAATCAGTCCTGTTATAACATTAACGCTTGGTCTTTGCGTTGCAATTACTAAATGAATTCCGGTTGCTCTTGCCATCTGTGCTAAGCGGGCAATAGCATCTTCAACCTCTACCGGGGCATAAGCCATTAAACTGGCAAGTTCGTCAATAAAAATTACGATGTAGGGAAGTCTTTGAAAACCGGCGAGTTCGTTATAAGAATCGATATTTTTTACTCCCTGTTCTGCAAAAGTTTTATACCTTCTATCCATCTCGCTCATTGCCCATTTTAAGGATGCTAATATTTGATCTACCTCTACAATTACCGGTGTCATTAAATGAGGTATTCCGTTATAGCCGGTAAGTTCGACTCTTTTTGGATCTATCATAATCAACCTTAATTCATCAGGAGTCGCCCTGAATAGTAGAGATGAAATAAAAGAATTCATCATTACCGATTTTCCACTACCGGTAGTACCGGCAATTAAAATGTGAGGCATTTTCCCGATATCTGCAATTAAAGGATTTCCTGAAACATCAAGACCTAGGGAAACGGCAAGCTTTGACTTATTTTTCCTCATTATATCGGAAGAAAGCATGGTGCGCAGGGTAACAACCTCTAGGCTTCTATTTGGAATTTCTATGCCAACTAAATTTCTTCCCGGAATAGGAGCTTCTATTCTGATTTGCCCGGTTGGTGCTTCAGTATTTAATGCTAAATCATTTGATAAGTTTGTAATTTTTGAAACTTTTGTACCGACATCAATTCGTAGCGCATATTGGGTTACAGCCGGACCCTGATTAACCTCAACTACGTGAGCACCAATTGCAAAACTTTTTAGAGTTTCCTCTATTATTGACGCTGTTTTTTTAACATCTCCCCTGTCTGCCTTATGTGAAGATTCGTTTGACAAAAGATCCAAAGGAGGTAAATGCCAAATACCCGAAAGACCGGGACTGTTCATAACGAGCTTATCTGAAATAAACGGTGCATCTTTTTTGGGAACAGGGATTGAATTGATTTTAATCTCTTTATTATCATCCATACCTTTAATAATCATTTGCTTATCTTCCAAAGCACCTGGCTTTTTCTTGAAAAAATTAGCCATATTTCCCGGTATTAATTTTGGAAAAAAAGAAAAAATTGAACCCAAAATTGCCATTACTTCGTCAACCGATTTGTCAAAAAATACTACCGAGCCTACAAATATTCCGGCCAGATAAACAAAAAATGCACCCAAACCAGTGATTAAATCCGCCAAAGTTTTGTTAAGAAAAAACCCCAAACTTCCTTCCCTGGAAAGACCCATCACGGATAAAAAGAAAATAAAAAAACCAACCGCTACATTTGGTTTGGAAAGAAAAAATTTAAGCCTTAAAAAGAAAAATCCAAAGATTACAAGAAGTATTGGAAAAAGTACAGAAACTCCACCAAAATAACTCACTAAATAATCATTGAGTGATGAAAAGGTAGAGCCGCTTTTAGTAAATGAGAGGCCGAGTAAGATTCCGGCTAAAATGACAAGAAATGCAAATATAGAATAAACTGTGTTTTTCTTAAGTTTTATCTTAAATTTATGTTTACTATAATGCCTTCTTTTTGCCATACATATTATTATAAGTCAAATGAATCTAAACCTCAATTACAACTGGCAGTATTAGAGGTCGTTTTCGAAGCGTTTTTGAAATATATTTTTCTGAAACCTCACTTATGAATTTTCTCATATAAATCCAGTCTGTTACCGGATTTTTTCTTTGCGAAAGAGCATTTTTCAATTGTTTAGCTAAATTAATTGAAACATCTTTTGTCTCCTGAGTTGAAAATCCACGCATGATAATATTTGGCTTATCAACCAGTTGGCCGTTGGAAGAATCAATTTCAGCCATAACAATTACTATTCCGTCCAATGCCAGTTTTTGTCTATCTCTTAAAACAAAACTTTCTAATTCTTCTCCTGATATTTGATCAACATAAACATTATTAAGGCTTATTTTTTTACCCAATGATTTTCCTTCTTTGGTAAAAACTACCTGCTGACCGTTTTCTACCAGAATAACATTGTTCTCCGCAATTTGATGTAATTTTGCAACTTCCTTATATTGAATCATCTGCTTATAGGTTCCTCCAATTGGAATAACGTTTTTTGGTTTTACCAAATCCATTAATAAACCTATTTCCTCCTGAGCGCCGTGACCTGAAACATGGAATTCATTGGATAATTTCGAATAGATTGCTCTGGCACCACGTCTGGCAATATTATCAATTAATGAATTAACCGATATTTCGTTACCCGGAATTGCATCGGATGAGAAAACCACCGTGTCTTGTGGATTCAATTTAATATCCCGATGATCGCCATTTACGATCCTTGAAAGCGCTGAGTGCTCCTGTCCTTGGCTTCCGGCCACAACCATGACAATGTTTGAGTCTTTATAATTTTTAAGCTGCTCTAGGGGTACCTCCATACCTCTATCTATTTTAAGATACCCTAAGCTAACTGACATTTCTTTGGTTTTAATCATCGACCTTCCGACAAAACATATTTTTTTACCAAATTTCCTTGAAGCCTCTACAATTTGCCCAACCCTTGCAATATTTGAGGAGTAAGTAGTAACAATAAATTTACCGGTTGTTTTAGCCATTTCCCTCTCAAGCGCAGGTAAAATGATTGACTCTGTTTGTATATGCCCTTTTTTCTCTGCTCCCAAACAATCCGAAAGCATGCATACCACTCCTTGTCTTGATAACTCAGAAATTTTATTTAAATCCGACTTTTTACCGTCAAACGGAGTCTGCTCAAATTTATAATCACTACCATGATAAAAATTTCCAATTGGGGTTTTTATAAAAATATGCGCAGTATCGGGCACTGAGTGAGTAACTCTAATAAAATTTAAAGAAAAGCTGCCTACCTTAATTTCTCCTCCGTCAAAATCGATTTTTTGTACTCTATTTGCTAATCCAAATTCTTTAAGTTTTGAATTCGCAAATTCAGCTGTTAAAGGCGAGGCAAAAATTGGAAAAGACGGAAGATCAGGTAAAACAAAAGGAAGTGCGCCAAAATGATCTTCGTGTCCATGAGAAATAGCCATACCGACAATCTTTTTATGCGTGTTTTTTAAGTATGTAACATCCGGAATCATTAATTCGACTCCAAGCATTGTTTCATCCGCAAATCCCAAACCACCATCCACAATTAATATTTCGTTATCCAACTCATAAAGATGCATATTACTGGTAACGCGTCCTGCTCCACCAAGGGGCGTATATGTTAAGTTATTGTTCATAATTTATGTTGGTAAAAATTGCTTTAGATTCTCTGCCGTGATTGAAAAACTTCCATCTGCTGGAAGTTTTCCTTCAACTACCATTCTCGAAATTCTTCTTGCCATTGTTTCAATTGTTCTCTCCAAACTTCTAATCCCGGAGTCATAACCCAAGGGCCTAATGATTGATGGCCAAAGTGAATCATCTATAATAAGCTGCATTTTAGAAAGACCGGATTCATTTTTTACTTTTGGAAAAAGATACTGCTTGGCAATGACAGTTTTTTCTTCATCCGAATAGGAGGGCATTTGAATAATTTCTAATCTATCTAATACTGCTGTTGAGATATTGGTTGTATTATTCGCAGTTGCAATAAACAAAACATGAGATAAATCAAAAGGATAATCAATATAGTGGTCTGTAAAAGATTGATTTTGCTCAGGATCCAAAAGCTCAACCAAAACACCCATAATATCTGATCTAGCAGCCTCTGAGACTCTATCCAGCTCATCTAAAAGTATTACGCTATTCTTACTGACTGCATGAGCAAGTTTTTTTACAACCAGGCCAGGCTCTGCGTCGGAAAATGCCCGCGATTGTCCACGTAAAGCCAGTGAATCTCCCATTCCTCCAAAGGGAATTCTTTCAAATTTACGGCCCATTGCTTCGGCAATTGAAATTGCCAAAGTTGTCTTACCGGTTCCAACCAAACCTACTAAGCAAAGAATTGGCGCCCTAACTTGGGTTGATGAAGAAGTTTGCATGTTTAAAATAAGCGCCGATAAGTATTCCAAAATATTATTTTTAACTGTTTGCAACCCATAATGATTTTTATCCAATGTTTCTTTAACTTTATTTAAATCCATAATATCTTGTGTTTCTTTATTAAATGGCAACGAAGCTACCCAATCTATATAATTTGAAATACTTTCATAATTTACGAAATTTCCCGTTCCAGATTTTAAACTAACTTTTAAAATTGAAAGCATGGAATTTATTTTTTCCAAAAGGTCAGGCGGCAATCCTGCGGCGGTAACTTTTTCTTCTAATTTTTGTATCTGTTGGTCAACAGAAAGGGCAGAATCCATATAGTTTTATGATATCACAAATGTCTAAGAGGTGGTAAATATTTAATACCTTGGTTTTCGGTCTTTATTAAAACCCCCCGGCCTTGATAATCCCGGCTTTTGTCCCGTTCCCGTCCTTGTTCTCCAGCTTGAACTGGAAGAAACTACTCTTTCTCTTCTAAATTGCTGTGCCAAAGGATGTTCACTTGGAGTTCTTCTTTGAAAATCCGGTCTTCCCTCAATTGGCCTTGGTTCTCTAGTTACTCCTCTTTCTTTATTTTGTGCATCGGCTCCAAAAAGCATTGAAAGATTTACTCTTCCTTGATCATCAATTTCTGCAACTCTTACTTTAACTTTTTGTCCTATTTTTACAACATCATTTGGATCTTTAACAAAATCCGTTGACATTTTTGATACATGAACCATTCCTTCTTTTCCGGGCAATACTTCAACAAATGCTCCGAAAGGAAGAATTCTCTTAACTTCGCCTTCTTCAAATTCTTCTCCAACTTTTAATTCTCTGGTTAAACCTTTCACCCAATCTATGGCCTTTTGTACTGCTTCCGCACTTGTTCCGGAAACCGCAACCGACCCGTCGTCTTCAACATCTACTGTTGCACCGGTTGTTGCGATAATATTTTTAATCATTTTTCCACCGGGTCCGATTACTTCTCCGATTTTTTCCACCGGAATTTTTATAATTTCAATCTTAGGTGCATATTGAGACACGCTTGCTCTAGATGAAGCTATAATTGACTTCATTTTTTCTAAAATTTCAAGTCTTGCTGTTTTAGCTCTATCCAAAATATTTTTGATTTGTTCTAAAGTCAAACCGGGAATTTTAACATCGAGTTGAATTGCGGTAACTCCGGTATCTGTTCCGGCAACTTTAAAATCCATGTCTCCTGAAAAATCTTCCAAACCGATAATATCGGTTAAAAGTTCATATGATTTTTCATCAGACATCATTCCGATTGAAATTCCTGCAACGGGGCTGGTAATTGGAACTCCGGCATCCATTAAAGCAATCGTTGAGCCGCAGGTTGAGGCCATTGAACTTGAACCATTTTGAGACAAAACTTCCGATACTACTCTAATTGTGTAAGGAAATACGTCTTGCTTTGGAATTACGGCCAAAAGCGCTCTTTCTGCTAATGCTCCGTGTCCGATTTCTCTTCTGGAAGGTGTTCCAACTCTTCCGGTTTGTCCGAAAGAATAGGGAAGTCCACTATAATGATGAATATATCTTTTTGACTCTTCCCCCTCTGCACTTTCTATTAATTGCTCCATTCTTGGGCTTCCTAAAGTTACGATTGATAGAGCCTGCGTGATTCCTCTTTCAAAAAGAGCACTTCCGTGAGTTCTTGGTAAAACTCCAACTCTCATATTAATTGGTCTTATTTCATCCATTTTTCTTCCATCTGCTCTTTTTTTCTTTTCCAAAACATCTTTTCTGATTAATTTGAACATTACATATTCAACTGCTTTAACAATTATTTTTTTATCGATTTCCGTTTCCGGATTTGCCATTTTTTCGTTTTCATAAATCTTGTTAATTAAATCTTCTGTTTCGTTTCCACTACCTTCTCTATTTACTCTTGATTCAATTAGTGCTTGGACTTCTGCTTTATAAGATTTATCAATTAAATCTATGGCTTGTTTTAAAAGTGGCTCTTGTAAAACATCAAGCTTTTTTTGTCCTGCTTTTTTTACAAAATCTTCAATTCCTGCAATAATTTTTTGTGTTTCTGTGTGAGCTTTTTCAATTGCAGATACTAATACGTCTTCAGTTACTTGCAAAGCTCCTGCTTCTATCATGACTGTTTTATCTTTTGTCTGAGAAGCAACAATATCAAGTTCTGAAAATTGTGATTCCGCATTGCCGGGATTTACAATAAATTCCGCATTTCCATTTCCGTTTTCTTTAACATATCCAACCCTAACTGCACCAACCGGACCATTCCATGGAATTCTGGAAAGTGCAAGTGCCGCCGATACTCCGTTTAAAGCAATTATGTCTGCTTCATTTTCTCCATCGACCGACAAAACAGTTACAATTACCTGAACATCGTTTTTAAATGATTTTGGGAAAAGAGGTCTGATTGATCTATCAATTAATCTTCCGGCTAAAATTGCTTCATCCGATGGTCTTCCTTCTCTTTTAACCCAACGTGAACCTTTTATTTTTCCGCCTGCATAAAGTCTTTCTCCATACTCAACGGAAAGAGGGAAATAATCCAAATCGGCTTTGTTTCCTTCGACAACAGTAACTAAAACTACTGTATCTCCCATAGAAGCTAAAACAGAAGATGTAGCTTGAACTGCTAGCTCACCCGTTTCTAATTTTAATGTTTTTCCGGCTATTTCTAAACTTACCGAGGTTTGTTTCATTTAATATATTCTTTCTTAGTTTTTAAGTCCTACTCTTTTTGTAATACTGGAGGATCTTAATTTATCCACTTTCTCCAAAAAGTTAACTAATCTTCTTCTTTTTGCAATCATAGATAAAAGTCCACGTCTTGAATGATTATCATGTCCATGAAGCTTTAAATGTTCTGTTAATCTTTCAATTCTATGAGTTAAAAGCGCAACTTGAACTTCAGGACTACCCGTATCGCCTTGCACTGTTTGAAATTCTTTAATTATGTCTTTTTTTGTTGAAGAACTCAGTGGCATATGTCTTAAATCCTATTTAATCTTTCCAATTATATCAGCTTTACTTTTCTTAATCAATGACTAACTTAAAAGCTGGTTGAGCCTTTATAGATTTTTGGCTCAAGCCAATCCTCTGGAGGATTATTATTAGGTTTTACAGTTTGAGGCACCGGTTGTGGTTTTTCCTGAGGTCTTTCTTCTTGTAATGGTTTTCTTGTGATAGGTTGTATATTTTGCTGCATGTCATCATCAAAAGAGGTTATCAATTTTCTTCTTTGTGAATTTGTCGATGGTCTTAATGCGCCTTGTCTTAAAAGTATACCTGCCATTTCAAAAGCTAATGGACTGGTTGAATCACTTTGGAAATTTTCGGTTGATGTTGCAATACCAAGCATTAAGTTTTGTGCAATATCTAAATCCATTTTAAATCCTAATGAAAATATTAAATTGGCAACCGCTTCGCAAATAGAAGAAAGTCTTTGAGAAACCATCAGAATATCTCCATACCCCTGATTTTCTGCTTTGTTATCTATATTTACAACAATTGTATCTTTTAAAAGTTCTGTGTCAAATAATTTTCCCAAATCTGAAACTCTTGGAGAACCTACAACAAATAACAGCTCGGGAGCACTTCCACCCCTGGTAAATTTAACATCAGTTTCTTTAAAACCTAATCCTTTTTCTCCGGCTTTAACCACAATGTTTAAAAAATTATCGTCTCTGGTATAAGAAACTTTTTCAATTTCTCCCTCTTTATAAGGAAATGACACAACCAAATCTCCACCTTCTCCACCTAGGGTTGTCTTTACCTGATCAATTCCAACCAAAGAAGAAACTTCAACTAAAGGCTGGCTGGGAGAAGAAATCGTAACATTCTTTCCTAAATCTCTTAAAGAAAGATATAAAGATAACGCGGCGCCCATTTCATCAACATTTGGGTTATTTCTGGTAACTACGGCTATATTGGTATATTTTTCAATAGCCTCTTTTATTTTACTAAAGGTTAAATTATCCATAAACTGTGTTTAGTTATGGGATATTAACATATCTCCTATAGTAAAGTCAAGGAAAGGGGAGATGACGATTCCGCCCTCCTCACCTGCTTCGATTTTTGATATCTGGTCTTTGCCTTTTCTAACAGAATGAATATGACTATCACCTACAACCTCATCCCCTCTTAATAATCTAACCTTATCTCCTTTAGCCACTCTTCCCTCCTGCACTTTTACACCACAAACAAAAGTTTTATCAAAAGGAAATTTGGCTAAAATTTTTGCAATTCCCAAAATTTCTTCCTGCAAAGCCTCAATTTTACCCTGTAAAAAATCGGAGATTTCATCAATCATTTCGTAAATTATTGTATAGGTTTTAACAAGCACTTTTTCTGTCTTGGCCAGCTTAGCGATTTCCGGTTTCATTTTTACGTTAAATCCTAAAACGATTGATTTAGATGATTTTGCAAACAAAATATCGGAAACTTCAATTTCCCCTGTTTTTTCAACCACAAATTGTATACCCTCTGGCATTGAATTTTTTATAGCCTCTAGTGAACCTTGTGAATCAGCGCATAAAACGACCGACAAGTGACTTTTCTCTTTTTCATCAAATGGAGAAAATGATTTTTCCCCTTCTTCTTCTTTATAAGCATATGTTTCTACTTGTTTTGGCGTTGATGTTACCACGCTTCCAACGGATGGAACTTTTTCAAAACCTAAAACCTCAACTGCTTCGCCAACGCTTACTTCTTGTAAATTTTTACCCTTATCCGATACTAAACTCCTTATTTTTGCTCTGATTGTATCGGCATAAATTTCATCTCTTACTTTTAAAATTCCGTTTTTGACAATTATTGTGGCTAAAGGACCTGTGTTTTGAGCCAGCTTTGACTCAATTACAATTCCCATAAAAGGACCATTTTTTGTAAAAGGATAAAATTTTGCGTCTTTCTTAACCTCGTAAACTAATAGAATTAAGTCCAAAAGCTCCTTTATATTAGTATTAGCTTTTGCACTAACTTCAATAAACGGAATATCTCCTCCATATCCCTCAAGCATTACATCGGCTTTTAAAAGTTGATCTTTTACTTTATCCGGAAGTTTCTTTGGGTCATCTGCTTTTGTTAAAACCGCAATATATGGAATTTTTGAGTCTTTTAAAAGTTTTATTGACTCAATTGTCTGAGGCATAACTCCATCAACCAAAGAAACAATCAAAAGTCCAACATCAGCTGCCGAAACTCCTCTTCCCCTCATTTGAAAAAATGCCTGATGTCCGGGCGTGTCGATAAAAGTGATTTTTTGAGGCTTTCCGTCGTGCTGTATTTCTATTTCCGAAGCTCCGATTTTTTGAGTTATTCCTCCATGCTCTCTAGTTGCAACGTCGGTTTTTCTGATTGCATCTAAAAGCGTGGTCTTTCCATGATCAACGTGGCCTAAAACTGCAACTACCGGTGGGTAAAACTGGTCATCCAATATCTTTTTTTCGTCAACTGATTTTTTATCCATAAATTAATTGTTTCTAGCGACAAGTTTATATTTTTTAAAAAAATACTTCTCATACTTTAAGCTTAATCGCTTGGCTTATCTTTTTCTTCAGGCTTTTCCTCGTTGGCTGTTTCTACAACTTGAGAGAGCGCTTGCTCTTCTTCATTTACTTTTTCAACAGTTCCTGCTTCCTCTACCGCCTCTGTTACTTCTTTTGCTTCTACAGCTAATGCTTCTTCAGCCTGTGTTTCAACAACTTCTTCTTTAGCCTCTTTCTCTTTTTTTTCTACTTTAACTACATCCTGCGGCTTTACTTCCTGTTTTTCTTCAGGAGTAAGTTTTGAAAGTTTTTCGTCGCCCTCAATTTCAATTCTGTATCCGGTTAGTTTTGAGGCAAGTCTTACATTTTGTCCGTCTCTTCCAATGGCTAAAGACAATTCTTCCGGTGCCACGCTAACTCTGGCTGTTTTTTCGTCTTCGTCAATTTCTACTTTTATTTCTTTCGCCGGAGAAAGAGCTTGGGCGATATAGCTTTTCGGATTCTCCTGCCATTGAATAATATCGATTTTTTCAATTCCTGCAAATTCCTGAATAACTGCCTGAACTCTTACTCCTTTTTGTCCGACACAACTTCCAACAGGATCAATTCCCGGCTGATTTGAAGAAACTGCGATTTTGCTTCTGTTTCCGGCTTCTCTGACAATTTGCTTGATTTCAACTGCGCCTTGCGCGACTTCGGGAACTTCTCTCTTAAAAAGCCCTTCCAAAAGACCCGTTGAGGCTCTTGAAACCACAACCTCTTCTCCTTTTATTCCCTCTTTTATTTCAGAAACGTAAACTGCCAAACGCTGATTTAAATGATATTTTTCATTTGAAATCTGTTCGCTTGGAGGCATGATTGCTTCAGTTTTCCCGATATCAACAATCACGTTTGGCCCTGCAAAACGAAGCACCATTCCGTTGAGAATAGTCCCAATTTTAAGCTTAAAATCCGAAATTATCGCTTCTTTTTCTTTTTCTCTAATTTTTTGCAAAATTACCTGTTTTGCAGTTTGAGCGGCAATTCTTCCAAATCCGGGAGGAGTTACATCTTTATCTTTAAAGAATATTTTTGCTTCACCGGTATTAGCATTAAGCTCTGCTCGATACTCTTCAATTACGCTTTCTGGATGATCTTTTCTAAAGGCTGCCAAAATTGCGTTTTGGACTGTTTCTAAAACAATTGAAGGATCAAGGCCTCTTTCATTTGAGACCTGATTTAAAGCTAATGCAAATTCACTTCTTTGTATCGCTGGCATAAGTTTTGTAAGTATA
>JBBRCK010000011.1:0-23348 GCA_038205015.1 Candidatus Levyibacteriota bacterium | reverse complement strand
ATTTATTTTTACCAAGGCTGGTGAAATAGTTGAAAGCTTTGGATTTAAAAAAGCTTGTATTTCCTTTTTAGTTACTACTTCTCTATTTTTAAGTAAAGCGTTGACTAATTCTTTCTCCGAGGTTATTTTTTTAGTATTTTCCAGTTGCCATTTCTTCATAAGCTTTAATATTTGCTATACTATATCAGACCCCATGATTATGGGGCAAGTTATGACTACTCCAATCCCTGAAAGCGTTTTACAAGTTTATAAAAAGGTGGAAGAAAAAGGATACGAAGTTTACCTGGTAGGAGGATCAGTCAGAAATATTCTTTTAAAAAGACCTATTAAGGATTGGGATTTAACCACCGATGCAACTCCGGAAAACATTACTAAACTTTTTCCAAAAAGTTTTTATGATAATCAATTTGGCACAGTAGGTATTCCTGCAAAAATTAATAACGAAGATAAAGTTATTGAAATTACTACTTTTAGAAAAGAGGAAAGCTATTCACCTACGCATAAACCGGACAAAGTTTCTTGGGGAAAAACATTAAGCGAAGATTTATCAAGAAGAGATTTTACAATCAACGCAATCGCTCTAAAAATTAATTCTAAGCCGGGAGTATATGAATTGATTGACCCATATGATGGAGAGAAAGATCTGGCTAGAAAAACAATAAGAGCAGTTGGAGATGCCAACCTAAGATTTAAGGAGGACGCACTGCGGCTACTACGCGCCATAAGGATTGCAACCGAACTTGAGTTTAAAATTGAAACAGAAACATTTGAAAAAATTAAACAGGACGCTCAATTAATACAACACATTTCTTCTGAAAGAATTAGAACAGAACTTTTAAGAATATTATCCTGCAAAAATGCTTATGACGGAATCATGCTTTTAAATGATTCCGGACTCTTGCAGTATGTTTTACCAGAGCTTACGCAAGGAATAGACGTTTCCCAAGTTAGGCCGGGACGTCATCACACAACGGATGTTTTTACTCATAATGTTTTGTCGTTAAAATTCTGTCCATCAGAAAATTCAATCGTAAAACTGGCAACACTTCTTCACGATGTAGGAAAACCAAAAGTGATGTCAAAAGACAAAGATGGTTTTGTTATTTTCCATAACCACGAAATCGTTGGTTCAAGAATTGCAGCTATAATTTGCGAAAGATTAAAATTTTCAAAAAAAGAGAAAGAGAAAATTGTAACTTTAATAAGATGGCACATGTTTTCGGTTAATGAAAATATAACCGATGCTTCAATTAGAAGATTTATCAGAAAAATTGGCGTTGAGAACGTAAAGGATATGATGGATCTTCGAGTTGGCGATAGACTTGGCGGCGGAACACAAACAGCTGAGAGCTGGAGACTTAAACTTTTCAAGAAAAAAATCGAAGAGCAGTTAAAACCAGCGCCGTTTTCAATAAATGATTTAAAAATAGACGGAAAAGATATTATGGAAATTCTAAGTATTAAACCAGGACCAAAGGTAGGAGAAATTCTAAATAAATTATTCGAAGAGGTGGATGAGGATTTATCGAAAAATACAAAAGAATTCTTAAGCAAAAAAATTAAAGAACTTAATTAATCCTTTGTGTTAAAATGACTATATGACAAAAGCAGATTTACAAGAACAATTAAAACAGTCCATGTTGGCAAGAGATGAACTAAAAACTTCAGTTCTTCGAATGCTTTTGTCAGCGATTAATTATTACGAAATTCAAAAAGGCGGAGCAGGATATCAAGCAACTGAAGAAGACGTTTTAACAGTTACACAAAACCAAGCAAAACAAAGGAAAGATTCAATTGAGCAGTTTACCAATGCCGGACGAAAAGATTTAGCAGATAAAGAACAAAAGGAACTAGAAATTTTAAGTGTTTTTCTACCCGAACAAATGTCGGAAGATGAAATTACTAAACTTGTCAAAGAAGCAATTGCTCAAAGTGGCGCAACAACTATGCAAGATATAGGAAAAATAATGGGTGCCCTAATGCCTAAAGTAAAAGGTAAAGCCGACGGAAATTTGGTTAACTCGATTGTTAGAAAAAATTTAGGCGCTTAAGATTTTCTTGATTCTTCATATCATTATTCATATAATCTCTTCATGCTTTACTACATAACGGGTAACCAAAACAAAAAAGACATTGCCAATAAATATTTAAGAACGTTAAATGTTTCTTTTGAAACCAAAGATTTAGATTTAATTGAAATTCAATCTAAGTCAATTGAAGATGTAATAATTTATAAAGCAAAAGACGCATTTAACAAATTAAAGAAACCTTTGTTTGTTAATGATCATTTTTGGTCATTTAAAGCGCTGGGCGGATTTCCCGGAGCATATATGAAATATATGAATCAGTGGCTTACTACTGATGATTTATTAAGATTAATGTATGGAAAAAAAGATAGAGCAGTTACTTTAAAAGAAGCAATCTGTTATATCGATAAAAATACTACTAAAATATTCCTACGTGAATATAAAGGAAAAGTTCTTCTAAAAAAGCAGGGACAAGGTTTTCCCGGACTTACTGTTATCTCTCTCACAAAAGATGGGGAATCAATCGCTAAAAAACTTGAAACAGATGTTATAGCAACGGATACGGAAATTTGGAAAGAATTTGCTAAATGGTATAAAACTTATTCAAAAACTTAATACTATTTTTTTCTTTTAGATAAAATCTCCTGCCAGACAACCAAGATTGGTGCGGCATTAAAAACAGAAGAATATGTTCCCGATATAACTCCTATCAAAAGTGCAACCACAAACCACTTTATACTTTCTCCTCCGAAAAGAAGTAAAGCTGTTAAAACTAAAACAACAGTTAAAGAGGTGTTCAAAGACCTATCCAAAGTTTGCAAAATCGAATCGTTAACAACTTCGGAAAAATTATCCCCACCCTGTCTCCTAAGGTTTTCTCTAATTCTGTCAAAAACAACTATGGTGTCATGCACAGAGAAACCAATTACCGTTAAAATTGCAGTTACAAATAAGCTGTCAACTTCTACTCCCCAGAAATGTCCAAGGATTGAAAATACCCCTAATAAAACCAAGACATCATGAATAAATGCAACAATCGCCGCGATTCCAAAACGAAAACTGGAGGTTGGTTTTGGAACTTTTCTAAACGACCAAGTAATGTATAAAACGATTAAAATTGAGGATACTACTAAAGCTTTTAAGGCATTAAATGTAATTTCCGAACCGATTATCGGCCCAACTGTTTCATACTGAATTTGTTTAAAATCTCCTAAGCGGGTTTTTAACTCTTTATTAATTAAAATATCCTTTTTCTGATCTAATGGCGCGGTCCTTACAAAAACAAGATTTTTAGACACCTCCAATGTTGAAATTCTTATTTTATTTTCGGAGAACACATTTTTAATCGTTTGCTGATTTTCTTTTGAAACGTCTTTTGACAGAGAATAAGTTATTCTTGAACCACCTATAAATTCAATGGATAAGTTAAGTCCGTAAAGAAATAACGAAATAATGCCCGGTATGATAATTATCAGTGATATTAAAAAGTAAAGATATTTTTTGCCAATTATATTCATATTTTATTTATATACTAATCTTAAAAAAGTTCGAGTTACAACAATGGCTGAAAACATTGAAACCAAAACTCCGATTGCCAAAACCAACGCAAATCCCTTTACAATTCCTGTTCCAAATTCATATAAAACAAAGCTGGTAATAAGTGTTGAAATATTTGAATCCCTAATTGATGTCCAGGCTCTTGAAAACCCTAACTCAATTGCAGTTTCGGTTGATTTTCCGGCTCTAAGCTCTTCTTTCATTCTCTCAAAAATTAAAATATTTGCATCAACCGCCATTCCAATTGATAAAATAAAACCGGCAATACCGGATAATGTAAGTGTTATTCCGTAAGGCGTTATGGAACTTAATTTAAAAATTGCCAAAACAAAAAGTGTATATAAAGTTAAAGCAACGCTGGCGATAATTCCAAGTCTACCGTAAAGAACTGACATAAAAATTACAATTATTACAAATCCTAAAATTCCTGCAAAAAGACTTTTTTCCAAAGACGATGTTCCAAGAGTTGGCTCAATTACACTTGAGGATAAAATAGTTAAAGGAACCGGTAATGCTCCGGCGTTTAGCTCGGTACTTAATTGATTCGCGGTATCTATCGTAAAACCACCTGTAATAACAACATCTCCACCAGTTATTCCCGGATTTACAACAGGTGCTTGCAGCAATTGATTATCCAATACAATTGCTAATCTTTTTCCAACTATTCTGCTTGTAATTGCGAGGAATTTTTTTGCTCCACCGGACGTAAAAACTAGTTGAACTTGTGGTTGTCCCGTACGTTGAGTATCAAAAGTAACACTCGTATTTTGAATATCCTCACCGGTTAAGTTTGTCTTTTTAAAGTTTGTGCCCGATATGTTAACCATTTGATTTACAGGAATAAGCTTTGCTGCTTGACTTGAAATTTCCTCCCAAAATGTTAATTGCGCAGTTGTTCCAATTAACGCTCTTACCTGGTTTACATCGGTAAGTCCGGGAAGTTCAACGATTATTCTATAATCATTGCTTCCCGCAACAGACGTTTGAACAACCGGCTCCGAAACTCCGAATAAATTTACCCTGTTAGAGATTACTGCTTTTGCGCTTTCTAAAGCCGAGTTTGTTTGGCTTGAAGATTTATCTTTCATATCCGCTTTTAAAATAAGGCTTGTTCCACCTTCTAAATCCAAACCTTTTCTAAAGGTAAGTTCTTTATTAATTTTTAAGGCTTTTAAAATAATATTGGGGTTAAAATTATACGTTTTATTTGCAAAATTAACCTTATTTATTGTCGGAAGGTTAATAAATAAAGCTATTATTGTTAAACCGATTATTAGCCAAAAAAGTCTTCGTGGATTTTTTCTCATGAAAGCATCGTTTCCTCATCGCCTATTAACATGACTCTAGAACTTGTAAGAATCGATATTATAAAAGGATCTCTTTTTTTCTTTCTAAAGTCAAATTCTTCTTCTGTCATTACCGTGTAATTTATTTCTGTTACCAATCTTTTTTCTTCTTCTCTCACCAAAAGCGCCAGCTCCGGCAGGACAACGTTTCCGACAAGCAATAAATCTACTTCATCAGGTTGATTTTTAATTCTTCTTAAAAATTTTCCGGAAAACATTGCATATTTTATTCTTCCAAGCTTAGCTTTATTTTTTAAAACTTCCATTCCCAAACCGATATTCTTCGAACCGATTTTTAGTAAATCGTAATAAAATGGATAATTTTTATTAAATGAGTAGTAAACTCTATTAGCTCTTGGTTCTCTGGTTAAGATTCCTTTTTTTTCTAAAAATGCCAGTTCTCTTCTGACGGCATTTATTTCATCCGTAGTTCTTCTAACCAATTCCCTAACATGAAACATATCATTGGGGTTTGCCAAGAAAACGTTCAATAATTTTACTCTGGATTTTGATGTTATTAAATCTGAAAACATAATTTGTTCTAAACCTAATCTGAGGACTAATATACAATATTAAATAAGAAATAAGCAAGTGGTAAATTCGTGCTTATTTTACGGTTAAAACTCCATCTAACGGGAGTATTTCAAACCAGATAAGTCCTCTGTCAAATTTAATCTCAGCTCCGCTTGCGTCTTTGATTATTGTTCTGGATGTTCTCTTAGCTTTTGTCCATGTGGCAGTTATTTTTTTACCATCTTTAAATACTACCGCTTTGCCGGTGCCTTTTGTCTGGAACAATAAATGGACATTATTTTCATATCCATCATCAGCGCTATCTTGTCCTAAATATAGTACTACTACATCTTTTGCCACCAGCTGCTTACCTGTATTTTTATCTAAATGGGGCACTCCACCGTTTTTTCTTTTATAAAGATTTGTTTTAGAGTCATAAGTCCAGTCTACGTAATAATTTGCGTCACCTGTCCAAAATTCTAGATGCATCGATTGACTGGTTGGTCTCTGCGCCATTGGTGCATCATCTACAAATTTCCATGGGACAAAATTTATATCCCAAGCATTTCCCTTATTGTCAACATTTGTTAAATCTCTGTCTTTGGCAGCAAAGTTCCAAAGCTTATTAACTGATGAATACATCGTGTGTTCTGTTGCAACGTTAGGCAATCTATCGTAATCTCTCCAAAATGTAGGAAAACCAATTGAAAACTGATTCAAATCGTTATAGCCAGTCCAACTGTAATCGGAAAGCTGAGATATTGCATCTGCAGGACCGGGCTGATTAGCTCCTCCTACATGAGCGTATAAAGGATAATCCGCATATTCTGACGCAAAGTCAATATAATAGGTTCTGGCAGACCTTACAGGGCCTACCTGACCCGCATCCTGACAATAGAACATCGCCAAAAATCTCGTAATTCCACCTTCTGCAACGGCTTCGTAAACTACGTCTGCTCCGGACAATCCGGACTGAGGTCTTGCTTCCTGATGATTTTCAACCATCACGCCAAGCGGCCTGTGTGTATCCCACCATTTTTTCTGTTGAGTTGAATATAAAACTCCGTTTAAAGGACACTCTTGTGTTTTGGGAAGAGTCTTATCAAACACTAGTAAACCATCAGCCCCCGTTGCAACAGGTACCGGAACTTTTTGGGCTGCCGGAGTAGAATTTGCGAAAAGCAAATAAGATGCTCCAAATGAAATAAGATAAAGTCCTACTGCTAAAAATATAACTATAATTTTGTTTTTTTGCATAAATTAATTTTTTGCCTCTTTTAGGGCCTTTTTTTCTTCCTCAGATAATTCGTGTTCTAATCCCTTTCCGTTTTTAACTGTCTTTGCGTACCATCTTGTTCCTGATCTTGAGTAAAGTCCAGAAATTATTACCCCCGAATCACTACCATCAATTAAAGATAAAATAAAACTTTGGTCTCCCCCGGTATCCTTAAAAGGATTAAACCTTAAAAGACCGACTTTTTGGATGTGCAATTGTCCATCCTGTTCTAATTTTAACGTAAAGTCTTTCAAACTATCAATATCCTTTTTTGTTAAATCTACGTCTTTGATTAAATCCTCTAAAACTGTTTTTAAACTTTTTGTGCTGACTCCTTTTGTTAGCTTATTATAGTGGACGAGAATTCTCCAAAAAAAAAGCGTTAATCCTAAAAGCCAAACAAAAATTACTGCAAAACCTAAAAGGAGGAAATTGTTTGGCATAATATTTACTAATATTAGCCTCTTGACAGCCTCTGTGTCAATAGTGTAATCTAGCCTCTATCATGGCTAAGAAAAGAAAAACTAAGGAACAAAAAAAGTTAGCCGATTTAAGACACACCTTTGGTCATAGCTCTTCTGTTAATCAGCCCGTCTTTACAATCAAAACCGAGTCTTTAGCAAAAAACCTTACTCTCAACACAATAAAAACAGAGTCACCCCATTCTAAAGAAAAGTACCCATTTTTAGTCAAAGATTTATCAAAAACAGGACTTTTAACGGGTGCAATCTTAGGCTTTCAATTTGTCCTTTATTTCCTAATAACTCGACATATGTTTAAAATTCCAGGTCTAATTTATTAATGAAAGGGGGTGATTTTAATGGCGGAAATGTATTGTGTAAAATGTAGAGCAAAGAGAGAAGATCCAAGCGCTGAAAAAGTAACCATGAAAAATGGTAAACCAGCACTTAAGGGTAAATGTCCAGTCTGTAGTACAGGAATGTACAAGATCGGATCAAACTAATCTTGAAGATCCTTCGAAGGAATATTATCCTTCAAGAGATAATAAAAAAACCCCATCCAATGGATCGGGGTTTTTTTATATTTAAATTAATAAGTTACTTCTCTTTATAGTGGACTAATTTATAAACTTCTACCACCGAAATATTCCAGTGTCCTGCGATTTCGGCGCGTCCAAAACCAGCAATTTCCCAAAGCGAATTTCCTAACGGCTGGCAAGGAATCGGACTTTCGCAAACGACAAACAACTGCTCGGTAACTGTTTTTCGCATAGGATCTAATACGTTATTTTTAATTGTTACAGGCGGATGGTTCCAAACTGTAAAAAAGTATCGATAGGCATGATCTGAGTTCCCGGTAGAAATTAGAGCAAAATTAAAAGGCTTTACGTCTGTTTTTGTCATTACAAATTCGGCAATTGTTCTCATTTGGTTCAATTGCCTATTTGGTTCATACCTAAACGGCAAGCCTTGAATGTTAATTACGAAAAGAATTATAAAAACCGCAACCGCTAAAATTTTTCCTAAAAATAATTTTCCCTTTATCCTGTAAGCTTCATTAATTAACGCCCCAATTAAGATAAAGGGTAAAGGAAACATAAAACTAAAATAATAATCATAAATAGATTTTTTATAAAAACCAAAAAGCAAAACTCCTAAGAAACCCCATAAAAATATAAGTAAATATTTATTTAAACTCTGATCTTTTTTCCTTAATGAATTGAAAAAGTATTTTAATAAAACTGCTACGCTTAAAACCGCAAAAATAAGAACTGATATAGTCCATAAATTTAAAATTGAAGAATCGAATAGATGAAGCTGATTAGCTTGCGGAAAAGCAAAGACTAATCTTGCAAAAAGTTTAAAAAATACGTCTGAAATAGTCTGAAAAAAATTTCCCCCTGTCCCTGTATTTCCCGAATGAAGCACAAATTCATAAATATTTTTAAAGTCCATAAAGCCATGGCGAATTTCAAAAGCCAAGAATGGTGACCAACCGATAATAAATCCTACAAATATATAGACATAATCTTTTGATGTTTTTACAAATGACTTAAGTATCTGCTTACTGTTATTAAATAAATTAATTAACAAAACATAGAGAAGGATAATTACTCCTAAAAATATTGCCAGATAATGTAACTGCATACATATTCCAAATAGAATTCCTACCAAGAATAAGTACTTCATTTTATTGTTTAATTTCGCCTTATATAAAATAAACAGTGTTAAAAGAGAGAAAAACGGAAACGGATTAGGATTCCATGAGGAACGTGAATAAGAAATGACAACCGGAGAAATTGAATATAAAAGCGCTGAAATTAAAGCAACTTTTCTGTTAAAAAATTCACTTGTAAATTTATATAAAAGCCATACCGTTAAGATTCCAAAAAGAGCAATCATTACCGCCGGGCCAACCGGGTTATAATTGAAAAGCAGGAGAAACGGAACCATAAAATAATAGTAAATCGGTCCCAAGAAAAATCCTCCCACCGACGATGTCGGACCTAAAAGAGTCAGATGACCATGCAAAATATTATAAACAACTAAAACATCTCTGCCTTCATCACCTAAAAAGGTCATATAATCGGCAATTCGATATAATCTTAAAAAGGCAGCTATAATGAGTATTAAAGCCAATAAAAAATTTTGACTTTTCAACTTCGATACCAAAATCTTTATCATTTTTGAGGTTTTTTTCGCCAGATGACCAACCTATAAATTGTAAAATTGTAAATTAAAAGAATACCTGTTCCGAAAACAAAATAGAGAAAATAATATTGTTTACCAAACAATGTATCTCCCAAAAAGATTATTCCTGTCTGAATAAATATTACTCCAATTGCCGATGTGGCATAAAAATTTGATATTTTCCATAGATACTGCCCTATGCCCTTTACCTTATCTGCTTTAAACGTCCAAAAATTATTCAAATTAAAATTTGAGAAAATAGCAACTAAAGCTCCTGCCAAATTAGCAATTGTTGGATCAAATTTGAATGATCCAACTAAAATCCTGAGAATAATCGCTTGAAGAGCAAACCCGGTTCCTCCGACTACCAAAAACTTCCCAAATGAACCAAATATTTTTTCTTTAATACTGGCCGTTATAACGTACTTTAATAAGTCTGCAATATATGCCATCGGCGCAATTTTTGAACTTCCGATATGCCTTTCTCCAAAATGAAAAGGAACTTCTGCTATTTTAAATCCGTCTCTAGCTGCTTTATTTAAAAATGAAACTTGAAAAGTATAGCCCTTAAAATTAGTCAATTCCGACTTTTCTTTAATAAATACTTCTTTTCTGATTGCCCTAAATCCACCCGTCCAGTCATGAATTGAAAACTTAAGAAGTATAATCCTAACTAAGATATTTCCTAAGATAGAAAACATCTTCCTTTGAATCGGCCATGCTTGAGGAATAGAGCCACCCGCGCTATAACGCGTGCCGATAACCATATCGTATCCTTGATCAATTTTTTCTAAAAACTGGGGAATCTTCAGGGGATCATGCTGCAAATCCGCATCTATTTCAAACATTACCTCTGCCCCCATACTGTCTATCGCGTAACTCATCGCCCGAATATAAGCGGCACCTAAGCCCTGCTTGTCTCCAACACTAATATCCAAGTTCTTATATTTCTCCATTAATTTATGAATTTCATCCGCTGTTCCATCTGGTGATCTATCATCAGCAACCAGGATATTCATATCGTGGTTTTTTATTTTGGGGAATACTTCTTCTTCAAGAATATTAATTAAATTTTCGGCGTTACCTTTTTCATTATATGTAGGAATAATAACAACAACTTTCATCTGTATCTATTTAATCACAAACTCTTAAAATATTCTATTGTTTTCAAAAGCCCCTCTTCTAAGGAAATTTTTGGCTCCCAACCTAATAAGCTTTTAGCCTTAGAAATATCAGGTTGTCTTTGTTTGGGATCATTCTGAGGTAAATCTTCGCTAAAAACTACTTCGCTTTTAGAATTAATGAGTTTCTTTACTAAAGAAGCATATTCTAAAACCGTATGCTCATCTGGTGAACCAATATTAACTATTTCTCCTTTTGCTTGAGGCGTAAACATTAACTTTATTAAACCTTGCACCGTATCATCAATAAAACATAAAGATCTTGTTTGACTTCCATCACCAAAAACAGTTATTGGTTTATCTTCTAATGCTTGATTAATAAAATCTACCACCATCCTTTTATCTTCTATTAGCATTCCCATTCCATAAGTATTGAATATTCTAGCAATCCTTATATCTCTTCCTCTACTTCTTTCAAAATATGCAGTTATTGTTTCCCCAAACCTTTTTGCTTCATCGTAAACTGAACGCGGCCCAGTTGTTGAAACATTACCCCTATACTCTTCTTTCTGCGGATGCTCAAGTGGTTCACCATAAGCCTCAGAGCTTGAAGCAAATAAAAACTTAGCATTCTTTTTTTCTGCTAGTTCTAAAAGATGAAATGTTCCCGTTGTATTAACAAGCAAAGTTTCTAGGGGAAGAGCATGATAACTTAACTTACTGTGATGATTCGGCGATGCTGGTGATGCTAAATGAAAAATATAATCTAAATTTTCTTCAATTTCTAAGGGCTTAATTACATCGTGTTCGATAAAAACAAAATTTTGATTGACAAGAAGCGATTCGATATTTTTCTTGTCACTGGTTATAAAATTATCTACACAAATTACTCTTAGGTTATCTTTTAAAAGGCTTTCGCAAAGATGTTTGCCTATAAATCCGGCTCCACCTGCGACTAGTGCGGTCTGCATA
Organism: Candidatus Levyibacteriota bacterium; assembly: GCA_038205015.1. Taxonomy (GTDB): domain Bacteria; phylum Patescibacteriota; class Microgenomatia; order Levybacterales; family UBA12049; genus JBBRCK01. The sequence goes on along the minus strand of JBBRCK010000011.1, from coordinate 11,885 downwards.
ATTTATTTGTTGTTTTTTTCCCTCTCCAAATCAGCTGCTACCATCATTTCTACCAATTCTTTAAAGCTGGTCTTTGGTTTCCAGCCTAACATTTTTTCAGCTTTTCCATAATCTCCGATTAAATGATCAACCTCTGCCGGTCTTAAATGCGCCGGGCTATTTGCAACAATATATTTTTCCCAATCTTTTACGCCTGCAGTTGCAAAGGCTAATTCAACGAACTCTCTAACACTATGTGCTTCTCCGGTTGCAATAACAAAGTCTTCCGGCTCATCCTGTTGAAGCATCAACCACATCGCCTCAACATAATCACCGGCAAAACCCCAATCTCTTTTTGCATCTAAATTCCCAAGCTCAAGCTTATCTTGCGTTCCCAAGCTAATTCTTGCGACTGCGTTGGTAATTTTACGCGTAACAAACTCCATTCCTCTTCGAGGAGATTCATGATTAAATAATATTCCCGAGCAAGCAAAAATATCATAACTCTCCCTATAATTTAAAGTTATGTAATGACCATAAGCTTTAGCCACTCCGTATGGGCTTCTGGGATGAAATCTGGTTGTCTCTTTCTGAGGAACTTCTATTACTTTTCCAAACATTTCTGAAGATGATGCCTGGTAAAATTTTATCTTTGGATTAACCGTTCGTATAGCCTCCAACACCCTTGTTACTCCTAAGGCGGTAAATTCACCGGTTAAAACCGGCTGCTCCCACGAAGTCTTAACAAAAGATTGAGCTGCTAAATTATAAACCTCATCAGGCTGTGCTTTAGAAATAACGCTGGTTAATGAACCTTGATCCAATAAATCAGCGGATAAAATTTCAATTTGCTCTTCAATGTGTTTTATTCTCTCGTTATTAACAGTACTGGTTCGTCTGGTAGTTCCAAAAACTTTATAGCCTTTATTTAATAAAAATTCTGCCAAATATGAGGCGTCTTGACCGGTAATACCTGTGATTAAAGCTTTTTTCATTATTTTAATTTTAAATTATCTCTCTCCAATAGTCTAGTGTATCTTGCAGGGTTTTTTCAATCTCTATTGTCGGCTCCCATCCGGTAAGGTTTTTTAATTTACTCGCATCGCAAATCAAATCCGGATTATCAATTGGCCTCAAAAGTGCTTTATCTGTTTCAATTCTTACCTTAACTTTAGAAAATGACAAAAGCATATCTAGAATTTCAGAAATTTTATAAGATTTTCCGGTTCCGATATTGTAAGCTTCTCCGTCAATTCCCTTATCTACAATTAGTTCATATGCCCTGACAATATCTCTGACATCGGTAAAATCTCTTTTGGAATCCAAATTGCCAACCGGAATTAATGGTTCCCTTTTTCCTTTTTCAATTTCTACTATTTTTTTTGCAAAAGCCGATACTACAAAATTGGATGATTGTCCCGGACCAATATGATTAAACGGCCTGGCTATTAAAATCTTAAAGCCGTATGAGAGAAAATACTGCTTTCCTAAAAAATCCTGCGTAAGTTTTGAAACAGCATATGGATTAGTTGGATTAAAGGGAGTTTCTTCATCGATTGGTAAATCTTCTTTTTTTACGGTTCCGTATGCTTCGGCTGAGGAAATAATTAAAAGTTTTGTATTTAATAAATTGTTTTTCTTCATAGCTTCCAATAAATTAATTTGCGAAGAGATATTATTCAAAACTGTTTCTTTTGGAGAAGTAAAACTATCAGCCGGAGAAGTAAAAGCGGCAAGATGATAAATAATATTAGGCTTAATCTTTTCAATAAGATCTGTCACTTCTTTTTCTTCTCTTAAATCTACTTTTAAAAAGCTGACGTTTTTATTACTGTTTTCTTTACTTTTACCTGAAAAAATTGTGCCAAAGAGCTCATTTTCTCCTGACTTAGATAAGGAATTTATAAGATGGGTTCCTGCAAAACCGGAGGCGCCTGTGATAAGTATTTTTTTTGACATTTTATCTTCCGATACCGATATAGTTAAATCCTTTTTCCTTCATTACCAAAGAATCATATAAATTTCTTCCGTCAATAATATTGGGGGTTTTCATTCTTTTTTTAATATCTGAAAAGTCTAATTCCTTAAACTCATTCCATTCCGTAAGAATAATCACTAAATCCGCATCGTCGGCAACTGAATAAGCGTCTTTTGTAAAATTAACACCTTTAAAAATTAACGTAGCAACCTCCACTGCTTTTGGATCAAAGGCTGAAATTTTTGCACCGTCGTTTTGCAGCAAATTAATAATATCAATCGCCGGCGCATCCCTCATATCATCCGTGTTTGCTTTAAAAGCCAATCCTAATATTCCAATTTTTTTATTCCTCAATTCTCCAAGCATTTTTCTGGCTTTTCTTACAATATCCCTTCTTGATTGATGGTTTATATTCTCAACCTCTTCAAGCAGTGAGAAAGGATAATCATTATCTTTTGCAATCGAAATTAAAGCCCTGACGTCTTTAGGAAAACAACTTCCTCCATAACCTGGACCCGGAGAAAGAAACTGATTGCCGATTCTTTTATCTTTGCCGATTCCTTCCAATACTTTTAAGGCATCTGCTCCAAGTGCTTCCGAAAGCTTAGCAATTGCATTAGCATAAGAAATTTTAAGAGCCAAAAAGGCATTAGCGGCATATTTTATAAGCTCAGCCGTTTCAAAATTAGTTAAAACTAAAGGCGCATCAATCGGTTTATGAAGTTCAATTAACTTATCTTGCGCTCTTTTGCTTTCTGTTCCAAGAACTATTCTATCCGGATTTGTGGTATCAGAAATAGCTGTCCCCTCCCTCAAAAATTCAGGAACTGAGGCATAATCTACCTCTGTTCCCTGTGGCTTTGAATCTTCTAAGATTCTTTTGACTTTTTTATTTGTACCGGCAGGAACCGTGCTTTTTGTTGCAACTACAGTATAGTTCTCTAAATTTTGTCCTATTTTTTCTGCAACCGCCAATACGGTAGAAAGGTCGGCGTCTCCTGTTTTAGTAGTTGGCGTACCAACTGCAATAAAAACAATATCTGATTTAGGAATTGCGGGTGTAAAATCAAGAGTAAAAATAAGTCTTTTCGCCTTTATATTTTTCCTGACTAACTCTTCAAGTCCCGGTTCATAAATTGGGACTATTCCACGTTTTAAATCTTCAATCTTTTTTTCCGTGTGCCCAATCACATAAACTGTATTGCCAAAATCCGCAAAAACAGCTGCCGTTACTAATCCTACATATCCATGTCCTACAAATGTAATTGTCATATTTTAATTTTAGCCAGTTGATTTTTTATTTCAATCAAACCCTTATCAACGGTGGACATTTCTATGCCCAGTTTTCCTATTTTATCATTTTTAAGGTTAAGACAAAAGGGCCTGGGAGCTTTGCCCTGAAAATACTCACTTCTGGTTGTTTTTCTAACTAATGATTGGTTAAATCCAAATTCTTTTGCAATTTTTATCGCCAACTGGTATGGCGTTACAGACTGACTACCTGTAACATGAAATATTCCAACCTGTTCTGTTTTAATAAGAATATCTAAAGCATTTACCAAATCATCTATAAAAGTAGGCTTCATAATATGATCCGTTATCATATTTATCTCTTCGTTTTTTTCTAATTTTGAAATTAAGCTTCTTACGACATCTCCACGCTGAAAAAAAGCTCTATAAGGATATGCCGGTCTTGCAATAATAAAATCCAGGCCTGAATTTTGAACTACTTTCTCTCCTTCATATTTTGTTTTTGCATACCAATTAATAGGCTCTGGTTTATCGTCTTCGCAATATGATTTCTTTTGTCCGCTAAAAACAAAATCGGTAGATACATAAACTATTTTTTTGCCTGACTTCTTACAGGCATCAACAATATTTTGAGTACCTAAGACATTTACGGCCCAGGCAGATTGTTTGCTAATAGCTTTGGTAAAATCGTTGGATTGAATAGCATTTTTGTCATCCTGCATATCTAGCTCGCAACCATCTACATTAGTTTTTGCTGCCATATGAAGCACGACTCTGGCTTCTGATGAGGATATCGTATCTAAAACTGCCTGACGGTCTAAAAGATTTACTCCGTGCTGTGAATTAATGAATTCAAATTCATAAGCGCTATCTAATAACTCTACTAATCTAGAACCGACTAAGCCCGTTAAACCTGTTCCTAAAATTTTCATAAATTTCCATATTGTTTTTTATAATATTCTAAATATTCGCCGCTTTTTATTCTTTTCCACCAATCCTGATTTTCTTTATACCAATTAACAGTCTTTTCAAGCCATTCGTCGAAACTGTTTAGAGGCTCCCAGCCAAGTTCATTTTTTATTTTTGTCCAATCTAGAGCATATCTCCTGTCATGACCGGGTCTATCTTTTACAAATTCAATAAAGCTCTCATCTTTTCCGACAAGTTTAATTATTTTTTTTATGATTTCCATATTATTAACATCTTCCGTTAAGCCTCCAACGCAATATGTTTCTCCAACTTTCCCTTTACTTAAAATTAAATCAATTGCCCTGCAATGATCCTCAACATACAACCAGTCTCTAACATAAAGTCCGTCTCCATACACCGGAACTTTTTTGTTTTCTAAAAGATTGGTTATGGCAACCGGAATAAGTTTTTCGGGGAATTGATAGGGACCAAAATTATTTGAGCAGTTAGAAATAGTAATCGGCAAACCATGAGTGAAAAAATATGCCCTTACTAAATGGTCTGAACCGGCTTTACTTGCTGAATATGGACTTCTGGGATTATAATTTGTTCGTTCATTAAATATGTTCTTTTCATCTAGATTAAGGCTTCCATATACTTCATCTGTTGAAACGTAATGAAATTTTTTAATATTATTCTTTAATGCTGCCTCTAATAAAACGTGTGTACCAAGTACATTTGTTTTTATAAAATCTTCAGAATTCATTATGCTTCTATCAACATGTGATTCTGCAGCAAAATGAACAACGGCATCTACCCCTTCAATTGCCTTAGCCACTACTTCTTTATCACAAATATCTCCGTGGATGAATTTATAATTTTTATTATCTTTAATAGTTTGAAGGTTTTCTAAATTTCCGGCGTATGTAAGTTTATCTAAATTAACTATAAAATCCTGAGGGTATTTTTTGACCCAATAAAGAATAAAATTTGAACCGATGAATCCTGCCCCGCCGGTTACTAAAAGTTTCATTTATATTATCTCTCCCCGCTTTACTTTTTTTGCAATAAGATTATTAACACGAAGTAAACTGTCAATTGTGCCGGCATCTTCCCACATTCCTTCAATAATTTTTACATCCAGCTCTCCTGCTTGGAGATATTTATTATGAAGACCTACTATCTCCAATTCTCCTCTTTCAGAAGGCTTTAAACTCTTTGCATATTCGATAACTTTATTATCATAAATATAAAATCCAACGATAGCATAATCACTTTTTGGGTGCTGGGGTTTTTCTACAATTGAAAGTACTTTATAATTCTCGTCAAATTCAACTACTCCCGACCTTTCCGGATCAGGTACTTTTTTAGCAAATATTATTGCTCCAGATTTAAATGAGGAAACACTTTCACTAAAATCGTGTTCAAAAATATTATCACCCAAAACCATTGCAACATTATCATCTCCGATAAATTTTTCCCCGACAATAAATGCGTCCGCAAGTCCACGAGGCTCATCCTGTACTTCATAGGATAAATTAGCTCCAAGCTCACTTCCCGAACCGAGTAAATTTAAGAATTGTCCCGAATACTCCGGTGCAACAATTACTAATATATCCGTTACTCCAGCTTTAACGAGAGTTTGAATTGGGTAGTAAATCATTGGCTTGTTATAAACAGGAAGTAGCTGCTTTGAAGTTATTTTTGTAAGCGGCCTTAATCTTGTTGCTTTACCTCCTGCTAAAATTATTCCCTTCATATTAATCCTCCCATAATAAAGAAAAAGATTATTGATGTCCCTAAAAGCCCGATCAGAACGTATTCTATCATAATTTTTGCTGTAAGTTCATGATTTAAGTGATGATGCAAAGTTCCCCATAAAACATAGAAAAATACAGTTAATAAAAGAATTGCACTTTGCATTATTATATTAGGAGATGAAATGAAGATTAAAATAAATCCCAAAGATAAAACTAATATTAACGATAAATAATAGGTCAGATGTTTCTTAAATTTTTTATACATTAAATTATTACTCCTCTTGCTAAGATTAACAGAATAAAAAACATTAGTGCAAAAAAGAAAACGTGATCTAGATTATGTCCGACAAATCTTACAATCTTTTTCCTTTCAATTATTACCATATCCAAAATTAATATGAAAATAATAAGTGAAACCACTCCTCTTGCAGTTACAAGTGATAAGGATAAACCATTTACTAAGGGCTTTACACTACCAACCGAACCATTATTTATGGTAGCAAGTTTATTTAATGAATTATCCTTTTGAACACCTAAAGTATTCACCTGTGGCGCCTGGGTTGGTAAAGGCGTTGGGGTCAAGGTTGGCAACAACACTAGCTTCTCTTGCGCTGCGACTGGTTTATCTGCTGTTACAACTTCTTGGGCAGGCTTGTTTTCTTCCTTAGCAACGGGTGCGGAAGCTAAATAAGTACTTCCCAGCATCTCAACTACCAAAACTGTGTCTTCGCCACTAAGCTTACCGGTAGATACGGAAAAACCAACATCACTGTAGTTTGACGAGAGCATATTCTTTCTATGCTCAGAACTTGCCATCCAAGCGCTTACTACATCCGGAGCGCTGGAATAACCCCTAGCAAGATTTTCTCCCGCATAAACATAGTTATATCCTGAAGATTTAATAAAAACCCAAGGCGTTGTTCCATCAGGTGCGATATGAGCCCAATAATCTTTACTAAACATATCCGTTGCCTTATTAGCAGCAGCCTGAGATAACGTTTGGTTTAGAGAAAGCGGCCCCAGACCACTTTCCTGCCTTTTCTCATTAGTTAATATCAATAATTGCTGATTGGAAATATCGGAGAAAGTTCCCAAAACAGCTGGATAATTATTTCTAACATAATGCATCAGAAAACCGGAAGAAAAGAAAAATAAAGTTAAAACAAAAAGTACTTTATGTTGTAAAAGTTTGGGACGGTAATTGTTCTTTATATGCGGTAGGAAAAAATGGTGCAGAAAATTTTTCATATAACCTTAGTTATTATATATCGGATTTACTAATTCTCCAATCATCTTATTATTAACAGGAATTTTAAGAAGATAACCTAAAGCATTAGCAATTGATGCCCCAACTCTTAAGCCGGTAAAAGAACCGGGACCTTGATTAACTTCAATTTCATCAACTTCTAAAATATCCACTTTGTTTTTATTTAAAAGGTCATTTATAAGCGGCAGGCAGGCATCTGATTTTAATAAAGTTGACTTTAAAAAGCTTTCGATTATTTTCCCGTCAATAACAAGCTGAATGATTATTTGTTTATTATCTGAGGTATCTATTCTTATAATTTTAGCCATATCTATATCTTAATCTCTATTGCGCCTTTTCGCAAAATATTCCATGGAGAAACAGTACAATCAACTACTGTCGAGGGTTTTTTTACACTGCACTCTCCATCTAAAACATAGTCTACTAAACTTACTAAATTTCTATCCAAATCCTTAAACTCATAAGGAGTAAGCTGTCCATGAAAGTTTGCTGAAGGACCAAGTATTGGCACACCTACTTTTTCAATGATTTCCAGTATTTGCTTATTACCCGGCATTCTTATGCCAATCGTATTTGTTCCACCTCTTACCAGGGCATCTACTGCTTCATTTTCGCAAGGCAAAACAATTGTCAGTGCTCCCGGCCAATACGGCTTGATAAGTTTCTCTTTTACATTTTCTGGAATTTGAGAAACGTATCTTTTTACCATTTCTAAATTTGAGACAAGTACCGGAGCAGCCTGAGTATTTGGTCTTTTCCTAATTTCAAAAAGCTTTTTTACTGCACTTTGATTATCAATTCTGCAGCCAATTCCAAATGCCGTATCGGTTGGAAAAATTATAATTCCTCCGTTATTTAAAACTTCAACTGCCTTATCAATTTTGTTCATATTGTCTAATAATAATTTCTCTTTTGTTTTCCAGAAGATATTTACAATGAATTTCTATTCTTTTTTCGGGCAAAGAATCTGTTATTTTTTCAGACCACTCAACTGAAATTATGTTTTCTTTATCATCAAGAATTTCATCTATTCCAAGACTTAAAATATCTAACTTATCTTGAGTTCTATATAAATCAATGTGGTAAAAATTGCCTGCTTCTAAAGCATAATGCCTGACAATAATAAAGGTCGGAGAAATGATTCTTCTTTTAATTCCCAATCCCTTTGCCAATCCTTGAATAAAAGTTGTCTTCCCGCTGCCTAAATTTCCGTAAAAAAATAGCCTGTCGCCAAGCTTAAGATTTTTTGAGAATTTTTCTGCCAGCAAAACTGTTTCATTTCTATTCTCGGTAATATATTTTTCTTCTTTAACCATTTAATGATAAATACTTTAGAATGAAACCTTATCAATTTCTACGATTCTAACATTCGGGTATCTTCCTCTAAAAGAAATATTATGCCCATTAGGAGTAAATGGATCATTCATCATGTAGCTTCCACCGGAACCACTTAAAAGCACAATAAAATGGTCGGGTAAACTTCCCCCATCATATGAAATTCCAACAACAACCGGATTTCCTCCTGATAATGTTGAATCAATTTCTGCGCCGATTCTTTGCGATGATACTCCATTTGCGGTTATTGAATATTTAAGTAACGCTGCCGGAATTCCTCCAAAATTGGATGAATTTGAATTAATAGATTGAGGAGTAACATCTTTATGTCCGTAATGGGAATAAATCATCGCCATCGAAGTTACCAAACAACCATCGCTAGCCAAAGAATACTGAGTTCCATTTAAAGAATTTCCTCCCCACTGCGAATCTCTTTGATTATAATAACAACCCCAATCATCACAAACTGTTTGATTGCTAAGAGCTGATGCGCCTCCCTGGCTGGTTACAAAGCTTGAGAAGCTTGCCAACTGCGCTTGTGTTTGAGCTAAAATTTTTTGATAATTTGCCTCACTTCCCTGTGTTTGAGCAAACAACGCCTGCTTCTCCTGTTTTTGCTTATCAAGTTGGTCTGTATAATCTTGAAGTTGTTTTCCTAAAAGCTCTACCTGCTTTTTTTCAGTCTCGAATATTTGTTTTTGATTTGCATAATCCGTTTTCGCTTGCTGCGTATCATAAATCAACTTCCTATCATGAGCTTGAGCCAGTTTTAAATAATTAAGCCTTGTAAAAAAATCAGAAGCATTTCCCGAAGTTAATAAAATTTGTAAAGGCTGGATTGTACCTACTTCATAAGTTGCAACAATTCTGTTGAGTAAAACATTTATTGAGTTATCCAAAGCTTTTTGCAGAGAAACAATTCTTTTTGTAGCTGAATCAATATCTAAAGTTAAATTTGTAATTTGCTCTTGAGTTGCTTGAATTCTATATTCGGTAAGCTTAATTTGACTATCCATAATAGAAATTTGAGAAGTTAAAGTCCTCTCCTGACTTTGCGCATCTGCGATTTTACTTTTTAAATCGTTTATTTTATTTTGCAAATCTTGCGTGGCTTGGGAATTGTCCGGCGTTGGAGTAGGGGTATCAGTTTGAGAAAAAGAAAAAGAATTAAATTTTAAAAACAGCAAAAATAAAATGGCTGTTAAAAGAAATACTTTCTTTAAACTTTTTAAAATCATAAGGCATATTTTTATTTTAAGTACCTAAATACTGCAAGAAAACTGGATAAAACTCCTAAGAAAATTGCAAATAATACTTCAATTCCCAAAAGAAGCAGAAGCGATGCGGGAGCAGCCGGCAAAACAGGAATTCCTTTTAAGAAAGACTCCAAAAATGGCGTAAAATAAAGAAGTGTTACGGTCGCAATTAACCATCCGACAAATGCCCCAACTAACCCGTAGAGCACTCCTTCAAAAAGAAAAGGCCACCTAATATACCAATTAGTTGCACCAATTAACCTCATTATCTCTATATCTTCTTTCTTGCGCGAAATCTTTATTCCAATTATTGTGGCCATAATAAATATCGATACTAACGATAAAAGTGCTACCAATCCAATACCAATTTTTCTTATCGCACCGGTCCATGCAGTTAGGGCCGATACCACATCTTTTTGATAAATTACATCTGAGACCAAAGAAGACTTCTTTAACATATCCGAAATTACACTCAAATCTTCTATTTTCTGTGTAGAGATTTCAAAAGAAGATGGTAAAACATCTGCCGTTACTAAATCCAATAACAGTGGATCGTTTTTATTTTGTTCTTTATAGATTTTTAAGGCATCCTGCTTTGAAACAAATTTAATCGAAGAGGTTTTTCCTGTTGAAGAAAGTTGGTTCTCCAAAGCGTTTATTTCATCCTGTTTTGCTTCATTTCTAAAAAATGCAGTGACCTGGGGTTTTGATTCAAAATAATTAATAATTTCCGAAGAGCCGAATAAAAGGAATGCAAAAAAAGAAACCGCCAAGAAAGTCAATGTCATTATTAAAATCGCCGCAAGCGCCTGGTAAGGCGACCTTCTTATGTTTTTCCATGCTGTATTAAAATATTTCACTTCTTCTCCTTTTCTTGGATTTCTTCAGATTCCTTATTTTCTTTATGCTTATGAGACTCTTTTTTTTCTTCATCTTTCTCTTCCTGAGCAGATAAAGGTTTTTTCTCGTCTTTTAATATTTTACCCTTTTCTATGTGTAAAATCCTTTTCTTTAAACTTTTAATAATATCCATATTATGTGTTGCCATAATTATAGTCGTACCTTTCTTATTTATATCAGATAATATTTTTACGATTTCCCATGAAGTTGCCTGATCTAAATTTCCGGTAGGCTCATCTGCCAAAAGAATTTCCGGAGATAACACCAAAGACCTTGCTATTGCTACTCTTTGTAATTCTCCACCTGATAACTGGGCAGGAAATTTTTCTTTATGCTCCATTAGACCAACCTGCTTTAGAATATCATCTACGATTAATACGGCCTCTTGCTGATTAGATCCTGAAACTTCCAGCGGTAAAACAACGTTTTCTAAAACCGTCCTATCCATTAATAATTTTAAATCCTGAAAAACAAATCCAACATGTTTTCTTAATTTAGATAATTTGTCTTTGGGAAGTTTTACCACGTCCCAATCATTAACCATGATATTTCCTTCTGTTGGCAAAATATCTCTAATTAAGAGCCTTAAAAGTGTAGTTTTCCCCGAACCGGTAGATCCGACTAGAAATACAAATTCTCCTTTTTCAATCGAAAAAGAAACATCAGAGACGCCAAAAGCTCCGGTTCCAAATTTTTTTGAGACGTTTTCCAGCTTTATCATTACAAAACCTCAATTCTTCCAACATCCATTAGCCATCCTGCAGTTTGTGCTTTTTGAGTTTGTCCCCAGACTTTTATTTTTTTATCAATAAATTTAGACAAATCAACGGTTGATGATGTTAAATAAACGTTTTGACTTACTCCGCCCGGCCGCTCTAAGTGAAAAGCTCCTTCTCCATCTACTCCACCTTCTTTTACAACACCCTCTACTATATCTTTAAACGTTTTCGTGTCGTCTGACCCAATAATAGTTCCTTTTGACGTGGATGATGAATTATTAAAAACTCCACCTGACTTAGATGAACTTAACGGATTGGATGTTTTTCCGGAAATTATAAATCCCGATAAAACTCCCATAATAACTACAACTAAAAATAAAGCAATCACTTTAGGGGTAAATGCGCTTTTTAGATTTTCTTTATTAAAATCGTGGATTAAAGGTTCTTTTGTATTTTTTTCTTCTTTTTCCTCCATTAACTTAGATATCACCTCCTATAATCAGTTAACCATATTTTAAGGCTTTTAGCAAC
>JBBRCK010000010.1:0-26931 GCA_038205015.1 Candidatus Levyibacteriota bacterium | reverse complement strand
GAAAATACTAAAAAAATAACCTCGGAGAAAGAATTAGTCAACGCTTTACTTAAAAATAGAGAAGTAGTAACTAAAAAGGAAATACAAGCTTTTTTAAATCCAAAGCTTTCAACTATTTCACCAGCCTTGGTAAAAATAAATCAAGTAAATCTTAAAAAAGCACTTTTAAGAATAAATAAAGCCATGGTAAATAAAGAACATATTGTAATTTTTGGAGATTATGACGTTGACGGTGTATGCGCTAGTGCAATTTTATGGGAAACTTTAAATAATCTTAAAGCTAATGTTTTACCTTTTATTCCCAGTAGATTTGAAGAAGGCTATGGTCTTTCAACAGCGGGAATTGATAATCTTTTAAAAAAACAAAAAGTAGATTTAATAATTACGGTAGATAATGGAATTGTAGCTTGGGATGCCGTTGAATACGCAAACAAGAAAGGTATAGATATAATCATTACCGACCATCATGTTCCATCAAAAAAATTACCTAATGCCTTTTCTATAATTCATACAACTCTGCTTTGCGGCGCGGGAGTGGCATACCTTTTATCAAAAGAAATTAAAAAAGAGAAAATTGAAAAAGAAGATACTCATTTAGAATTAGTAACTTTGGCAACAATTGCCGATTTAGTTCCCTTAAAAGAAGCTAACAGAGTTTTGGTATTTAACGGTCTTGAAAGACTTAATAAGACTAAAAGACCGGGCCTTTTGGCACTTTTTCGAAAAACCGGAATCAGACTTGGAGAGATCGGAGTTTATGAAATTGGACATATCATCTCTCCCCGTCTTAATGCCATGGGAAGACTGGAAAACGCAATGGAATCTTTAAGACTGATTTGTACAACCGATGAAAAAAGAGCTTTACACTTAGCAACAGTTTTGGCAAATACAAATTTAGAAAGACAGCAATTGACAGTCAGTTCGCTGGAGCATGCCAAAAAACAGGTTTTGAAAAAAGAATTAAAAAATCTTATTTTTATTGCCGACAAAAGTTATAAAGAGGGAATTGTCGGTTTAATTGCGGGGAGACTGGTTGAAGAATATTATCTGCCAACAATTGTAATTTCTAAGGGTCAAAGGTACAGCAAGGCGTCTGCTCGGTCAATTAAGGGATTTAATATTGTTGAATTTTTAAGAGAAGCAGGAGAATTATTGGTCGATGTAGGTGGTCATCCGATGGCGGCCGGTTTTACGGTGGAAACTAAAAATTTAGAAGCTTTAGAAAAAAAACTTTTTAAATCAGTTGAAAAACTTTTAAAAAAGGAGTTTTTACAAAGAGTGTTAAGAATAGATTTAGAACTTTCCCAAAATTTAATTACTACTGCGGCCTATTCGCACATTCAACAACTTGCTCCTTTTGGAATGGCAAATCCGGAGCCGACCTTTCTTACTAAAAATCTTATTGTTGAGCATCTCAAATTAGTTGGAAATGATGGAAAACATTTAAAAATTAGATTTAAGATTGAAGATTTACGATTAACGATTGAAGGAATATATTTTGGTGGGGGAAAAGATAATAGTTTTAAGATAGGGGATAGCGTTGATGCTATTTATTCTTTGGATGAAAATATTTGGAATGGGAATAAGCTTTTGCAGCTTAAAATCAAAGATTTAAGAAAAAATTAGTTTCCTTTTTCTTTATAAACTACATTTTCTTGGGTTTCTATGGGAATTATTGCTGCTTCTCTTTGTAAATTTACAATTCCAGTGAAAGCTCTTAAAATACTTTTGATTCTTCCTGCTGCAGCTGCATCTTGAGAGCAACTTAGTCGGACTCTTGCTGCTTGATAACTCGCCGAAGTTTCATCAACTTTAAGCGTTTGAAGGCTCTGTTCGTACGTTGAAAGATCATGTTCACTTAGTACTGAGAGTGGCTCACCCTCGTCTTGCGAATGCATCTCTCTGAATCTAGCCAGGTTGGCCGGCGTTCCTCTTTCGATTATTCTTTGTTCTATCGCTCCTCTTTCTGTGTTTGTCATATTTTTTGGCCGCAAAAAAACTTCCAATATATCCGGGTGAGAGGGTAGGTCTCGCCTAGATAGGAAGTTAAATTTTAGTAAATAAACTTAATAATAATTGCATAATAATACTATAAGACCAAATAATTATAGTACTATCAAAACTCCTTGTCAAGTGGATAATTCTCGTGTATCATAATGAGGCTATGTCACAAGAATTAACAAGGATTTTATCCTCAAAAGTAAGTGAGCATGAAGGTAAACAGGTAAAGCTTCAAGGCTGGGTTAATATCAGACGTGATCATGGTAAGCTGATATTTTTTGACCTTCGGGACAAAGATGGATTGGTTCAGGTTATAGTTAATTCAAGAGTCTCAGAAGAGGCTTACAAGATTGCACAAGAGATAAGACCGGAATTTGTTATTGAGGTGATTGGGAGCGTAAACAAGAGGCCAGAGGGTACTATAAATAAGGATTTGCCAAGTGGAACAGTTGAAGTTGAAGCAGCCTCGATAAATGTCTTAAATGCTTCCCAAACTCCGCCTTTTGACACTACATCTGATGGTTTAGAAATTGGTGAGGATTTAAGGCTAAAATACCGGTATTTGGATCTTCGAAGACCAAGAATGCAGCAAAATATCAGGATAAGACATAAGATTATCAAAGAAATCAGAGATTTTTTAGACAAGGAAGATTTTATCGAGGTAGAAACGCCTGTTTTAACTAAATCTACGCCCGAGGGAGCAAGGGATTATGTGGTTCCGTCAAGGCTTGAAAAAGGTAAGTTTTATGCTCTTCCTCAGTCTCCCCAACAGTACAAGCAGCTTTTAATGGTTGCAGGGGTTGAAAAATATTTTCAAATTGCCAGATGTTTTAGAGACGAAGATACCAGGTCGGATAGACAGCCTGAATTTACGCAATTGGATCTTGAGATGAGTTTTGTAGAAAGAGAAGATGTTATGGCAGTTAATGAAAGTCTTCTTTTGCATTTAGTAAAAACTTTGATGCCCGATAAGAAAATTCAGGAAGTTCCTTTTCCAAGATTAACATATAAAGAAGCAGTGGAAAAATATGGCTCAGATAGGCCTGATTTAAGAAAAGATAAAGCTGATCCAAACCTATTGGCTTTTCGCTGGGTAATAGATTTTCCTTTTTTTGAAAAAACAGAAACAGGTGGTTGGACCTTTACCCATAACCCATTTTCTTCTCCAAAACCCGAATTTATGGATGATCTTTTAGCTGGTAAAAATATCGAAAGTATCTTAACCACGCAATATGACATTGTGCTTAATGGTTTTGAGATCGGCGGGGGAAGTATTAGAAATCATAAAGAAGAAGCTTTAAGGAAAGTTTTTGAAATAATGGGATATGAAAAAGAACAAATAGAAGAAAATTTTGGTCATATGCTTAGGGCTTTGTCATTTGGTGCTCCTCCTCATGGGGGAATTGCCTGGGGATTGGATAGGCTGGTTGCTTTACTTAGGAATCAGGATTCAATTAGAGAAGTAATAGCTTTTGCAAAAACAGGAGAAGGAAGGGACTTAATGATGGATTCCCCGTCACCAATTTCTGAAAAACAGCTTCGGGAATTGAGTATCAAAGCACAAAAATAGCACTTTCAATGAAATTATTTAAGAATAAGAAGATAGTCTCCCAAGCTCTCTTACTGTTACCATTACTGCTTTTTGCGGTACTCATTTGTCTATTAGTTTTAAATATTTTTCTTAATTTTTTGATAAAAAATTATTCAATTAATCCTATAAATTTTAAAATTTCCAGCCAAACATTGATCCCGGTTATAAAAACAGAATTTATCCCGCAGATTTCGGCAAAAGGCGCAATTATAATGGACGCTGATTCAAAAGTAGTTTTATATTCTAAAAATTCCGATCTAAGATTCTCAACAGCCTCAACTACGAAAATAATGACAGCTTTAACCGCTTTGGATTATTTTAAGCAAGATGATATTTTAACTGTAAAACAGGCAACCGATGAGGGTTCAGTTTTGGGACTTAGGCAGGGGCAGCAAATGACGTTTGAAAATTATTTATACGCAATGCTTTTGCCATCAGCTAACGATGCAGCCTTAACTATTTCTCAAAATTATCCGGGAGGCGAAAAAGAATTTGTTAATAAAATGAATGAAAAGGCAAAAAATATGTTTTTATACAACACTCATTATTTAGATACTGCGGGACTTCTCGATGCAGGTGACTTTACAACCCCATTTGATTTGGCAAGACTGGCCTCTTTTGCGGTTAAAAACGAGATTTTTTCAAAAATAGTTTCAACCAAAGAAAAAATTATTTATGATTTATACGGTAATTCATATGATTTGAATAATTTAAATAAACTCTTGGGAATTAATGGAGTAAATGGAATAAAAACAGGCTATACTCAGGAAGCCGGGCAGGTTTTGGTAACGTCAAAAAAAGAAAAAGATAAAACAATAATTATTGTTGTAATGGGGAGTGAAGATAGATTTTTGGATACGGCAAGATTGATAGACTTAGTTTCTAACAATCTTACTTATTTATCCATTCATCCGTAACAGCAGGAACATACGCACTAAATCCATTATCTCCTGCAAAAACAAATATTGGTATTAAGAAATCTTGAGGTTGGCTGCCAATATAATATCCTAAAGTAACGTTTGTAATATTTATGTTTTGTAAACCTCCCAGATAAGTAGCAATATAAGCTTTTCCTTGTTTTAGTTCTTCAAAGGCTTGAGCAGTTGTTTTCAATGGGTAGGTAGAAGCTTCTTCGGAAACGGCTTGGTGAATATAATTTGCTGAAACAATTTGTCCCTGACCCATTCCTCCGGTAACCAGCATTCTTATATTTGAACTATTAGGTTTTTCATAAAAAATCGGAAGATTATTGACGTCCTTTTGAAAAAAATTAACCTCAATAACTTGAGTGTTAGACATACTTGAAGCCGGGGAAAGAGACCCACCATTAATAAAAAGTAGGACGGCTTTATTTTTTGAAATATCAATATCTGTTGGGAGCATATCCATGCTTGTAAGCATGGCCTGCGCAAGTTCTATAGCAGCTGTTTGATTAGGAAGATTTTTGCCTGCAAGAATATCTTTATCTAAAGTATATGGGGAAGTAATCGTAAAACTACCGTCAACAATATTTGTTCTGATTATCTTCTGGAATCCTCCGGAATATGTATTACTTTTCCATTCAAAAATTTTATCGGATATGGCAGTATATCCGGAAGCAAAATCTACCCGAGTTATTTTATCTTGAAAGTTATTAATTGCTAAAAGATTGGGCTTAAGCTGCTCTATTCTATAAACATTTGCTTGGCTTGGAAAAGAAGGTAAGCTGCCAGACAGCGTATTTATAGTGTAAGACAAAACTGTAGTAGTTACATTGCCTGGAAAATTTTGTGGTTGTAATTTACCAAAAGCTACTGCCGGTTTTGCCGCGGGTGAAGGGAAAATCGCGTTTTTTATAATTAAAGCTAGGTTTATAAATACCAGAAGAAGTATTAACCCTCCAATTATCGCAGCTAATATCACAAAAATCTTTTTAGTATCCGTACTGGCATCGCTTAAAGTGAACATATATTGAGTATAAGAAAACTTTACGCTACAATCAAGCTACTTATGGAATCTTTGAAAAAAGTAAAAGTCAGATTTGCTCCAAGTCCAACCGGCTCACTTCATATTGGTAGTGTTAGAACTGCTTTTTTTAATTATTTATTTGCAAAGTCACAAAAAGGTGAATTTATTTTAAGAATCGAAGACACTGATCAAAAAAGATTTGTTCAGGGAGCAGAGGAAGAAATATTAGAAACCTTAAATTGGTTAACTTTAGAGTATAGCGGGGAGATTGTTCATCAGTCGGAAAGACTTAAAATTTATAAGGAACATGTTGATTTGCTAATTGATAAAAAAATTGCTTTTGAAAAAGATGGCGCTGTTTGGGTAAAAGTGCCCGAGGATAAAAAGTTAGAATGGGTAGATTTAGTTGGTAATAAAAAAATTTCTTTTTTAGGAAAAGATGTAGATGAATTTGTAATTTTAAAATCTGATGGTTTCCCAACTTATCATTTAGCTAACGTAGTTGATGACCACTTGATGGGAATAACCCATGTTTTAAGAGGAGAAGAATGGACAACATCAACTCCTAAGCATTTATATTTATATGAGTGTTTTGGTTGGGAAGCGCCTTTCTTTGCCCATCTTCCGATAATATTAGGAGCAGATAAATCTAAGTTATCCAAACGCCATGGTGCAAAATCTGCTTTGGATTACAGAAGCGATGGATACATAAAAGAAGGACTGTTGAATTTTTTAGCGCTTTTAGGCTGGAACCCAGGTGGCGACAAAGAGCAAATGAGTTTGGAAGAAATGATTTCTCTTTTTAAGATTGAAGATGTAAATACTGCAAATTCAATATTTGATGTAAAAAAATTAGAGTGGTTAAATAGTGTTTGGATAAGGAGTTTAGAAAGTAAGGATTTGGAAAATAGACTTAAGGATTTTTATCCAAAAAATAATGAGGTTACAAAACTCTTGGATAGTTCAAGTTCAAATATTATTATAAAAGCAGCCGCATCAAGAATGAGAGTATTATGGGATTTTGAAAAATTAGTTGATATAAATAAAGAAAGAGTATTTACAAATGAGGAAAAAGAAATTGCAAAATCTTTACTGGAATTTTTAGTTAATGATTTAGGAGATTCTGATTGGCAGGATGAAAAATTTTTAGCTGCCCTTAAAAATTTTTCAAAAGAAAAAAATGTTCCTTTCAAAATAATATATTTCCTTTTATCAGGAAAAGAGCAGGGAATTGGTCTTTTGGAATTAAACCAGATTTACAAAAAGGATTTTTTCGTTAATAATTTAAATAGTGAGTAAACTTTTTGCAAAATTTGTATCAACTGCTGTAAGCCCGGTTTTAATCTTGGCTGTACTTCCTTATCTTTTAGTTTATAAAGTAACCGGAAGTTTTCAGGCGGCATTTTTTTGGACAATGTTTTCCTGGATTTTTCTGTTAATATTTTTTGTATTTTTTTTGTTAGGAATTGAAAAAGGATTTTTTTCCGATCTGGATGTTTCTAAGAGGCGCCAAAGACCGCTTCTTTTCGCTTTTTCCATCGGACTTTCCATATTTTATTCAATATTTCTTTATTTTTTAAAAGCTCCGGAGGTTTTATTTATTGCAGTTTTTGGCTTACTGTTTGGTTTAATTGCTATGGAAATGGTAAATAGAATTACAAAAGCCAGTATTCATGTTGCAACTGTGTCAGCATTTTCAACCGCTTTGTGTTTAGGATTTGGTCCGATATACTTACTAAGTTTTCTATTGGTTCCGTTGGTTTCCTGGGCAAGAATAAAAACACATAATCATACTAAAAGCCAAACAGTTATAGGGGGTTCGATGGGAGTTTTAATTACACTTATAGTTTATGTTATATTTAAATATATTATATGATTAGTCCGTCTAAGTTAAAAAAATCTTTTATTTACGCCTGGCAAGGTCTTTCTTATTCGTTCAAAGAAAATCAAAATATAAAAATCCACATAATTATTGCAATATTAGTTTTAATATTTGGTCTTATTTTAGGACTAACAAAATATGAAATTTTCTCAGTCTCCCTTTTAATTGTTTTGGTAATTTCCTCCGAAATGATAAACAGCGCAATTGAAGAGGTTGTTAATTTATTAATTGATGAACATAATGAGCATGCTAAAATTGCAAAAGATGTAGGGGCGGGAATGGTTTTGTTGGTTTCTATTTTTGCATTCGTAATAGGATTATTTATTTTTATTCCACATATAATTATTCTTTTTAGTTAGCTTTATTCTGCTAAAGTTGTGTGGTGAAATTGTAATTTTATATTTTTATATTTAATCTATCTTAGTGGGAAAAAAATGTGGGGTAGGCCTCTTTTAAAAATTTCAGACCTATGATCTTTTGGATCTTTACTAAGCGCTAGTATTTGAGCAATAGTTTCTTGATCGCTTTTTCTATTTTCAGGCGCTAATCTAAGCTCAACATATTTATCTATCTCGGCTTCTTTAAGTACGATTCCACTGCGACCGGAGATATGGACTGCTTGATAGACTGACGCAATTTCACAAGGAGTAATTTTAGCTTCTTCATGACGAGCTTTATAGCTAGCTAAAATTTGTTCATCAGTAAGTGCAATCTCTCTTTGTCTAGTCAGGGGATTATCAAAGCCGTAAATGATTGTAGTAGTTTCAGGTGGTGGTAAAAGGGTTAATCTTTCGGCTACAGGAGCAGGTGTTCTAGCAGAATCTGTCTCCACAAGTAAAGTCATATAATTTATTATTAAACCTTTATTTATGTTAAGTCAATTCACTAAGTTTTTGTAATCTGGGTAACTATATTTTTATCTAAAAATGGTTTAAGATATAAACATATGATTACGCTTATTGCATTTGTAGTAGTTGGTATTCTGGCAGCACTCTTTGCTACTCAAAATACATTACATGGATCTATAACAATTGCCAGCTATACTTTTACAGATATTCCTATGTATTTAATAGTGCTTACCTCTTTGCTTATTGGATTAGTTTTATCTTTTCTCATTAGTCTATTTAATTCTATATCTTCATCATTAACCATTCATGGTAAAAACGTCAAAATAAAAGAAACAAAACAAACAGTTAACGATTTAACAAAACGTATCCACCAACTTGAACTGGAAAATGAGCATCTAAAAACAAAGGAAGAAGGGGCACTAATAGATAGAAAATCCTTATGAAAACAATCCTCGCCAAACTCTGGCGGGCCCTGCATTTACCAACTAATCTTCAACTTCGTATCATGCGTGTTGTAAACGATGAATTTTTAATTGGTTTAACGGCAATTATTTTAAATGATAAAAATGAAATATTGATAGTTAAACATTCCTATCGGGATGATGGGTGGAGTTTACCGGGAGGATACTTAAAAGCCAAAGAACATCCAACAGAAGGACTGGAGCGTGAAATAAAAGAAGAAACAGGATTTATCATTAGCGTTGATAAGCCCCTTAAAGTAAGAACTGATAGAACTACCGGAAGGCTAGATATGTGCTATATCGGTACTTTTATTGGGGGAGAATTTAAAAAAAGTGAAGAAATAGTTGAATATGGGTTTTTTTCCTTTGAGAATCTTCCACTGCTTTTATCCGGTCAGATACACTTTATTAAAGAAGCATTAATCCAACTAAAACATCAAGATAGTGTTACTTTTTCAACTCTCCCATCCAAGCAAGCACTTCTTCAAAAACTAAAACACTTTATTTAAAAATTATTTTTATATCATAGGGCATGCATTTGCTGGGGGACATAGCTGGTGTTAGAACCTTTTACGCTTAAAATTAAGATTTTTCATAATTAATCTTTTTATGACCCGACTAGATTTACCCCATCGTCAATATCAGCATCCCAAACTAATTCATAATTTAACATTTTTTGCTTTAACCAGCTTATATATTCTGTTTTTTGTTCGTTATCAAGCGGAGCCCTAAAGTCAAAGTCTTTACCCAGATGTCTTATGATTAATTCGAGTTTGGGTGGTTCATCTTCATGTTTTTTAGATTTGTAGTGGCGCGTCTCATTAAATTTTGCACATAAATATTTTTCACCGCTATCTGAGCGTCCTGCGGAAACAGTAAAAGCTAAATGACGATAGTCATTTGGGTCAATCCATTCTAAGACAATACTTGCGCTTGCAGCTTTAGATAATCTGTCATTATAGATAATTTCAGATGTTTTAATTTCGTTTCTTGGTGCGGTCATATCACCTAAAAATGCTTCATTAAAATCGATTACCGCATTCATTATTCCTGATGAGTCTAAAAATCCTCCCGCAGCTGTAGCTTCAATTTGATTATTTAAGATACGATAATTCACGGGTAAGCTAATTTCCCTACTATCCCATCCTTTAAACTCTCTAATTACATCTTTGTATTCCAGTGTCATAAGTTGAATTTTATATTTAAAATAATAAAAACAACCTAGAACACAAATGTCTACCAATTCTGTTTAATTATTTTAGAATTATTTTAAGCCCACTCTGTAGTAAAATTAGTTTGAGGTAATTTTTCCTGATATTCTTTTTGGGCATCAAAAATAATACAATTAGAGCCAATTTCTTCAACTGGCTCATTCCATTCCATCCGTATAGGACCATTTTCGATTATACGTATCTTAGGAGGACTAGTCTGATGAAATAATAATTCATTTTCCATGTCACTTATATTTAGCTGATTTGGGTATAATTTGCAGTGATTAAAATCACTAAAAATTTATAAATTATTTCTTCAAAATAATCTATTTACATTCATGTTTTTATGTTAAAGGAGGTGAATTGTATCAGATTTGTTTCGAGGTTAAAATGTTTTGCTGGAGTAAATAAACGAGACATGAAGCTTTTATTTACAAAACAAATTTATTTATTTAACTTCAATGAAAGAAAAACCTAATCTAGTTTGTATTAGTTATAGAAAGGAGGTGAAAAACATGAAAAAACTATCAATAATTACTTTAAGCATCGCAGCAGTTGTATTAGGATCTGTTTTAGCTTTTACAAACAGCTCTTATGCTTATAGAGGCGATCCTTCAGTTAAAGGTCCATATCATACTGAGGAAAGAGAAGTGGCTATGGAAAAAACTTTTGATAACAATGACTACAATGCCTGGAAAAATCTAATGCAAGGAAGAGGCAGAGTAACTCAGGTTATTAATCAAAATAACTTTGCTCAATTTGCTAAGGCACATAAATTAGCAGAAGAAGGTAAAACCCAAGAAGCAAATCAGATTAGAACCGAATTAGGTTTAGGTCTGCACAACGGAGGCGGTCAGGGAATGGGAAGATATGCAAAATAACTTTTCAGATCCTAAAATTTAAAGCCCCGGACCCTTCGGTCGGGGCTTTAACGCAAGCAAAATTGATGAAAGAAAATATTAAGTTAACTTGTATTACAATAAGCATATGCAAAATATTAGAGAGATTAGCGATGAAGAGTTAGTTGTTAAAGTAAGAAAAGAAGATCAAGAGCTTTACGCAGAAATTGTTAATAGGTATCAGGATAAGCTTATGAGATATGCTGCTTATTTAATTAATGATAAAGAAAAAGCAACGGACGTGGTTCAGGAAAGTTTTATAAAAGCATACAGAAACTTAAACGGTTTTAATATAAATAAAAAGTTTTCCAGTTGGATATATAGAATTGTTCATAACCAAGCAATAAATGAAGCAAAAAAATATCATAAAGAAAGTCCAATTGAAAAAGATATGGACTGGTCAAGTAACGTTAATTTAGAAGAAGAATTTGATAAAAAACAAATACAGGAAATGGCTAGGAAGTGTCTTAACACTATGCCAATAAAGTATTCAGAACCTTTAGAGTTATATTTTATCGAAGATTATTCCTATGAGGATATAAGTGATATATTAAGACTACCAATGGGTACAGTTGCAACAAGGATTAATAGAGCAAAAGCTCTGATGAAAAAACTATGTCAAACAAAAAAATAAATATAAAACAAAATGTAATGGAGCAAATTAAAGAGAATAAAATCTCAATGAAGCCTAAAAGCTATTTTATTTTAGGCTCAGTATTTGCATTTATAGGATTAATTGCCTCAGTTGTATTTTCTATATTTTTAATAAGCATTATCAGTTTTCTCTTAAAAGAACACGGGCCAATGGGAGATTATAGATTAGCATTAATGCTTAATAATTTTCCTTGGTGGATTCTTGTCTTAGCAATTGCAGGATTGGTATTTGGAATTTGGAACCTTTCAAGATATGATTTCTCTTATAAAACTAATTACTTATATCTAATTATTATTTTTATATTTGCAATAATTATTGCAGGCTTTATAATTGATAAGACAGGATTTGATAACCTTTGGTTAAACCAAGGTCCAATGAGAGGTATAATGAGACAATATATTCAAAGCGGAAGTAACCAATCAGAAAACATGATGAATAGTCAGTTTCCAAACGGACGAGGTCAAAGAAGAGGGTTAATGCAGGATAATTAAATCAGTTTATTATAATTTTTATATGGAAAGTAAAATACAAGGGCTTTTACAGGTTTCTCTTCCAACGCATGAAGATGACAGGGGATATTTTAGAGAGGTAGTAAGAATTAGTGAAATAGAAAAAGTAATTGGTACAAGTTTTACTACAAAGCAAATAAATCACGCAAGGTCCACAAAAGATATATTAAGAGGAATACATATTGCTCCATGGAATAAATTAATTTATGTTACAAGAGGTACCGTTCAGTCGGTTATCGTTGATTGTAGAAAAGATTCTCAAACCTTTGGTAAATATGAATCAATTATTCTTGGAGATAACAATAAATCATGTATTTTTATTCCTGCAAATTGTGGTAATTCTTATCTTGTTTTAAGCGAAGATGCTGACTATGTATATCTAACAGATCAAGAATGGGAACCAAATAAAGAAAAGGGGATTCAGTGGAATGACTCTACGTTAGCAATTAAATGGAATATAGATAAAGAACCTCTTCTGTCAGAAAAAGATAAAAATAATCCTTCTTTTTTAACAATTTTTCCAAATTTCAAAACAGGATAAATTATTTTTTAAGAGTGCTTATTCCAAATATCTTATATAACAAGCAAAACCCCGTTACGCTTGTAAAAAGTGCAATAAAAGCGACTACATATAACACGGTTTGCGTAATACCACTAAAATATGAGTATGCAACAAATCCTAAAATAAGTCCTGCGATAAATCTTATTATTCTATCCAATTGATTTTCGTTTTGAAGTTTTTTTAACATTTTATTCACCTCCTTTTTCCATAAGGCTTAATTAATTTTTTAAAAGATGTTGTAGTAATGGTTTGTTAAATCCTACTACAAATTCTTCTTTTCCGTTTTCAAATTGTATCTCGGTAACCGGTACTCCCATCTGCTGAGTTTTTTCTACCATTTTTCTTGCTTCTTCTTGATTTTGATCAACATAAACTACTTCGTGTTTTATTTTTTCGCTTTCAAGCCATGCTTTTTCCATCATGCAGTAGGGACAAGTTTTTGTTGAGTAAAGTTTTACATTCGTGGGCTTCATTAATTCACCTCCTTACAAAAACTATTTAATTTATTTGCTATTTCGGCGGTTTTAGAATTTGTTAATGAATAGAAGATAAACTTACCTTGTCTCTCATTTTTTATGAGACCTGCCTTTTTAAGCTTACTTAAATGTTGGGATACCGCAGACTGGGTGAGTCCGCAGCTGTCTATTAGCTCCTGAACATTCTTATTTTTTTTGGATAAGCAACAAAGAAGTTTTATTCTGACTGGATTTGAAATGGCGCTAAGCACTAAAGTTTGCATATTGACATATTAGCATCTACTAATATATTATGTCAATAGTTATGAAAAAGTATATTGCTTTAGCCTTAGTAGTCTTAGTTATATTAATAACAGGTGTTATAATTTTTATGCCTTCTGGCGGAACTTCAAATACAAACGTTTTGGGAGCTACAAGTATTTATTCCCATCTTTCTCCAGATCAATTTAATCAAGCGATAAATTCTGGTAAGTACACTTTAATAGATATTAGAACAATAGATGAATATAATGTTGGACATATTAAGAATGCAAAACAAAATGATTATTATCAAACGCAGGCTTTTTCAGACTATCTTGATACTTTAAACAAAAAAACTAATTATTTAATTTATTGCCATACCGGAAGAAGATCTGGTTTGGCATTAGATATTTTTAAACAAAAAGGTTTTGCAAGCGTAAATGATTTGGAAGGTGGACTCAATGCTTGGAAAGCCGCTGGATTACCCACTGAATAATTAATTTATTTTTAATTCAAAAGCAAATCTTTATTTTCTTCTAATGTAGAACAATATGTGTAAATTTTGGCAATGTAGCCATTGCAATGATATAATTAGAGTGTATGGATTTACAAAACGTTTTTTATACAATGGGAATAGTATTCATGGCAGCCATGTTTGTTTTAATGATTGCGCTTATTGTGCTTTTGTTATACATAAAAAATAAAGTGACAGACCTTCAGCGAAATATCCAGGAAAAAATTGAAATTGTGTCTACAGTTAAGCAAGCAAGCGGGAGAGCGGTAGAAGTTGCGGTAGAAAAATTAAGAGAATTTATTGAAACTAAAAATAAGGACCATAAATCTAAAAATAAAGAAAAGAGGTGATTTAAATGTTTAAAAAGAAGAATAAACACAATAAGTTAAAAGGAGCAGCAGTAGTAATGAGTGTTGCAGGAGCAGCAGCCGGATTAGCAGCAGTTGCCTTAAAAGATAAAAAAAATCAGAAAATCGCTAAAGAACTCGCAACAAAAACACAAAAAAGAGGAATAACCATAATAAATCAGGCAAAAAGTAAATTTAAGAAAATGCAAGCAAAAAAGGGTTTTCTAAAAAAGGTAGAAGTGAAAAAAACGGTTGTAAAAAAACCAGCAAAAAAAATCGTAGCAAAGAAAACGTTAAAAAAATAAAGTAGTATGGTTGGGAACCCAATTGCCCTTTATAGTAATAATTTATTGTGATAGCGCTGCATTTTGAAAAAGAGTGCTGTATAAAAGTGCATCTTCAGCAGCTTTATCCTTTTTCTCTTCTTTAAGATTTTCAAGTTTATTCAAAAGATTAACTAAATAGGGTTTCAACTCGTTATCATTTAACTCGCTTCTTCTCTTCAAGGCTTCATCTAAAAACCTAGCAGCCATAACATCGGAGCCCCTAAAATACCCAAGTGCAACTCTTTTTAAATCCATCGCTAATGCTCCTAAAATCTGTTTATTATTCATACAATTGTTTAAAAAAATATTTTGCTGAGCAGTATGAACAAGACCCAAATTATCCCTATAGCGTTCGAATCCAGTAATGCTGAGCATACGAGTCTAGACCGATATGGTCATAATGTTAGCATTAGTCTAACAGCTGCTTTTCGGAATATTAATTGTAATATGTGTAAATCCTAAAGACTCTAGCATGGACGAAAGCGATTTTTTTGCATTTTCGGATGCATGAGTTAATATTCCTCCGCTGCAAGCAGCCTGCCGGATTTTACTCATAGCCGAAACTCTTGCATCAGATTCCAAATTATTATTTGTGGGAACAAGTATTCCTTTTTGCCTATCATAAACTCTGGTTTGAGATTCATTTAAGGAACTAGATAAAATTTGTGCCGCCGGCAAGTTAATTGTTATAGAGCTTCCATTTATATTGATATTACTTTTTTGTAAATTAGATAAATCAAATCCACCAATAACTGTTCCATGAGCTATTAAAAGAATTCTGTTACCAAATAAAAACTGTTGAAATAAATTACCGCTATTTCCATTATCGATAATCTGCTCGACTGTATAAGTAGATGTTTCCCATCTGTTCAATGCTTTGATCTGTTGAATTATAGCCGCATCATTATATTGCTTAGTTGTCCATCTGGTTATTGCAATAACCAGAAAAATGGCGACTATGCAAATAATAATAGTTGCAATTAAAATTTTGAATCTATTCACTTTTTAATTATACCAAAAACATGACTTGTGAGGTTTTGCTGGCGAAATTACCAGCAGGTGGAACCAAATTGTGCCTAGTCTTCTTAATACTTTTGAAGGATTAAGTAAATTAAAAAGCTAATATTATAGAGAGTAGGAATTATTTAATGTCAATTGTCTATTGACAATGTACATTTTTAATGTATAATTACAATTAATATGAATATCATAAATTCTACTGTTTTAAGAAATAATTTTTCCGATGCATTAAATGAGATTAATAGAAATAAAGATTTTCTCCTAGTTGCTAAAAAAGGTAAAATTACTTCTGCCTTGGTTAATATTGATTTGTTTGAAGATTTACTTGCTTTATCAAATAAAGATTATCTTATGAGTATAAAAGAAGCAAGAGCAGATTATAAAAAAGGGAATATTTTTTCCCATGGACAAGTATTCGGAGAGATCTAATGGTCTACAATCTCATCTATACTAATACTGCGTATAAGGATATTAAAAAATTAGACATAGTTGCTAAAAAAAGAATTGGGAAAAAAATTACAGAATACTCTAATAATCCTCTATTAAATTCTAAAAGACTAACTAACGCAGCTATTGGATCTTATAGATGGAGAATTGGTGATTACAGAGTTGTTTTTGATATACACAATGAAGACATTGTCATTTTAAGAGTGGGACATAGAAGAGAAATTTATAAATATTAAGCTGAGCATGCCGATCAAGACCCAAACCATCCTTATAGCGTTCGAATCCTATTCTGTTGGCGGACCTGGATTAGAACCATAGCTATATTATCTAGAATACTATGCTTAAGTAGGATAAGCCGGAAAAAGTCTAATTATAGACTAATCTGATTGGGACATTGAAGAATTTAAACAAAAAAGAATTGAGGAAAGGAAGCAACTCTTAGAAAAAATTATTTATACTTTTAAATCTTTAGAGCTAGGTGCTATTCATCAATTTGGTTCCGGAGCGAGAGAGTATAAGGACGAATTTAGCGATATAGATATTTGGGTCACATTCAAAGATGAAGAAATTGATAAAGTTTTTATTGAGGCTAACTGGGGTTATACAATTTGACATAGTTATTTGAAGCTATAGCCTTTTATATCTTGACTTAATAAAGTACAAGAAGTATTCTATTTCAGCGATGAAAACAGACGATATAAAACAAATTTCGGAATTATTAGATCAAAAATTAACTCCAATACAAAAGGATATCAATGTAATAAAAAAAGATTTATCTGAAATAAGAAATGATGTTAAGGTTCTTATCGCATATTTTGACAGAGAATATGTTAATCTTAGAAAACGCATAGAGTTAATAGAAGAACACTTGAATATTAATCAAGCACAGTAACTCTTCTTAATTTTTTAAACCCTCAAAGTAGTATTTAGGTGACTTAGAACCGCAAAAATATAAATTTGTCTTATACGAGATTAGCTTACTGGTATAACATAATCTTATGTGGTGTCCCCGTTCGAGTACAATTGTGCTGCCGAGCAGGGATTCGAACCCCAATAAACGGATCCAGAATCCGTTGTCCTACCATTAGACGACTCGGCAATGTTCAAATTATATCAAACAAAGCTTAATTTTGCTTCTCAGTGTTATACTAAAAAATAATGAAAATTCGTAGTCCTTATTTTATTATTATCTTATTAGTTTTTCTTATCGGTAGTTTTTTGTATAAATCTTATACTCAGCAGGCTGTAAAAAACGTTTCTCTTTCTCCGACACCAATGGTAAATTATGTCTCTATAACTTCTAGTAAATGTCATGCTGTTCAAATAGATGTTTTAGATTTACAAGCTTATCTTCCCGATTCTAACTGTACCCCCGGAGTTATCGATCCTTTGGTAACACAGGATAATATTGATACTACAATCTGTCATTCCGGATATACCAAAACCGTAAGACCATCGGCCTCCTATACAAATTCTTTAAAAAAACAACAAATCATTGATTATGGATATCAGGATACTAACATGAGTATTTATGAAGAGGATCATTTAATTTCTTTAGAGTTAGGAGGAAGCCCAAAAGATCCTAAAAATCTCTGGCCGGAGCCTGGTCATTCTTTTAACGAAAAAGATAAGGTTGAAAATTATCTACATTCCCAAATCTGTTCAGGACAAATCACACTTTTAAAAGCTCAGCAGGACATCGTTAAAAATTGGTATGAAATATATAAACAAATCCGCTAGAGGTTTAAATTCCTGAAACAGCAAAGATTTTCCCGATACCATAGGTAACAGCCATGGCCAAGGCACCGCCAAGCACAACGCGAATTATTGCGCGTTTAATGTCGGCTCCGCCTGCTTTTGCGCTTAAAAACCCGGTTATAGCTAAGGCAATAAGTACTGAGATAAAAGCAACTGGAATCCTCAAAGAAAGCGGGGGAGCCATTATGGCAATAAAAGGTATAATTGCACCCAAAATAAATGCGGCGCAAGAAGCCAATGCCGCGTGCCAAGGGCTAGTTAAGTTATTCGGGTCAATATTTAATTCCATATGAGCGTGAGCTGCAAATGCGTCATTTTTAGATATTTCTTTTGCAACAAGTCTGGCTGTTTTTTCTGATAATCCTTTTTCTTTATAAATTAAAGTTAGTTCTTTAAGTTCTCCTTCGGGGTTATTTTGAAGTTCATAATGCTCTTTTTTTAATAAAGCTTTTTCAGTGTCTCTGGAGCTGCTTACCGAGACATATTCTCCTGCTGCCATTGAGATTGCACCGGCAACAATTCCTGCCAGTCCTGCTGTTGCAATTGCATTTATAGAATCAGTTGCACCGGCAACTCCCATTACCAGTCCTGCAATTGAAACAATACCATCATTTGCACCTAAAACAGATGCTCTTAGCCAGTTTAGTTTGTGTATAGAATTAGAAGCAGCTTTTTCTGACATAGTGTAATTATATTCTAACAGATTTAGTCATTTTTAAGCATTGTTTAGGTTTTTGTGTTATAATGTGTTTGTTGCAGATTGTATGCAAATACTTCTGCTTATATTTGATTTAGTTTTTAAAT
The DNA here is from genome assembly GCA_038205015.1 of Candidatus Levyibacteriota bacterium. Lineage (GTDB taxonomy): Bacteria > Patescibacteriota > Microgenomatia > Levybacterales > UBA12049 > JBBRCK01. The sequence continues at coordinate 8,433 of JBBRCK010000010.1, read as the reverse complement.
AGATAAAGATAACCAATTTTTCCACTTAAGTATCTTCAAAAACACCTAAAACAACTTCATTTTCTAAGCAGAGATATTTGTAGACAACATTCAACCTTAAAGAAAGGAGAAACAACATGACAAATAAATTATTTATAGGAAGTCTTGATTATGCAACGACCGACTCACAACTTGAAGAGCATTTTGCTCAAGCAGGAACTGTGTTATCGGCCAAAGTAATAATCGACAGAGAAACCGGACGAGGCAAGGGATTTGGTTTTGTAGAAATGCAAAACGAAGAAGAAGCTAAAACCGCTTTGAGCAAATTAAACGGCTCACAGTTAAACGGCCGACCAATCGCTGTTAAAGAAGCTATTCCACAAGAAGGACGATAAAATATGTACTATCAAAAAAGGAGAAATCCTAACCATCCGCAAAGCGGTTCTAATTCTTATGGTTCTAAACCACGTTTTCAAAGGCGTTTTAGAGGCAATGAAAAAAAACTTGATTCAAACTTGTTTATTAAAAAAACAAATGATGAAATCATTACTGTTCCTTTTGTTTCTTCTCTAAATTTTTCCGATTTTAAAATTGATGAGAAAATAAAAAGAAATATTACCGATCATGGTTACATAGAGCCAACCGAAATTCAGGAAAAATCAATCCCTGAAATTTTACTCGGCAAAGATTTAATTGGTATGGCAAATACCGGTACCGGAAAAACCGCAGCCTTTTTAATTACTCTTATTAACAAATCCTATTTAGACAGAAATCAACGAACCTTAATTGTGGTTCCAACCAGAGAATTGGCTGTTCAAATAGGGGATGAATTTAAACTCTTTGCCAAAGGAATGGACTTGGATATGGTTACGGCCATTGGAGGTGCAAATATTCAAAGACAAACCTATGGACTAAGGCACAGGCCAAATTTTGTGGTAGGAACACCGGGAAGATTAAAAGATTTAATTGAAAGAAGAGAGTTAAACTTAATGCTTTTTCAAAATATTGTATTGGATGAAGTAGATAGAATGGTTGATATCGGTTTTATAAAAGATATTCAATATATTGTTTCTTTACTTCCAAGAGTAAGACAGTCTTTATTTTTCTCGGCAACAGTTGATGGAAAAACCAGGGAAATTCTACAAAAATTTGTGGTAAATCCCGTCACGGTTTCGGTTAAAAAACAAGATACGGCCGAAAATATAGACCAGGATATTATTAAACTTGAAAACGGCGAGTTAAAAATTGATGCGTTGCATAATCTATTAGCTCAGCCCGGATTTGAAAAGGTTTTAATTTTTGGAAAAACAAAATGGGGGATGGAGAAATTGTCAAAACTTCTAATTGAAAGAGGTTTTAAGGCAACTGCAATTCACGGAAATAAATCTCAAAACCAAAGACAAAGGGCACTTCAGGATTTTAAAGATGGTAGAATACAAGTATTAATTGCAACTGACGTAGCATCTCGTGGTTTGGATATTAATGATGTAAGTCACGTTATAAATTATGACGCCCCTACGTCCTATGATGATTACGTTCATAGAATCGGTCGAACCGGAAGAGCCGGAAAAAAAGGTACTGCCTTAACCTTTGTAGAGTAAAAATATGAAAATACTTACAAATACCCAATCAATTCAGGTTGGAGGTATCGCTCAGTCAATTACCTCCTTTTTACAATTTATAGAAAAAAGTAAAGATGATGATATTTCCGTAATTGGCGTAGATATTATTAGACATTACTTAGCAAGTGAAAAAAGCATTTCTAAACGTGAAGTTAATAAGCAAATAACAGTTATTACTCAAAGCGTACTGTGTAAAGAAATTCATAATGTTTTGTTAAGGATTAAGTCCTTAAAAGAGCTGGAGGAAGAGTATCGAAATATCATAGAAGTTTTTAGAAAGATTATTCTAGAAGAAAAACCGGATTTAATTGTTTTAAATGGAACATACTTTATTCCTTGGTGTTTATATCTAGCCGCTAAATCATTTAACATTCCAATTTTATTACATTACCATGGAATAATTACTAAGGAAACTGAAACATGGGATGCTCACTCCCATTTATTAATGAAGAAGATGGAGCAAACATTTGATAACAGCCGTTTACAATATATTTTTCCTTCCCAGCTTGCTAAAAAAGTAGTTGAAGAGCAGGTATTCGGCCATAAAATTTCTCACGGTGCTATTTTACCCAATTCTATATCTGCTCATTTTTTTGAGGTTAATACAAAAGGTAAGCCTAAAAATATTGGAATTGTAAACAGATGGACTGCTGTTAAAAATACTAATTTTGTAATGGGACTGGCTAAATATAATCAAGATAACCAGAGCTTTTTTAAAATAAACGTAGTCACAGACATCAAAGGAATAATGAAACAAGATAAGAAAAGATTACGATCTGTCATGTTGCATTCTGCTATGAGTTCATTAAAATTAGGAAAATTTTATGGAGATATGGGTACAATTCTTTGTCCTTCTACGTTTGAATCTTATGGAAATGTTCCGCAGGAGGCAGTTGCTTCCGGAACCCCGGCGCTGGTTGGTAATAATATGGGGATTGCGGAGGTTTTTCGTAAAGTCGGATTGGGAGATTATGTAATAGATTTTTCATCAGTTGGGGATGTGCACGAAAAAGCAAAAGAAGTTGGTAGACACAAGGTTAAAAATAATATTAGAAAAGCTATGAAAAATGAACTTTCCTCGGATAACGTTAACGCCCGGCTTTTAAATATATACAAACAAACAGCCAATTAAAATGAATAAATCTAAAGGTACTATTAATATAGGAATGGTTTGTTCACCTCTTCTTGGAGGTAGCGGAGTAGTCGGTTCGGAACTCGCAAGATATTTATCAAAAAAAAGCGAGTATAAAATTGTTTTTATAGGTGATGAATTTTCATTCAGATTAAATAAAAAAGATGTAGTTTTTCATAAAGTCGAAAAATTAAATCATGCACTTTTTACCCATCCCCTTAGTGAAGCAGCCTTAACAAATGGAATCGTAGATGCGGTAGTAAAGCATAAACTTACTATAATTCACGCTCATTTTGCTATTCCATATGCGCATTGCGCCATACAGGCAAAAGAAATATTAAAAAAAATGGGAATTAATATATTTGTAATTACAACGCTTCATGGTACAGATGTTTTAAGCTTAGGGCTGGAAGTACCAACCATTATGGAACATATCTTAAGAGAAAGTGATATTGTTACAGCGGTTTCCATGAGCTTGGCAATAAAAGTTAAAAAACTTTATAAGTTTTCAAAAAACGTAAATGTTATCTATAACTTTGTCGATCTTAATCAATCTTTGAAAGTAAGATCTAATAAATTGCTTAGAAAAAAATATGCAAAAGAGGGAGAAAAAGTTTTTGTACATATTTCAAACTTTAGGCCAATTAAAAGAATAACCGATACCTTGAACGTATTCTTAAAAGTCCACCGCATCGTTCCTTCGGTTTTATTATTAATCGGAGAAGGTCCTGATACTATTGCTGCAAAGAAATTGGCAAATTCAATGAAAAATCAGGAACAAATCCATTTTATAGGAAAGGTAAAAAATCCTTATAAATATCTTCAAATTGCAGACGCCTTAATTATTACTTCCACTTATGAAAGTTTTTCTTTAGCGGCGTTAGAAGCAATTTCCTTTGGTATTCCAGTATTTAGTACCCGGGTAGGAGGAATTCCGGAGGTAATAGAGGATAAAAAGTCCGGCTATTTAGTTAAGTTGGGAGATATTAATAATATGTCTGAGGATATAGTGAAGCATTTTTCAGATAATAAAAACATTGATTGGCTTAGTAAGCAAGCGCTTGAAAGATCTCACAAATTTTCTGCTGAAAAGATTGTTCCGCAGTATGAACATTTATATCATCAACTTACACTTTCTTTAGATAATACCCATTCTTTAAATAAACAATCTAAGGATATAAATACTGCTATCGTAAATTATTAACTCCAAATTATAGATTCAATTAATTTAATATTTTTAATTTTGCTATAATCTACTCGTGAGATTTTTTATTAATTTTACTTCTTCAACTTATAAACTTTTCCGTCCGCTCATTTTCTTATTTAATTCAGAAATGATTCATAATTTTTTTGTTAACACCGGAGAAGTTTTAGGAAATACAGTTATCATAAAACCAACTCTGGGAAGTCTTTTTAAAGTTAAAGATAAATCGCTTGAGCAAGAAATTGCCGGAATTAAATTTAATAGTCCGGTTGGACTTTCGGCAGGTTTTGATTATCAGGCAAAGCTTTATAGAATTCTCCCATCTTTAAGTTTTGGTTTTGAGACAATTGGAACAATTACGAATTTACCCTACGTTGGAAATCCAAAACCAAGACTTGGGCGTTTAGTAAAATCAAAATCTTTAATGGTTAATAAAGGATTTAAAAATGACGGTATTAAAAGTATTGTTAAAAAATTAAAAGATGAGAAGTTTGAAATACCTGTTGGAATTAGTATCGGAAAAACAAACACTACTTCATTAGATACTCAGCAAAAAGCGGTTGATGATATTATTTCCGCTTTTAAAATTGCAGAAAAAGCAAAGCTTAATATTAGTTTTTATGAATTAAATATCAGTTGTCCAAATCTTTTTGGAAACGTTGATTTTTATGAAAGCGAAAAACTTACCCAATTATTAAAAGCAGTTTTTTCATTAAATTTATCAAAACCGGTATTTATAAAAATGCCCATCTCAAAAACAAACGAAGAGATAATTAAAATGATGGAAGTTATTGTTAAATTTCCGGTTAAAGGAGTAATTTTGGGTAATTTGCAAAAAGATAGGAATAATAAAAAGTTACTAAAAGAAGAAGTTGGTAAATTTAAAACCGGAAATTTTTCAGGAAAACCAACAGAGGAAAGATCTAACGAATTAATTTCCTTAGCTTATAAAAAATATGGGAGAAAATTAATTATTATTGGAACCGGCGGAATTTTTTCGGCAGTTGATGTATATAAAAAAATAAAACTTGGAGCATCCTTAGTTCAGCTTATAACAGGACTGATTTTTCAAGGGCCTCAATTGGTTTCACAAATTAATTTGGAATTAATCGAGTTAATTAAAAAAGACGGGTTTGAAAATATCAGCCAAGCAGTTGGCAAAAATAATAAATAAAGCTTGCAATTTCGGCCCAGAAGTGATATTTATAACATATGAATAAAAACACAATCATTGCATTAAGTGTTGCTCTCTTAATTCTTCTTTTCGGAGCAGGTGCATTTTTTATGTCTCAAAATAAAACAACTGTTAAGCCAACGACTCAGCCAGTTGTTGCCAACCCAAACACAAAAACCAATAATGCCACCTCCAGCACTCTTAAAGAGCTTTTAGCTTCAAAAACTCCCTCAAAATGTACTTATTCAACAGATGCGGGCAATACAAAAATTTCCGGAACGGTTTACGTAAACGGTGGAAAAGTAAGAGGAGATTTTACAACAACTACCGATAAGACAACAATAATCGGGCATATGGCCACAGATGAAAAATTTGTTTATACCTGGATGGATAATTCAAAACAAGGCTATAAATTTGCAATGGATACGCAGGCTATGGCAGATAAAGCAGCGCAAGATTCACAAAAACCTGATTTTAATCAGAAATTTAATTATGATTGTTCGCCTTGGATAGTGGATGCTAAGATGATGGTACTACCAGTAGATATAACTTTTACTACCTTTACAATTCCGGTTATCCCAACAGGAACCACCGGTAAAACGGGAACAATTAATAATTCATCTGCTTGCGTAGCATGCGATGGTCTACCGGCAGGAGAAGCAAAAACTGCTTGCCTTACCCAACTAGGGTGTAATTAACTTCAAAGAATAGGTTTTAGCCTCAGTTAATTTTCAAGATAAGTTTATAGTATAATGCAGCAATGATTGGTGAGTTATTAAGAAAAATTGACGTTAAGAGCATAGTTACTTCAGGAGATCCGTCGCATGATTTTGAATCTTTTATTCAAAGCGCTTGGGCAGGAGAAAATGAACAACTTCCCTCCTTTGGAATAAATGGAATATTTGATTATTACGGAAAATTTATAGATGGAGAAGAGAGGGCAAGATACAGAATTCCAATGGGACGCGTTGAAAGAAGCTTTTTTGTTAAAAGACAAATAGACGGGAGCTTTAGTGTTATAAACGAAGGACTTTTCCCTTTTGATGGTAAATAAATCAAAAGCCCTAAGCTATAGAAGAAACATTCTCAGTGAATAAAGTCTTTCTTTAAAAGTTTTAGAGTTTATTATTGCCATAACAAACTCTTTTTTCTTAACAAGTCTAATAGATATATAAGCAAAAATTACTAACATTAGTAGGGATATATAAAGCATTTCTTCTGCTTTTTTTACAAACACCGATTTATTAATAGTATTGCTATTTGTTCCAAGTACCGAGGAAACTACCGGATGAATCGATTGCTGGTTATTAATGTTTGTTCCACTTGTTGCGCCTACGATATTAAAGTAACTTTCTCCATAAGCATCAACAGACGTATTATTGTTTCCTGTTGTTCCATACGAATAAGCCTCTGCAGTATAAGGTCCGTTTTGAGCGTTTTTAGATAAGACAAACCCAGTGGTTAAGGTTTTTGATTTTCCCGCATCAATGTCTCCTATATTAAAAGTTGTTCCACCGTTTTCTTGTCCGTTTTTATATAAATACAAATCAATTTTTGTTCCGTAAACTTTTCCTGTTCCGGTATTTCTAACCTTTATAAAAAAAGTTACGGTATCTCCGGGATAGACAAACGCTCCGACGTTATTTCTATTGGTAAGTTCTAATTTTCCTCCGTCTTCTTTATTATTTGTGTTTGAATTTGAGTTGTTTGAAACGCTCTCTTGCTGTGTTGTCTGATCCTGAGCAGGAGGAGGGGCGTTTAAAGCAGCAAATTCGTTTGCTCCACCGATGTTTCCGGTCCAATTTCCAAAAATATTTATTAAGCCAAAAAAGCCCGATGAGTTAATAAAGTTGGTGTTTATAAGGTTGAAAAGGGAAATCGCACTGAACGCATTGCCGGTCGTAATGGAAGCATTCTTTCCGTTTATTGAATTTGTTCCGGTGTTTGCACTGGAAGTAATATTATTCGTAACATTGGCATTATTATTTATGTTTATATTTCCCGTGCAGGATGAGCAAGTTGTAGCGCTGTTGGTTGCAGAAGGGGTTAAGTTTATAAGGCTTAAATTTGTTCCTCCCAATTGAGGTGCAAAAGAATCCCATCCGATAAAGCTTCCGGTCCATACCCCAAAATTATTCAAAAATAACATTTCAGCATTAGTCCCAAAAATATTTGTATTAATTAAATTTATATTATTGGTTGAGCTGGTTGAATTTCCTGTGACAATACTTGAGCTTGCTCCTCCGGTTATTGAATTTGTTCCGGTATTTGAAGTGTTCTGGATATTATTTGTCACCTGGGTGCTATTATTTACGACTGTATTTACCCCGCATCCTGAGCAGTTAGTCGAAGTATTGGGCGGAAGGTTTGGAAGTATTATGTTTCCATTTAAGTTTCCGAAGATATTTATTGTTACCAGATGCAGGTTTGAATTCATGACCGTAAAGTTAACCTTATTAATTAAATTTACTATTGAATATGCATTGCCGGTATTTATGATTGCACTTGACCCGTTTATCGAATTCTCTCCGGTGTTTGCACCCGATACGATATTATTTGAAAGATATGCAAAGTTATTAACGTTTGTTACTGAAACATTAATAATTGGATCATTTGGATGACTTTGAATTGCAGCTGAAGCAATATTAAATGGATCGGAAACATTTAGATTTCCATTTTGGTCAACAAATAAATTGATAGTCTGATTTATAACCTGGGCATTTACATTGGTTGAATTTACATCGTTTATTAAATTGGTGATTGAGGTTGCATTTCCGGTATTAATTGTCGGATTTGTTGTATTTGAAGGCGAGGGATTTGTATTGTTGGTATTTACTCCTTGAATTGGGGGATTAAGACTTCCATCAGATGTTGCCGAGTCAGTTGCAATTGATGTTTGGCTTAAATCAGGTGTGGGAAAAGGGGATAGGCTGGGGTCAATTGTAGGAGTTGGTGTTGGAGTATCTACGCTTGGAGTTGGCGTGTCTGTTGGAGTAGGAGTTGGGTTAATAGCATTGTTACCCGTATCGGAAGTTATGGTGGCGGTATTGGTTGTTCCGGCCGTATTATCAATAGTTGTTGCGGTTGGAGTTGGCGTGTCGGTTGGAGTAACAACTTGGGCAATTGTTGAAACAGGATATACGATATATAAAAACAACAGTAAAACTGTTAAAAGTATTGATATCTGTTTTTTAAAATATTTTTTCAATTTTTCCTTTCAAAATTTAATTTACTTTTCTATGCAAAAAAAATTCTTAAGTCCTGGGGAGGATTTCCAAAAAGTTATCCTCCCCAAGGACGAAAAAGAATTCGATCAATTAAT
>JBBRCK010000009.1:0-34926 GCA_038205015.1 Candidatus Levyibacteriota bacterium | reverse complement strand
TCTTTTCTAAAGGCTGCCAAAATTGCGTTTTGGACTGTTTCTAAAACAATTGAAGGATCAAGGCCTCTTTCATTTGAGACCTGATTTAAAGCTAATGCAAATTCACTTCTTTGTATCGCTGGCATAAGTTTTGTAAGTATAGCATTTTTGAGGCTTGGCTTCAAGAAGCTAAGGCCTGACTACTTTCTAGTCACGACCGTGTTATTTGAGGAATCTGTAGAAATTAAAATGTTATCCCCTCTTTTTATCTCATCTTTGAGCATTTTTTGAGCAATTAAATCTTCGATATTATCCTGAACAAAACGCCTTAGTGGTCTTGCGCCAAAATCCTTATCAAATCCTTCTTTGGCAATTTTTTCATAAACCGAATTATCAAATGTTGCCTTAATATCTTTTTCCAAAAGCCTTTTATTAACATCTGCAACCAACATCTTTACGATTTGTACAATTTCTTCTTGCCCTAAAGGCTTAAAAACAACAATGTCATCAAATCTATTTAAAAGTTCAGGTTTAAAAATTCCTTTTTCCTGCAAAAAATTAAGAAGAGAAGTTCTAAAACTTTTATCAACCACTGCCCCTTTGCCAATTTCTTCCCTGACAAATTCCGAAGCGGCGTTAGAAGTTGCAATTATAATAGTATTTACAAAAGAAACGGTTTTTCCCTTATTATCCGTTAGTCTTCCATCATCTAAAACCTGCAAAAACAAATCCAGTATTTTTTGATCGGCTTTTTCAAATTCATCCAGTAAAACTAAGGAATAAGGACTATCATAAACCGGTTCTGTTAATTGACCTTTTTCATCGCCCTGGCCGGGACCTGAGCCCAACAACCTTCTCATACCATCTTCTCCCGAAAACTCACTCATATCAAGCCTGACCAGTCTTGTTGAATTCCCAAAATATATATCAGCCAATGCCTTTGCAGTTTCAGTTTTTCCAACTCCGGTTGGACCCAGGAATAAAAAAGAAATAGGTTTATCCAAGGTTTTTAAGCCGGTCCTCAATCTTCTGATAGATTCAGATATCGAAGTTACTGCTTCATTTTGACCAATAATTCGTTTATGAAACTCTTCCTCCATATTTAAAAGCAGCTTTTTCTCCGCAACTGTTGGCTCGCCCACCGCAACTTTTATCCTTTTTTCTACTTGATCTAAGATATCCTGCTCTTCAACCAACTTTTTACCCGCAATTCTTACGGCATTTGACGTATCATCTAAAAGTGTAACCGCACTACCCGGTAGAACTTTCTCCTTAACATACCTGTCTGCATACATACTGGCAGCAACAACTGCTTTATATGTTAAAACCACTTTATTTTTTTCCTCTATTTCCGGTGATTTTTTAAAAAGCATATCCAAAACTTCGGCCTTACTGGGTTGAGAAAAATTAATTACCGTAAATCCATCAAGTAGGGAGTGCAACGGCTCGATAAATCGCTTATAAGCTCCGGGCGTAACGGCTGCAATTATTCTGATTGTTGATTTTTTAATATAAGGGCTAATTGCACCCGAGATATCAAGGTTAAAAGAAGAACTTCCCATAATATTTTGAAATTCCGGTATATAAATAATTACATTTCCCGAATGCGCAACTTCTCCAACTATCGCATTAAGTCGAGCTTCCAATTCACCCTGAGCCGAAGCTCCCGCCATAAAAGCATCCACCATTAGTTGAAAAATTTTCTGATGCATTAGATTACCTGTTAATTTACCTATAAAACTTTGGATTGCTAAATGCCTTACCGCAGACTCTTTTCCACTTCCGGCATCTCCGACCAAAATAACACTTCCTCCTTTGGCCAAAGCTTCAACAAGCTGTTGATACTCGCTACTTCTTCCAATCGGTAATTCTCTTTGTCTTAAAAACTCCTTACTTAAATCAAGCATGTATTTTTTGGTTTCAATGGTCCATCCATACACCCAGTCTTCTGCAATTCCCTCACCTTGAAAACTAACGTCGGCATTTTTGGGACTTTCTTCAAAAGGGCACGCGACTCTTGCCCAAAGTAGTATATTTTTAATATCTTCCTCTTTTAATTTTTTATTAAATAAAAATTTGGTTTTATCCTCAGTTAATATTAAATATGCAACGAATATATCCATCGATGTAACATATTTTCCATTTACTCCTCTTGCAACTTCCAATGATTTACTTGCTAAAATCTTTGTGTCAATACTTACAAGCATTACATCTTTTGATGTTAAATCGGCCTTATTAAGAATAAAATTTATCGAAGGAAGATTAAGTAGATTTTTTATTAAATTCTCTGAAGTTTTTTTTGACTTAAAAATTCCCAAAGCATCCAAGGTAAATGAATTTAATGGATCTTGAGTATTTTCGGAAACGGCTTTTTGAGGAAGAAGTTTAGATACGTGATAAACAAAAAATATCTCAACAAATAAAAAGAAAGAGAAAAGTGTAATAAAAATATTTGGATAAACTTTTAGAAACATTGCATAAACTGTTAAAAAGAGAAGCAAGGAAAAAATTATTAGCCTGATTGCTTTGAAAAACAAGCTGTTATAGAGATAATGAAAAAATGCAAACTGTTTCATATTATATTTTTATAAAGGGCAAATAAAATGCCAGTATTGGCCATGCTAAAAATGCAATAAATACAATAATTTCAAATAAAACTAAAAATATAAAAATAAATAAATCGGCAACAATAAACATCGATTTAAAAACAATTCCCATAAAAATGGAGAATCCTATCAATCCTTTTCTATATTCGTTTTTCCACGGCCTGAAAAAAGTTCTTATCATCAAGGGAAGAGACGAAAGATTAAAGAAAGCTTTATTTAAATGAATAAAAAAAATAAAAAGCTTAACCGGGGCATCAATGTACCAAAACTTTAAAATATTAAACGGTATAAATAATAATCCTTGCATAGACAGTAATTTAAGTTTAGGGGATTCTTAAGTGTTTTGCAATTTTAAAATTTGCTATACTTTTTGTAGTGAATCACTTTTATCACATACATTTATCTAAAAAGGGGAAGAAAAAAGAAATATTTTTAATCGATACCATTGCATACATGTCAGGTATTATTTCTCCATTTATGATGCTTCCTCAACTTTATGGGATTTGGGTTACAAAAAACGCCTCGGGCATATCAGTTCTTTCATTTGCAAGCTTTGCATTTTTTAACCTTGTTTTTATTGTTTACGGAATTACGCATAAAAATAAATTAATAATTATTAATAGTTCAATTTGGTTTGTTTTTCAAATCTTTGTTGTTATTGGAGTTTTACTTTATAAACAAGGCTAAAACCAAGAGGACTTTTTCTTTTCTCCCTCAAATTCTTTTAATAATTCTTTTTGTCTTCCCGTAAGGTTTTTAGGAATTGTGATTTTTATCCTTACATAGTGATCGCCATGCCCTGCGCCCCGTAGCATTTTTACTCCTTTTCCCCTTAACCTAATTAATGTTTCCGGCTGTGTTCCGGGTGGAATTTTAATTTTTACCACTTCCCCTACTGTTTCTATATCCACCGTATCTCCCAAAGAAGCTTGGGAAAAACTGATTTCTTTATCTGACACAATATCATAACCTTCTCTTCTAAACCTGCGGTCCGGTGTTACTTCGATTACAACATCTATCTCTCCAAATCTTACCCTTGAACCGTTATCTACTCCCTGAGGAATTTTTATAGTTTGTGCGTTTCCGTCTAAATTCACTTTTTTGGTTGCACCCTTAACCGCGTCCATAAAAGAAATCGTCAAAGAATAAGTTGTTCTTCTAGTACTCCTTCCAAATGGATTACCGCCACCGAAAAATTGTTCAAAAATCTCAAAAGGGTCAGAAAATCCTCCAAAATCCGAGCTTGAATTTGAATAAGTATAGGTAAATGGGCCCTGCTGACCTCCAAATCCACCAAACCCTCCAAATGGCCCACCCGCACCCCCTGCGGAGCCTTGTTCAAAAGCTGCCTCGCCAAATTGATCGTAGGTTTGTCTTTTTTGTTGGTCCGATAAAACTTCGTAAGCTTTTGTGACTTCTTTAAATTTATCCTCCGCCACTTTATCCCCCTTATTTCTATCCGGATGATATTGCAAAGCTAACTTTCTATAAGCTTTTTTTATCTCTACTTCAGTTGCAGATTTTGAAATTCCTAATATTTGATAATAATCTTTTGCTGCCATAGATTGATATTTTACTATAAAAGGCGCCTTTCGCGCCTTAAATTATATACTTATTATTTTGATTTTTGTATTAACTAACTACTTCTCCTTCAACAGGCTCATCTTTTTTATCAGAATCTGATACATCTTCCGCTTTAGCTTCTCCCCCTGATGACGGCTGATCAGTTTGAGTTTGATCCTGCGCTTCTTGGTCCTTTTTATACATATTTTCTCCAACTTTTGATAATACATCTGATAGTTCTTTTGTTTTTGTTTCCAAATCTTCTTTCGAGCCTGAATCTAAAACCGCTTTAAGAGAAGAAACTTTTTCTTCTACCTCTTTCTTTGTCGTCTCGTCTACCTTATCTCCGGCGTCTTTAAGTGCTTTTTCTGCTGTAAAAATAAGTGAATCGGCCTGATTTCTTGCTTCTACTTCTCCTTTTTTCTGGGCATCCTCAGCCGCGTGAGCTTCGGCTTCTTTAGTCATTTTCTCAACTTCTTCTTTGGTTAAACCTGTTGAGCCGGTTATTTTTATACTTTGTTCTTTTCCTGATGCTTTATCGGTTGCTTTAACATTTACAATGCCTGATGCGTCTATATCGAAAGCGACTTCAATTTGTGGAACCCCACGCGGTGCCGGTGGAATTCCATCCAAAACAAAACGACCAAGCGACTTATTATCAGCTGCCATTGGTCTTTCTCCTTGTAAAACATTTATTTCAACTTGTGTCTGATTATCAGCGGCTGTTGAGAAAACTTGTGATTTAGAAGTTGGAATGGTGGTATTTCTTTCAATTAGAGGCGTTGAAACACTGCCCAAAGTTTCTATTCCTAAAGTTAATGGAGTAACGTCTAAAAGCAAAACATCTTTTACTTCTCCTCCCAAAACTCCTCCTTGAACCGCAGCGCCAACTGCAACTACTTCGTCCGGATTTACAGATTTATTGGCTTCTTTACCAAAGAATTTAGTTACGGCTTCGATGACTTTTGGCATCCTAGTCATTCCACCAACCAGAACTACTTCGTCAATATCTGAAACTTTTATTTTTGCATCCTTTAATGCCTGCTCAACCGGCCGAAGGGTTTTTTGAATTAACGGATCAACAATTTGTTCTAACTTTGCCCTGGTTAGAGTCATTGTTAAATGAAGTGGCCCGTCTTTTCCTTGAGTTATAAACGGCTGGTTAATTTGAGCTTCTTGCGAAGAAGATAATTCTATTTTTGCTTTTTCCGCAGACTCTCTTAATCTTTGCAAAGCCTGTGGATCCTTGGTTAAATCAACTCCATTTTCTTTTTTAAACTCTTGGGCAAAATAATCAATTATTACCTTATCAAAATCGTCTCCTCCCAAATGAGTATCTCCGTTAGTTGATTTTACTTCGTAAACTCCATCTCCTAATTCTAAAATTGAAATGTCAAAAGTTCCACCTCCCAAATCATAAACTGCAATAGTGTGGGCGTTTTTCTTATCAAGACCATAAGAGAGAGCTGCGGCTGTTGGCTCGTTAATAATTCTAAGAACTTCCAGTCCCGCAATTTCTCCGGCTTGTTTTGTTGCCTGTCTCTGAGAATCATCAAAATATGCCGGAACCGTAATGACCGCTTGTGTTACTTTTGAGCCTAAATAGCTTTCTGCATCTGCTTTTATTTTTTGAAGTATCATTGCGGAAATTTCCTGAGGAGTATAAGTTTTTCCCTCAACTTCAACTACAGCCATTCCGTCACGACCGGATTTAATGGTATAAGGAAGCCATTTCATGTCAAACTGAACTGACTCATCATTGAATTTTTTACCCATCAATCTTTTTATTGAAAAAACCGTGGTTTTTGACTTTAAAACTAATTGTCTTTTTGCCACATCACCAACAACGTGCGTCACCGGATCAACTACCGATGGGATTACATTTCTTCCTTCAGCACTGTGGATAATCTTTGGGCTTCCGCCCTCCATTACCGCAACTGCCGAATTTGTTGTACCTAAATCAATACCGATTATTTTTCCCATATTTTTTAACTTTCTAAAATCTGTTTTCAAATTTCTTTGAAAACTTATCTTAATTAGTTAAACTTTTTCCAACTATTACTTGTGATGGTCTTAAAATTATATCAAAAAGAGTATATCCTAACCTGACTTCTTCAACAACTTTTCCCTCTTCTCCTTCTCTAGTTGCCACTGCTTCCATAAATTCCGGGTTAAAATCTTTTCCAATTGTCTCTATTTTTTTTACTCCGGTTTCTTCGAAAATATCAAGAAAATGTTTTATCGAAATCTTAACGCCCTCATCCTGAGTATGTTTTTCAGCTAATATTAGACTATCGAGTCCCGGTAAAAGTCTTAATAATAATTCTTTATTAGCCAACTTTATCCAAGAAACTTTTTCTTCAGATATCCTTTTTTCCAAATTTTGATAATCAGCGAGAGCTCTTTTTAATTGATTTTCAAGGTTCTTAGCTTCTTCTGTTTGCTTATTTTCTTCATGTTTCTTTTTCATTTTCTATTTTTACCATCCTTTAGCAATTTCTTCAATTAATGTTCCGAAATATCTAACTGTTGGTACTACGCTCGTATAATTAAGCCTTGATGAGCCAAAAACTCCAACTTCTCCTGATAAATTTAATGGCGTATGATATCTTTTATAGACAAATCCATACGGCCCGACAAGTTTTGGCCCCAATTCTTCTCCTAATAGTATATGAATATCATTATCATCAATTTGTCCTGAAAATATTGTCCTTAAATAGGCTGCCTCATCAACTACTTGTAAAAGATTTTTAGTTAAATCGATATCGAAAAACTCCGGCATGTCTAAAATATTTGCGTATCCTGCGCAAAATATTTCTCCATCATTTGTTGTTGTAATTGCCAAAGCTTTTGTTCTTTCAGCCAAAGTTCTGGTAACTTCTTTTAGGAATTCTCTTTCTTTTTCCCTTAAGTCCCATACTTTTTCTTTTAAAGAGACTTCCTCAGCCGTTGAAAGTTCTTTTTCCTTCATGAGCTGTTTTACATAAAACTTCATGCCCATTGGAGTTGGAACTCTTCCTGCCGAAACGTGTATTTTTTTAAGGTACCCTAGTTCTGTAAGCCTGACCATTTCGTTTCTAATGGTTGCCGGACTTGCCGATAAATTATGCTTTTTTTCTAAGGTTTCCGAACCAACCGCATCCGCGGTCTCGATATATTCCTCGATAAGACTTTTAAGTATTTCTACTTGTCTTGCCGTTAAATCGTGCATAAATTCGGCCTTCGATACGCGTTTTGCAGACAAATTAACATACTGCAAAATTAATTCGCTGTATCGAGGTTAGCAGTAAGATATCATAACTGCTAAGATTTTGTCAAGACCCTTTTTACAAAATCTGGTAGACTTGGCTTATGAAAAGAGGAAAAAGGCCGCTTCAATTTCTTATTTTAAGTATTTTAAGTTTAGGAGCATTAATTTATTTAATTTTGAGCTACTCTCCAGCGTTTCTATTTCCAATTTTTAATTTACAGTTTCCAATTTTACCTTTGTTTCTTACTCTGCTTTTTATTTTTTTATACTTTCTAATTTCATTTATACTGGCTAACAAAAGACGAGGATTTTTAATAAGCATTTTTTCAATCATTTATTTAGTTTTAAGATTAAATGGACTAACTCACATATTTTTTTTAATACTTCTTTTAATTTTATTGCTGTGTTTAGAGTTATTTTTCGTCAAAAGAACTTAACTTTGATATAATCTTTCAAGCTATGAATAAATTTTATTTAACTACAGCAATTCCTTATGTAAATGCCAAGCCGCACGTTGGTCATGCATTGGAATTTGTACAAGCTGACGTAATAAAAAGGTACAGAAAATCTTTAGGAGATGAAGTTTTACTTTTGTCCGGAGCAGATGAAAACGCAATCAAAAATGTTCAGGCTGCTGAAAAAGAAAAAATAGAAGTTCAAGAATTTATTAATATCCATTCTAAAGAATTCGA
Organism: Candidatus Levyibacteriota bacterium; assembly: GCA_038205015.1. Taxonomy (GTDB): domain Bacteria; phylum Patescibacteriota; class Microgenomatia; order Levybacterales; family UBA12049; genus JBBRCK01. Next base: position 26,836 of record JBBRCK010000009.1, on the reverse strand, counting down.
AAATCTTGCAAAAAATTTAAATATCGAATTTGATGTTTTTCAAAGAGGAAGTTCCAGTGGCCATCATAAAGCCTCACAAAAATTATGGGAACTATGTCTTCATGATATTTATAAAAAGACCTATACCGGGCTTTATTGCGTAGGATGTGAATTATTTTATGAAAAAACAGAACTTGATGAAAACGGTGAGTGTTTTGAACATCCAGGAAAACGTTTAGAAGAAGTTTCTGAAGAAAATTATTTTTTTAAGCTTTCTAAATATCAAAAACAAATCGAGGAATTAATTCAAACAGATAAATTAAAGATTTATCCCGAATTTAGAAAAAATGAAGTACTGGGATTTTTAAAAGAGGGTTTAAAAGATATCAGCATTTCCAGAACTAACGAAAGGGCAAAAAGCTGGGGAGTTAAAGTTCCAGACGACGAAAACCAGCGAATGTATGTCTGGTTTGATGCTTTAAACATTTACCAATCAGGAATTGGCTTTGAAAGTGATCAAGAAAAATACCAAAAATGGTGGCCTGCAAATTTACACGTAATTGGTAAGGGAATAATTAGATTTCATGCTGTTTATTGGCCGGCGTTTTTATTATCAGCAGGACTAGAACTTCCAAAAGCCCTATTTGTTCACGGATATTTTACAGTTAACGGACAAAAAATGTCTAAAACATTAGGAAATGTTATAGATCCAATTGAATTGGTAAATAAATACGGAGAGGATGCATTAAGATATTATTTTTTAAGAGAGATTTCTCCTTTTGCCGATGGAGATTTTTCAACAAAAAGACTTGAGGAAGTTTATAACGCGGATTTAGCAAACGGGCTTGGAAATTTAATCGCCAGAGTGGCAAAACTTTGCGAGACTTCCAGGTTTAAACAGTCTCCAAGTGAGAATAGCGGACATGTAATTTTAGAAAAGGAAGAATATGACAAGGCATTTTTAGAATATAGATTTAACGACGCTTTAGCTTTAATTTGGACAAAAATAACAAAACTTGATAAATACATCAACGAAGAAAAACCCTGGGAACTTCTTAAAGAACCCGAAGGAAATAAGAAAATTGAAAATATTGTCAACATCTTATCCCATGCGGTTAATCAAATTCAGGAAATTGCCATTTTGTTAAACCCATTTATGCCAAAAACAAGCAAAATAATCAGCGAGCATTTTACCAAACAGGAAATATTGTCACTTCCCCCACTTTTTCCAAGAATAGTATAATTAATTTAATGTCTTTTTTAGGAATATTAATTATTTTAGGAATTTTAATTTATGTAATTAATGTTATTCCTGTTTTTATGCCTCCTACCTGGACTATTTTGGCTTTTTATTATATAAACTTTCATTCGCCATTTATACCAACAATAATTATAGGAGCGTTTGCTGCAACACTTGGAAGAATTACTTTATATTATATTTCTAAAAATCATTTTCGCAGATTTTTTTCCAAAGAAAGTATTGATAATTATGATGCTTTAGGAGATTTCCTTAAGAAAAGACAAAAACTTTCTATTCCTCTTTTTTTAACATATGCATTTTTTCCAATCTCCTCTAATTATGTTTATATCGCAGCAGGACTTGCAGAAGTTGATATAAAAATTCTTGCAGCAAGTTTTTTTATCGGAAGACTTATGAGTTATTCATTTTGGGTTTCCGCATCACATATTGCAATAACAAGAGTTGAGGATATATTTTCAAATCACGTATCTAATGTAAGCGTAATTATTTTTGAAATGGTTGGCTTAATTATTGTTGTTTTAATTGGAAAAATACCCTGGAGAAAGATTTTAAAAAAATAAATTCTTGACAAAAAAATATTTTTAGTATTTAATAATCGATACATCAAGAGAGCCCCGCCAAAAGCGGGACCGGCAACCGAAATAGACAACGGTGCCAATTCTTCTTATAGAAGATGTGTCCTGAAAAAGGAAAGTCTTTACACCTCTTTTGATGAGAGGTTTTTTTATGGATTACACATTTACATCAGAATCAGTTTGCGCAGGCCATCCGGATAAAATTTGTGATTCAATATCCGATGCTATTTTAGACGAAGTATTAAAGCAGGATAAATTTGGAAAAGTCGCAATAGAAGCTTTTGTAACAAAAAACAAGATAATTATCGCCGGGGAAATAACTGCAAATACAAAAGTTGATTATGAAAAAATTGCTAGAAAAAGAGTCAAAGATTTAGGATATACAAACCCGATATTTAATTTTTCCGACAGCTCAGACGTAGAGGTTTATGTGCATACTCAATCCCCTGAAATTGCCAGAGGAGTAAATGGAAAAAAAGGTGCGGGGGATCAAGGCATGATGTTTGGATTTGCTTGTAAAGAAACAAAAGCACTAATGCCTCTTCCTATCACAATTGCACACCAACTTGCGGAAAAAATTGATTCGGTACGCGAGTTAAACATAATCCCCTATCTTCGTCCGGACGGAAAAACACAGGTTACGATTGAGTATAAAAATGGTAAGCCATACAAAATTAATAACGTAGTTATTGCCGTTCCTCATAATGAAGAGGTGAAATTAGACAGAGTCAAAGATGACGTTTATAAAAAAATTGTTTGTGAAGTTTTAAAAGACTTCGGATTTAAAATTTCCGAAAAAGATTTAATTGTTAATGGAACCGGCATCTGGCATATGCCCGGACCGGCAAGCGATACCGGACTAACCGGAAGAAAAATTGTGGTTGATACTTATGGTGGATATGCAAGAGTTGGCGGTGGAGCATTCTCCGGAAAAGACCCAACCAAAGTTGATAGAAGTGGAGCCTATGCGGCAAGATATATCGCCAAACATATTGTAAAAGAAAATTTGGCTCAAAAAGCAGAGGTTAGACTTGCTTATTTTATCGGAGCAAAAAAACCCTTAATGCAAGAGGTTGAAACATTTGGCACTGAAATAGTAAACATGAAGGTGATTAATGATTTTGTTAAAACATTGCTAGACACATCTGTTGAAGGAATTTTAGATAGTTTAAATTTAAGACAACCAATTTACCTTAAAACATCCGCCTACGGACATTTCGGCCGCGAGCAGTTTCCTTGGGAACAATAATTTATTTTAAATAATAAGATATAATTAATCTTATGATTGACATTCACTGCCACCTGAATTTCCCTCAGTTTGCAAATGATTTGGAAGACATAATAAGAATTGCAAAAGAAAAAGGAGTTGAAAAAATAGTCAACGTTGGGACATCAATAGAAGAGTCCAGAAAAGTTGTTGAGCTCTCTAAAAAATATGACAATTTATATGCAATTATTGGTGTACATCCGCATGATGCAGGCAAGCAAAAAGCAGGATGGCTTGAAGAACTTGAAAAATTAGCAGAGAACCCAAAAGTAATTGGATTTGGAGAAATAGGACTTGATTATTTTCAACACGAAATAGAAAAACAAGTTGAACGCGAAATTCAAAAAACTATATTTAAAAAGCAGATTGAACTTGCAATTAAGCTTAAACTCCCAATTCAAATTCATAGCAGGAAAGCATCGGGGGACATAATTTCAATCTTAAAAGAATATAAAAACCAGTTTTTAGAAATTCCGGGAATGTTTCATTGCATGTCCGGAGATTTAGAATATCTAAAAAATGTCTTGGATTTAGGATTTTACGTAGGCTTCGACGGAAATATTACCTACAAGGGCCTTGCACCGGGAGAAGATACTTTGCTGACCGATCTTGTTAAAAATACGCCACTTGAGAAAATTGTTACCGAAACTGACGCTCCGTTTTTAGCCCCAATTCCTTACCGTGGTGGCAGAAATGAGCCTTCCTATGTTATAATTGTTGCTAATTCCATAGCTAAAATCAAAGGCACTTCTTTTGATGAAGTAAATAAAATTACAGCACAAAACACAAAAAAAATATTTAATTTATGACAAAATTTTTCGAAAGAGTTTTTACTACCTATCCTATTAAGACACGAAGACTTCTAGAGCTTTTTCCAGGAATGGTTTCCTGGTTTTTAATCTTCTTCCCTGTATGGGGCTCATTTTTAATCCCTTGGGCAGTAGTTTATTTTATTCTATTTTTTGATGTCTATTGGCTTTATAAAAGCTTTTCATTGGTAATTACCTCTTTTATTGCTTCAAGAAAAATTAAAAAAGCGGAAAAAGAAAATTGGTATGAAATTGCAAAACCATTAGAAAATTTTGAGAAATTAGCTCATGTAGTAGTTATTCCAAACTATAAAGAAAACTTAGATAAATTAAGAAAAACTCTCCAAAGCTTGGCTAATCAGACTTTTCCAGCCAAAAAAATTTATGTAGTTTTGGCAATGGAAAAAAGAGAAGCAGAGGCAAAAGACAGATCTGAAAAATTAATTCATGAGTTTAAAAACGTTTTTGGAGATATTTTTGCAAGTTTTCATCCAGATATCGACGGCGAGGTAAAAGGGAAATCTTCAAACGAAGCATTCGGCGGAAAACTTGCTTATAAAAAATTAGTAAAAACAGGCTTAATCGATTTAAATTATTCAACAATATCATCAGTTGACGCTGATTCTATTTTTGACAAACAGTATTTTGCATACCTTTCCAATTCTTTTTTAAATGATGATTTGAAATATAATAAGTTCTGGCAATCGGCAAACGTAAATTACAATAATTTTGCTAGCGTTCCTGCACCAATTAGGATAATTGCATTTTTTAGCAGCTTATGGAGAACTGCACTTTTAGTTCAAAAAGATAAATTAGTATCTAATTCAACATATTCACTTTCTTTTAAACTTTTACATGAAATCGGATATTGGGATACGGACGTTATACCTGAAGACTACAGAATCTTTTTTAAGGCATTCTACAGGAAACAAGGGCAAATTTTTGCAGAACCGATATTCTTAAAAACATCGATGGATGCTCCACTTTCTCCATCTTACATTGGAACGCTTAAAAATAAATATCAGCAGGAAAGACGTTGGAGCTGGGGTGCATCGGATGACCATCTGTTTATAAAATGGTGGCTAACTGTTCCAAACGTTCCTTTTTATAGAAAAACTGTAATGCTTTTTAACGTGCTGCTCGACCACTTCTTATGGCCTGTAAATTGGTTTATTATTACTATTGCTGCAAATATTATGCCTTTTGTAAATCCGGTCTTTACCAGAACCGCGCTTGGATATAATCTACCTCGGCTGGCAGGCTTTATACTAACTCTTTGTCTTGTTGCTACTTTTGCGATGATGGTAATTGATTTTAGACAAAGACCAAACCATCAAAAATTATCAAAAAAGAGACAACTTTTATTTCCTTTGGAATTTCTATTACTACCCGTTGTAGGTTTTTTTCTGGGCGCTCTTCCCGCTTTAATTTCTCATACTCAACTTATGCTCGGAAAAAGATTAGAATATAAAGTAACAGAAAAAATTTAATTTTGTTTATGAAAGTTTTGGCAAAATTTGAAAAAAGTTTAAGTTGTTGGTTTTTGATTGGAATCTCGCTTGTCTTTTTCTTTCTTAGGTTTCCATCACTTTTTGAACCAAACTGGTATGGAGACGAAGGAATTTATCAAACCCTAGGAATTGGAATGAATGCCGGAAGACTTTTATATAGTGGTATTTTCGACAATAAACCTCCACTTTTGTATTTTTTATACAGTCTAGTTTCATCCGATCAGTTTATGATAAGACTTTTATCGCTACTTGCCGGTCTTTTGGCAGTATTTGCATTCTACTTTTTAAGTCGGAAGATTCTTGGAAATCAAAAAGCAAGTTTTATTGCAACGGGCTTTTTTGCAGTTCTTTTCGCGCTCCCCTTAATTGAAGGAAACATCGCAAATTCTGAAAATTTTATGCTTTTACCTAATATTTTATCCGCAATTCTTGTTCTAAAATCTTTGGAAACTAATGTGGCAAAAAAAAGACTAACATTATTATTTATTGCTGGGATAGTTATTGGAATATCTTTTTTGCTTAAAATTGTTGCTGTCTTTGATTTTGCAGCCTTTTTTGTGTTTTTATTTTTCGCTAATTATTCTGAAAATTTATTGGGAATATTCAAGCTTAAAAATATTAAGAAGGAGATTAAGAATCTTTTATCTTTTTCTGTTGGCTTCTTACTTCCAATAATTTCAGTGTTTTTATTCTTTCTTCTTAATGGTGCTTTATCAGATTTCTTAACGGCCATACTTTTTAGCAATATCGGTTATGTAGGATATGGCAATAAGTTTATTATTCCTCAAGGATTCTTAATTTTAAAACTTATAATTTTATTTTCTTTTTTACTGTTCATATTTTTAAAAAGAAAAAGTTTTGGGAATTATTTTACGTTTAGCGCAATTTGGTTTGGTTTTTCAATCTTTAATGCATATTTTTCTCAAAGACCTTACACACATTATGTTTTAGTATTACTTCCGGTATTTTGTCTTTTAATCGGATTTTTTGCTCTTAACAGAAATATTTCAAAGATTGCGGGAATATTAGTACTTTCAACTTTTATCATGATCGTGATGAGCTTTAATTTATACTTTAAAACTTTTTATTATTATCAAAATTTTCTCTCGTTTTTATCAGGAACCAAAAGCGTTAAGCAATATCAGGTTTTCTTTGATAGAAATACGCCAAATGATTATGAAATTGCTAATTACTTAAATATGAATTTGAAAAAAGACGATAATATTTTTATTTGGGGAAATAATGCTCAGGTTTATAAATTAACTGATAAGCTCCCACCCGGCAAATATACAGTTGCTTATCATATTGAAAATTATAAAGATGGAATTAGCAACACCAAGAAAGGCCTTGAAATTTCAAAACCAAAGTTTATAATTCTTATGCCAAATGCATCATCGTTTCCATTTGTACTTTCAAACTATATTAATAAAATAAACTTAAACGGAATAAATATTTATGAAAAAATTTATAACTAATATTAGAGCCGATAACATTACCTCTAAAGGCTTTATTATTAGCTTGACGCTTTTTTTTATAACAATTATTTTTATCTTTATTTACTACGGCAGTCTTCCTCCACTTATTCCTATTTTTAATCAACTACCGTGGGGACCACAACGTCTCGTCCCAACTTTAGGAATTTTTATTCCAATAATAATTTTTACACTAATTTATATTTTTAACTTAATTTTTAGTTCGATTGTCTATACTAAAAATCCACTGATTGCCAGAATAGTTGCCGCGACAACACTTCTTATATCAATAATAAATTTTATTTTTATAATTAGAACCGTTTTGGTAACAATTTAGTAATGAAAAATTTAGATTTATTATTATTCTTTCCACTTATAATTTCCTTTTTGGCAACCGTTATTGCTACTCCCATTTCTTTATTATTTTTAAAAAAATTTAAAGTCCTAGACGACCCTCAAAAACATAAACACCCGGCAATAATTCATAAAAAACCCATTCCAAGAGGCGGAGGAATCCCACTTTTCGTAGGTGTATTTATTGCATCCGTAATGTTTCTGCCTTTGGGTAAAGTGATAATTGCCATGCTTTTGGTATCTTTTATTTCTTTGATTATTGGGGTTATAGACGATAAATTTGATATATCGCCGTACATTAGATTCTTTATTAATATCGCCTGTGCAGTTGCCGTTGTATATTTCGGAGCAAATATCCCTTTTATTACCAACCCATTTGGAGGAATTTTGTTTTTTAACAAGATGTCCATTCCTTTTTTGGGATTATCCGCCTTTACTTTATTTTCTGATTTAATTGCCGTTCTCTGGATAGTTTGGGTTATGAACATGTTAAATTGGAGTAAAGGGGTTGACGGACAGATGCCGGGTATTGTTGCAATATCCGCAATAATTATAGGAGTCTTAAGTCTTAGGTTCTCTCCACTTGATATAACCAGTCAAACCGCTGCAACATTATCTTTTATCATTGCCGGCGCCTCTTTGGGGTTTTTAGTCTTTAACTTTTACCCCGCAAAAATATTTCCCGGATATGGAGCAACTGCAATTTATTTAATGCTTGCTGTTGCATCAATTTTATCAAGCGCTAAATTGGCAACTGCAATTTTGGTAATGGGCGTACCAATGACCGATGGGCTTTTTACAATTGGGCGAAGACTTTTGTCGGGAAAATCCCCTTTTTGGCACGATAAAAAACATTTGCACCATTTACTATTAAGCCTGGGCCTGGGACAAAGAAAAATTGCGTTGTTTTATTGGGTTATTTCTGCTATATTAGGCACATTATCCTTGGTGTTATCAAGCAAAGGAAAACTTTTTGCAATAATAATGCTTGTTATCTTAGTTGGAGGAGCACTTTTATTTTTGCATTTATTACTGAAGAATACCGATGATAAAACTATTATATAATATCTTAAGACTCTTAAGACCAAGGCAATGGGTAAAAAACCTTGCTGTTTTTGCCGCTATTACTTTTACGGGGCAATTGTTTAATCTTCCTGTTTTTATAAATGTACTTTTTAGCTTTTTTGTTTTTTGTGGATTATCAAGCGCAACATATATTATCAACGATATCTTTGATGTAAAAAAAGACCGGCTTCATCCTTTTAAGAAGTTCCGTCCGATTGCCCACGGAGATGTGCCGATAAAATTGGCGGTTATATTGGCAATATGCTTTATTTTCGTCTCATTAATTTTTGCAAAGGCAATTACACCCGCATTTTTTGCTTTAGCACTAACTTATCTCTTAATCCAATTTCTCTATTCAACTTTTCTAAAAAGTCTTGCTGTTGTCGATATTTTGGCAATTGCTGCGGGATATATTCTAAGAGTTTATGGTGGAGAATTTGCAAGTGGATTTCACATCTCAGTCTGGCTTTTACTAACTACAATTTCAATTTCTCTATTCCTGGCAATTGGTAAAAGAAGAAGTGAGTTAACCCTTCTTACTAATACCAAAGAGGCCAATATTGAATCTACCAGAAAAAGTCTATCTCATTATTCGGAGAAGCTGTTAGACGTATATGCATCAATTTTTGCAACATCGACCTTCGTAGCCTACTCGCTTTTTACATTTCTTGAAAATCCGGGAGGATTTAAGCTGTCTATCGGAATCTTACTTCCTGATTTTTTACCAACTTTTTTCCAAAGAAAATGGTTAATGATAACTATTGTTCCCGTAGTTTATGGATTAATGAGATATCTTCAAGATATTTATGAAAAAAATGAAGGTGAAAGTCCGGAAAAAGTTTTATTTTCAGACAAACCACTACTGATTACGGTAAGCATTTGGGCAATATTAGTAGTTGTCTTAATTTATTTTGTTAATCCCTAGGGCTGTTTCTTTGCGTACTGAGAACTTATCCAACCTTTTTGCCCGTTAGTAAGTTTTATTTGATACCAACCTGTTTTTTCATCAAGCAAATCGTACTTCTCGCCTGGTTTAACTTGTCCAACTTCTAGGGCTCCTAATATTGCATCTTCTCTTACTCTTAGAAAACCGGTTGGGGTATCCAATATTACAATTTTATCCTGAAGTAGTGATGATGGGGTAGACGTTAGCGTCGCTGATGCTGTTGCAATTTGCGGATCAATTCCTAAAAAAACCAAAGCTTCTAGTTTATATCCTAAAATCGTTCTTATTCTTACAATTATGTCTTTATATCCCTCTCTTGATAATTTCAATTCATGTTCGGAGTCTGTTATATGCTTAAGTAGTAGAGGGCTTTGTCCGACAAGATTATTATCCAAATAAACTTGGGTGCCGTTGGGAAAACTAACTACTGAAACTTGTGCATCCTGTTTATCGGGAATTGTAATTAAACTTATTAAACTTGCATTTGCAATTCCAGTATCTGCAAAATTTCTATTAATCACCGAGAGAACTTTCGATGAAATAGTTATCTTTTGCTCAAATGGCTCAAAACTTCCTTTCTCTGGAACAAGCCTAATGATGTGATCTCCAATTGCAATCATATCTTTTAATTCACATTTACAAAGTGGGGTTTCCCCAATTAATTTTCCGTCTAAATACACTTTTGATTTTAAATTTGAGGTTGCCTGAAGGGCTCCTTTTGGCTTATTAGATGAGAACAGAAAAATTAAAATTGCACAAACTACAAAAGCTAGTAAAAGGGGTAAAACTACGAAAAGAAGTTTCTTCATAAAAGTAATTCAATTATATATTAAAATTTAGCAGAAAAAAACCGCCCCTTGGCGGTTTATTGCGGATTAGTAATCCATTCCACCCGGAGACATACCCGGAACATCTTTCTTTTCTTCAGGAATATCAGTTACTAAGGCTTCTGTTGTTAAAACCATCATGCCAACACTGGCTGCATTTTGAACAGCTGATCGAGTTACTTTCGCAGGATCTACAATTCCTGCATCAAGCATTGAACCAAATTCCATAGTCATTGCGTTAAATCCATAATCCAATACTTTAGATTCTTCAATTTTTTTAACAACCCATCCATCGTCTGCACCTGCATTTTTTGCAATCCATCTTATCGGCTCTGCTAAAGAAGAATATAAAATATCTATTCCGATTTTTTCATCTTCTAACTTTAGCGTCTCTTTTATTTTAAGCAGAACTTGTCTTGCGCGAAGAAGCGAAACCCCACCGCCGGGAACTATTCCCTCCTCCAAAGCTGCTTTTGTGGCTGCAACGGCATCATTTACTCTTTCTTTTCTATCTTTCATTTCAATTTCTGTTGCGGCACCAACATTGATAACAGCTACGCCACCTGATAATTTTGCTAATCTTTCTTGAAGTTTTTCTTTATCAAAATCCGATGTTGAATCTTCAATTGCTTTTTTTATTTGCGAGACCCTCCCATCCAGTGCTTGTTTAGTTCCTTTTCCACCAATTATTCTTGTATTTTCTTTGTCTGACCAAACTTTGTCTGCTTTTCCGCAATCATCCAAGGTTACGTTTTCAAATTTTATTCCTGTATCTTCAGAAATAACTTTTCCGCCGGTAAGAATTGCAATATCTTCAAGCATTTCTTTTCGTCTATCTCCAAATCCCGGTGCTTTAATTGCTAAAGAATTAAAAGTTCCTTTAAGCTTGTTTACAACTAAAAGCGCTAGGGCTTCGCCTTCAATTTCATCGGCAATGATTACCAAATTCTTTGAAGTTTTTGCAATATTTTCTAAAAATGGTAAAAGCTCCTGTAAATTAGAGATTTTTTTATCGGTGATAAGAATATATGGATTTTCAACTTCTGCTTCCATTTTATCCGGGTTGGTAACAAAATATGCTGAGGCATAACCCTTATCAAACTCCATTCCTTCTTTATGATCAATTGTTAATTCCAATCCTCTTCCTTCTTCAACCGTAACTACTCCGTCTTTTCCAACCTTTCCTAAAGCTTCCGCAATCAGTTTTCCTATTTCTTCGCTTTGTGCAGATATTGTGGCAACTTTTGCGACATCTGCATCCTTAACTGCTTTTGCCATTTTTTTGACTTCCCCGACAACCGCGCTTACTCCCTTTTCCATGCCAATTTTTATAATCATGGGGTTTGCGCCGGCAGTTACGTTTTTAAATCCTTTATTAATAATTGACTGTGCTAAAAGTGTTGCCGTGGTGGTTCCATCTCCTGCAACGTCCGCTGTTTTTGAGGCTGCTTCTTTTACAAGCTGGGCACCCATATTTTCAAATGGGTCTTTCAATTCAATTTCTTTTGCAACCGTTACGCCGTCATGGATTACACTGGGTGCTCCCCATTTTTTATCCAAAGCGACGTTTCTACCTTTTGGGCCAAGAGTTGTAACAACTGCTTTTGCCAAAATATTTACTCCGTTTACTAATGATTGCCTTGCTTGGTCTGAAAATTGAATTTGTTTTGCCATAATTATTCTATAATTGCCAAAATATCTTTTTCTTCTACTAAAATGAGTTCTTCTCCATTAATTTTAATTTCGTTTCCGCCCCATTTTTTATACATTACTTTTTGTCCTTTTTTTACAGAAACATTTATCAATTTTCCATCATCTATTTTCCCCGGACCTACTTCCATTACTTCACCCATCTGAGGTTTTTCTTTTGCACTATCCGGCAAAATTATCCCTGATGCGGTTTTCGCCTCTGCTTCTAAAGGCTTGATTAAAATGTTATCAAAAAGTGGTTTTATGTTTGTTTTTGCCATAAAAATAATGTCAGTTAAAGAATTCGACTGCTAATTTATACACTAAGTTGTTTGTTTTTGTCAAGAGGTTGTTGACTTAAAAGCCTTGATTTTATACGATTTATTTATGTTCTCTATTAAAAAGATTCTCCTGGTCGCTTTTATCATCGTTTTAATAATTGCAATACCGGTAACAATTTATTTGATTTCTTTACAGCAAAAGCCAAAAACTTCAACTGTTCCATCAACAACATTAATGTTTTCGCCCGAAAGTAAATCTGCAAAAGTTGGAGATGAAATAAGTTTTGATATCAACATTAATCCGGGATCTAATTCTGTTTCTCTAGTTAAAGTTGCAATTACTTATGATACAACAAAATTATCAGCAACTGATGGATCTTTTATTCCAAATGCTTCTGCGTTTCCTTCAATTGTTTCCGGACCAACATACGAATCCGGTAAAATTACTGCCACACTTTCCATTGGAGCTAATTCTCCACCAATTGAAAAATCTCTAAAAGTTGGAACAATCACTTTTAAAAGTGTCGGTGGTACTGATACATCTTCAACTCAGCTTACCTTTGCAAATGAAACTCAGGTTTTATCAACCGGCGCAACCGATCAGTTTAATCAAAATGTATTATCTACAACTACTCCTGCAAATGTAACTATTGCCTCCTCAGAAACTGTATTAACCCCGACGCCAACAACAGAAACTGTATTAACGCCCACTCCAACAGTAGAAGTTCAACAAAATTCCAGTGAATCATCAAATCTTACCCCGACGCCAACAACAGAAACTGTATTAACGCCCACTCCAACAGTAGAAGTAGTAACACCACAACAACCAACTGAGACAACTTCAAATACCGCATCCGGACCTGCTTGCATTAGATTTACTGCGGATAGAGCTTTAAGCGGAACTGTACCGTTTAATGTTAACTTTACTTTAGTTGCAACAGATGCTGCAGCAACTACCACCAAAGCGACATTTAATTTTGGGGATGGTCAAGCTAAAGATTTATCCCAGGCAGACGGAGTTTCAGGATATGGTGCAAATGTCTTAACCGGACACGTCTATAGCACCCCAGGCACATTTATTGCCTCAGGCAGCATAACTGATACCGATGGAAACGTGAGTTCTACAGCAAATTGTCAGCTTACCGTTGTAGTGAGCGGCTCCGGCACACCCCTTCCAAGCCCTCTCCCACCAAGTGGACCAAGTGGTATTGTTACTTTTGGAATAATTGGAGCAGTTTTATTAATACTTGGGGCAGTTCTACTTATGGCACTCTAGCTTTCAAGCATTGATAAAAGCGCTTTCTGGGGAATTTCCACTTTAGAAACATTAATCATTCTCGATTTTCCTTTTTTCTGAGCTTCTAAAAGCTTGTCTTTTCTGGTTCTGTCTCCCCCTGACATTTTAGCCAACACATCTTTCCTGTAAGGAGAAATTTCTGTTCGTGCTAAAATTTTTGCGCCAATAGCAGCTTGAATAATTTGCTTAAATTGCTGTTTTGGTAAATTTTCTTTTAATTTCTCTACCTTTTCTCTGGCAACATGCTCTGCTTCATCTTTATAAACCAACTCCGATAAAACATCAATTATATTTTCGTTTATTAAAACATCCATTTTTACCAAATTTGCTCTTTTATATCCCATTATTTCGTAATCAAGACTGGCAAAACCCTGAGAAACACTCTTTAACTCAGATGAAAGACCTCTAATAAACATTGAGTAAGGCATTTCGTATTTTAATTGCGCAGTATTTTTATGATATGAAATATCAAGAAGACTCCCTTTTTTATTTTGACAAACCGTCATCACCGAACCAACATAACTGGAGGGAACAAAAATTGTTAAAACCATTACCGGTTCCTCAATATCTTCACCTACTTCTTGATACAAAACTCTTGGCATAGTAAGTACAGGATCTATGCCTTGCTCCATTTTTAATCTTTCTTTGACAATTTCCGCATGTAAAAGTCCCAAAAACCCAACTCTAAATCCGCTACCAAGAAAAGCAGAATACTCATTTGAAACAGATAACGATCCATCATTTAAAGAAAGCTTCGTTAAAGCTTCCCGAAGATGAACATATTCACTGGACTCTTTAGGATAAACTCCAAAAAATACCATTGGTTTTGGCAACTGATAGCCTGCCATCGGGATTACTTTTGAATTTTCAAAAGAAATCGTATCGCCAACCCTGGTTTGCCTAATATCTTTTATTCCCGTAACAATATATCCAATTTCTCCGGCTAAAAGGTTTTCTTTAGAAACTAAAAACGGGGAAAAATATCCAACTTCTGTTACGTCAATTTTTGTTTTGCTTTGAATAAATTCAATTTTATCTCCCTTCTCAACTCTTCCATCAAAAAGTTTAATAAAAATAATTACTCCCCTATGTTCATCAAAAGCCGCGTCAAAAACTAACGCTCTTAAATTTCCTTCTTCATTGGCTACCGGTGCGGGGATTTTTTCTATGACTGCGTCCAAGAGTTCTTTAACATTTTCTCCTGTTTTTGCAGAAATATAATAAATCTCATCTTCTTTAAAACCAAATACTTCTACTAAATCCTTTGCAACTTCTTTGGTATTAGCACTATCCAAATCTATTTTATTTATTACCGGAATTAAAACCAGATTTTCTTTTTTTGCGCTATTATAATGCGCAACGGTTTGAGCTTGTATACCTTTAGTTGCATCAACTAATAAAATCGCTCCCTCACAAGCGGCTAATGTTCTTGAAACTTCATAAGAAAAATCCATGTGTCCGGGAGTATCAATTAAATCCAGAGTGTAATCTTCTCCATCTTTTTTATACTTCATTCTTACCGGGGCAAGCTTGATAGTTATTCCTCTTTCCCGAGAAATTGGATTTTGATCTAAAAACTGCTCTTTTAGTTTATCTTTAGAAATAGTTTCTGTTATTTCTAAGAATCTATCTGCAAGAGTTGATTTTCCATGATCAATATGTGCGATGATGGCAAAATTACGAATGTTTTTATATGACATAAGAAGTGATTCTAAGGATTAAATCCTGTTCCGTCAATTGTTTCCTCACTCTTTTTAAGAATTTGCCTCCAATCCCCGACCTTTTTAAAGAGAGAAATAAACATCGTTGCTTCTTTTACGTCAAATAGCCAAGTTAAAAACAAATATAGAGTTAAACCGGCAAAACTGGAGATTCCCGTTAATAGAATTAAATTAACTGTTTTTGTAGTATCAAAAACTAATTGATCTAAAAGCTTTATTGGAAAATATAAAGCAAACGCAGTGAATCCACTAGCCGCAAATATCTTTACTACAGTTTTAAAAAGCGGCCATTTATCAAACCCGCCGGTTTTTCTATCAAGAAAAATAAACATAATTAGAAAATTAAGGATAGATGATATAGAAAAAGCAAGAGCTATACTCTCAATTCCCAAATGATATATAAAAACAAATAAAGCACCCATAAATATCATCGAAAATGTAGTAAATGAGCCCACAATAAGTGGGGTTTTTGTATCATGCAGGGCATAAAAACCTCTTGCAACCAAATATGAAAGACTTTGGGCAAAAATAGAAATACTAAAAAAAGCTAGCGTTCTTCCCGTCAATACAGTGGCTGCCCAATCAAATTGTGAGGCTCCATAAATTAATCTAACAATTGGAATTCTAAGTACCAAAAAAAGTACCGAAAATGGCAAAACTAAATATAGCATTTGATTAAAACTGGTTATAAAAGTACTTTTAAAATCATTTAATCTATCTTTTTCTTTTGATAAAACCGGGAATGCTGCTTGCGCAATTGCTTGACCGAATAGAACAACCGGGGCAAACGCCAAGGTCTGTGCATAATCAAAGATTACATAATTTCTTCCCGGATTTTGAAGAAAGGAAACAAGCGTTACCGTTACAATTGTTCCAAGCTGAAAAATTGCAATCGATATTGTTCGAGGCCAAATTAACTTTAAAACATCCAAAACTCCCGATGATTTTATTGACTCAAGTGACAAAGACGGCTTAAAAGAAAAACCAATTTTTTTTACAAATGGGATTTGAATTAATACAAAAATTAAGGCGCCAAGTATGACTCCGTATGCGGCAGAATAGATTCCAAAAACCGGTGATAAAAATACAATTCCTAAAATTATCCCTAAATTAAAAAGTGACGAAGCAATACCGGGAATAAAAAAATGGTTATACGACTGTAATATTGCAGATAAAAAACTTCCTATAATAAAAAGAATTTCTCCAAAAATTATTATTCTCGTTAGACTTACCATCAGATTAAGCTGCGAAGAAGAAAATCCTGGTGCCATAAGCGAGGATAATTCTTTTGCGAAAATAAAAAGAACCAAGGATAAAATAGAAAAAATAACCAGACTTAAAAAAAGCAATGTGGATGCTACTTTTTGCGCTTCTTTTTCTTTACCCTTAGCCAAATAATCTGAAAATACTGGAATAAAAGCTGACGAAAGCGCACCCGCAATTATTAATTGGAATAAAAAATCCGGAAGCCTGGTTGATGCAAGATACATACCAAGAGTATCTGATGCTCCAAAAATTGAGACTAGAAGCCTTTGTCTTATGAGTCCTAGAATTTGAGAAAAAATTATCGTTGCCATTATTACAAAGGCTGCAGATATAATGTTGCTTTGCTGTTTTAGTAGGAGATTTAAACTTCTTTTGAGAAAATCCTTCGGCATAAGTGTTGTTTTTTACAGTATACCATGCTAAAATAGCGCCATGCCAGTAATAAAATCAGCAAAGAAAAAATTAAAACAGGACATAAAAAAAACAGCAGCAAATAAGCTTATAAAAGACGCATATAGAGATGCTTTAAAAATTGCTAAAAAGGTAAAAAGTCCGGAAAAAATCAAAAAAGCAATTAAGTTAGTTGACAAGGCCGCAAAAATAAAAATTATTCATAAAAACAAGGCCGCAAGAATTAAGTCTTCGCTTAGCAAATTAACAAAAACGACTCATAAAGCAGCAGTTTCAGAGAAAAAAGTTAAGCCTGTAAAAACTTCTTCTAAAAAACCAGCGAAAAAGAAAAAATAATAGTATATTCTTCTTTGACAAAAGCCTCAAAAAACCTTAGACTAAATTTAATATGGCGAAAAAATCCGCTTCTATTAACCTGTTAAAAAACGACCGGAATCAAACCGTAAATCAAATAACAAATTGGGCTCTTAGTACGGGGAAAATTTTAATAATCATCGTTGAACTAATAGCCTTGGGTGCGTTTCTATATCGATTTGTACTAGATAATCAAATCAGAGATATTCAAAGTAAAATTAAGGAGGAACAAATAATTGTAACGAGTCAAAAAGCAAACGAAGATACTTATAGAAATCTTCAGGACAGAATTAATGTTGCAACTACTTTCGCCCAGCAAAGTAAAAAAGGGACAAAAATCTTTGAAGACATTATAGACTTCACGCCACTTGGAATGAACTTCACAAACATTGGTCTTTCAAACACGGGTGTAAAAATTGAAGCAAACATCAGCTCCGTATATCCACTAGCAGTATTTATAAATGCGTTAAAAAAATATCCACAAGTTGAAGCAATTAGTATCAATAATATTGAGAATAAAACAGGAAGCACATTTATAACTGTTAGTATTTCGATTACTCTTAAAGGAAATGGAGGTATAAATGCAACTGCCAGCAATTAGTGCAATTATTGCAAAAAATATTAAAAAGGACGAATTCGCAAAATATTTAGATTTAGCTTCTGATTTTAAAAATGAGAAGGCACAAAGATATACCACGATTATTTTAACTCTTGCGGCATCGATAATTCTCGGTATTTTTGCAATCAGCCCGACAATTTCAACAATTGCCAATCTCCAAAAACAACTTGGGGACGATAAATTTTTAGAGCAAAAGTTACAAGAAAAAATAAGTAATTTATCAATTTTGCAACAAAAATACTCCGATATTCAAAATGATTTACCGTTAATCTTTTCTGCTATTCCAAAAGGATCGGAAATGCCCTCACTTCTCGCCCTTACGCAAGGAATAGGCAAGGAAACAAATACATCTTTAAATGATTTTCAAACCTCTAAACTTCAATTATCTAAAGAGGCGACTGGAAATAAAAAGTATTCCTCTTTTGATTTTGGATTTAGAGCACAAGGAGATTATAAATCGCTTGTTAGTTTTATAGATAAATTATCAAATTTTCAAAGGATTATTACCCTTAACGCAATATCCATAACAAAATCAACCGAAAATAATAGCCCCTTATTACAGTTAACTATTAGAGGAACAGCTTATTTTAAAAATTAATATGAAAAGAAAAGATATTTTAGTAATTTTAATTCCTAGTTTTATTTTTGCAGTTTTATGGATTATTTTCTCAATTCACCATGCCCTTAACACTCCAACTATTTCTCAGGCAGAAAGCATACAGATAACGCCAATTTCTCCAAATTTTGACACAAAAATTTTCGAAGAGCTTAAAAAACGAGAAAATATTACTCCCATTTATGAGCTAACGGGCAGTTCAAAATCAATCCCAACTTCACTACAGCCACCATTAACATCAATTAATAGCTCAGCTAGTGCAAATCAAGCATCTTCAGGAGGAAGTTTATTACCATGAATAATAGTTTTTGGAATAAAAAGATTCCAACACTTTTAGGATTATTTATAATTTTGCTGGGGATAGTTGCGACAACTTTCTTAACAAAGAATACTCAGTTATTGCAAACCAATGCTTCTAGTTCGACCCAACCTAAAAACGTAAGAATTACAAATATTACCGACTCTTCATTTTCGGTTTCATATTCAACAGACGCCCAGGTATCTGGATCTCTTAATTACGGTAAGGATAAGAATTTTGGGCAATCAGCACTTGATGAGAAAAGTCAGCAAACGGGAAATGTTGGAAATTATTTTGTTCACAGTATAACAGTGAAAAATCTTAATCCTTTAACAAAATATTATTTTACAATCTTAAGTGGCCAACAAGCATATACCACAAATGATTTACCTTTTGAAATAACAACCGGACCGCCGCTTACACCGGAAGCGAATCAGAAACTTGTCTTAAAAGGGCAAATTAAATTATTAGATGGAACTGTCCCAACTGAAGCCATAGTATATGTAACTGGTGACAATTCACAGGTTTTATCATCGCTAATAGACGCAAACGGAAATTATCAGATATCTTTAGCTCAAATGAGAAATCTTGATTTATCATCTTTTTATAGTTTCAATGAAAATTCTGTTGTAAAAATCCTTGCGGTGGGAAACTTGGTATCATCAAATACTGTTTTATATTATTCTCAATCCGAAGACGTACCATTAATAATTCTTTCGAAAGACTACGACTTTAGAGCAACAAGTACTCAAGAAGCAAGTCCATCTGCGGCTTTTGAAAACCTCTCCTCTTTAATCAGCACTCCTGCAGCAATTCAAAAAACTCCTAAAATAATCGCTCCGCAAAAAGACCAAGGATTCTCTAGCCAACAACCCTTATTTAAAGGGGAAGGCCTTCCAAATCAAAACGTAAAAATAATTATTCATTCAGATGAACAAATACAAACAACTGTCACAACGGACAATTCCGGCAGTTGGAATTACAAACCAGACAGCACGCTATCTCCTGGAAATCATACGATAACAATCGTTACGAAGAATGCTTCGGGAATATTACAAACGATTACTCAATCTTTTGTGGTGTACGCCGCTGATGGAGATGTAACTCCAACCATAACGCCCACGCCAACAATAACTGCAGACGAGATCACACCAAACTCTACAATATCGGCAACGCCCACAGACACGGAAAAACCATTGCCTCCCACCGGCAACCAGTTTATAATTACGGCTGGGATCGTAGGAATTTTTATGTCATTAATGGGTGGCCTTCTTTTCCTTCTATCCCACAGGGAAATTTAACAATATGAAAATTGCAATAATCGGTGCCGGATTTACCGGGTTATCTTCCGCCTACGAACTATCTAAAAGAAATCATAAAGTAGTTATATTTGAAAAGGATTCAAGCTGCGGTGGACTTGCGGTTGGATATAAGGAAGAGGATTGGAATTGGTCGTTGGAGAAACATTATCATCATTGGTTTACAAACGATAAAAGTGTTCTTGGTTTAGCAAAAGAGATAAATTACGAAGTACTTATTAAAAGACCAAAAACCTCAATATTTATAGATAGTAATATTTATCAACTTGATTCTCCCATAACAGTATTAAAATTTCCGCTTTTATCAATTTTTGAAAGATTAAGAATGAGTGCAGTAATTGGTTTTTTTAAATACTTTCCTTTCTGGAAAATTCTTGAAAAATATAGGGCTTCAGAAATTTTACCAAAAACAATGGGAAAAAGACCATACGAAATGATATGGGAACCTCTATTTATAAATAAATTTGGAAAATTTATCAACAACATCTCGCTTGCTTGGTTCTGGGCTAGAATAACTAAAAGAACTCCTTCGCTTGCGTATCCTAAAGGTGGATTTTTAAATTTTGCAAATAGTCTCGCTGAACAAATTAAAAAAAATGAAGGGATTATTTTATTAAATACAGAGGTCCTAGAACTTATAGATAATAAGAAAATAATTATTAAATATAAAAATTTAAAAGGTGAAATAATAAATGAACCATTTGATAAGATTATTGTTACTACTCCTTCTTTTCACTTCTTAAAAATTGCTACTTCGTTACCCGAATTTTACAAAAACGAATTAGGAAAATTAAAAAGCTTAGGTGCGACAAATTTAATTGTAAGACTGAAAGAACCGTTCTTTAAAGATGGCACTTATTGGCTTAGTGTATGTGATAAAAATGCTCCCGTAATGGCAATTGTTGAACATACAAATTTTATAGATAAAATCTATTACAACAACGAGCACCTGCTGTATTTGGGCAATTATAAATCTTCTGACGACCCGTACTTTTCAATGACAGGCAAAGAGATGCTTGAAAAATTTGATAAATATCTTAAAAAAATTAATCCTGATTACTCAAAAGATATTATTGGTTACCAATTATTTAAAGCTCCCTTTGCTCAACCAATAATTCCTGTTAATTATTCAAAAATCCTCCCCACATTTACTACCCCTTTACCAAACGTCTTTCTGGCAAATATAGAACAGGTATACCCTTGGGATAGAGGCACAAACTATGCTGTTGAATTAGGTCAAAAAGTAGCTAGCTTAATTAAAAATTAATGGAGAAAATAAGTAATTTTATAAATAAATATAAAATTGAATTAATTATTTTTTTATTCTCTTTTCTCTTCTCCTGGTGGTTGATGTTTGCTACTTTTTCATATAGCAATGGAGAAATGCAAATCTCCTCCAAAGCATGGAGCGACTTTGCAAACCATATACCTTTAATAAGATCATTTTCTTTTGGCAATAACTTCCCTCCACAATATCCTTTATTTTCGGGGCCACCGATTAAATACCATTTTCTTTTTTACGCTTTTGTCGGGATTTTAGAAAAACTTAACATTCCTATTGATTATGCTTTGAATTTGCCGTCGGTTCTGGGTTTTTCATTTTTAATAATTATGATTTATATTTTTGCAAAAAACATTTTTAATTCAAAGGCGGTGGGAATATTAAGTATCTTGTTTTTTATATTTAACGGCTCTCTTGAATTTATTAAGTTTTTTCTAAAAAACCCGGTTTCCATTAATTCAATTTATCAAATTATTAATAACCGCAATTTTATATCGTTTGGCCCCTATGACGGAAGCGTAATTTCCGCTTTTTGGAACCTAAATATTTATACCAATCAAAGGCATCTTGCATTATCTTATGGTCTTTCTCTATTTATAATTTATTGTTTTCTAAAATTTAATAATGAAAAAAGGAGAAATATTAAGAAAAGTATATTGATAGGAATAATTCTTGGAATTTCGTTTCTTTTAAATATGGCTGTTTTTTTAATAACAATAATAATTTTAACGGTCTTTCTAATTTATTTAAATAAATACAGACTATATATTTTTATCTCACTGGTAATTTCAGGAGCTTTATCTATACCTATTTATCTTTATATGCAGCAAGGAGGATCATCATTTAAGATTATTCCGCATATCGGCTACTTAATAACTAATACTACTTTATTAACTTTTCTTAACTACTGGTTCCAAAATATCGGAATTCATTTATTGCTTATTCCTTTAGGTTTTATGATTGCTAATAATAAGCAAAGGAGAATATTTCTATCTTTTTTTATTGTTTTTGCCATTGGGAATCTTTTTCAATTCTCTCCAGAAATTGCTGCAAATCACAAATTCTTTAATTATTTTATGATAATCGGAGTAATATTTTCGGCATATTTTTTAGTTTGGTTATGGAAGAAAATATATTTCATAAGACCATTAATTCCAATCTTATTTTTCTTTCTTATATTTTCCGGGATTTTAGATTTTTTTCCAATTTATAACGATTATAAAATTTCTCTTTCGGATTATCCTACTAATAAAGACGTCTCTTGGATAATTAAAAATACAAAACCAAATTCTATTTTTTTAAATAGTCAATTTTTATATGATAATGCCTCTCTTGCAGGAAGAAAGATATTTTTGGGATGGCCCTATTTTGCCTGGTCTCAAGGATATAATACTAACTTACGAGATAATCTAAGAAAGCAGCTTTTGGCAACAAATGACTTAACATTTTTCTGTAAAATAACACGTGCTAATCACATAGATTATGTTGAGACAGGATTGTATAATGCAAATGATTTAAATCAAGTCCAGATTTCGCAGTTAATGGAATCTGATTTAAAAACGACTTATCAAAATACAAAAAGCGGTTATAAGATTTATTCAATAAATTCAAATTGTAAAAAATATGACAATCAATGATTTTTTTTATATCTTAAGGTGGTTTGTAATTTTTTTTATTATTGGCCTTTCCTGTTTGCCTTTAAATTTGTATTTCTTTAAAAGTTTTAAAGACAAAGGATATATTTTTTCTAAATTAATTGGACTATCGATTCTCTCCTATATTGTTTTTATACTAGGTATTCTTCATCTCGCAAAATTTAATCAGATAACAATAATTTTTATTTTGATTTTGCTTATACTATCAAATTATTTTATTGCAAGAGTTAAAAACATAAATATCATTTCTATTGTCAAAAATAAATTTAAAATATTCTTATTAGAAGAGCTGATATTTCTTACTGCTCTTATTTTTTGGTCATTTGTCCGGTCCAACTTTCCCGACATTCATGGTTTGGAAAAATTTATGGATTTTGGCTTTATAAATTCAATTCTCCGAACAGATTATCTTCCTCCAAAAGACATGTGGTATACCCCACTAACAATTAATTATTATTATTTTGGTCATCTCGTAACCGCTGTATTGATTAAACTGTCTGCTATCCCTTCTTTTATATCTTTTAATCTTATGGTTTCTACGATTTTTGCTTTTACACTTACTCTATCTTTTTCAATTGGTATGAACTTATTCGATAATAATAAATTTTCACTAAGATCGACTATTACCGGATTAATTTCTGCTGTTTTTGTTTCATTTGCCGGAAACTTAACAACAATCTATGCTTTTTTTAAACCCTATGTTAATGAGCACCCTGTTCCCTTTTGGAATTTAAATTTTTTACCCCTCAGTTTTCCCAACAACTACTGGTACCCAAACGCAACAAGATTTATCCCTTTCACCATTCACGAGTTTCCAATATATTCATTCGTTGTTTCCGATCTTCACGGACATGTGTTGGATATTCCATTTGTACTTTTAACAATTGCTTTTGCATTATCTGTTTTTTACAAAAAAACTCTAAAGATTATTGATTTAATTTTCTTTTCGTTTTTACTATCTGTTATGTATATGACTAATGCCTGGGATGGGTTAATCTATCTTATTTTAGGATTTTTAGTGATTTTGTTTTTAAAAACCGGCACTTACGATACTATTAAAAAATTTATAATTTTATTTACAGGGTTTATTACTTTTTCCCTACCGTTTAGTTTATTTTTTAAACCTTTTGTTTTTGGAATTGGAATCTTATGTGCACCGACATTTTTAACAACTATCGGCAAAATTGGTCCGTTTCTATTCGAAGTGGATCATTGTCAAAAATCGCCAATTTGGCAACTATTACTTCTTTATGGATTTCTCTATTTTTTCGTTGTTTCTCTTTTTCTATTTTTGAAATTTAAAAAACATTATAAAATAATAAAAAGCGATATTTTTGTTTTAATTTTAATAATTCTTTCTACGCTTTTGATAATTATTCCCGAGTTTATTTACATTAAAGATATTTACCCCTTACATTATCGGGCCAATACCATGTTTAAACTTACCTATCAAGCTTTTATGATGCTTTCCATTTCCTCCTCTTTCATTTTAATAAAGTTAATTTCAAACATTAAAAACAAACTTTTTCTTATTATATTTTTTATTTTAAGTCTTTCTTTAATTTATTTAATATTGATTTATCCAGTTTTTGCAATCAATTCCTATTACAGAGACTTAAAAGACTATCAAGGATTAAACGGAACTAAATATTTATCTACTCTTTATCCAGGCGACTATAATTTAATAAATTGGGTTAATGAAAATATTAAAGGGCAGCCCGTAATTCTTGAGGCAAGTGGTGATTCATATACCGACTATGCCAGAATCTCGGCCAATACCGGCCTTCCTACAATTATCGGCTGGTCGGTACACGAATGGCTTTGGAGAGGAAGCTACGATGTTGCAGCGCCCAGAATCAAAGATGTAGAAACTTTGTATACCACAAAAAATTTAACCTTATTTAAAAGCCTCGTTAGGAAATATTCGATTTCCTATGCTGTTATATCATCTCTTGAAAAAAGCAAATATCCAAATTTAAATGTGAGTATGTTTAAGAATTTTGGAAAATTAATTTACCAAAACAAAGAGGCTAAGCTTTATAAAATTTTTTATTGAGGCGTTTGCTTAATAGCGCAATTTCCTTTAGAAACCTCGCATGTAATATAACTTTGAATTTCGGAGAAATTCCCGTTTCCAACTCTTGGAACTAGTACCCATGTGTAATTATATTCATTGGAAATTAAAGGATTAATTAAGAGACCTTGTCTCTTAGAAGCTTCGTCTCCTGTATCAATCGTTGCGCTTTGAATTTTCGCACTCTTCATTGTTTGTGCAAGTCTTACAAAGTCATCAAATTCTTCTTGCTTAATGTTAGTATCTATACTGGAACTTAAAGTATTATAAAGACCAATAATCTTACCTGGGTTTAACAATATTTGAATTGATAATATCTTATCTTTAAATGCTTTTATTACTTTTTCTTGTCTTTTACTTCTAGCGAAATCGCTTTGCTCAATTAACTCAACTGCGTGTCTTGACCTAACAAATTCCAGCGCTGTCTTTCCATCCATGTGAGATAATCCTTTATCAAAATGGATATGTTCATACCTGCAAGGAAAATCTAAAGCAGCTTGGTCTGCAGAGTCTGTTGCCAAAGACTGTAATTCCTCCTGACTATGGCTACATAAGTCATTTTCTTTACCATCTATTGGATACTGGAAGTCATCAAATGTATTTTCAACATTAACATCTAATCCTCCAATAATATCAACAGCCCTAACAAATCCTGAAAAATCAATTCTTACCGCATAATCAATATTTTGTCCCGTTACCTTAGAAACAGCAGCCTCTGCTAGCGGTAGTCCTCCCCCTTTTCTTATTGCCTCGCCATACGCGTATGCCACATTAATTTTTTTATTTTCTCCCATTAGATCTGGCATCCATAAATCTCTTGGAATCGAAGAAAGAATTACTTTATTGGTTTTCTGGTCAATTGTTGCCAGTATAATTGTATCGGTAAGATTCGGGCCATCATGACCACCACCACCTATACCTAAAAGAAGAATATTTATTTTACTGTCTGTTTGTTTTAGATTAACTCCCCTATCAAAAATTAAATGAAAAATAAACGGATAAAAATTGGCTGTTTTCACGACAAAAATAAATGCTAAAATCAGCACAAAAAGAACAACAACAATTAAGGGTTTATTTTTACGCATTTTTGATAATCTCGATAAACTCTTGTGCATCTAAACTTGCACCTCCTACAAGAACTCCATTTATATCGTCTTCTTTTGTAAAATTTCCAACATTTTCCGGCTTCACACTTCCGCCATATAAAAACGTGTAATCGTTTTTCTCTTTAAAAAATAATGCTACTTCTTCTGCGTTTTCTGGCGTATCGGAATTTCCTGTTCCGATTGCAAAAGTTGGCTCATAGGCAATAATTTCCACGCCGTTTGGAATTATATTTTCTTTACTTTGAATTAAAAATATTATCTTGAGATTATTATTTAGAGCTTCCTGAGTTTTTCTTAGAAGAACTTCGTCTGTTTCCTGAAAATTTTTCCTTCTTTCGGAATGGCCAATTAAAACATAATCACAAAATTCTTTTATTTGCTTAGCGTTAACTTCTCCCGTATATGCGCCCTCATCAAATGGAGAAACGTCTTGAGCTCCTAAACTTACGTTTATTCCATTTTGCAAAAGGGTTTCCTTAAAAAATTCCAAAAGAGTAAACGGAGGACAAATAATGACCATTTTTTCAAGCAGATTTAAGTCCAAATCTTTTACACTCTTAAACTTATCTAGCCAGTTTTTGGCTTCGATTTCGGTCTTATATGACTTGAGATTAGCAACAATCAAAAGCTTTTTCATGTGTTATCATTATACGATATGAAAGAAGACTTACTCAAGGACTTAAATATGTATCACGACGTTAATCTCTATCTAGAAAGAAAGTATAAAAAATTTATTGAAGAATAAAGTTATGGCAATTAATCTATCTATCCTTAATAAAGAA
>JBBRCK010000008.1:0-36158 GCA_038205015.1 Candidatus Levyibacteriota bacterium | reverse complement strand
GATATAAGAGGATTATTCATGGCTATCTTCCTCCTTTTTGTGATATACTAATTCTAGTTCAATGAGCTTGAAGTAGGTGCGGATTAGACTTTCAAATATGGTGTTCCAACTAAATCCGGCACGGCTCACACGGTTTATTAGCTTCAAAATATATCTGTTATAATAATAATATGGAATTACTTTTAATAGCTTACGTCACATCATTTATCTTTGGTTTTTCCTATCGGTTTCTATTAAAGAAATTTGCTCCTAAGAATTTCAAGAAAAATGCAAACCCAAATATTGGCAAACCAGATAAAGCTCTCAGAATTTCAATCGCAGTAATCTTATTAATAATTGGGTTTTTTTCAAATAATTTTATCTTACTGTTTTTTTCAGGATTTGCTTTGTTTGAGGCAATGTTCTCGTGGTGTGGTTTTTATGCAGTAATTGGTAGAAATACATGCCCCATTTCATAAATAATTTGCTATGGCTATAGAAACACCAAAATATAAAATTGTAAAAAAAGAAGGGGTTTTTGAGTTAAGAAATTACGAAGGATATATTATGGCTGAGGTTAGTATTAAAAGCGATAGTTATAATAAAGCTTCAACAGATGGTTTTAGGATAATTGCAGATTTTATCTTCGGCAATAACACGAAAAGCAAGAATATATCAATGACCGCACCTGTTGTACAGGAATTCATTGATTCATCTGAAAAAATTGCAATGACAGCACCCGTAAACATAAGTACTGAAAGTATAAACACTTATAATATTTCATTTATCATGCCTTCAAATTATACTTTGGAAACATTACCAAAGCCTAATAATGAAAAGGTTCATATTAAGAAAGTAAAATCATTTAAAGCAGCTATAATTCGCTTTTCGGGCTTTGTTAATCAAACGATAATTTTAAAAAAAACTCTCGAGTTAGAAGACTGGGTTAAAAAACAAGAATTAGAATCTTTAGGTGAGATTAATACTGCAAGATATAATCCACCTTGGACCCCATGGTTTCTAAGAAGAAACGAAATAATATTAAGGATTAAATCATAGAACAAATACTAATATCGTCTGAGCCAAAGCTAATTTCTGAACCTTTTGTGAAAGGCTATCCCACTAATCGTTTTAGATTCAAATAAGGGTTACTTATTAAAAATAATAGAATAAACCTAAGCCAGTTATTCTCTCTATGATATCTTTTTTTTCTAAAAATATCTTTCTGATTTTCCTAATTCTTCATCCTCTGGATAAATGACTATGCCTGCGTCAGGACCCAGAAGGGGAATTGTTGTAATAATTTCCCAATTGGTTAATTGTGCGGGATCTTCTTTTCCTACATATCTCGCGACTTTTAACCAATTATATTCGATTCTTGGAATTCTTTCTTTTTCTATAGCTAACTTTCTCACCTCCTTTCCCAAAAAAAAAGAGCCTTCCGGCTCTCAAATCAAAAGTACAAATATTAAATCTATATCTATTCTTAAAAAAAATCCAGGCTTTCATTCTTTATAATCCCCTGGATATCTAGCTTAATTAAAACAGTGATTAATGTCAACGTACAAAAAATTGACGATTCATAAAACATAATTATTTTGTCAGAAAGATTAATAACCAAACCTCTGAAAAGCATTATAAATCCTCTGTATATTTTTTAACCTAACGATGTAGTCATTCATTCAATAAGAGATAATTCAAATTAATAACTAGTAATAATCATACTTAATTCTTTATAAACCTGAGAAACTTTATTCGAGTAAGTTAAAAGGTGTTCTAAAATTGAGACAGTTGGATCACCTCATTTAGGATCCACAATTGCCACATTGTAAAAATTATTGTAAAATACCAAAGTTAAATCTATTTATGGCAACGCATTTAGAATTAGCTGCCTTTTCAGAAACCACACTTACTCATGAAAGAGTTCCTTTAGCGCAAAAAATGAAAGAAAGCGCAGCTCTTATAAGAGCAACTGTTTCAGGTCATGATACCCCAATAATCGAACCCGATTTAACCCCCGATAATTTTAGAAATGGAATAATTCCAAGGCTTAGTGAATTTGATATGCAGTATTTACCAACTGACGCTGAACTAGCTCCCATGCCTGTAGATGAACTCAAAAAATTAAGAGTTGAAAGATCACACGATTTAATTCAATGGAATAAGCCTTCCCAGTTTTTGCACAGATTATCTGTTGGCGCAACACCATTTATACCACCAAGTGATGGTAAATCTCATGTTATGGATAGACTTGCAGCAGATGGATTGGTTGTTAGTTTTGATGATTTAAGATCAGATTCACCTGTTCCGAAAAATGGAAGACAATCGAGAACCGACATTAACAGCAAGATTGAGGTTAACATAATGGGGCAAGGGAGAATCCCTTTTGCTTTAGGTTCTGTTCCAGATGTCGGAAGTTTTTTATCTTATACAACAATGGCAATATCCAATGGGATGACATTTGTCTCCAGAGATAAAGTTTTATCAAATGTTAATGAACAAGCACAACTAGTGGGTGACATAATAAATTTTTTAGGTCAAGTAGAACTTCCTAATGATATTTACCCAACTCCCGATGATTTACAGAAATTCTCCGAAATTATCAAATTAGACCCCAAAGTCGATGACGCAACAAAAGAAAGAATGTATTTTGAAAGATTAAGAGAATCTTGGATTGTTAATATAGGCGCTGCAATCGAAGCCGAACCGACCAAAGCGGTTGAGAGAGCAAGTGCATTATACGAAAAAGGCTGCAGACTTTTTAGAATTTATTCTCCTGAGGGTGGTACCGAAATAATCGATACTGCAAAAGCATTAAGAGAAAAGTTTTCCGGTGATTCAGATGTAAAAATAGTTGGAGGACAAATAATGGATCTTTCTACGGCGGAAAAGGCACAAGCTGCCGGTTGTGATGCAATAATCATTGGCGTAGCAGGAGGAAGTCAATGCACAACTTCGGTAAATGCGGATATACCAGTAAAAACTCCAAATTTGCTTTATTCTTTAAGAGGGCGAATACAAATTCCTGTTGGAATTGAGGGTGGCGGTGTTGGCACACATTTGATGACTGCATTTGCCCTAGGAGCATCTTTTGTTTCAAAACCTGGAGAAATCGGAGTTTCCTGGGAGGGTTCAGGAGGAAAATACATGTACCAAGATTCAAACGGAAACTATTATATGCCTTACGGTGGCGAAGCCTCGATTTCTGCTAAATGGTGGAAAGATTCAATGGATTCGTTTGGCAGACCGAAATTTGTTGAAGGTGAGACAAATATAAGAAAAGTTCCAAAAGATAATCTTTCTCAAACCAGAAATATAAAAAGACTTCGTGATCAGACTTCAATCGGACTTGTATTTCAAAGAGCAAATACCATTGCGGAACTACATGCAAGAAGTTGCGATAATATAGTTCAAGTAACCCCAGATGCCAGCTCTTTAAGCAGGGCTTATGGTCAGTAATCTCTCCAGTCTTTTATTATCTAAAAAATTACACTATAATATAGATTCGCTAAATCCTATGGATAAAATTACTATAAAAGGCGCAAGAGAAAATAATCTAAAAAACATCGATTTAGAAATTCCAAAGAATAAACTGATAGTTTTTACCGGATTATCAGGTAGCGGGAAATCATCACTTGCTTTTGACACAATTTATGCCGAAGGGCAAAGAAGGTACGTTGAAAGCCTTTCTTCTTATGCCAGACAGTTTTTAGGAATAATGAAAAAGCCCGATGTAGACTTAATCGAGGGCTTGTCTCCAGCAATTTCTATCGACCAGAAATCAACCTCACATAATCCCAGATCAACGGTTGGAACAGTTACTGAAATCTATGACTACATGAGACTTTTATTTGCCAGAATTGGTCATCCACATTGTCCTAAATGCGGAAGAGAAATTTCAAAAATGTCTAAAGAACAAATAGCAAACAGCGTTTTTGAACTTTTGGATCGCAAACTCACAAAAAATTTAAAGATATTAATTTTGTCACCGGTTGTTAAGGACAGAAAAGGTGAATATAACGAATTATTCTTAGATTTGAAAAAAAGAGGATATAAAAAGGCAAGAATTGATAATCAAATTTTCGCTTTGGATGATGAATTTGTTCTTATAAAAACTAATAAACACACAATCGAGGCAGTTATCGATCAAGTAGTTTTAACTAAAGAAACAGAAAGAGGAAGAATTGCTGCCGATATCGAGCAAGCCCTAGCGCTTGGTGGAGGAGAATTAATAATCTCAATTGTTAAAGACCCAGGATTTAATATCCCTGACAAGCCTAAAAAAATGGAAGATGAATTTTTTTCAGAGAAGTTTGCCTGCCCGGTAGATAACATCTTTTTATCTGAAGTTGAACCGAGAGTTTTTTCTTTTAACACTCCTCATGGAGCCTGTCCTAAATGTAGTGGACTAGGAACCATACTTAACGTTGACAGAGACTTAGTTTTTAATAATAACTTAACAATCTCTGAGGGTGGAGTAATGCCTTATCAGAACATAATGTCTCACGATACCTGGTTTACGCGTACCTTTAAAACTTTTTGCTCCGAAAATGGAGTTACTCTTAATAAAAGATTGTCTGATATCTCCGAGGATCAAAAAGATTTGCTTTTATACGGAACTGGAGAGAGAATTTATGAGGTTGAAGGAGAAAACAGATGGGGGAAAGATACAGTTATTCATGAGCCGTTTAAGGGAATACTTACTGACTTAAGAGAAAAATATCAATCAGCGGACTCAATGTTTTTAAGGGGACAAATAGAAAAATACATGAGATACGAAGTTTGTCCTGAATGTAACGGTGCTAGGCTTAAAAAAGAAGCGCTATCTATTACTATTAATAATAAATCCATTGTTGATATTTCGGATGCTTCTATCTCTGAGGCTTATGAATATATTAATAGTCTCTCAAAAGCAATTTCGGAAAGGGAACTTGAAATTTCAAAATTAATATTAAAAGAAATTAAACTTAGATTATCATTTTTACTAGACGTTGGACTTGATTACTTAACGCTTTCAAGAGGCGCAAGTACGCTTGCAGGCGGAGAAGCACAAAGAATAAGACTTGCATCGCAAATTGGCTCAGGACTAACCGGAGTGCTGTATGTCTTAGATGAGCCATCGATTGGCTTGCATCAAAGAGATAATCAAAAATTAATTGACACTTTAAAAAAATTAAGAGATTTAGGAAACACTGTTTTAGTTGTTGAACATGATGAAGAGACAATGGAACAATCTGATTACATGGTAGACTTTGGACCTGGCGCAGGCGAAAACGGCGGTAAAATTGTTTCTAAGGGAACAATTGCAGAAATAAAGAAAGACCACAACTCATTAACAGGACAATATTTGTCACTGGCTAAAAGAATCGAAGTCATTAGAAAACCACAGGAAGAAATAATATCTAGTAAAAAATATTTAAGAATTGAAGGAGCAGTCGAGCATAACCTAAAGAATATCTCAGTCGATTTTCCCCTAAATAATCTAATTGTAGTAACCGGAGTTTCGGGAAGCGGTAAATCTACGCTGATAAACGATATTCTATACCATGCCTTAATGCAAAAGAATAATCCGTATCATAGAGAAAAACCAGGTAAATTTAAAACACTTTCCGGTTTTGAAAACATTAAGAATATTTATATGATTGACCAATCCCCAATTGGTAGAACTCCAAGAAGTAATCCGGCAACCTACATCGGCGCATTCACTTATATAAGAGATTTATTTGCAAAAACTAAAGATGCCAAAATGAAAGGTTACGGACCGGGAAGATTTTCTTTTAATGTTAAAGGTGGAAGATGCGAAGCCTGTGAAGGAGAAGGAAAAATAAAAATTGAGATGCAATTTTTACCTGACGTCTATATAACCTGCGAAGTTTGCAATGGGCTTCAGTACAATAAAGAGGCATTAGAGGTTTTATATAACGGGAAAAATATAGCAGAAGTTCTGGCGATGAGTGTCTCGGAAAGCTTAATTTTTTTTAGCTTTGTTCCTGGTCTTTCTCATAAACTTCAAACCTTAAATGACGTTGGCTTGTCTTACATCAGGCTTGGTCAGCCCGCACCAACCTTATCCGGTGGAGAAGCTCAAAGAGTAAAGTTGGCTGCAGAACTATCTAAAAAAGGTTCGAACGCAGTTTATCTTTTAGATGAACCAACAACCGGCTTACACTTTGCAGATTTAGAAAAACTTTTAAATGTTTTAAGAAAATTGGTTGATATTGGAAATACAGTAATAGTTATCGAGCACAATTTAGACGTAATAAAAAATGCCGATTATATTATTGATTTGGGGCCCGAAGGTGGAGAAAAAGGCGGATACGTAGTTGCAGCAGGAACTCCTAAAGAAATTTGTTTGGAAAAACATTCATATACCGGACAATTTCTTAAAAAAAGACTACTTTTTTAAAATAATATATAATAATTTTATGAGAAGAATTATTCTTTTTGTAATTTTTTTATTCCTATTTATATTTTTTACTCCGAAAGCATTTGCCGAAAATAATTTTTCTACCGACTATAACGTAATATACACTGTTTCCCAAAGTTCGCTTACGCATGTAAACATTAATGCAACATTAACTAATTTAACTGATAAATATTATGTATCATCTTATGACATTCAGGTGGGATTTAAAGACATCAGTAATCTAATTGGTTTTGATTCATCGGGAAATATAAACCCTAAAATTGTTAAAAAGGACAATGGAACTGTAATAAATATAGCATTTAACAATCCTGTAATGGGTTTAAATAATAAGCTAAATTTTACATTATCTTTTGATACTCAAGAGATTGCTCAAAATTTTAACAGCATTTGGGACATAAATATTCCCGGTATTGCTAAAGAAAATAATTTCTCATCCTTTAATGTAACAGTAAAATACCCCAGTTTTTTAGGAAAACCAACTTTTATAAAACCTGCTTTGTCTAATTTTAATCCAAGCTTGGGCAATCTAGTATTTACAAAAGAAAATTTAGGAGATTCTGGAATTTCCTTGGCATTCGGAAATTTTCAAGTCTATGATTTTACACTAAATTATAATCTTGAAAATCAAAACCTATTTCCGGTTTATACGGAAATTGCCCTTCCACCTGATACAAATTATCAAAAAATTCAAATTGATAGCCTAATACCTAAGCCAACAAATGTAAGAATTGATAAAGACGGGAATTGGCTAGCGAAATATAATTTAAAGTCATCGCAAAAATTACAAATTATTGCGATGGGTAAAGCAAAGGTTTTTTTAAATCCTATTAGTGAGAATCTTGATCCAACCTTAGGAAAACTTTATCTTGAAAAAAATCAATATTGGGAAGTGAATAATATAAAAATTTCTGATTTGGCAAAAAAACTAAAAACACCATATGAAATTTATAAATATGTAGTTAATACCCTAAATTATGACTTTTCAAGAGTTGAATCAAATAGTCCAAGACTTGGAGCATTACAGTCACTGGCTAAGCCAAACTCTGCAGTTTGTTTAGAATTTACAGACCTCTTTATTGCTATTTCACGAGCTGCAGGAATTCCGGCCAGAGAAATTGATGGATATGCTTATACCAATAACTCAAGCGACAGGCCACTGTCGTTTGTAAAAGATGTTTTACATGCTTGGCCCGAATATTATGATTTTGATAAAAAGACTTGGATTATGGTCGACCCTACTTGGGGAAAAACTACCGGCGGGATAGATTATTTTAATACCCTTGATTTTGATCACATTGCCTTTACCATTAAAGGCATAAGTAGTATTTATCCTGTCCCTGCCGGAGGATATAAACTGATCAACAACATTAATGAAAAAGATGTAAATATTAAAATTGGCAGTGATTTTACAAACCAATCTTCTGTAATTTCTCCTGAGGTAGTATTCCCAGATGAAATAATTTCTGGTCTTCCTATAAGAGGAAGCATAAAATCATTTAATAATAGTAATCAGTTGATTAAGAAAACAACAATTTTTGTGTCCTCAAACAATTTAACGCCAAAAACACAATCGATAACTACCTTAGACATTCCGCCATTTGGTAATCAGGATACTCCATTATTATTTGATAAAAACCATTTTTTGACAAATACAACTGATACAATTAAAATTAGCTTCGATAACCGTTATCTTTACAGAAAAATTGTCATCAAGCCATTTTTCTTAAATAGATTGTTTATTTTAGGAGGATTAATATTTGCAAGTTTTTCAATCACAGTATCATCAGCTACCTACCTTTTCTGGCGTTTATATATTTATTGGAAAAAACGAAGAAATTTTATACGTCGGAAAAGCAATTAACCTAAAAAAAAGGGTTTCCTCATATTTTAAATCCAAGAACTTAGGCGAAAGAACCAAGGCAATGGTTTCTCAAATTATAAAAATAAAAACTGTTGAGGTTTCTTCAGAACTCGAATCCTTTTTGTTGGAAGAAAGATTAATAAAAAAGTTAAAACCAAAATATAATATTAAACTAACCGATGGAAAATCTTACCCGATAATAAAAATTACTAAAAAAAGTAAATTTCCGGTTGTATTAATTTCAAGACGAGAGGAAAATGATGGATCTATTTATTTTGGCCCATTTACAAGCGCAAATTCGGTTAGAATCGTTTTAAAAATTTTAAGAAGAATTTTTCCCTATCAAGCTGTTTTAAATCACCAAAATAGCTTATGTTTATATAATCACCTTGGGCTTTGTCCTTGCCCATCTGTGACAAATGATGGAACCTATAAAAATACGATTAAACATATTATTGATTTTCTCAACGGAAAAAATGAAAAATTAATTAAAGAACTTGAAGGAGAGAGAAATAAATTTAGTAAAATAGAAGATTACGAAAAGGCAAATGAAATTCAAAAAAAAATAGATGCGATAAGACTAGTAACTAGCTCATTTTATAAACCATTTCAATACGAAGATAATCCAAATTTAAGAAGCGACTTGGTTGATGAAAAAATAAATAATTTTAAAGAAATACTCTCGCAAGCTAAAGTAATTATTAAAGATTTAAAAAGAATTGAGTGTTACGATATTTCAAACATCTCAGGAAAATTTGCAACAGGCTCGATGGTTGTATTTACTAATGGAGAAAAAGATTCATCTTCTTATAGAAGGTTTAAAATCAAAAGAGATTATAATAACGAGCCTAATGATTTTGGTATGATGCGTGAGGTACTGGAAAGAAGATTAAGACGAACGGAATGGCATAAACCCTCACTAATTATTGTTGACGGCGGGAAAGGACAGGTCTCTGCGGTCAAAGATGTTCTTAATCAATTGAAACTGGACATTCCATTGATTGGTCTTGCCAAAAGAGAGGAAATAATAATTACCTCAAATTTAGATGAAATTATACTTCCAAAAAATTCAAAATCGCTTTTATTTATAATGCAGATACGCGATGAGGCACATCGATTTGCAATTACTTATCACAAAAAATTAAGATCTAAATTTATTTTTTCTTAATTTCGTAAACGTAAGGAAAATATAAAAATGTTGCCGGTGGATCGTCTAAGAGATATTTTTGAAAATCTTCATATATTTTTATTCTTTCGCTTAAGTCTATTGTTTGCCTACCATCTTCTAAAAGCTTGTCTATTCTTAAGTTTTTATAGTGAGTAATGTTATTTACTTGCTCTGAATGCCAAAGTAAATATTGGTCAGGGTCTTTTGGCACATTAAAATCGCCAACAAAAATTTGAAAATCCAAAGGAAGTGCATTGACTGAAGTAATTTTTGTTTTTATTCCTATTTTTTCCCATTGCTTTTGGATTTCCAAAGACAGTTCCCTATATTGAGGTAATGTTTTTATTTCAAAGCTCAAGGTTGAGCTTTTTGTTGAAGATTGTGATTGACCTAAGAGAATCTTTGCATGTTCAAAATCCTGTTGGTAGGTAGTTAATCCATTATTATTTACCCAGGAATTAGAAGAGAACGGTCCATAATTTCTTTTTCCGAATTCAAACTTATCAGGCATTGCATATGATAAGGCCTCTCTTAATCTCTTATCTGAAAGAGTAGGATTCTGAGTATTGTAAAAAATTGTAACAAGTTGATTATAATTAATATTTTTTGAATAACTGATGTTTTTAAAGTTTGCAAGATTTACGTTCCCATACTTTGTGCTTTTTAAATTTATAATTTTGGAAACTTCTCCAAGTAAAAACGCTGTTTTTAGTGCCTCTTCCGTGGGATAGAATTGATATGTTATTTCTTTTGTATCTACTTTATTTGAAACTAAATTTATAGACTGTACAAAATTTCCATTTAAATTAATTGACTGAACTCTGTAATTACCTACACCCAAAAATCCGTTTTTAAAAATTGGCCTTGAAACAGTAATAAGAAAAGGAGAATAACTATTTTTTAAGTTAAATATTATTACATAATCGTTAGGTCTTTCAACAGTAACATCAATAAAGTTATATTTAATTTTATCTGAAGTCAACTTGGAACCATCATTAAAATAAATATTTTTATTTAAGTAAAAGATGTATTTTTTCCCGTTGTTCTTTATTTCCCAAGATTTAGCAATTGCAGGCTGAATGTTATCATTTTCATCAACTCTTGTTAAACCCATTGAAAGTTTTGAAACTATTTCGCTAGATAATTCATCCGAGGTATATGCACCGACCTCTCCAATTGTTTCTTTTTGGGTGAAAGGAATTAGGGGAATAAAATAATTAATACCATATCTTAATATAAAGAAAACTACTAATCCAAAAATAAATGAAAGAAAAATTGTTTTTCTCCATTTTTTTAAATATGCTTTTAATAACCATACAAAAAGACGTCGTCTTTTTAAAAAAATCATACTTATTTTAAGGGGATTAAAAGAAGAATAGAAATTACTGCGAATGCAATGGTATCAACAACCGTTGCATACATTAATATTTTTTCTATGCTTCTTTTGCTCCTATAAAATTCTCCGGCTCCTCCAAATGCCGAAGATAGACCCGTTCCTTGCATTTGAAGTAGTACAAGAATAATCAAAATTAATGCGGCAATGATTTCTAAAACATTTAATATAATCACAATGCTAATTATATATTTTTGGGATAGATATTTGCAAGCTTACTTTATTAACTTTTAGTTATCCAACCAAGAAAAGTAACAATTACTGATTGCAGAAAAGATGTGAATATAAAGGCAAAAAGTGTATTAAAGTAAATCTTTGGAATTATAAATCCGGCATAAGTGTAGCCCGGAAAAGTAAAAGCGGAGATTGAAATACCGATAACTAAAACGGTTAATAAATAAAAAATTATTACGTTGATCAAAAACGAAAAGAAGCCTAAAGTCAACAAATTTAAAGGCATTGCTAATAAGTTTAAAATTGGTCTTAAAGCAACCAAGAGAACTGTTAAAACTAATCCTCCAAATAAATAGGTAGGTAATCCTCCATAAACTTTTACTCCGGGAAGAATTTGCGAAATTAAAAAAATAGCGAATGCGTTAGACAATGTATTTCTTAAAAAAGACTTCACAACTTTATTTAACCAGAAGGAGTAATTTGTGTCAATTTATTTAATGATTGCAAAGCCTAGGCTAGCGTCGTATTATATCTAAACTATGAATGACATACATTGTCCCCATTGCGGAAAGATAGTCCACATCGACGAAGTCCTTAAGCATGATCTAGAAAAAACTATTCTTAAAGAAGCCTCAGAAAAACAAAAAGAAGAACTTGAGAAAGCCAAACTTGAAGCAGAGAATAAGGCTTTGAAAAAATATGAGGAGGAAAAGGAGAAACAAGCCGAAAAAACTAATAGAGAAAAACGATTATTGGAAGAACAGCTAGCTAAAGAACAAAAAAACATTAAATTTAGAGAGGAAAAAGCTAAGCTTGAAGGCTTAAGAGAAGCAAGTGATAAATCAAGATTAGAAAAATTAGAATTTGAAAAAAAATTATCTGGCATGCAAAAAGCTTTAGAAGAGGCTCAAAGAAAAGGCAAGCAAGGTTCTCAGCAACTTCAAGGAGAAGTCTTGGAACTGGACTTAGAAGAAAGATTAAAAACAACTTTTGCTTTAGATGAATTTGCACCAATTCCAAAAGGCGTTGAAGGTGCAGATATTTGGCAAATAGTAAAAAATAAATTCGGAAACGAAGCCGGATCGATTCTCTGGGAAACAAAACGCACAAAAACCTGGAGTAATGCCTGGCTTCCTAAATTAAGAGAAGACGCCAGAAATGCTAACGCAACAGTACCAATTTTGGTAAGTGAAGTTTTGCCCGATGATGTTAAATATTTTAAAAGAGTAGATGGGGTACTGGTTACGTCTTATGAATATGCAATCGGCCTAGCAGACATGGTTAGAGAAAGACTTTTACAAGTAGCAATTGCCAAGTCAAAGGCATCAAGCGACGATAAGCTCCAGGCTATCTTTGAATATATTTCCTCTGATGCATTTAGGCATAAATTTGAATCCCACTTTGAATCGGTTAATGAATTAAGGAAAGGCTTAGTATCGGAAAGAAGAGCAATGGAAAAAATTTGGAAACATAGAGAATCACAAATTGACAGATTAGATAAAAGCGCTTCCCAAATGTTTGGAGAATTTCAAGGAGTATTGCCGTCACTTAAACCTCTAAAGAGCCTTGAACTTGATTCAGGAGAAAATAATGAACAAGACTCCCTCATTTAAACAGGAACAACTACTTTTAAAAAGGGGCTTCAAACAAATTGTAGGACTTGATGAAGTAGGTAGAGGAGCATTTGCCGGACCATTAGTAGCAGCTGCAGTAATACTTCCCAAAAATTTTAAAATTAATGGAATAAAAGACTCAAAACTTTTAAAACAAGAAAAGAGAGAATTTCTCAGTAAATATATTCTTGAAAATGCGACATTGTATGCAATATCTGAAATAAGTGTTGACTATATCAATTCAAACGGAATAGGGAAGGCGAATAATAAAGCGTTTTTCGATTGTTTAGAGAAGCTAAAGAGTAAATTTGATTTTGTTCTGGTTGACGGCTATAAAATAAAGGGTTTAGAGCTTAATCAAAAAGGAATTATTAATGGCGACAACATTTCCGTATCCATTGCAGCTGCTTCGATTATTGCTAAAGTGCATAGAGATAATCTGATGATTAAACTTCATGATAAATTTCCACAATATAATTTCTCACATAATAAAGGGTACGGAACTAAAGAACACATAAATGCTCTAAATAAATTTGGGTTAACGAAAATTCATCGAACCTCTTTCAATCTTAATAAATTTCTAGTATCCTAATTAGATGAATATTTTTAAGAAAGCAGATAGTAGGATAATTTTTATTGCCATTACAATGTTTTTAAACTTTTTAAGTTTTAGCATTGTTATTCCAATTCTTCCATTTATAATTAGTAACTTTATTAAAGACTCGAGTCAAATCGCTTTATATGTTGGATTGATTTTTTCTACTTTTGCAATTTGTCAGTTTTTTGCCGCCCCAATATTAGGCGCTTTTAGCGACAGATTTGGCAGAAGACCGATTCTGTTATTAAGCCTACTTGGAACAATTATTGGATTTTTAGTTATGGCTGTTAGTGGTAGTATT
Source organism: Candidatus Levyibacteriota bacterium (assembly GCA_038205015.1). Lineage (GTDB taxonomy): Bacteria > Patescibacteriota > Microgenomatia > Levybacterales > UBA12049 > JBBRCK01. Next base: position 22,644 of record JBBRCK010000008.1, on the reverse strand, counting down.
TGGGTTTTACTGCTAGGTCGTATTATAGATGGGCTTACGGGTGGAAATATTAGCACGGTTTTTGCATATATTGCCGATATAACCGAGCCAAAAGACAGAGGAAAATATTATGGAATCTTAGGTGCTGCTGGCGGAGTTGGATTTATGTTTGGGCCGGCAATTGGAGGACTTATCGGTCATTATAGTTTAACTGCACCATTATACGTAGCTGCATTTGTAACCTTTGTCAATCTGGTTTGGGGTTATTTTATTCTTCCGGAAAGTCTACATCCTGATCACCGGTTGAAAAAAATAGATATATCACACATGAATCCATTTTCTGCATTTTCACACGTTTTTTCAATTATTGCTTTAAGACGAATATTTCTAACAGCCTTTTTGTTTTTCTTAGGCTTAAATGGATTACACAGTGTTACTTCATTATTTTTAAAAGACAATTTTTCCTGGGGACCACAGGAAATTGGCGTACTATTATTTGTAGTTGGAGTATTTGATATTATCTCTCAGGGTTTTTTAGTCAGAAAGCTACTTCCAAAATTTGGCGACATGAAAGTAGCAATTATGGGATTAATTCTTGCAATTATCGGTTTTTTAATCGCAGGAACTACGGCTATTTTTCAATCACCGTTAATTTTTTATATAGCAGTAATTATTTATATAATAGGGGATGGATTATTTGAGCCGGCAATTGCCAGCTTAACCTCATTTTCTGTTCCAAGAAACATGCAGGGAAGAGTACAAGGGGCTAATCAGGGAATGCAATCTGTGGCAAGAATTCTTGGTCCCATACTGGCTACAGTTGCATTTGGCATTTGGGATGGCCTACCTTATTACACCAGCTCAATTCTAATGATAATTTCTTTAATAGTTATTCTTGCTTCGTTCTCTATTATTCACGAACATAGAGAAGCAGCTTTTGAGTAGGGGATACTTGTACGCCTGGAGGGATTTGAACCCCCGACCCTCTCGTCCGAAGCGAGATGCTCTAAATCCACTGAGCTACAGGCGCAAGATTATTGTTTAATCCTTTAATATTATAGTATAATTAGGCAGAATTTAAAAATGGGCCGCTAGCTCAACTGGTTAGAGCAATTCCCTCTTAAGGAATAGGTTCTGAGTTCGACTCTCAGGCGGCTCACAAAATTAAAAATTAGCCTCAAAATTTATCTGTTATAATGGGATTTATTATGAAAATTTATATTACTCATTCAAGTAATTATGATTATAAAAATGAACTTTATATTCCATTAAGAAGTTCCGAACTTAATAAGAAATACGATATCTTTCTTCCTCACGAAGCAGATGAGTTTATAAATACTAAAGAAATAATAAAAAACTCTGATTTAGTTATAGCAGAAGTATCGTTTCCAGCTACTGGTGAAGGAATTGAATTAGGGTGGGCAAATGATGCGAATGTCAAAGTGATTTGTATTTACAAAGAGGGCACTAAGGTATCGGGTTCATTAAAGGTAGTTAGTGATACTTTTATTACTTATTCTGATGCGAATGACATGCTGGACAAATTATTAGATGTCTTATTAACATTAAACCTCTCAAATACATCATAAATCCTCAACATATGCTCAGTTAAAAAGTTCTACCTAACAAGGTTATTGCTCACAAATTTAAGATTGTGAAATTTTAAATATAGCTAAATATTTATTTATTAAATTTTTAAATTTGATTTTGGATTCTTTAGTATTACCATACTTTTTAATATAACTTCCCGAATGAATATTATAGAAATATGTATTTTGATTAATATAAGCACATTTAGTATTTGATAAAAGTCTTAATGAAAATTCGTAATCATCATGCGGAGAAAATTCTTTAAAAATATATCTATAGCCAATTTTCTCAAGTAATGATCTTTTATAAAGAAATGTTACCGAATTTATTCCGACTTTCTTTTTCTCTCCATTTAAAAAATCGATTATATTTTTATTTATAGACGTATCTAGAGGAGGAATATATTCTTGATTTTGCCCTTTTACTCTCGTTATTCCAGCGTGTATGACGTCAGCATCTGTTTTTAAGAGATTTTCATATCGTATTTTTAAACTGTTTTTAGGAAATGTATCATCAGAAGCTAATATGCATATATATTCTCCCTTTGCATGTTTTTGTCCTAAATATACTGATTGCGACACACCTAAATTTTTCTCATTTTTATAATACTTAATTCTTCTATCTTTTATGCTTTTGACTATAAATTCTGTTGAATCAGTACTACCATCATCAATAACAATAATTTCAAAATCAAATAGTGATTGATTTAATACTGACTCAATGCATCTTTGGATGTACTGCCCATAATTATAAGTTGGAATAATCACGCTAATTAAGCACATAATTTATTTTACTATATTTATACAAAAAAGTAACAAAACAATATTTTTAGTTTCTACAATTAATTACTTATTAAACTTATTAATTTTGTTTGACATATAACTTATAGTAAGCTATAATTCCCTCGATATGTCACAACGAATAGAAGCAGGAAACGTATTGGCTGGAGCTATGATTACAAGTGCCGGAATATATATTGAAGTTGAAGGAACACGAAATATTCAGCATTCTAATTATTTAACTCAAAATGCTCACGTACTACAGGAATCTAGCGACACTCAAAGATATAACGAAATTATGTCTCAGGCACAACAAGAAAAACAGACAGGCCAAATTGACGGACTTATTTTAGGCCCGGTTTTACTACTTGCCGGCATCAGTTTAATTGCCAGAGAAGCAGTTAGAAGCCTTCGAAAATAACCTATAGTTGATTTTAACGGCAAAAATTAGTATAATCTTAACTTCGTGCTAAATAGAATTGAAGCTCCATTTGAACAAGAAATAGAAATGAATAGAACCCCAAGCGGAAGATTGGTGGAAAGTTATGCTGGTGGAAAAATCAAAACCTACGATGGACATAGCCCAAGAACCATAATCGATATTGCTAGCCATAATACTCACTTAGTAATTCATAAATTTGGGCCGTTTGAATTTAATAAAAACGATGAGATAGATGATTTATTTGTAAGAAAAGGCCACTTAAAAAGTGAATTTGCAGTAGCTTTCGGAGATAAAAAAGATGGCGGGCCATATGAGTATGATGTTTATTCAAGAGACGGATGGATAGGTAATGCATCCGGAAAAAGACTGGATTTATTAATTGGATCGATGTTTGTAGACAATTCATCATTTTATCCTGAATTAATGGAGAATATTGGCAATGCTCGAATGGATGGTGCAGTAGTCAGATATCTTAACTTTATAGTAATTGCACATCGCCACGGATTACACAGCGTTTAAATTTAAAATTAAAATTCTTTTTCCTACTCCTATTTCCTTTTGTAAAAATATCTAGTAATATTAATACTTGATGGGGAAAGTTAAAAGTTTATTCGCAAAATCTAAGAAATTAATTTCAAGCCACAAAAGACTTAGTATTGTTATCCTCGTCTTAATCTTAATACTTGGTTATTTCTTGTTCCCAAAAAACCAAAAACCGGTTTTAACAGAAAATGCATCTATAAAAGATGTAATTAAAACAGTTTCAGTAACAGGGAAGATAGACTCAGATAATTCTGTTAATCTTTCTTTTCAAACAGGAGGGACTCTTGATTATTTAAGTATTAAAACAGGGGATACCGTTAAAAAAGGCCAGCTGATTGCTTCGTTAAATAAAGATGAATTATGGGCAAGTTTTAGGCAAACACAGCAAAGTTTTACGGCTGCAAAAGCTGCTTCGGATAAATATTATGATGGTCACAAAAATAATACCGAAAGCTTTGATGAGAAAATCCAAAGAACTGCTTTAGATGCTGCTCAAAATATCGCTTACGATAACATGGTAAAAACCCAAAAATACATTTCTAATTCTAATCTTTATTCTCCAATTGATGGAATTGTAACAAGAGCAGATGTAAATACAGCAGGAGTTAACATAACACCTGTAACGGTTTTTACAATCACCAACCCTAAATCTCTAGTTTTTAAACTTGAAGTAGACCAGGCCGATATTGGTCAAGTGGAAATAGACAAAGATGTACAAGTTAGTCTTGATGCGTTTCCAAATAACATATTAAATCTTACTGTTGGTAAAATTGACTTTGCAAGTCATATTACTTCCTCAGGAGGAGCAGCATATTTCGTTGAGGCAAATTTACCAATAAATTCTAATTACAGAATGGGTATGAGCGGAAATGCTGATATTATTATTTCCGAAAAAAAGCAAGTTTTAACTATTCCTGAATCAAGTATAACTAGTGATAATGCAATTTATAAACAAACTGGGAAGGGATTTGTAAAAACGCACGTCAAGCTAGGATTGCAAAACGACATATTAGCAGAGGTACAATCCGGACTTTCGGTCGGGGATGCTGTAGCTATTGACCCAGGCTCTGTCCCTCAAAATTTGATAATTAAAAATTAATTCTTCATGAAAAAGTCAGACGATATAATAAAAATGGTAAACATTACCAAGGAGTATGATTCAGCGGATGTAAAAACTATAGCTATCCAAGCTATCACTTTAGTCGTTAAAAGAGGAGATTTTGTTGCCATAACCGGCCGCTCAGGAAGTGGAAAATCAACTTTAATGCATATAATAGGTCTTTTAGATACTCCAACCTCGGGTAACTATACTCTTAACGGAACTGACGTGTCCAAATTAGGAGAGGATGAATTGGCTTTTCAAAGAAATAAAGAGATAGGATTTGTTTTTCAGCAATTTAACCTGTTAACCAAAACTACTGCAGTTGAAAATGTAATATTACCGGCAATTTACGCTGGAGTCAGTTCGCAGGAGAGAACTCGAAGAGCCGTAGAACTGCTTACCGAACTAGGATTAGAAGATCATTTAAATAAAAGGCCAAATCAAATGTCCGGAGGTCAACAGCAAAGAGTGGCAATTGCCAGAGCTTTAATGAATAATCCTGAACTAATTTTAGCTGACGAACCAACTGGAAATTTAGATACAAAATCAGGCGAAGATGTTATGAAAACCCTAAAGGCGCTTAACAAAGAGGGTAAAACTATTGTTTTAATCACTCACGAACATGACATTGCAATTCAAGCAAAAAAAATTTTACAACTTGTTGACGGAAAATTAATTTCTAAATGAATTTAAAAGAATTATTAAAATTATCAGTAAATTCAATTCGAACCAATAAACTAAGGAGTTTCTTAACCACTTTAGGAATTATTATCGGGGTTTTTTCAATTATAGTGCTAGTTTCAATCGGCTCAGGTATACAAAGTTACGTCACTAAAGAATTTTCATCTCTGGGATCAAACGTCGTTTTTATATTACCCGGTAACTCAGGAGGTATTGGCTCTGTTCTTTCGAATAAATTAACAATTCAGGATAGTAAAAATCTTGAAAGAAGGTTAATTTCAACTGCCAAGATTACTCCGGAAATAAGACAAATAGAAACTATTAAATATAAAAATGTAAAAGATAAAGGCGCTTTTGTGATTGGAGTTTCTTCACATTATCCCGAGGTAGTTCAAAGTGCAAAAATAATTCAAGGAAATTTTTTTACAGCCGGGCAGGAAGCATCGGGATCAAAGGTCGTAATAATTGGGCAAACCGTTTACAACAAGTTTTTTAAAGGAGAGAATGCCGTAGGTAAACGAATTTTTTTAGGTACCAAACTTTACACTATAGTTGGAGTTCTTGACAAAATAGGCTCTTTTGCTGGAGTAGATGCAGACAATAATGCCATTATTCCTGTTGAACTAGCCAGTGAACAATATGGTATTAAATCGATTGCACGAATTGATGTATCCGTTAAGAGTAGGGAACTCTTGCCGGTTGTAACTAAACAAATTAATGAAACCTTGTTAAAGAGATTAACAATAGATGATTTTTCTATCCAAACCGCAGATTCTCTTCTGTCGACAATCTCAAGCATTACCACCATGCTTTCCCTGGCCCTTGGAGGAATTGCAGCAATCTCACTTTTGGTTGGTGGAATCGGGGTTGCAAACATAATGTTAGTTTCCGTTACAGAGAGAACAAAAGAAATCGGCTTAAGAAAAGCTTTGGGGGCTAAAAGAAACGATATCTTAAAACAATTTTTAATTGAAGCAGTAATGATATCGGTTGCCGGTGGAATAATCGGAATAGTTTTGGGAATGCTCGCTTCTTTTGTTATTGCAATCTTACTTGTTTCTGATGTAACACCTTGGTCTGTTATAATTGCATTTGGATTTTCTGTTGCAGTTGGCATAATCTTTGGCATGGCTCCTGCTATAAGAGCATCTAAGCTTTCTCCAATTGAGGCTTTAAGGTACGAATAATAGTGTGGTAATAAAAGAATTAAATTTATGAATAAGATAATTCAAGTTTTGAAATACGCTATTGGATGGCCATTAACTTTAATATCTTTTATCTTGATTTTTAAAGTTATATTTTCAAATTCGAATATTTTAAGCAAGATCACTTCGTTTAACCCCGCAATATTTTTATTAAGTATTTTAATTTTTCAAGCATATTTTATTTTTAGAAGCTTAGTCTGGAAAGAAATGCTTGATATAAAAGGTCATAAACTTTCTTTTAAAGAAACTTTTTTTATTTGGAGTTCAACTGAAATTAAAAGATACGTACCTGGAAATATTTGGTCCTTTGTTTCAAGAGCGGAAAATTATAAAGAAAAGGGTGTTGAAAGAAAAACAATTTACTCTTCTTTTGTTCTCGAAATGCAACTGATTATATTCAGCTGCTTAATACTCTCATTAGAAGCAGTTTCTTATGTTGTCACAGATATATTTACATATAAAGTAATTTATTTTTTGGTTTTTTCAATTTGCATCTTATTTTTATTAATTAATAGTTTTGATAATTATTTTAAAGTAAATAATAAAATTATTAAGCTAATTTTTCCACAGGTTAAATTTTTATTTAAAGTTAAACTTATTTTTTTATCTTTAATATCTTTTTTTCTTTTTGGATTAGCAACATATTTAGCTGGCCTTTCAATAATTTACCTAAATCCATATTACTGGGAAGGATATATAGGTTTTTTTGTTTTTTCACTTTTGGTAGGATATTTATCTTTTATCACCCCAATGGGACTTGGAGTTAGAGAAGGAGTTATGACGCTATCTTTATCTAAATTTATGAATCTTACTTCTGCCGGATTATTTTCAATATTTTCAAGAATAGTTTTTATAATTTCAGAGTTGATCTTCTTATTACTTTCATATTTTTGGTACGCAGTAAAGTCAAAATTAGTATTTGGAATAGAAAAATTTGTTATAAAAAATATTTACCAAATGTTACTTTTTATATCTATGACTATATATTTTTTGTATTTTACTTTAGCAAGTTTTTTAAGATATGATAACTTCTTTACAGGTCGCTTCGATTTGGGAAATATGGATCAAGCAGTATGGAATACGATAAACGGAAGAATATTTCAAATAACTGATCCTAATGGGACCCAAATAATGTCAAGGCTTGGATTTCATGCGGACTTTATTCTAATATTAATATCTCCTTTATATAAAATTTGGGCAAATCCCAAAATGCTTTTACTTTTACAAAGTCTAATTATTTCTCTTGGTGCAATTTTTGTTTATTTGATATCTAAGCATATAACGAAAAATATTAAATTTTCTTTTGCGATTTCTATTTGCTATCTTATTTTTCCTGCTCTTTTGTATGCTAATCTCTACGACTTTCATGCCGTAACACTCGCAACAACTTTTTTACTTGCCAGCTATTATTTCTTTATAAGAAAGAAGAGTGTATATCTTTTACTTTGCTTATTTTTTGCAGGACTGACTAAAGAAGAAATATGGCTAATAGTAGCAATTTTTGGATTAGCAATTATTTTTCTTGAATTTTATCAAAATAAACTTAAGCCTGATTTAAAAAGAATTATTTTTGGTGGCTTAATATTTTTAGGTGGTTTAATTTCCTTTTATTTGCTTATTACTAAAATAATTCCTACATTTAGGGGGGATGAACATTTTGCTCTTTCATATTACTCTGACTTTGGTTCAACTCCAAATGGAATATTATCAACAATATTTTTAAACCCTATAAAAACGATTGGAAGTATAATAAAACCGGATAATATAGCATATTTATTTAATCTTTTTGGTCCAACGTTTTTTATTGCATTATTATTTCCATTTACGTTAATATTTGCCCTTCCTGATTTGGGAATTAATCTATTAAGCAATAATCTTCAATTGCATCAAATTTACTACCAATATACATCCGCAATCACACCTTTTATATTTATATCTACTATTTACGGTGCAAAAAAAATATCTGATAGGTTTAAAAAATTAAGTATTGAGAAATTAGGAATATTTATACTGATAACTTCAATTATTTTTCAGTATTTCATGGGTCCTCTACCAATCACAAAAAAAGCAAATATAAGTATTTTTTATAATGACTTTTATTATAAAACAGAGGTGAATAATTATTTGAATTCAATTCCCAAAAAATATAGCATTGCAGCGACTAATAACTTAGGATCTCATTTGTCTCGAAGGCAAAACATATATACAATACCTGTTGGCATAGATAAAGCTGACATAATTCTCTTTCTGCTAAACGACCCATATGCACAACCTTCTCTTGAAGCTCAAAAAGAAATGGTTGTTAAGCTTCAGATGGACAAAAACTACACTGAAGTATTTAAAAAAGAAGATTTTATTGTATTCGAAAAGAAAATGCTTTACGCCATACCTCAACCTAAAAAGGGACAAGTAAATCTTTTCCCATATTCAATTACCACACTTTCTCATAGAAGCTATGCAAGTTCAAAAATAACACTTGAAAAGCAAGTTACTTCTGGCGGAAATTTTAAAAGCTATATTATTTCCTTTATCTCCGACGGATTAAAAGAATACGCCTTAATGCAAATTCCAAATTCAAAACAACCGGCGACAGGATTTCCCGTTATGATATTAAACCACGGTTATATTAAACCTGAACAATATAATACGGAAAATTCTTATAGACAAATTGCAGATTATTTTGCTGCAAACGGATATCTAGTCTTAAAACCTGATTATAGGGGAAACGCAAATTCTGAAATTATTGATAAAACTTATATGCGTTTTGGTTATCCGATTGATGTAATTAATCTTATTCAAGCAACCGAAAGCATAAAAGAAGCCGATATGAATCACATCCATCTTTGGGGACACTCTTTGGGTGGGGAAGTAACTCTTAAAGTTCTTGAAATAATTTCTAAAAATGAGAATATTAAATCAAAAATTAGATCAGTTGCTCTTTGGGCACCAGTAACAGACACTTCAAAATGGTTTACTAAAAGTCATTTAAATACTCTTCCTGAAGCAACAATTTCTCCTTACCCCTATAAAAGCACCTTTGACGCAATTAAAACTCCCGATTCAAATCCAGTACTATGGAATTCGCTTTCACCAATAAACTATTTAAGTGATATTAATATCCCAATACTTCTACAACATGGAACAAAAGATACAACAGTACCTTATTCTTGGTCCGAGGATTTAAATCAAAAACTTTTAAATTTAAACAAAAACATAACATTTATCTCGTATCTTAGTGACAATCATAATCTACCCCTAAGTTGGTCATCGGCAGTAAAATCGGATTTAGATTTTTTTAATCAATACTAGTTGAAAATTATTTCTATTACATTTAACATTAACTTATGACCGATATTATAAAAGCGACAGGAATAAGAGAACCTTTTAGCGAAGAAAAACTTATTAATTCTATTAAAAGGGCGGGTATTCCTGATAATCTACAAGATAAAGTTTTAGATCATATTAGATCTAAACTTTACGAAAATATTCCAACATCGGAAATCTATGCCCATATCAACGAATTTTTGGAAAGAGAAGCAAAACCGGTAAAAACAAAATATGGCTTAAAACAAGCAATTATGGAGTTGGGTCCTACCGGATATCCATTTGAAGATTATGTATCGGAGATATTAAAAGGTCAGGGCTACACCACTGAAGTCCGCTCAATTATTAGTGGAAAATGTGTTAGCCATGAAATTGATGTAATTGCCGAAAAAAATCAAGAAAAGCTAATGATTGAAGCAAAATTTCATAACGCATCCGGCATACGTACTGATGTTCATGTTGCACTTTATACAAAAGCACGATATGACGATGTTCGAGAAAAGTATAAATTTACGAAACCTTTTATTTATACCAACACTAAAATAACTTCCGACGCTCTAACCTTCGCCTTGTGTGTTGATATGGGAATTGTCAGCTGGAGCTATCCGGCAGGAAATAGTCTCAGGGATTTAATTGAGCGGGAAAAATTATATCCAATAACAATTATCGAACAAATCTCTCAGGCTCAAAAACAAATTCTATTAGATAACCATATCGTGCTGGTTAAAGATATTTGCAAAAATAATAATATCCTAGATCTATTACAGATCCAACCTGACAAAATAAAATTAATCTTGGAAGAATCAAATGCTGTCTGTAGCTTGGGTTGAATTTTGAGCTAACTTAAATCTTTCGTACTTATCCGCCATATAACCGTTAGGAACTGTCTTTAATTTATCCGCATGAAGTAAAAAACCATTTCTTATTTTATAATCACCATGTTTTTCATTTATCTTGTCTATTACTTGTAAAAGCCTATGATTTTTTAAGTCATTTTCAAAAAGAGAGAGGGGAAGATTTTTAATATCCTCAAGTCCCGAAACTCCCAAGCTAATTCTTCTTATATAATCGTTTTCTAAAAAGATGAAGTTATTTTCATAAAGAACTCTCATACAGCCTTGGAAGATTTCTTTGCTGCTTTCAAAATAATCAATTGTTTTTCTACCATGAATACTTTTACTGCCACCCAGATAAATCCAAACCACTTTTGCTTTCTTTTTAAGTTTCCTTAATTTAATTGCCAATTCTTCGCAAAGCTCATAAACATTTTGAAAAATAATTCTTTTATCATATTCATTTTTAGGCAAACAATAACTTCGACCGATTGACTTGGCTTCTTCCAAAATATAATAAGGAGAGACACTTCTATTATCCTCTCCCTGTCCTAAATCTTTTAAAAATCTTCCCTCAACACTTTTAAATTCGTTTAAAAGTAATGTTAAAGGCGCATTTTTAAGTTCTAGTGGGGTAAAAATCCCAATTTTATTTAATCTTAAAGCAATTCTTTCTCCAATTCCGCAAAAATCGGTAAGTTTAACCTTATTATAAATTGCTTCCTTATTCTCCCTAGTGATTTCCAGTAATCCGTTTGGTTTTTTTAATCCTGAGGCAAGCTTTGCCAAAAGCTTATTGTATGAAACACCAACAGAAACCGTAACATATTCACCAATTTCATCGTTAATACGCTTTCTAATTTTATTGACAATCTCGTAGGATCCACCAAATAAATTTTGCGTCGCAGTAATGTCTATAAAAACTTCATCTAGAGAAAAGAGTTCGACAAACGGAGAATAGTCTTTGCAGATATTTAAAAACTTCTGCGTTATTTCCCAATACTTTTCAAAATGCGCCGGCACAAAAATCATTTCGGGAACTATTTGCAAAGCATCAAAGGTGCGACTTGGCGACTTAACGCCTAGTTTTTTAGCTTCTCTTGAAGCTGCAATAATACAGGTCCTACCATTTTGAGCAGTAACACCAATCGGTTTACCCCTAAGCTTAGGGTCAAATTGCTGCTCACAGGAAGCAAAATATGAATCAAAATCTATATGCAGAATTACTTTTTGTGTATTCATAAAAGGAGCCAATAAATATATTTTTTACAGATTTTCTTGAAGATTATAAAGGGCAGCATAAGATTAATGTACGTGAATTTTATACGAAAATCAATAGAACAAAATACGATAATCTAGATCAATTTTATTTAACGGTTATATGGAGTCTGGACTGGTCAAGAATTGCAGGAGATTGAAGCTGAGTCTTCATTTGAACCTTATAAACCTTGCTGCCACTATCAAGATTTATTGAGGGAGAAACCAAAAAGACAGAGCTGGAGTCACCGATAAATGTTATGTCTGAATTCCAAACCGGATGCTTGTCTGTGGCGTTATAAAGCCTTACGCTGACTATTTCGTTAGATGTTGGCACATGTAACGAGGCCTCAAAGACAACGCTTTTAATATTTCCGTAAGAAGCACTATCAACACTGGCTTGAAGTCCTGAAACATCCTGCCAGTCGGGTGAAGAACCCGAACCAGAACCAAACGGCACATAATACTCCTTAACCGATGTGGAAGAATTAGAAACTGTATTTACTTGCTGCTTAAAGGGGGTAGGCGAGGGAGTAAGTGAAATAGCCTTGTTACCTTTAATCATGTCAGACACTGCGTTAATTTTAAAAATACAATCCTGTGAACAAACGTTAGTATTAATAGAATTATGAGAAGCTACTGATGTTGTAATTATTTTTTCACTCATTTTTACGTTCCAACCATTAATAATTAATAAATCTAAGCCCAACAAATTTAAAAAAATTAGAAGAAATAAAAGAAGTAATATATTTTTAAAAGAGAAGAATTTACTGATTCTGCTTTGATTTTCCTCAACCGTTGCATCTTCGGAAATATAATTTGCCATAATTTTACTCTAAAACAATCAACGAGTTGTGTCAATTGAACTTAACTGCATATTTAAATAATTGCTGATATAATACAAAACCTATGGGACGACATGAGAAGGAAAGACCAAGATATAAACTAAGAGAAGAAGAAAAAGAAATTATTGAACAGGAGCTGTATGAACAAAGGGGAGGGCATTGCGAGCATCCCGGAGGATGTAATGTTACCGACCTTAGAAAATTAACGCTTGACCATTTTACACCCCAATGCGTTGCCAGAATTTGGGAATGGACACCAGAAGAGGTGAATGACCCTAATAATCTTCTACTTTTATGTAGAACGCACCATAACGAAAAAGATGCACTAACACCTGTTATTAAAATAATTAGCCAACATGATTGGTCAAAAAATAAAACCGTTGCCAGAGAACAAAGAAGAAAATTTAATGAAATTGAGGAACAAAGGAGAATTGCACTACTTGATTTACAACCCGTAGTTTAAAAGAGAACTATTTCCAACTCTGGTTCGATGAAGCGTCATAATAAAACTGTCGCACTGATATTGTCCGGGAATTTCAGTAAACGCGCTTGCATACCCTTTTTGAGCTAAAATAGCAATTGAATTATTATTAAAAGCTCCATATGGGTAGGTAAAAACGTTAACACTTTGTCCCGTTTGATTTTCAATAACGCTTTTTCCTGTATCAATTTCCATATTAACTTTTTCTTGATTATTATTAGAAATTGCATAATGCGACCAAGTATGGTTTGTAAAATATATTAAGCCCGAAGATTTAAGTCCCTTAACCTGGTCCCAAGTAAGCATATCTCCGTTTCCCATTAAACCCGATGCCAGCATAATATTAGCTTTAAGATTATATTTTTGTAAAACAGGTAGGGCATAAGTAAAATTATCCGAATATCCATCATCCATAGTAATAACCACCGATTTTGCAGGAAGACCGGTATGATTTCTTAATGCATCTGTCAGTTCATTAGCAAAAATGCTTGTGTAGCCTGCTTGCACTAAGTAAGACATTTGCTGATCAAAGAACCCGTTATCAACGGTTAATGAGGTTTGTCCTTTTTCTCTGGATTGTGCTTCAGGCTGAATATGATGATACATTAAAACCGGTACTCTTAGGCAATATCCAGCTAAGGGGGCAAATGTAGGACTGACAGCCGGTTTAGCAGGGTAAGGCGTAATTAGTACTTTGACTGCCTCTTTTGGCTTATTAAGTAAAATTTTTGAGTGTATTTTTATTGAATTTGTAGAGGAAATGTTTGGCATTTTTGATAATCCAAAAATAAATATTCCAATCAGAATAAAGAATAATAATGCAAAATATGAAATAGGGATTTTTACTTTTGCTTTCCTCGTGGTTCTTTTTACCATTTTTCTCTTACTTTTTTTTATTTTAGCCATTAAATTAGTATAACAAATAAAAAATTAAAAAATCAATGAGGCTAATTGTGCTATAATGTATACACAGCTTTTAGAGCTGTTTTATTATGGATAAGTTTACATCCCAAAATATAAGAAATGTGGCAGTTATTGCTCACGTTGACCATGGAAAAACTACCTTGGTTGATTTTATGCTTAAACAATCACACACCTTTAGAGAAAACGAGGCAGAAATGACTCAAACTACAATTCTTGATTCAAATCCTTTGGAAAGGGAAAGGGGAATTACTATCTTAGCCAAGAATACAGCAATTTATTACAAGGGCTTTAAAATTAATATTATTGACACCCCCGGGCATGCAGATTTTTCAGGAGAAGTTGAAAGAACTTTAAATATGGCTGACGGGGCCCTGTTAATAATTGATGCACAAGAAGGACCTATGCCACAAACTAAATTTGTGCTGAGAAAAGCTTTGGAATTAAATCTTAAAATCATCGTAGTAATTAATAAAATTGATAAGAATTTGGCGGATGTTACAAAAACAGTTCATAAAACCAGCGACTTATTTTTAGAAATTGTAACCCACCACGATCAACTTGATTTTCCTGTTTTTTATGCAATTGGAAGAGAAGGAAAAGCGTCAAAAAAACTTGAAGATGTTAATAATTCTACAAATTTAGAACCGATTTTAAACGAAATAATAGAATATATACCTTCACCTAGCGTTGAAGTAGGAGATTTTCAAATGGTTGTTACCAGCCTTGACTATGATAGCCATAAAGGAAAACACATTATCGGTAGGATAAAAAGAGGAGATCTCACCAGGGGACAACAATTAGTTTTAATAAATGAGCATGGAGAAAAATCTAACGGAAAAGCTGAAAGTATTCATCTTTCGCACGGTTTGAAAAAAGTTGAAGTAGATTTTGCACCGGCCGGGGACATAATTGACGTAACTGGTATACCAAATGCTACGATTGGAGATACTGTTGCCGATTCTAAAAACCCGGAAGCTCTTCCAAGAATTAAAGTTGAAGAACCAACAATTAGAATCACGCTCTCTGCAAATTCTTCTCCTTTTGCTGGCAAAGAAGGGAAATTTTCAAACTCAAGACAAATTCATGAAAGATTAATAAAAGAACTCGAAACAAATATTAGCCTTAGGATGCAACAAGATGGAGAAAAATTTATTTTGTCGGGAAGAGGAGAACTTCATTTATCAATTCTTATAGAAACACTAAGACGTGAAGGCTACGAATTCCAAGTGGGAAAACCCGAAGTAATTTTAAAAACAGTAGATAGAATAATAATGGAGCCTGTTGAAGATTTAATGATTGATATTCCAGATTCTTTTTTAGGAGCTGTTACTCAAGAAATTGGTGGAAGAAAAGGACAAATGACCAATATGATTTCTGATAATAAAGGAAATACCAAGCTAGAATATAAAATCCCTTCCAAAAATACTTTAGGTATAAGAACAGCGCTTTTAACTAATACCAAGGGAACAGCAGTTATTAACAGCGTATTTTATAAATATGAACCGCTTACTCCAAATATTGATCAAATTAGAAATGGTGTTTTAATTGCTTCTGAAGGTGGAAACGCACTTCATTTCGGACTAAATAACGCCCAAGGAAGAGGAATTACCTTTATAGACCCCGGGACTAAAGTTTACGAAGGAATGATAATCGGAGAAAACTCAAGAAGAGAAGATATCGAAATTAACGTTACCAAAGAAAAAAAGCAAACCAACATGAGAGCCTCAACATCTGATACTAATCTTGGATCTTTAACTCCGGCAGTAGTATTAAGCCTTGAGCAATGTATCGATTTCTTGGAAGAAGACGAACTGTTAGAAGTAACTCCATTAAACCTAAGACTTAGAAAAAAATACTTAACTAGACTCGAAAGAGTAAGAAAAGGACGCTCTCAAAATTAATGTGCTAGAATAATGGCACCATGAACCTCGCATATAATTTAAGGCCTGTAAATTTTAAGGAATTCGTCGGACAGAGTCATATCACCTCCGATAATGGTTTGATTAAAAGAATCATTAAATCTAATACTTCATTCTCACTTATTTTTTGGGGACCACCGGGAAGCGGAAAAACAACTTTAGCAAATATTATTGCTTCTGAAATTAACGCAGATTTTCATCACCTTTCGGCAGTAGAAGCAGGAAAAGCGGATTTAAATATAATAATTAATACTGCAAAAGAAAACTTAAAACAAAATATTAAAACAATTTTATTTATCGACGAAATTCACCGCTGGAATAAAGCTCAACAAGATGCATTACTTCCGTATGTTGAAAATGGGACTTTAAATTTAATCGGTGCTACAACCGAAAATCCTTCTTTTGAAATAATTTCGGCACTTTTATCAAGAAGCAAAGTTTTAGTTTTAAAAAGTCTAGAACCAGAGGAACTCGATCTAATTTTACAACGTGCGCTTAAAGATAAAAAAAAAGGATTAGGAAAATATAAAAAGAAAATTAATAAAAGTGCCAAAGAACTTTTATTAAGACTTTCTGGTGGAGACGCAAGAATAATGCTTAACGCCTTGGAAATTTCCGCAACCTCGTATAAGCAAAATGAAATTGATGAAAAGATAATTCAGGAAGTTTTTCAAACCAAATCTGCTGGCCTTTACGATAAAAAAGCGGAAGAACATTACAATATAATTTCCGCTTTTATAAAATCTATGCGGGGTTCTGATACCGATGCGGCACTTTATTATATGGCACGAATGCTTGAAAACGGGGAAGATCCAAAGTTTATTGCCAGACGAATGATAATTTTTGCTGCCGAGGATATTGGTATGGCAGATAGGGGAGCGCTAATTCAGGCAGACGAAGCTTTTGAAGCTGTTCATAAAATCGGCATGCCAGAATCTCAATTAATTTTAGCTTATGTAGTAATTTATTTATCTCAGGCACCTAAATCTAGAGCTGTTGCAAATGCCTTGGGAAAAGCCAAAGAAGCTGTTTATGAATTTCCCAACGAACCTATTCCATTACATCTTCGAAATGCCCCAACAAAACTAATGAAAAACTTAGGCTATGCCAAAGATTATAAATGGAGTGAAAAATATGTTGGTCCCAAAACTGAACTTCCGTTTCTTCCCAACAAATTAGTCGCCCGCAAATTCTACGAGAAATAAATTTAATTTACAAAACGATATCAGGAATAACTGCAGAGCGATTTATATTCGTACAATAATGCGTATAATCTAAAACATATTCAGACTTTTGTCCTACTAAAACAATTAGGTTATTTAACACTGCGCAATTTTTTGGATTAATTTCATACATTTTTAGATTAGCTTCAATTTCCGACCTTTTCCAGCCTATTAGATTTAAAAAATGCGCCAAATTAAAAAGATTATCCGTAGATTTATTGATAGGCAAACGGTAAGTACTATCTTTTATTAAAAATTTTTGAATGATTTCTTTATTTTTACTTACACTTCTAACAAGAACAATTGTTGTGTCATCAAGATAAACAACATTCCAATCATTACTTTGAACAAGGTATCTGATAAATCCTACATATTGTGGTACACCATTATTAAAACTGTAAATAATTGAATTAAAATTATACTCTTTATCAGCTTTTTGAAAAACACTCAAATCCTGCTGCATTGGAGTATAAACCTGATTAAAAAATGATGCGGGATATGCCTCCGGCCTATTATCAACAAAAACTTTCTCTTTTGGATAAAGTCTATAAGCAAGATAGCCCCCAATATCGTAATTATTAAAAATTGGCCCGTTAAGCTTATTATTAATAAAAAAGTTAACTGCAATTTTATTTCTGTGGGTTGCTCCCAAAGCTGGTACGCCCAACTGTGATAATATCCAAACTAAAATAACAACTGCTAATATTGGAAAAAAAAGCGTTAGCGCTATGCTTAATTTTGGTAAAAATCCATAAACTTTCTTATTTACCTTTTTAATGTTTTTTTCTAATAAAGAGTTCGCTAAAAAAGTAAAGGGTATAAATGTAGCAAAGACAAACAGTGATAAATTTCTGACAATCATTCCAGCACCTGTAATGAATACGATTGAAATTAATACATCTATCAAACGTACCTTTCTAAATTGCAAGATCATTAAAAAAATTAAAACAATGGACAACAGAGCGTAAATCAAAATGGTAGCAAAAAGTGCTTCCGGATGGCCGCTCGAATATTGAAAAATACTAGAGTTCTCATCTACGGAAAATGGGTAATTCTGCCAGAATAAGAGTGGAAATAATAAACCAGACATTCCATAGGGATTTAAAAGAGAAACTAGAATGTTAGAAACTAAAATTATTAATAAAGTTTTTATATACTTTCCTCTATCTCTTTTTCTGAATATTATTATCGCTTCGAAAAGGAAAAGTCCAACCAGTAAAATACCTACTATAAAGTATATATGCATATTTACCCAGATAAGCTGTAATGGAATCAAAAACCATATGAATTTTGTATATTTCTCCCTAAATTTATAAAGCAAAACAATAAATATTGACAGAAATAGATAGCTAAAAATTTCAGGACGCACAGCAGCTCTTTCATAAGCTACTATCAGATAAAATATAGCGGTATAAGCGATCAATAATAAATTGACTCTCTTAGCTACAAACTTATATATAATTGCCATAGAGAATAATGTGATTATTAAGGTAAAAATAATTAAGCCGTTTACCCCTAAGAATAAATTAATCAAATAAAATATTGCTTCAGCCAACCATTCAAGATTGATAAAATGAAAATTTGGATAAGTATAGGAAAAAGTGTTTGTTGTAGGTATATTATGAGTTTGGAATAACAACTGTCCCTTTAATAAATGCTCTCCTAAATCAATTGATAGTTCCTTTGTGGGATGAACAAATTCTGCGATTAATATTAATAAAAGAGAAAAGGAAACGATTATTTTACTAATCCAACGCATATATCAATTTTAGCATAATTTAAAAAACGCAGAAAATACATTAGCAAAAAAATTTAAGAAGGAATATTTCATGAATATTAACTATTTATGAACCTCACCGATTCCCTTAATCATTTCTGGATTCAAATAGGAAGCGGGGCTAACTTGTACATAATTTAAATCATCACGCGTTTCTAAAATACTTGCTACAACACAATTTCTTGCAATTAATAAGGTTATTCTGTCATCCGTAGGGAGTACTTGTCCTTGGGTATCATAACTATGTAGTACTAAAGATCTTATTTCTGCAAATACTGCCCTTTCTTCATCACTGTAGCCTAATGCACCCAAAACTGAATTAAAAAATCTTTCTCTTTCTTTCTCCACAACTTTCTGCCTTCCAGTGTTAACAATAAAAATTTGACGAGGTTTTAAAAGTTCCTCAAGACTATAAGGTTTTTCTTTATCTACCATAATTTGTGAGGGCAGTATGGGTGGAAGACGGGGCTCGAACCCGCGACCCCCTGGACCACAACCAGGTGCTCTACCACTGAGCTACATCCACCATGTAAAAATTATATTTGTGACCCGGGAGGGAATCGAACCCCCAACCTGGTGCTTAGAACGCACTCGCTCTATCCGTTGAGCTACCGGGCCATTAATCTATTTTACCAAAAACAATTAAGTAAAACAAAAGATTATAGTTTTGTTGTATAATCTTTAAAGTTTTGCACTAATGAAAAAAGTATTTATTCAACAATTTATCCCAATTATTTTAACGGTTTTAACTTTTCTTATACTTTCAACTCTTCTTTATGGACTTCTGCTGCTTCTAAATTCTTTTAATATTGGCACACCGGTAGTTATGGATTTTAGAAGAAGGGAAGTACTGGTTGGAATATTAATCTATCTAAAAACTTCCGTTGATTTTGCAATTTTTATCGGTAATTTAATGCATTCAAATCCGGGCTGGAAAAAACGAATTGCAATTGAATTTGGTACTGCACTTGGAAACGGTGCCGGAACATTTTTAATTCTTATTGTCTGGACTCTTTTTAAAGAAGTTCCACTTTTAATGATAGCGATGATTTTTATAGCTTCTGTAGTTTTACTTAGAATGGCGGAGGAAAGTTTGGAAGAATTTCTAAAACAAAAACAAAGTTTTATTAAAATTAAAAAACCATTAGGTCTTTTGCAGACTCAATTAAATCTAGTCAACAAGCTTTTTAGACCAATACTTAAATTTTTCGTACCGAACTTAAATCTTACTAAAACAAAAAAACTTTCATTTATGAATCTAATTGCATTCTCTTTTACTATTCCTTTTGTTTTGGGACTTGATGACTTTGCAGGATACATTCCTCTTTTTACTGTAATTAATGTATTCGGATTTTCAATTGGAGTTCTTTTTGGACACATGCTTTTAACAATCGGGCTTTTTGCTTTTCCCCAAAAAACTGTTGAAATTGTTAAGCATCCTTTTGTACTAATAATTGGCGCAATTGCGTTTATGGGACTTGGACTTTACGGATTCTATGAAAGCATACATATTTTATTAAGTGTCTTTTTTCACTAAAATCTTTTCCACTTTAGTTTTTGACCTTTTTTCTTTTTATCTGCCATAACTAATTCATCATATATCCCATCAATTAAGTCATAGTTTTTTGCTTCCTTTATGGTAACCCAGGCGAATTCATCTGTTTCATCTTTTTGTAAAGTTATAATTCCTGACGAATACTCTGACAAACAAGAGATAACCAATGAGGGATTTCCATCTGAGTGAACTGTGGCAAGAGAAGTGACATACTCTATATTTTTAATTTCCAATCCAACTTCTTCTCTTACCTCCCGTACTAGAACTTTTTCCAAAACATTGTACCAATAATCTTTGGTATCTTTGGGAAGCAACGTATAATCTTTTGTTTCCAGCTTACCTCCAGGAACAGTCCACTTTCCAGGAAATCTTTTTTTTGTTTTAGAACGTTTAGTAATTAAATACTTTCCACTCTTTTCGATTATTGCCGTAATGGCAACTTCATGAAGCATATTACTAGTAGGGGATTTCATAATGAGCGGGTGAAGAGAATCGAACTCTCGTGACAACTTTGGAAAAGTTGCGTTCTGCCATTGAACTACACCCGCAATTTATAAATTATAGCAAAACCTAATTGTCGGGGAAAGAGGACTCGAACCTCCGACCTCACGGTCCCAAACCGCGCGCTCTACCAACTGAGCTATTCCCCGTACGTGTGCCCTTGTTGCACTTTCATTCGAACACCTTTTAGCCTGGATTTATAAGATCCAACAGGCATACAACAATGACTCTAACAATGATTATATCAAAAAAGGAGCGGAAGAAAAGTATGATTAACCAATTTTCATCTCAACTTCATACAGAAAAGACCTTTTATTCATCATTCTTGGCAGATTTAGAGAACTGTACAAAAGAAGTGATCATCGAGAGCCCCTATATTACCAGTAAGCGAGCAAGTTTATTTATTCCTATATTTGAAAAGCTTCTTGAAAAAGGAATAAGAGTTTATGTTATGACCAGAGATCCAAAGGAACACACGCTAGGCATGGAAGCTCAATCTGAAGAGGCAATCAGAACGTTTGAGATAATGGGAGTTCAAACATTACTGTGCGTAGGCAATCATCATAGAAAACTGGCTATTTTGGACAGAAAAATCCTTTGGGAAGGATCTTTAAACATTTTATCTCAAACACATAGTCGTGAGATCATGAGAAGAATAGAAAATGAAGAATTTACAATGGAAATGTTTAATTTTTTAAGACTCGGGAGGTTTATTTAACCGGTAACTTTGGAGACATCTACGCCTAGTGCATCGCTTATTTTTTTGAGTTTTTCACTAGAAGTAGTAACCTCTCCGCGTTCAATAACAGCAAAATAGTTAATATTTATTCCGGCCTTTTTAGCTACCTCCGCTTGGGTAAGATTAGCCTTTTCTCTGATTGTTTTTATTCTTTTGCCGACTTGTTCTCTAAAGTTTTGGCTATTCATATATCGTTAGTATATCATATACTCTCAAGTCGTGATAAAAATAAACTTATAATTTAGACTCAAGTGATATAATTACTTCATGTCTAAAGATTTTTACGATAAAGTTGCCAAAAAGTTCGGTGGATACGCCTATGGAAAAGGTCACGTGAAACGGATAAATGAATATTCGAACGGGGATCCAGAGGAATTTTTTAAGAAAAAGCTAATCGAATTGGCAGATAAAAATAAGATTGTTCTTGACGCCGGGTGTGGTGACGGAAAGTTTGCTTTCCAAATAGCAAAATATTTTTTAAGCATTACGGGAGTTGACACTTCCAAAGAATTGTTAAAGATTGCTAGGCAAAAACAACTACGAGTTAAAAATGTTATCTTTAGTCTCCAAGATGCTAGTGAAACATCATTTCCTGATAAGTCTTTTGATTTAATTTTTAGCCGTCGTGGCCCAACGCCTTATCCCGAATTTCAAAGACTATTAAAATCAGGAGGCTACTTTATTGGGATAGAGATTGGCGAAAAGGATTGCCAGGAAATTAAAGAAATATTCGGACGGGGACAAGATTTCGGTCAATGGAACAATTCAAGATTAGAGAAGGATAGGCAAGAGCTGATACACGCAGGTTTTGAAATTGTCTTTGTTCAAGATTATATATATGAAGAATATTACGTTTCCTACAAAGATTTTGACTTATTCCTACAGGGAGTTCCTATTTTTGAAGACTTTGATTCTAAAAAAGATAAAAATTTCTTAGAAGAATAT
>JBBRCK010000007.1:0-38067 GCA_038205015.1 Candidatus Levyibacteriota bacterium | reverse complement strand
AATCCGAATAACAAATATATTACTGGTGTAAGAGCAACAAGCCTTAATGTGTTGGGGTGTCCTAGTCCATAATAATGAGCTTCGGGAATTCTTTCTAAAGAAAATATATCATTGGAAATTAGTACTAGTACTATAATTAATAATCCAACGAAAATCTTCAAATTTCTTCTAAAAATATAGAATCCTCCTGTTAAAGTTAATAAAAAGGTAATTAAATCAAAAGAGCTTTTGCTTGAAGGGTTTAGTTTTATATTTGGATCTCCCTGCATAAAAAATAAATAAGATAATCGGGTTATATTTCCTGCAATTTCATTTATAATTTCAGAAAAGGGTAGTTTCTGCCCAAAAACAGAAAGGGAAGATGCTCTTGCCCAAAAGATACTGCTATTTGTAATTGCAAATAAAATAAGAGGAGAAGAGGTAATTAGCAAAGGAGCAAAGAAAAAATAAAATTGATTTATTTTCTTTATTTTATTTTTTTTATCTGAAGATATTAAATACGTTGTAATAAGAGTAGCTATTAAAAAGAAGGTTCTAAAACCTAGATATGTATATAAGCCTCCAGCCAAAGCAAGTCCTAAGAATATTAAATAATTTTTAGTTCTTGTCTTAAAAAATAAATATAAAAATAATATTGATAATATCTCAAAAAATATTTGCGCAGACATTTCGTAAGCTAGCCGCGAAATAGCTGTATATGGATAAGAAAAACAAAACGACAACGTAGTCAATAACGATATTTTTTTACTAAAGAATAAAGATATAAAAATATAAAAAATTAGAACTCCTAAAGCTCCAAAAATAACACTTGGAAGCCTAACTGCCAGTAAATTTCTTCCTAAGGTCTTAATACTAATTCCCGTTAGATATAAAAGAGGAGTTGGATGCCCATAGTTTACATTAAGATAGGGAGTGATTTTTCCAGAATTTAATAATTCTTCGCTTGCTATTGCTATGGTTAATTCGTCTCCCGAAATCCCAGGAGTGATTGTGTCAATCTGATAAAATCAGATAAATAATGCAACCCCAAAAACTAATAAAGGAATTATCCAGCGCGATTTTGCCATACGAAATTAATATAACACAAAGATTTGACAAATCTCTAGGGATTTGATAGTTTTATTTTATAAATGAAAATAAAAATGGAATTTATGACTCAACTTCATGGAAATTATTTAATGTAAGCATAAAAGATTCTAACGTCGTCCAAGGTCTTCAGCAAATCAGCCTCAAAAAATCATCGCGTAAAACCCTATAGTTGAATTTCTACTAAGAATTTGTTAAAATCTTTCTTCACTATGGCAACACCAGAAGCACGACCTGAATTTACTAGCCCATCAGAACAACCAAGAGTGGTTGTTGATGAGTTTATTGATTTTACAAAACGCATTTTTTCCACACAAGATCATGCTGTGGATGTTGAATGGGAACATCAAATGAATATGTTTTGGGGAAATCCCGAACTTGAACAAGTTACTAAAAATCCCTTATATCGAGGCGTTCCGGGTGCTAAAGATAATTTAATCTCTGCTTATGAACAAGCGGGAATCCTCGGTATTAAAGGAGCATTTATACAACAGTTGGTTGAGCATCAAAAAGATATTCTGAGAATGGGAGATGTTATTAGTTTTGCCCTAGAAAAAGTAGTTGCCTACAAAAAATAAATTTTTAAATTTAGTTATAAATTAAAATATAACCAAATAATCCCACTTACTTTGATATAATTATTTAAGTGAACAAACTTTTAACTTCAGACAAAATATACATTTCCAAATCTAAAATTTCAAAAGCAGGTCGGGGAGTTTTTGCAAAAGTTGATATAAAAATAGGGGAAACTATTGAAGAATGCCCGGTTATTGAAATTCCAAAACATTATTCCTCTAATTTAAACGAAAGTTTTCTTGTAAATTATTTTTTTTACTTTGGGAAAAGAAAAGATAAAATAATTCTTGCATTAGGATTTGGCTCAATCTATAACCACACATATATGCCAAGCGCAATCTATCAAGAAAAACTTAAAGAGGAAAAAATAGAATTTATTGCCATAAAAGATATTAAAACAGACGAAGAAATTACTGTTAACTATAGCAATGCTCAAGAGGATGATAATAACCCACTCTGGTTCAATTCAAAAAAATGAGTTCTTTTTGGAATAATTTACCAAAACCATTCACTATTTTAGCTCCTATGGAAGGGGTTACCGATACCGTATTCCGTCAGATTATCTTAAAACTAGGAAGACCAGATATATTTTTTACCGAATTTACCAGTTGCGACGGAATCATGTCCAAAGGCATAGAGAAGGTTAACCAGTCATTAAAATTTTTAGAAAACGAAAAGCCAATCGTTGCACAAATTTGGGGAGCAAATTTAAAAAATTTTTATGAAACAGCAAAATACTGCAAAGACTTAGGTTTTTCAGGAATTGATATTAATATGGGCTGCCCTATTGAAGCTGTTGTTAAAAGAGGGGCATGTTCTGGTTTAATTCACAATCCCAAACTTGCTGTCGAAATTATTCAGGCAACAAAAGACGGAGGGAAATTACCCGTTAGTATTAAGACGAGGCTGGGATTTGAAGAAATAAGCACAAATAATTGGATAAAGTTATTATTAAAACAGAATTTATCTGCTCTAACAATTCATTTGAGAACAGTCCTTGAACTTTCTAAAGCTTCTGCGCATTGGGAAGTAATGCCTGAAATAATTAAATTAAGAAATACAATTTCAGCAAACACATTAATAATTGGAAATGGAGACATAGAGTCATATAAGGAAATTGAAGAAAAATATACTCAATTTGGTTGTGATGGTTTTATGATTGGTCGTGGAGTACTTACAAACCCTTGGATTTTTAATAAATCTTTTAATTTAGAAGATATAACAACAAAAGAAAGATTAAGTTTATATATCAAGCATATAAATCTATTTAATGAAACATGGAAAAGCACAAAAAATCCAGAGAGTTTAAAAAAATTCGGCAAAACTTACGTAAATAATTTTAAAGACTCTGCAAACTTAAGAGACGAAATAAATCTTACTAAAAATACAGATGAAATAATAAAATTAATTAATAAATATATTAATACTCTCTAATCTTATTCATTTTTGTGCAAAAATTAATTATCTTTGTATTCCTCTTTTAAATCTTTTTTGTATCGCTGGAGAAGTTTAATTATTTTAGGCGTAATCACAAAATTACAATAAGATTTATCTTTATTTCTCTCATAATAATTCTTATGATAATCTTCGGCAATAAAAAAATTCGTAAATGGGATAATTTCAGTTACTATCTTATCTTTATATATTCCTTCTTTTTCTAACTTTTCTTTCGATTGTTCGGCAATTTCTTTTTGCCTTTGGTCATGAAAAAAAATAGCAGAGCGGTACTGCGTGCCAAAATCATTTCCTTGTTGATTAAGAGTAGTTGGATCATGCGTATACCAAAAAACTTCCAGAATTTTATCAAAAGAAATTTGAGTTGGATCAAATTCAACCTGAATAGCTTCGGCATGACCGGTATCTCCGTCACAAACTTGTTCGTAAGTTGGATTACTTACTGTTCCACCACTATAACCTGGGATTACCGAATAAATTCCTTTTAGCCTTTTAAAAAGAGCCTCTGTGCACCAGAAGCATCCCCCGGCAAGTGTGATGGTTTCCAACATATTATTCATTTAACGCTTTTGGTAATTCTTTTCCTTTTTCTATAAAACGAATTGATAAGGAATTTACACAATGTCTGGTATTTTTTTCTGTTAAATGCTCTCCCTCAAAAACATGTCCTAGATGGGCACCACAATAAGCGCAAACTATTTCTGTTCTTTGTCCATCTGCATCAGGAATTTGTTTAACTGCATTTGGATAGTTTTCATCAAACGAGGGCCAACCACAACCTGAGTCAAATTTTGCTTTTGCGGAAAACAGTAAAGTATTACACCTTCGACAAATGAAAACTCCATCTTTAAAGAGATTATCATATTCTCCCGTAAACGGAGCTTCTGTTCCTTTACCTTTAATCACATATTCTTCTTCTGGGGTTAATGGGTTATAAGCCATGCATTTATTATAACTAATTATATTTGATAGTAAAACCTTTCATAATTTGACGAAGTTATAAGCATATGAGATGCTTTATTGATGAATGACGTTTGTAAGTATTGTGGTCTTCCAATTTCTACTAATTTTTATTACTGTCCAACTTGTGGTAAAAAATTAATCCAACCACCCCTATCTACAAGCTTAGGAAAACAAATTAAATTATATGCAATAAGTTTTTTTCTTCCACCTTTCGGTCTTTGGCCATCAATAAAATATATTCTTGATAATAATGAGAAAGCAAAAATTATTGGCTTAGTAGGTGTTGTATTAACCATCGTCTCTTTAGCAATCACCATCAGCCTAGTCGCTAGTATGTTAAATAATCCCTTAATTAGTGGGGGAAATCAGTTGCAAACATTGCAAGATTTAGGATATTAATTTGCTATAATTATATTAATGAATAAATATTTAAAAGAAACATTGATCAAATGGCTACCACTTGCTGCAACCATTACTCTTTTATGTGGATTAATTTTTGTAAGCGTTCAACAAAACTATAGAATGTCTGCAAACGACCCGCAAATCCAATTGGCAGAAGATGTTAAACAAACTTTACTTATCGGACAATCACCAAGTACTTTTATTCCAGTTCGAAAACTTGAACTTTCTAAAACTTTATCCACTTTTATAATGATCTACGATAGTAAAAATAAATTAATTGGCTCATCAGTTGTCTTAGACGGAAAAGAACCAGCAATACCTGATGGAGTATTAAGCTCGGCAAAGACTAGCGGACAATCTAGGGTCACATGGCAACCTAAGAATGGCGTTAGGGAAGCATTAGTAGTTAATTACTATAAAGGCCAGCAGGAAGGATATGTCGCTATTGGAAGATCGCTTCGAGAAGTTGAGATTAGAGAGGATAATTTACAAAAAATGGTATTTGTTGGCTGGCTAATTACACTGGCAACAACTTTTGTTTTAAAATATTTCTCGAAAAAATTTAGGTAGTCCTCTTAAGCTCCAACTTAAAACTATTTCCTTTACAATTTGTTTTTAATTTATAGATTCCTATCGTATTTATTCCGTACGGATTTCTAATAGTCTTATCTTTTACTAAAAATTTATCCAATCCAACCAGCTGATCATCCCTTGAAACAAAATATGTGGGAGAATCAACTTGCAAGCAATCTAGTTTTGACAAATCTATATTAAAAAGTCTAGCATCAAAATATACAACCTTAATATTTTTATTTTTATTAAAATAAATATTCACTGCGCTTTCAGGGTTTCCGGTGTTTTCCGCAATTCCAATAATAATATTTTTATGCGCTGATGCTTGATTAAAATAATTAATTATCTCTTCCATTCCATAACCGGAAGTACTACTCATCAAGTATGATAAATTTCCATATCCCGAAATTCTCTGCATTAATTGCATATACTCTGCCTGATTAATATCTTGATATAAAGTTAAAGAAAAGGGAATAACCAGCAAGATAAATAAAGCAACATATCCAACAAGCTTAGAAAATTTACTAAGCAACAGATTCAAAGCAAACGCAGCCGGTATTACTAAAAATGGTAAATAAGAAACCAAATATCTATCGGTTGCTCCACGGACAGTTAAAGTTTCTATAAAAATTGGGATTAAATAAAATACAATAAATATCCTATAATTTCTTTTTAATTTAAAACTGGAATAAATTCCAAATACAACGAAGATAATAACAATAGGAGTCAGATAGAAAACTAAGATTCTCAAATTTATTAGAATCGATGTTACCCAAGTTGAAAATGGAAAAGTAAATAATTCATTTAGAGTTAAAGTGAATCTGGAATTTGTTTTAAGAGTATCCCAAAATAACGGATTAATTAATAATAGAAAAATTATGGATGAAAATACCAGTAGGGTAGTAATAATAATTTCAAAGACTTTTGCCTTCTTAGAGGAAATTTTAAACAAGTAAATCGATAGTATTAAAAAAGATAGCAAAAACAGAAAGGAAGAAGACTTAATAAAAAACCCAATACCTAAAGTTATTCCCAAAAATATTGCATCTTTAAAATTCTTTTTGTCAAATAAATTTATTACAAAATAACCCGACCAAATTCCAACGGTACATATTGCACTCTCCATAAGAGCTTGCCTATCAAAAAATGAAAATATTGGAATCAGTACATACAATAAAGAAGAATACAACGCAATTTTTTTATCAAATAACTTTTCTGATAATTTATAAATACCTAATATTGAAATAAAACCGCAAAATACCGAAACTATTCTTCCTGCAAGAAGAGGATCGCTTAACACATTTTGCATTATTCCAAAAATCCACATTAAAAGCGGCTGCTTGGCATCGTACAAAGAGTAATAAAGGTATCCGGGATTATTTATTTCTCTCCAACCCCAATCTAAATAGATTGCCTCGTCGTTAAAAATTGGAAATTTGGTAAGATTATAAATTCTAATTGCAAAATAAAAAATTAAAAGAAGAATAAGAAAATTGTTTTCTAAAACTATTTTCTTTACAAATCTAAAAAGTTTTTTCACTTAAAAATATTATTAACTTTTAAAATTATTAAGTCAATGTTATAATACGCTGAATTGAAACCCTTAAAAACTATAAAACAAAACTATTCAATCGATGCTTCTTCCCGCCGTGTTTGGAAAGCTTTAACTGACCCTAAAGTAATTGCAAAATGGGGAGCTGGCCCTTGCAAAATGACCGAAGAAGTTGGATTTAGATTTTCCCTTTGGGGAGGAAGTATTTTTGGAAAAAATATTAAAGTCGAAAAAAATAAACTTTTGTCTCAGGAATGGTATGGCGGTAAATGGGATCAACCATCTGTCGTTACGTTTAACCTAATTGAAAAAGACAATAAAACCAAAGTTACTCTTGTTCAAGTTGACGTCCCAGATTATGATGAAAAAAACATTAAAAAAGGTTGGAAGGATTATTATATGAACCCTCTTAAAAATCTTCTGGAAGGCAAGTAAACCTATCTATTTAACTTTTCTTCAGCGGAGTGAGTGCTAGATTTTGGATTGAGATTTCCATCAATTTCACCAAGTTCTTGTCTAATTTTTTCTATTAATTGGTGCGCACTTCTTAAATCCTGGGCACCCAATTTAATTTTTGCCCTAGCATCTTGAAGCGTAACCTTGTTGCCGGGATAACCTTGTGCAGTTAAAGAGGACAACTCAGTTTCCACAGCTTGATACTGGATTTTGGCATCATTTATTTTTAAAAGCATTTCAGATAATTCGCTTTCTAAAACTGAAACATCTTTTCCTTGGGTTTTTGCATCAGCGACTCTTGTCTTAAGTTTTGTGTAAATTGAATTTAAATTATCGGTTGCTGTAAACATTCTCTCCGATGCAACCAAAAGTTCAATTTTTACTCTGAAAAAAGCGAAAATATGATAATCACCAATGATTGATTTTACGTCAGTTTTTAAAGTTACCAAATCAGTATCTGCATTTGTTTTAGTTTGTAAAGCGGTTAATCCATCGATTTGAGTTTGAATTTGAGTTTTTAAAGCTAGCTTATCGGTAGTAGAAATTTTTTTAATTTTGTCTAACTTAGTTAATAATTCATTTAAGAATTTTAACCTTCTTGTAATTTCCGTTGTAGCCCTCTCTTTAAGATTTGCGATTGTATTTGCTTGGCTTTCTGTTCTAGCAGTGCCTAATTTCATCGCTTCCGGTTTAATTGGTTCTTTTGCAGAAGAATTTGTTGCGTTACGGTCTCTGGCAACAGTATTTAAAAGTCCTGTTTTAGGAAGCTCGGCAAAAGCATAGCTTACTTGGGATAAAAGTAAAACTGTTAAAAATAATATCAATATTTTTTTCATATTATTGTAAATTTGTTTGTTGGTCGGCTAAGCCCTGATCAACAGAATTTAATGATGCATCAAGATTATTCAAATTCTGACCGGCTGCTTGAGCA
This sequence comes from Candidatus Levyibacteriota bacterium, assembly GCA_038205015.1. Lineage (GTDB taxonomy): Bacteria > Patescibacteriota > Microgenomatia > Levybacterales > UBA12049 > JBBRCK01. The sequence continues at coordinate 30,073 of JBBRCK010000007.1, read as the reverse complement.
TCGCTAGTTATTGCCTGGTTTGATGTATCGCTTGGGTTTGATTGATAAACTTGGGGGGTGGGAGAAACCGCAGTTGTTGGCTGAATATAAACGTTTGCGTTTTGTGTTTTACTTGAAGTTGAATTTTGATATAAATAATACCCTCCACCCAAAACTCCTGCAAACAAAATTACTAACACTAAAACCAATAATACTTTTTTACCCATACCACCATTTGAAGGAACCATATTCGGAGTTTGGTTAGCAGTAGGTTGAATCGGTGCTTGAGGCATAACTGGTGTAACCGGTTGAGCTTGTAAAGATGGCGTTTGAGATACTGTGGCGTTATTTTCCATATAAAATATAATGACTAATTTTCCTTAGTCTGTCAAGTATTATAACGACATTTTGATATAATAGTTACAAGCCCGGGTGGCGAAACTGGCAGACGCGCAACGTTCAGAACGTTGTTCCCGCAAGGGATTGGGAGTTCAAATCTCCCCCCGGGCACAAGATTTATAAACTAGAATATAGAGGCTAAATTTTGCTATAATCATTAAGTTCGCGCGGATGTGGTGAAATGGTATACACGCTACCTTGAGGTGGTAGTGCTCGCAAGGGCGTGGAGGTTCAACTCCTCTCATCCGCACACCTATTGTTTTATTTGATGATATATTTTGATATCTTATATTAAGGTTTGGTGTATAGAGAAGTTTTACGTTCTAAATTCAAATTTTAGCTGCTGTAACTAGGATTTTTAGCCTCATCATGTTATACTTTTGCACATGAATATTATCCCTCAACTAACATTAGTACTTATACTAGTATTTCTTAATGGATTTTTTGTTGCTTCTGAATTTGCTCTTGTTGCTGTAAGAAAAACAAGAATAGATGAATTAGTTAAAAAAGGAAATAAATCTGCGAAATTAGTCCAGAAATCGCTTATCCATTTAGATACATATATTTCAGCGACACAGTTAGGAATAACTTTAGCTTCGTTGGCTTTAGGATGGATTGGTGAACCAGCAATTGCCCATTTTCTAAAACCTTTCTTAAATGATTTTCTACCTGATAATTTGCTTTTCATTTCAGCTAATGTACTTGCAATTTCTATTGCGTTTGGAACAATAACGTTCTTACATATAGTTCTAGGAGAACTTGCTCCAAAAACAATTGCTCTTCAAAAAGCAGAAAATATTTCTCTTCTTATAATAGGTCCTCTTACGCTTTTTGCGACAGTTTTTAAGCCCTTTATTTGGATTCTGAATGAAGCGGGAAATTTAGTACTCAAAATTATTGGTTTTAAAGCACCATCCGGACATCAATTAGTTCATTCTGAAGAAGAAATAAAAATGATACTCGCACAAAGCGTAGAACAAGGGGCAATAGAAAAAGAGGAAGCAGAAATGGTCTATAGCGTATTGAAATTAGCAGATACGCCAGTAAGTCAAATTATGGTTCCTCGAATCAAAGTTGTTGCTTTTGAAAAGAACACTCCGATTAACAGAATAATAAAGATAACTCAAAAAAATACACAAAGTAGATTTCCTGTATATGACATATCAATAGATAACATAATAGGATTTATTCATATAAAAGATATTTACAGAAATCTCGTATCTTCTGATATCGCTATTCAATCCTTAAGAGATTTCTATCGAAACATTTTAAGGAAAAAGGGAGAAAAAAGCTTAGCTGAACTGAAAATTATAAGAAAAATTCCCCACATATCTGAATCTACAAGGATAGATGATGTGATGTTGGAAATGCGAAGGAAAAGAGTTCATATTGCAGTTGTAGATGATAATGATGGGGGTACCGCAGGAGTTGTGTCCCTAGAAGACGTCGTAGAAAGTTTGGTGGGAGAAATACAGGATGAATTTGAAGAGTTAGATAAAGATTTAATTAACAAAAGATAGTTTCTAATATCACCAAACTAATTACTTATGCAACTTAGAGATTACCCGCCTACTTCTACAATAAACGTTGTAAATGATCCTCCTGCTCCAAAACTTGCGTAAAGTACATGATTGCCGGATTTAAATTCCGACATGCTACGATTAAATGCGATTAAAGATGTTGCTCCGCTTGAATTACCATCCGGGACAACCCATTCAAATGGTAATTCCAACCCTTGCCCTTTTATTCTTCTTCTTTTCTCAAATCTATGTTGCAAGCCTTTAAAAACAGGGTAGCTTGGCTGGTGAACAATAGCAAAATCTAGTTGGCGGCCTAGAAATAGGCTTTCATATTGGTCGCAAACTTCTGCAATATTTCTTTCGGCATGCTCCCAGAAAAATTTCGCTGTCTCACGACCTCTCATGGAAAAACCGCCTGTTTCGGGGTGGGGTAGTTGTATCATTCGCTCATTACCGATTATTCTTGTCAACCCAGTTGCATCTTGCGGGTCGATTGTTGAGTCTGATTCAATTGCTCTTTCATATCTAGCTATTGCCGAAAGCGCGTGATTCTTATCCTCATGTATTTCGGTTTTTCCCTGTGTAACTAATTTTAAATCAATTCCAGGTAAGTAAGCAATCGCAGCTGCGCCGTTAGAAAAAATTTGCTGAGAATTTGTATCTGACAAGCTTGGGTCTGAAGGTATTTCGCTTCCAACAGAATCAACTGACAAAAGCAACACTTTTTTTCCGACACTTTTCTCATCCCTTAATCTTTGATATAAAGCATTTCCTGAGCCATCACATGCCATAAAAGTACCTGTTACTTCTATATCATCCCTCATCCCTAAATCCTTAACCAATTTTGTTCTTAAGATAGTTGACATTCCGTCATCTGCGGCACTATTGGCGAAATCAACCACGTCAACTTCTTCCGGCTTCCAACCTTTTAATTCAAGCGCATAACTTGCCATTCTTACTCCAACATCAAATGTAGCAGCATCTTTTTCTTCTCGAGTAGAATCTTCTGGAGCTCGGTAAATTGCTCCAAAACCTGCCGTGTAACCAACTGGCCCGACCCAATTTTCCTCTATGCTTTGTGTATTTGCTTTTAATGTTTCAGAAATTCTAGCATCCATATCCTCACGAGTTATTCTTTCACCAAAATGTGCTGCCACACCAGAAAGACCAGATATAAGCATTGGATATTTTTCTACCCAAAGATTCCAACCAGGAACCATTAAAGGCTCAACAGAAGTTCTCTGTGCAATATCTGCTTCCAAAGCAGTAATATATTCTCTTGTGTTTACTGCAAGCTCCTGACCTGGTTGAATTAAAATTTCTTTTGACATAATTTTATATTTGCAATATTAACATAATATCTTTTCTTTACAAAATTTATTTTTAAATAAAACTTGCCACAAATAGGGTAGTTTGTTAAAATTAAGCATCGGGCGCTTAGCTCAGCGGTAGAGCGCTGCGTTTACATCGCAGATGTCAGGGGTTCAAATCCCTTAGCGCCCACAACTCTTTCTGTCTCAATATACTATAATTTACATTGGATGGCTCCCTTAATGGTCTAGGCCGACCTAGAGCATCTTGATTAGGGCATACAGGGGGCGAAACCCTAATCTAAAATATTTACAAAAACCTTCAAAATTGATATCATTTGAGAACAAGCTGAGGTAGCCAAGGTGGTCAAGGCACCTGTCTGAAGAACAGGCTATATGTGTTCGACTCACATCCTCAGCACATTTCTTCTTACCTCTTCAACTATGTTGATATATAATTAATTTATGAACGTGGCAATTCTTGGAGCAAGCGGATATATCGGACAAAACCTTATAAATAAACTGATAAATGAAACAAACCATAAAATCTTAGCCCTATCTACTCGGGCGGAAGATATCCAAATTTCCCATGAACGGTTAGATAAATACAATGTTGATGTTTTTGATACCCAACGGCTCGAACGCTGCCTAACTAAGTGTGACGTAGTGTTTTATTTGATCCACATGATGGGACAAAAAAGTGCTGATTTTGAGAAAGAAGAAATTTTAGCGGCAGAAAGTTTCTGTAAAGCAGCTAAAAAATCAAATATCAAGCGTGTTATTTATCTTGGGGGGTTGGGAAACGAAACGGATAAATTATCTAAACATCTCTTAAGCAGACACAAAACCGGAGAAATAATTCGACAGAACATATCATTATCAATAGAATTTAGGGCTTCGATGATTATTGGAAAGGGAAGTGTATCTTACGACATTATTTCTAATTTGGTAAACAAATTTCCCCTTCTTATACTGCCCAAATGGTTTCAAACTTTTACGCAACCTATTGGACTTATAGACGCGCTCACATATCTAATTTCTGCGATTGACATTAAGTTAAATCATAGTGAAATCGTAGAGATAGGTGGACCGGAAAAACTAAGCTACAAAGCGTTGATGAGCCGCTATGCAAAATGGAAAAGAAAAACAGTATTTTTTATTACACTTCCAATTGTTCCGTTTGGAGTTGCAACCTGGTGGTTAAATTTATTTATATCTAAAAAACAAGCCAAAATTGGGATTGCGATGGTAGAGTCTCTTGCTAATCCAATGCTAGTTACCAATAATCGAGCTAAACAGTTATTTCCAACCATTAAACCCAAACCCCTTGAAGCTGTATTTACTTAAAATGTTTAAATTGACTATAAATCTTAATACAATCATCCAGTACATAATATAGAGTGTTCGTTAGTGGGAAATTTTATGCATATAGATATTCTTGCCCCTCCAATTAGCTTGACAAAGCAAGTAATATGTTTATAATCATTTAAACAAATGACAGAACGAGAACAAGGTCTGCCTAAAAATCCCGATAATCCAAACTATCCTGCCGGCTTAGAGTTTTTAACAGATTCTATATTAAATGCTGATGCTCAAAGACAACTGTATGAAGATAATTTCATTTATCAAATTTCTAAAGCTCCGAATACACCACAAGATTTATTAACTCCAAATCAAAAATCAGCATATATTGCATCTAGAATTACCACCATTAAATTAATATTGACTTCGTCATTTGGCGCTCAAAAAGTTTTGGATAGTGTAGATATTGAATCTTTAGCTCAAGATGTATACGTAGAAATTTCAGATTCTTCTGGTGTTGTACAAGACACTGTACCAATTGAAAAAGACCAGATGGAAAATTATTTAAGAACCGGTGTGAATATTAATAATGAAGCTTATAAATTCGATGAGGATGGAGCAAAAAAAATATTAATTAAAAGATTTACAGAAGCAAAGAAATTGGCTGATGAAAGAGATGTACCAATTGAGTTGGTTTTTGATGACCAAGCCTTGTATTTTGAACTCATACGTAGAAGCCTTAGTCCAGAAGAAATAATAAAAATTAATAGACAGACTAATGAAGATCTTAAGAAATCTTTGAGCTTACATATAAAACATGACTTAAGAACGGGGACAATAATTGCAAATGAAAAAAACGAATCTGTAACAATTAATGATATCGATAGTGTTATTTCAAAAAGAGTGGATAGTCCAAAGCTTAAAGAAGAGATGAATGAGGATATGCAACAAATGGACGAATATGTTGAAAGAGCATGCCATGCAACGATTGAAAGATATTGGGGTCCAAAAACTGCAGCACTGTTTAAATAATCAAACATCTTCGTATGGTATGCTTCTCTACATGAAAGAATCAGAACTTAATTTAAGGACTAAGGTTAATGTTCATAAAAACAGAAAGCTTAATCGTTTGGGCAAGGCTATTTATGGATTAACAATAGCAGCTAGCGTAACAGGTGCTGGATTAGGTCAATATATATATGACGATGCATTATTCGTACCCAAATTTATTGCAAAAAATATCGAAGACACTTGTCCCCCAATCCCTGAAATCAAAATTCAAGATGCTAAAAACGAACTTAATGGTCCAAATAAAGTAGGCTTATATATAAATTCGCCTGAATATTATGCTTATGCCAAACAACAGGCAGAAAAATATGGACTTACACTTGTTGACGCAACACCATATTTAGAACAAATTGACAATGCAAAATCAACCAGCGAAATATTATCTACATTAAATTCATATTTTAATCAATATTCCGTTATTGTAGAAATTCCTGAGAATGTTGGGATAAAAGACGTTTTAGAAGGATATCAACCTTTATCAGAAGATGAGAAAAATGCAGAGAAAATTAAGAAAGGAGTGTCTTTAATGATTAAATCTGCTAGGTTTATTCCAGAAGAAGTCTGGAAAGCCTCAGAAGTTAAGAAAATTAAATTAATTAAATTAGGATATATTAATGATCCGTTAGGAGGACAATCCCCTAGTACTGCAATGGCAATTTATACAGGAAATAATGTCCTATTTAATCCTTTAATAGCAGGCTCTGATGATTTGCCGCATGAGTTAGGACATTTTTTAATGTATAAGGCTTGTGGATATGGCTTAAATCATGATAAACAATTTGAGAAACTTAATCCACCTGGAACTAAATATGGAGTACCCAGTATGCAGTGGCCTAAACTAGTAAGAAGATCACATAGTATTGAAAGCTCTGCGGAGGATGAGGCTACAATTTTAGAATTGATTCTTACCGGGGTTATCACTTATCCTAATGATCCTCCAGTTATGCAAAAAAAAGAAGAATTATTATCTGCAAGAATAAATGAGATAATAGGAAAAAATATTACCGGGTATTATAAATCAATTAGTCCATAAATTACGATATTTGAATTGACTATAAATCCTGATATAATCATATGACTTATGCGGGCGTAGTTCATCGGTAGAACGTCTCCTTGCCAAGGAGAAGGCAGAGGGTTCGATTCCCTTCGCCCGCTCAAATGAAACATTTCTTTATATTCCTATTTCTACTTATCGTTGTCTTTTCTGGAATTTATTTATATTATATTAATAGTCCATACTCAACCGGCATCAAAAGAACTTTTTTTGGTAGACTAGAAAGCATGAGAATAACCAGTACGACATTTAATAATAACGAGGCGATTCCGGCTAAATATACCTGCGACGGGGCAAACGTTAATCCTCCTCTTACATTCAATTCAATTTCGACTGAAGCCAAAAGCTTAATCCTAATTATTGAAGATAAAGATTCCTCTCCCAAAGATTTTACCCATTGGTCCATATTTAATATGAATACTTTCGCAAACGGAATTGATGAAAATTTTGTGCCTAGCGAAGCCGTTGAGGGAGCAAATGACTTTGGAGACTCAGGTTATGGAGGCCCTTGTCCGCCATCAGGCACACACCACTACGTATTTAAGCTTTTTGCCCTAGATACCAATCTTGATCTTCAAAGAGGAGCAAAAAAGGCAGATATTTTATCAAAAATTGAAGGCCATATCATAGAAGAAGCAGAGCTGGTTGGAACGTATAAAAAACAATAAAACTAGCCTCAAAAACTTGACAAAACCCCAAAAATATGACAGTCTTAAATATTAATGAGAAAGGTCTTCCTGCTCACTATATTTTTTCTAATTACCCCTATCGTCCTGGTTTTAAACCTGGCTCTACTATCTTTTTATTATCAAAAAAGCGCGGCTAAGCCGCTTGTCCAATCCCGCAAAGTAGTATTTGCCGCCCTTCCTGAGGCTTCAGGCATGCTTAGGGCCGATATTGTGTCTTCCGATGCCAGAATAGCTATAGTTCAAGATTTTTTTAAAAAATATAAGTCCGATTTGTTTCCCTATGCAACCGATGTTGTAGGTGCCGCGGATAAATATGGCCTTGATTTCAGGCTAATTCCGGCAATTGCCATGCAGGAATCAAATTTATGCAAAAAACTAACTGGTAATCTTAAGGATTCTCATAACTGTTGGGGGTTTGGAATTTATGGCAAAAAAGTAACAAAGTTTGATAATTATCCAGATGCAATCGATACGGTTACGAGAACCTTAGCTAATCAATATGTAGCAAAAGGCTTAGTAACTCCTGAGCAAATAATGACAAGATACACTCCCGGCAGCAACGGTTCGTGGGCAAATGGAGTCAACGAATTCATGGATCAACTTTCACTAAGCCTATAGCTTGCCCCTTGACAAACCTATAGTTATATGATATAGTTCGTTCTAGATCCTAAGGTATGTCTTTCCAAATACATACGTTAGGATTTTTTATTGGCCAAAAGCCATATATATGAAGAATAAAATTTTGCTTGCCGTATTGGCAGCAGTAATATTAATTATTCCTCAAACAACATACGCACAAGAAAGAGCCTCAGTAAGTTCCGCCACAATACAAGTCCCTGAAATACTCAGAGAGGGAAGCGACAATCGTGCCAAAATACTTAAAAAATATTTGGAAATACACGACTCACCGCTTAAGGATAATGCAAAGGATTTTGTTTACTACGCGGATAAATACAACCTTGATTGGAAATTTGTTGCGGCTATTTCAGGCTTAGAATCAACCTTTGGCCAACAAATACCTAATAACTCCTATAATGCCTGGGGATGGGGAATTTACGGCGATAATATGATTAGATTCAACTCATGGGAAGAGGGAATTAAAACTATTTCTCAGGGCTTAAGAGAAAGATATATTAACGGCTGGGGAGCCTCAAATGTTTACGAAATTGGAGCGATCTATGCTGCCTCGCCAACTTGGGCACAAAGAGTAAATTCTTTTATGAACAATATTCAGGAATTTGCTTTAAGCAATCCACAGGAAACACTATCGCTTTCATTCTAAATTTAGTATAATTATTTTTGTCCAATTTGAGCCCAGGTGGCGAAATTGGCAGACGCGATAGGTTTAGGACCTATTGCCCGTAAGGGTTTGGGAGTTCAAATCTCCCCCTGGGCACAAAAATTATGAATTCGCTAATTAAAAAACACGACGACGGAACAATTGAGCTAACGGTTACAATACCGTCTCCTTTGGTAAAAAAAGAAAAAGAACACGTTTTAGAAGAGCACGTTAAAGTTGCCGAGCTACCGGGATTTAGAAAAGGCATGGCTCCCAAAGACTTGGTTGAAAAGTCCTTAGATTTAGATCATTTAAGGGAAGACATCTTAAGAAAACTGCTTCCTGAGACTTATCTAGAGGCTTTAAAAGAACATAAATTAAATCCAATCTTAAATCCCAAGCTTCATGTTGAAAAACTCGAAGAAGGAAAAGATTGGGTATTTACCGCCTTTACAGCCGAAGCGCCAGTTGTTGAGCTTGGAAAATATAAGGATGAAGTCAAAAAAGTTACTGCAAAATCCAAAATCGTGGTCCCTGGCAAAGAACCGGTATCTGTAAGTTTTGAAGAAATTTCTACTGCCTTACTTGAAACAGCAAAGCTCACACTACCTAAAATAATCATTGAACAAGAAGTTGACAGACTATTATCACAAACCCTTGATGAGGTAAAAAAACTCGGCTTAACGCTTGATCAATATTTAGCTTCAACCGGCAGAAATTCTGAAACTTTAAGAGCAGAGTACGCTTTAAAAGCCGAGAAAGACGTAAAAATTGAATTTATACTGCAAAAAGTAGCGCAAGTTGAAGGAATAAAAGTTGAGGAAAAAGAAATCGATGAAGCTATTAATCAGGCACAAAACGAACAGGAAAAACAGAATTTATCCAGCAACAGATACCTTCTTTCATCAATCATCAGGCAACAAAAAACGCTTGATTTCCTCAGGTCATTGTGATATATATAGGATATAAATATGGCTACAAAAATAAGCTCAAAAGTACAACTAAATCCGTTTGATAAAAACCCAATTGAAGCTATCAGAGACAGTGGTGCTAACATAGTAAGACAAGCATCCACAACTTTAAAGTCTGAGACAAGAGAAGATATTTCAAGAGCCTGGAGGCAACTTTTGGGAACAGAAGCTAACACTACTAAAAAAAATCGCTCAGGAGAACTTCAAGAAGGCGAAGAGCTAGTTTTAGTTGAAAAAACCGTAAGGAAATTAGATATTGAGCCAGCAATAAATTACACTCGCGAGATTATCCACGCGGAAACCACTATTAGAAGCCAAGATAATAGAGAATTAAGAATTCGAATGGACCAATTAAGAATTGAGATTTCTAAGCTAGCAAAATCTTCGAGAGAATTACAAGTAGTTGCAAAAGATATTAGCCTAGATACTTTACCTGAAAATCCGGGAAAACTTCATGTTAATTTTTTTGAATGGATAATTATTCAGCTTCAAGTCGCAAGAATGAGAGTAGAAAACTCTGTTTCTTGGTTTAATACTTTAAACAGCAAGAAAAGCAAAAAAGACTTCTGGACACTTGCAAAAAAGCACGGAACAAGTTTTTCATTATCTGGCGAACGTCAAGTAGCACAACAGGTTGGTTAACTCTAGCCTTGACATACTTATTAGTTTCCTCTAAAATCATTTAGTGAATTTGAATTTTAAGTTTATTATTAAGCTTCTTGCTATCGCCTAAAGGCGGGAGTTTATTGCTATTAATAAACATCACCGCCCTTAAAGGCGGTTTTTTTATGACAAACCCAGAATCACGACCAAAACAACATTTAATTTCCTTACCAAAAAGAGGCTTAAGGGTTATTGCGCCAGAGTATACACAGCAAGTAATGGCACTTGCAAGAAGGCATATGGAGGAAGGTACCAGATATACAGAAGAAGAAAAACAAGATCTTTGGCCGGATACAGAAAAAACTAGAATTCAAGTCATAAAACAGTGCGGAACTCTTGCAAAAAGATACCCAAATCCACAAGCTGGCAAGAGCTTTATGAACACTATAGATTACGAAAGGCGTGAAGAGCTACTGGATAAAGCACATAATTTATCTGAAGATATTGTCTCGTCTTGGCAAGCAATTAATCCCGATGCACCCATTGCAATTATTTTATTCGGCTCAGTCGCGAAAGGATTAGTAAAACGCACCGAGCATCCCAATCCAAGCAATATTGACATTGCAGTAATCGGTGATATTTCTTCAAGTGATAGAGAAAAGCTAATGGATGAAATAAGACCGCAGAGAAAATCTGTCCAAGAATGGATATTAGAAAGAGTTCCATTTATTAGCACTCAAGAAGCTAATCCCGGAAATGCGGGAGTTTGCGTACAAAACATAGCTAAATTAAGAAGTGATAATTACGAGCCAGTAGTTAATTACATTGCATCAGGAGCAATAGCTTTACATGATCCTTCAGGATTATGGAAAGATTTAGAAACAGAGGCCTTAATAAGAGCAAAAGAGAGAATGGAACGTAAAAAGCTTAAAAAATTACCCAAAAAAGACATACTTTTTTCAAACAGGTAATTGATACTATTTCTTATAATTTTTTGGTACTAAGTCCTCGCACAAAGCCCTAAGTCTTTTTGCTATTCTTCTTTTTTCACCTTCAGTTTTTGTAACAATAGTTCTTCCAACTCCATGCTCAACTCTGTTTCTTGGCATAACGTGTACATGGGGATGTGGAATTTCTTGTCCAGCCGCAGCGCCATCGTTTAATATAACTCTTACACCATCTGCGTGATAGGCATTCCTTACAGGATCAACCATTTTTCCTGCTAACTCCAGTATTTGCGGGATACTTCTGTTCGAATGCTCTTTAGACAAAACTAATGGATATCCTCCGTGCAAATCCATAATCACTAAAGCACTGTCTGTTTCAAAAATTCTAATTGCTGGCTTTTTTTGCTCAACTATTTCACAAAAAACATCACGAGGACTCTCAAAACGAGCTTCACCTGGAGTTGTGGAAGGAACTAAACTTTCGTGCAATGCCACGGCTACAATATAACATAAATTTCGAAAAATACAAAATTGTAATCAAGAATGTATTTTGTTAGAATTAAACGGGTCTTTGAGAGAAAACTAATTTAGGAGTTGTAGCTCAGCTGGTTAGAGCGCTTCATTGACATTGAAGAGGTCACAGGTTCGAATCCTGTCAGCTCCACAATAACAAATTATCAAAAAAAATATATTATGAATAGAGAAGAAGCTTACGAAATCCTCACGTCCTTAATTAAAAATGAAAACCTGATTAAGCATCATTTAGCCTGCGAGGCGGCGATGAAGGCTTTATATAAAAGGCTAAATAAAGTAGAGCTTTTACAAAATGAAGAAATCTGGGGAATGGTCGGACTATTACACGATGCAGATTACGAATTATCGAAAGGACATCCAGAAAAACACACTTTAATTTTGGAAGAAAAGATCGGTGATAAACTTAGGCCTGATATAATGTATGCAATTAAATCGCACAACTGGACTTCGAATGGTGTCGAGCCTAAATCGAAAATGGATTGGAGCATTTATTGCTGCGACGAGCTAACCGGATTAATCGTTGCCGCAGCCTTAATACATCCAGATAAAAAACTTTCAGCATTAACAGTAGATTTTATTATTAACAGGTTTAACGAACATTCTTTTGCTAAAGGTGCAAATAGAGATCAAATTATAGTTTGTGAAAGGGAATTGTCAATTCCTCTTAATGAATTCATCGGTATTGTTCTAAGAGCCATGCAAAATATTTCATCCTCTTTAGGCCTTTAAGCCTTGACAAACTTACATTAAAGTCGCATGATTTTTATAGGCAGCCTTTAATGGATAGACACGAGCAAATACATAAATCTAGAACTGAAATTTTTATTAACAACTTCCTTGGAGGAGTCGCCTGGGGACTCGGAGCAACTCTCGGAATTTCAATCATCTTAGCAATTACCGCATTTTTACTTTCAAGGGTTAATTTTATTCCATTTGTCGGAGACTTTATTTCTAAAATTTTGAATTATGTTTTAGTCAGCAACCCGAATTTATTGTTAAAATAATTATGGCTATAGAAGCTAAGGATTTATCTGGTATTCAAACTGAACCTGAAGGATTAAAAAGGGCTGGTACAATTATTATATTTCCAACGACATTTGAAATGGAACAAAGAAAAAAACAAACAAAAGTCGAAAAAAGAAGAGCATTGTTAGCTCCATTCATACAAACTCCTGAACAACTTCACTCTCTGTTAAGTAGCGAAAACTTGGAAGACCCAACTACGATAAAAGACATATTGTATATTAAGTCACAAGATTTAAATTATGAGATAAGCTCTCCTATAGAAAAATCTAGAAGGGATGAGGTAAGACTCACTACCCCAAGTGGAACAGTTTATGTGTTTAGTCAATCAAAATTAGATGCATCAACTCCAGACCCTATATTTTAAACTAATTATTTGTTAAAATTGCCTCATGGATAAAAATTTAAAAGATCATAAACAAATCGGACAAGAACTCGAACTGTTTTTTACCAATGACTATGCGCCTGGTGCACCATTCTGGCTTCCTAAAGGAATGGTTATTTTTAAGGAGCTTGAAAAATATATCAGAGAATTAACCGAAAATGCAGGATATGTAGAAACATCAACCCCAATAATGGTAAAGTCGGAACTTTTTAAAGAATCAGGGCATTGGGTTAAATTTGGTGAGCATAATATGTACAACTTAAGTTTGGCAGATGATGAAAAAGATACGCATCCTGTTAATTACACATTAAAACCCATGAATTGCCCTGAATCCACAATTTTATACAGATTTAGACCCCGAACCTACAAAGAGCTTCCTTTAAGACTTGCGGAAATTGGAAGGCTTCACCGAAGAGAAAAAAGTGGAGAAGTAAACGGACTTTTAAGAGTAAGACAACTTACTATGGATGATGCACATTTATATGTCAGAGAAAATCAAATATATGATGAAGTTTCTAATATTCTGGATATGATGATTACTTTTTACAAAAATTTTGGTTTTGAATACGAATTTAGATTTGCAACCAGACCAGAAAGTAGAGCCGGCGAGGATAAAATGTGGGATAAAGCGGAAAAAGATTTGGAAGAAGTATTAAAAAAGAAAGGGATTAAAGCAGGAGATAAAAAAGGAGATGGAGCATTTTACGGTCCAAAAATTGACCTACATATAAAAGATGCGCTAGGAAGAGAATGGCAATTGGCAACTGTTCAATTGGATTTTCATATGCCTCAGGCTTTTGACCTTCGGTATGTAAACGAAAAAGGAGAATTTGAAAAACCGGTCATGATTCACAGAGCGATTTTTGGAAGCTTTGAAAGATTTATTGGAATTCTAACCGAACACTTTCAAGGTGCGTTTCCATTATGGCTTTCTCCGACTCAAATTGAACTTTTAACGATCACCGAAGAGCAAGATGAATATACTAAGGAATTGATAAAAAATTTAAGAGAAGAAGGAATTAGGGCAGAAGCTGATTTACGAAATGAGAGTTTAGGCGCAAAAATAAGAAATGCTACTTTGCAAAAAATACCATATTTAGGTATAATAGGAAAACAAGAAGTGGAGGAAAAATCCATTTCTTTAAGAAGTAGGGAAGGTAAAGATTTAGGGAAGGTAAAAATATCTGACCTAATCAATAAACTAAAAGAAGAAATTGATAAAAAAGCATAACAGACCAAACCAGAATAAGAAGTATTACAGAACTAACGATCGCATATTTGCCAGAGAGCTTCGGGTATTAGACTCCGAAGGTAAGCAAATTGGAATAATTTCAAAAGACGAAGCGTTAACACTTGCCCGTAGTCAAGAATTAGATTTGGTAGAAATAGCTCCGTTGGCAAAGCCTCCGGTTGCAAAGATAATTGACTTTAAAAAATTCCTCTACCAGGAAGAAAAGAAAAAACGCGAGGAAAAGAAAAAGGCAAAAACATCCGAAACCAAAGAAGTGAGACTTGGACCCTTTATGAGCGAGAATGACCTGATGGTCATGGCTAGAAGGGCAAGAGAGTTTTTGCAAAACGGAGACAAAGTCAGGTTAGTAGTAACATTTAACGGAAGACAAATTACTCACCCTGAGTTTGGACATAAAATTTTGGATAAGACTTTAGATATATTGTCAGATATTTCAAAAGTTGACAGAGAAAGGAAACTAGAGGGAAGAAAATTAATAATATTAATTTCTCCCGAAAAGAAAAGACAAGATGAGAAAGTTGAAAATAAAGAAATCAGTATCTAAAAGATTTAAAGTTACAAAAACCGGCAAAGTGATGTTTACTCATCAGTACGGTAGTCATAAGAAACTTAATAAATCAAAGTCTCGAATTAGAAGACAAAAAGAACCGGGACAATTAATTGGTAAATTTGGACAGAAAATTAAGAAAATGTTGGGTGAAAACTAAATGAAACAAAGAAATTTTAATTTTAGGAAAACAGCATCTGATAGACGTGCCAGAGATGCATATTCTAATTTCAAAAGAACACTTTCACACCACGTTAATAATATTGTATTTAATAAATTAAAGTTTAAAAAATATGGCAAGAGTTAAAAGAGGAACAGTATCAAAAAGAAAACATAATAAACTTGGAGACCTAACCAAAGGTTACAGGGGTACAAAATCTAGGCTTATTAAAACAGCTAAAGAGGCTTCTCTTCATGCGGGAGCTTATGCTTTTCATGGCAGAAAACTTAGAAAAAGAGATATTAGAAGCTTATGGATTGTAAGAATCTCTGAAGCGGCAAAAAAAGAAGGAACATCATACAGTAAGCTTATTAATGGTTTGAAAAAAGAAAAAATAGAACTTGATAGAAAAATATTATCCGATTTGGTATTAAACGACCCCAAAACATTTTCCGAAATTTTAAAGCAGGCAAAAGCTAACTAATAAAGTAGCATCCCCTATGAGAATAATTCCTTTTACAAAACAAGGTTTTGACGAACTAAATATACAGCTAGAACTGGAGATATCCAAAAGACCTGAGGCTGTTAAACAGTTAACTCGTGGAAGAGAGATGGGTGATTTGTCGGAAAACGGACTTTATAAAGCCGCAAAACAAGAATTAGTTGATATCGACAGGCAAATTAGATACTTAAGAAACTTGGTAAAAACCGCAAAAGTATTAAACCCATTAAATAATGATTATGTTCAGATGGGACATAAAGTATTAACAGAAGTTGAAAATGAATTAAAAGAATTTTTAATTGTTGGGGAATACGAGGCAGATCCAAAACAAAACAAAATATCGATTAAATCTCCTATTGGGCACAATTTAATGGGCCGAAAAGTTGGGGAAGAAATAAAAATAAATATTCCAAAAGGAACTACCAGTTATAAAATTAAATCCATCAGTTAATCAAATTTCTATTTTAAAAAGCCTCAATTTATGTTATTCTTAAAGCTATGGAAGAAGAACTTATTGGTATAAAAAATGCTGCGCTTTCTTTTATTTTGGAAGCTAATGATTTAGAAAATTTGGAAGAAACAAAACTTCAATTTTTAGGAAAAAGCGGAAAATTAACCCAAACTATAAAAGAAATTACCAAAGTTCCGCTTGAAAAAAGAAAAGAAGTTGGCATGTTGGCAAACGAAGTTAAAAATACTATCGAAGAAGCTATACAAAGGCAACATGAGCTTTTAAAAAAGCATAACCAAACAAGACTTTTGGAAAGAATAGACGTAACCAATCCCGGTATTAAACCACCGCTCGGACACCTTCACTTAGTAACACAGGCAATCGAAGAAATATCCCAAATTTTTAATAAAATTGGCTACACAAAAGAAAAATATCCTGAAATTGATTGGGACTATTACGCTTTTACTGCCTTAAACTTTCCCAAAAATCATCCCGCCCGAGATGATTGGGAAACATTTTTTATAAAAGGTGATGAAAACGAGCAATATGGAAGGTTGGTTTTAAGTCCGCATACCTCAACAGGACAAGTTAGAGAAATGGAAAAAGAAAAACTACCAATCAAAATGTTAAACATTGCCAAATGCTACAGAAGACAAAGCGACATCTCGCATACCCCAATGTTTCATCAATTCGAAGGATTAGTAGTTGATGAGAATATTTCTATTGTTAATTTAAAAGGAACTTTAGAATATTTTGTTAAAAGTTATTTTGGAGAGAAAAG
Organism: Candidatus Levyibacteriota bacterium; assembly: GCA_038205015.1. Classification (GTDB taxonomy): domain Bacteria; phylum Patescibacteriota; class Microgenomatia; order Levybacterales; family UBA12049; genus JBBRCK01. The sequence goes on along the minus strand of JBBRCK010000007.1, from coordinate 13,317 downwards.
AAAATCAAGAATTAGACCATATCATTTTCAATTTACCGAACCGTCATTTGAAGTTGATGTTACTTGTGGGGTATGTTTAGGCAAGGGATGCAAACTTTGCAAAGCAGGCTGGCTAGAAATGGGTGGGGCAGGAATGGTTCATCCAAATGTACTTAAGGCCGGCGGTATAAACCCGGATAAATATACCGGTTTTGCATTCGGTTGGGGAATTGAGAGAGTTTTAATGATGCGAGAAGGCTTAGAGATTGATGATTTAAGACTTTTGTATTCAAACAGACTTGAATTTTTACAACAATTTTAATAATGAACATAAAAATTTTAGACAGTTGGCTAAGGGAACATTTAAAAACAAAAGCGACCCCGAAAGAAATTGCTGAAAAGCTTTCTTTAACTTCTTTATCCGTTGAGCGAATTGAAGAAGTCGGCAAAGACTTTCTTTACGAAATGGAAATTACAACCAATAGGATTGACCTTTTTTCAGTAATAGGAATAGCCAAAGAAGCAGCAGCAATACTTCCGCAATTTGGAATAAATGCGGAGTTTATTCCATTAACAATTAAAAAAGAAAATGGTAGTCTTACTAACTTACCAATAGTAATAAATACTAATCCTGTACTTGTTAACAGAGTTTGTGCTGTTTTAATGGAAGTGGATACGGGTAAATCAAATCCACAAGTACAAGAGCGCTTAGAGACAAGTGGCATCAGAAGCTTAAATAACGTAATTGACGTAACAAATTATGTAATGCGAACTTTAGGACACCCATCACATGTTTTTGACTTTGACAGACTTAATACAAAAAAGTTAGCAATTAGAGAAGCAAAAAAAGGAGAAAGAATCAAAACATTAGATGCTAAAGAATATACACTTTTGGGTGGAGAAATAATTGCCGAAAATGAAAAAGGAGAAATCGTTGATCTTTTGGGCATAATGGGACTTTCCAATAGTATTGTGACAGAAGAAACAAAAAGAATTTTATATTTTATTGACAATAATAATCCCCATAAAATTAGGAACGCTTCCATGAGTCTTGGTATAAGATCGGAGGCTGCAACAATAAATGAAAAAGGAATAGACCCGGAACTTTCTATGGATGCAATGCTTTATGGAATTGAACTTTTTGAAAAGTACGCGTCTGCAAAGCAGATTTCAAAAGTTTTAGATATCTATCCAAATAAACCAAAAAATAAAACAATTAACGTATCTTTAGAAAAGATAAATAAGATTATCGGGGTAGAAATAGATATTAAAAAATCTCTCAATGCTCTATCTGCTTTAGATTTTAAACCAAGACTTTTAAAAGATTCTGTTTCAGTTGATATCCCAACTAATAGGCTAGATGACATGGAACATGAAGAGGATGTAATTGAAGAAATTGCAAGAATTTACGGATACCATAATCTTTCAAGCATTCTTCCTCAAAATGGACAAACACAAAGAAATTTTTTTGCCGACGATTTTTACTGGGAAAAAAGAGTAAAAAATACAATGAAGTATTGGGGATTTACCGAGGTGCTTACCTATTCTTTCGTTTCACAAAGCCTGTTTGATGGACCTATTGAAAATGCGGTTGAAATTTCAAATCCACTAACTGAAGATTTTGTTTTTATGAGAAACAGTCTTGTTCCAAGTTTATTAAACGTCATAAACGAAAATAAAAATTTTGAACAAATAAAAATATTTGAGATCGCTAATGTTTATATAAAAAACGCGAATAAGCTACCCGAAGAAATTCCTATGTTTTCCGGTATATATAAAAAGGACGATGTCAGCTTTTATGAGGTCAAGGGAACTATTGAGCAGCTTTTATCTGATTTAGGAATAAATAATATTTCATTCAAAAATACAAAAGATGGTGGAATTGGTGCTTCTTTGTATTTAAAAGATGAATCGTTAGGACAAATAGAAGTATTGGATAGTAATCTTATAGATTTCGAATTAAATTTTAAAATAATCTTGAAACATGCTTCTATAAATAGAGAGTATGTAAAATTTGCAAAATATCCACCTATTGTTGAAGATTTAACGCTAGTTTTAGAGCAAGAAGTAAAAACAGAAGATGTAATAAATGAAATAAAGAAACAAGATAAAATAATCGTGGATGTTTATTTAAAAGATACTTATGAACAATCAAGAACTTTTCATATTACCTATCAAAGCCAGGAAAATAATTTAACTAAAGAGGACATTTTAACAATAAGAACACAAATAATTAAAGCTGTAGAAAAACACTTTAATGCCAAAATTGGTTAAGGCGTAGGTGTGGGAGTAGGTGAAGACGTAGGAGTTTCACTTGAACCATACTGATAATCTGAAGTGTCTTTAGGCGGATAATATTCCGGATGATCAGCCGCATAAGTTTGCTTAAGCCAAGCATCAATTCCTTCTTGCCACCTGTTTTTTCCATCAGTTGAAATAGGATCATTTTCTTTTAAGATAATATAGTCCTTTACATCATAATCTCCATGATCGATTTCTGACTGATTTGCTAGTTTTCCATTTTGATGCTTTGAAATTCTCACTTTCGCATAAATAGGAGATGGACTAGTTGGCTCAGTTCCTTTAATAAAATATTCGCTTCTTGTCGGTCTTCCCGAAACTGGTAAGCCTCCACCATAGGCATCAATTTGCACCGCAACAACACCATCGGGCTTTTGTGGTTGCTCGTCTGGTTTTCCTTTTAGAATAAAACTTATAATTCTATTCCAAATTGGAGCAGCGCCGGTAATTCCGGATGCTACTTTACTCATTGAGGTGTTATCATTATTGCCAACCCAAACTCCAACAACATATGAAGGTGTGTATCCGATTGTCCAATTATCTCTGATATCATTTGTCGTACCCGTTTTAACCGAAACGCTCGGATGACCGGAAACTACCAGCTGAGAATATAATCCAAACTCCATACTTCTGGCAGAATTGTCCAAAAGAATGTGGGAAATTAGAAAACTTACTTCTTGAGAAAATATTCTCTGCATTGACGGCTGATTATATTTATACAAAACGTTTCCCTTAGAATCGGAAACTTCAAGAATAGATGTCAATGGCATTTTTTCTCCTCCGTTTGCAAAAACTCCATATGTCTCTACTTCATCAATCAGCCTAACATCACGCCCACCTAAAACCAAAGAGTATCCGACATTTGTAAGATTTGCATCTGTGGGCTGCCAGTTATCAATTCCCATATCATATGCATTTTGCATGGCATTTTTTATACCAACCATTGAAAGCATTTTTACAGCAGGAATATTCAAAGAATTTGCCAGCGCAAAACGTACTTGAACCGGTCCTCTGAATTTAGCATCATAATTAACAGGAATATAATCTTTTTCACTATCCTGAGACTTAAAATTAGTCTGCGTGTCCATCAAAAGCGTCGCAGGAGTGTATCCTCTGGTAAAGGCGGTTGCATATGTTACAGGCTTTAATGATGAACCAGGCTGCCTAAAAGCAATCGCGGTATTAAAATTTCCATCATTTTTGATATTAAAATAATCTTCACTTCCAACCATTGCCAAAATCTCACCGGTTTTTGGAATTGTAACAACAGCTGCTCCGTTTCCAACTTTTAAGTCTTTTGCTTTTGCAACCTCTTCTTTAACTATTTTCTCTGCTTCTTGTTCAATTTTATAATCAAGTGTTGTTTTAACCTTTAAACCACCGTTTGCCACTGTTGCTTCACCGAATTGCTTGACTAATAATTGTTTTACGTACATCACAAAATGCGGAGCTTTAATACCAACCGAATTTTCTGCAAATTTTGCAGCCTTTATTTCTGATAATGCCTGGTCTGCCTGTTTTTTATTGATATATCCTTCATTTGTCATTTGATTCAAGACGTTGGCGGTTCTGTCTATATAATATTTATTTCCTGCAAAAGGAGAATATACGCTCGGGCTTTGGGGAAGACCCGCTAAAAATGCGCTTTGTGCTAGATCTAAATCCTTAACATCCTTACCAAAATATACCTGAGCCGCGGCTTGCACTCCAATTGCAGTACCTCCGTAGGGAACATCATTTAAATACATTTCCAAAATTTGGTCTTTAGTGTATTTTCTGTCAACTTGAATTGAGAGCATTAGCTCTTTAACTTTTCTTGGAATAGTCTGTTCTGAACTTAAAAGAACATTTTTTACCAGCTGTTGCGTCAGAGTCGAACCACCCGACAATCCTCTCAACAAAACTATATTTCTAATCGCTCTTAAATATCCTGTTATAGAAAATCCTTGGTTTGAATAAAAATTTTTATCTTCGATTGAAATTGTTCCTTGCTGAAGATATTTTGGTATACCACTTAGGCTAACATACATCCTGTTTTGATTTTGATAAACAGAATAGAGTAAAACTCCGTTTCTATCATATATTCCGCTAGACTGATTGGCTTGAGCTGCAATTAGTTTTCCCGGAGCAGGTAATTCTCTTCCATACCAAATAAATAAGAAGAGCATTAAAACAATAAGACCTATCAATCCAAAAAAGGAGAATTTTGCTAGTTTTGAAATAAGCACAATTCTCGGTGTTTTATTAAGATAATTAAAGTTATTAAATCGTCTCCCGAAGCTGGGAAGAGTCAGAGTAAAATAATTACTTCTTCGCCTTGATTTTCTTACGTAGTCAAGCATCACGATAAGTATAACAAATTTAAACTCGCATTCAAAATATGCTATACTGAGGCTATGAGTGCGTTTGATATACTTTTAGAAAGGGGAGTTGCAAATATCATTCCCGGGAAAAAAGAGCTTCTTGGAAGACTTCAAAACGGAAAGAAATTAAACGTATACTTTGGTATTGATCCAACCTCTACAAAAATTCACTTAGGACATGCTGTTCCTCTTAGAAAACTAAACGAATTTGCAAAATACGGTCATAATGTAACTTTCTTAATAGGGGATTTCACGGCATTAATTGGTGACACCTCAGATAAAGATTCTGAGAGACCGGCATTAAGTATTGAAGAGATTGATGAAAACTTTAAAACCTATAAAAAACAGGCTGAAAAAGTAGTTGATTTTTCACTACAAAATATTAAAATAAAATACAACAGTGAATGGCTTAAGAAATTAACTTTTCAGGAAATTTTGCAACTTACCCAACATTTTAACGTCGGCGATTTTGCCGGAAGAGAGCTAATTAAAAAAAGATTAAATGAAAATAAAAAAGTAGGACTACATGAATTTTTATATCCGGTTATGCAAGGATACGACAGTTTAATGCTTAATACCGACCTACAAATTGGCGGAACAGATCAAACATTTAATATGCAGGCCGGAAGAACTTTAATTAAGGACAAACTGGCAAAAGAAAGCTTTGTTTTAACAACTCCAATCCTTGAAGGAACGGATGGTAGAAAAATGAGTAAGAGTTGGGGAAATGCAATATGGTTAGACGATAATGCAGTTGACATCTACAGGAAAGTAATGGCGGTTCCTGATGATTTTATTTTAAATTATTTTCTTCTTGCAACAAATTTAGATGTTGAACAAATTAAAAAATTCGAAGAAAGATTAAAGAAAAAAGAAAACCCAATAAATATTAAAAAAGGTTTAGCTTTTCAAATTGTAAAAGAATTACATAATGAAAAATTAGCAGAAAACGCTCAGCAAGATTTTGAAAAAACAGTACAACATAAAGAATTACCGACCGAATTCGAGCAACTCGAGCTTAAAAGAAATTCTACAATACTAGACGCTTTAAGTGGCAGTAACTCGGAAAAGAAAAGGCTAATTGAACAAGGCGGAGTTTATCTGAATGATAAAAGGGTTACAGACTCAAATCAAAAAATAGAAAACGGAACCCTTAAAATTGGTAAAAGACGATTTATAAAAGTTGTGATAAAATAAGTTTATGGAAATGTTTAGAAAACATCAATGGGTTTGGAAAGTAATCGTTGCAGTTGCATCGCTAGCGTTAATTGCCACATCAGTATTAGCCTTTATTCCACCACCAAGATAAAATTATGGACTTGCAAACACCCGTTAGCCAAGTTTCAAAATCTTACAAAATGTTTGCCCGAAGATTAGAAAAACTTGGAATCTATAAATTAGAAGATTTCATATTTCATATTCCTTTTAGGTATGAAGACTATTCTCTTATTTCAAAAATTAACCTGGTCCAACCAGGGGAAATTATCACTATTAAAGGGAAAGTTGAAGATTTTACAAACGTTTATACCAGAAGATTTAAAACCTTACAAAAAGCAAAAATATCCGATGACACAGGAACAATAGAATTAATGTGGTTTAACCAGCCATATTTAAAAAATGTTATAAAAGTAGGGGATTTAATATCGGTCTCTGGAAAAATTGAACAAGATAAAAATATATTAAAAATTATTTCACCAAATTACGAAATAATTTTTAATAATCAAACAATCCACACAGGAAGACTGGTTCCAATTTATCCTGAGACACGAGGAATTAGTTCCAAATGGATTAGACGTCAGGTTTTTAAAATTTTAGAAGAAAAAAGTAAAACTGAAGATTTTTTTCCTGATGATTTTATTAAAGTTAATAATTTAATAGGCTTAAACGATGCACTAAATAAAATTCATTTCCCAAACAATCCAGAAGATGCACGAAAAGCCAGGGAAAGATTAGCATTTGATGAACTTTTTGACATACAACTATCATCACTTATTAGGAAAAAATCTTGGGAAAAAGAAAAAATAAAAAAACCTTGGCAAACAAAAAAATTTGATAAAGAAATAGAAAATTTCATCAATAAACTTCCGTTTGAACTAACTCCATCACAAAAATCTGCGTTTAATGATATCTTAAAAGACTTGTCTTTTCAAAAAGCCATGAATAGACTTTTGGAAGGTGACGTTGGTAGTGGTAAAACAATTGTTGGTGGATTTGCAGCTTACCTAGCATTCTTAAACGGATTCCAATCTACATTTATGGCACCAACCGAAATCTTGGCCAATCAGCATTTTAGTACACTAACTTCAATTCTTTCACCTTTGGGAATGAAGATAGAAATTGCAACCGGAAGCAAAAATACTTCAAAAAATGAATTTGATTTACTAATCGGCACGCATGCGCTAGCTTACAAAAAAGTTGAATTTTCTAAATTAGGTTTAGTAATTATAGACGAGCAACAAAGATTTGGCGTAGAACAAAGAGGAACTATCAAGCAAAAAGGCGAAAATCCGCATCTCTTAACCATGACCGCAACTCCCATTCCTCGAACAGTTGCTTTAACAATGTATGGAGATTTAGATTTGTCTATTCTTACAGATATGCCAAAAGGACGTAAGGCAATTAAAACTTGGCTTGTACCTCCCGCAAAACGAAACGGTGCATATGAGTGGATTGAGAAACAAGTTAAAGATGGCGATCAAGTATTTATAGTTTGTCCTTTTATTGAAGAGTCAGAAAGCATGGTTACTGTAAAAGCAGCAACTAAAGAATTTGAAAGACTTAAAAAAGAAATTTTTCCAAAACTAAAATTAGGACTAATGCATGGCAAACTGAAAGCACAGGAAAAAGAAAAAATACTTAAAGATTTTAAAGATAAAAAAATCGATATCCTAATCTCAACTCCGGTTGTAGAAGTTGGGATTGATGTTGAAAACGCCACGATAATGTTAATTGAAGAGGCAGAAAGATTTGGACTTGCACAGCTTCATCAATTAAGAGGAAGGGTTGGAAGAGGAAACAAACAATCGTATTGTCTATTATTTACTCAAAGCAAAAATCCTCAAACTCTTGAAAGATTAAAATCTTTAGAAACAATTTATTCCGGAGCTTTATTGGCAGAACTAGATTTAAAATTAAGAGGACCGGGTCAAATCTACGGAACAAATCAACACGGTGTACCACAACTAAAAGTTGCAAGTTTTTCGGACTTTGATTTAATTGAAAAGACAAAAAACCAAGCTGAGAAAGTAATGTCTAAGATTGATAAATATCCTAAGCTTTTGGAAAAAATAAAGATAATTAACTTAAAACAGATATCGCCTGACTAATAGTTATTGCGTAGAAGCTCAAAATAAAGTAAAATACTCTTTATGCCACAAGAACCAAAGAAAAGACATTCCAGGGCCAGACAGGGTAAAAGAAGAGCTTCAATCATGCTTAAAAACCCGAAGTCAATTTCATGCCCAAATTGCCAAAGCCAAATAGTTGCTCATACGGTTTGTAAAAAATGTGGTTTCTATAAAGGTAAAGCCGTTATTATAAAAAAGAAAAAAGCCAAAAAAGAAGAAGCTTAAAAGTTAAAAATGAAAACTCCTCTTGATCCACGTCATGCAAAAAGACAAAAAGCTGTCGAAAGTTTGTTTAAATATGAGTTCCACAAACAAAATATTACTGACTACGCAAGAATAATAATTGAAAAAAGAGATTTTCTAGATAAACAAATAACTATTTCTGCTCCAGAGTTTCCAATTGGAAAAATTAACCGAACAGATTTGGCAATTCTAAGGCTTGCAGTGTATGAACTTCTAGTTGAAAAAAAACAACCGAAAAAAGTTATAATAGATGAAGCAATAGAGCTTGCCAAAGAATACGGAGGAGAGGGGAGCCCCTCTTTTATAAACGGTGCTTTAGGAAAGTTAGTTAAGAAATGATTTTACCTGAATTTAAAAATAAAAAACTATTTGAACAAGCCTTTACCCACAGAAGTTTTTTAAACGAAACTAAAGAAGAACTTTCTTCAAACGAAAGAATGGAATTTTTGGGAGACAGTATAATTTCTTTTGTTGTATCTGAGTATCTTTTCAGACAATATCCACACTTTGACGAAGGAATTCTAACCAATATCCGCTCACTCTTAGTTAATACTAAAAGCTTAGCTCAAATTGCCAGAACCTTAAATTTCGGAGGGTATTTAAAATTATCCCGTGGCGAAGAAGACTCCAAGGGAAGACAAAATCAAAGCCTTTTGGCAGACAGCTTTGAATCATTTGTAGGTGCCTTATTTATAGACCAGGGAATTGAAATTGTTTCTGAATTTCTTAAAGAGATATTTATCCCTATGGCTGATGAGATTGCAGAAAATAAGTCTTTTAAAGACCCAAAAAGCTTACTTCAGGAATATGTCCAATCAAAAAGACAAAATTCTCCAATTTATAAAGTGCTACAAGAATCAGGCCCCGCACATGCAAGGAATTTTAGAATTGGTGCACAAATCGGTGGCAAATTAATAAGTGAAGGAGTTGGTAAATCAAAAAGAGAGGCGGAAGAAAATGCAGCCGAAAAAGCACTCGAATATTTCAAGAATTTAAAAACTATTGAGAAGAGCTTGAAATAATGTTAAAATACTATTTATGTCATTAGTAATTAGATCATCACGAACAGGAAAAAAAGGCGAAAGAAAATTCCGCATTGTTGTCAAAGAAAAAAGATCAAGAAGAGATGGAGAATCAATAGAGGTTTTAGGCTGGTATGAAAAAGGCAAAAACGGCAACAAAAAACTAGATAAAGAAAGATTTGATTATTGGGTATCTAAAGGAGCTATTCCAAGTATCGCGATTGAAAAATTAATTAAATAATGAAAGATACACTTTTATATATTGTTTCTAAAATTGTCGAAAAACCCGACGAAGTGAGTATTCAAGAGGAAGAAACTGACGGTGTTTTAAATTTTACCGTAACTGTTTCCAAAGAAGATATGGGACGAATAATTGGTAAAAGTGGTAAGGTTATCAGGTCAATTAGAAATGTCATGAAAATTCCTGCTATGAAAGAAAATAAGAAAATATTTATTACTCTTTCGGAAATTCCCCTATAAAGGAAAATGAAAATATCCATTATTACTCTTTTTCCGCAAATGTTTGAAGGACCATTTAAACATTCAATTATCAATAGAGCTATTAGAAACAAATTAATTGAAATTAATTTTGTTGATATAAGAAATTTTGGGATTGGTAAACATAAGCTAGTCGATGATACTCCTTATGGTGGAGGAAGGGGTATGGTTTTAAGGGTAGATGTTTTAGAAAAAGCAATCAATCAAACAAAAGATAATTCTCTTAAAAATAACGAACAAAAAACTATATTAACTAGCGCCCATGGTAAAACATTTAATCAATCGCTTTCTAAATCGTACTCGAAGCTTAAACATTTAATTATTGTTTGCGGACATTATGAGGGCTTTGACGAAAGAATAAAACAGTTTATTGATGAAGAAGTTAGTATCGGTGATTTTATTCTAACCGGTGGTGAAATTCCTGCCATGCTAATTACAGATTCAGTCTCAAGACTGGTAAAAGGAGTTATTAAAGATGAATCATCAACTTTTGAATCCTTTTCTCCATTTTTAGAACATCCTCATTACACAAAGCCACAAACATTTAAAAAATTAGATGTTCCGGAAATTCTTTTATCAGGAAATCATCAAAAAATCGACAAATGGAGAAAAGAGGAGAGTATTAAAATAACAAAAAAACTTAGGCCTGATCTTATTAAAAAAGCTAAAAAGGCGACGGGTTAGTACCTGCAGAGGACGAAGACGAACTTACATCAGGAAGAGAAAAAAGAGATGAATCATCACTTATATTATTCCACGAATATAAATCATTTATAAATGCTTTGTCATCCGATGAGATTGGTGGCACTTGCTTCTCGTCGCTTATATTTTGAGGCGGAAATGGTTTGTAATGGAAAATAATTGTTAATATATTCGCATTTGCCGTGCCTTTAACAACTGTTACTTCGGAGAGGGGGGCAGTGTTATTTAACTCGTTTATAAACTTTATAATAGACTGCGCATCGCCATTAACACCCACATCAATACTTATAATTGGCGATGATAAATTAGTTGCTTGAGAATTCTTTGACAAATCTCCTAAAGAAAATGAAAAATTCCCAATTGATACATTTGTTTTAGAAGAAACTGCTGAAAGAGCACTAAGTATTCCAATAAAATCCTTACCAGCAGGCAACGTTTTTGAAAGAACCTTAAGATCATCATTTGCTTTGTTCTCATCAAGACTTAAAAGAAAATTATAATTATTTTTTAAAACACTTAATTTTTGGGTTTCGTAATCTAATTGTTTCTTTGAGACAAAGAATTGATTTACCTGTGGAATAACTATAAAAATTAATACCAAAATACAACCTAAAATTACCAATGCGGGTAACGCGAAATCTTTGTAATCCCTAAGCCAAGCCTTTGCAAAATCTTGGTTGAGTGTAATTTTTTTAGAACTAGTAATTTTTATTTCCATATCTAAATTTTATCTGCTTGAAATGATAAGCTAACAGTTCCACCTTGGGCATTTAAACTTAAACTATTTATTATTAAATTTTTAATAAATTTTTTACCGTTATTTAAAGTAATTAAATTATTAATAAGCAAATTGACATCTTGAAGCGAACTACCCGTTACTATCATTTTTATTTCTCCAGCATCAAGAGTCATAGTTCCAACCGCTAACGAGGGCGGGACATTCTTTAAAATTTCATCTAATGTTTTTCCATAATATTTTCTTGTAGATATAACTGCTTTTATATTTTGAACCCTGTCAACAACTAGGGAATAAGATGCAAGCTTATTATGCAAAACAGAGATACTAGATAAGGTCTGCTCTTGTTCATTTTTAACTGTGGATATTGGAAGAGTAATTGTAATAATAAAAAGAATTATTGAAATTAAAGAAACTATAACTAAACTTATTATTGCAATAACTCTAAATATTTTTACCTCTTTTATTCTTTTTTCAAGACTAAAAGTTTTACCAGCTATTAAATTTATCTCTGAACTACTCATAATCCCTCATCGCCAACCCTACAGCAATTGTATAATCAGAAGCATTATCTAATATTTCCTTTGGCATTTGCTGAGAAGCCAGGACTTTCCAAGGATTTGCTATTGCTGTTTCAATTCCGGAATTATTGGCAAAGAATATTTCAATTCCAGGAAGCTTCGCCGTTCCGCCGGACAAAATAATTTGCCTGATAGGGGAATCATCTTTATATTTTTGCGAGTAAAACGCGATTGATTTTTTTATTTCCGAGAGAATTGAATTAAGTATCGGTTCTGTTGCCTTACCAATCTTGCCACCCAACGATTTTCCCGAAACTCCATAAACTCTTTTATATTCTTCTGCCTGCTGTGATGTTAAACCAAAATCTGTTGCAATAGCCCTATTTATCGCAGCTCCACCAATCGACATCGAATAAGTAAATACCATTATTCCGCTTCTTACAATTGCAAACGAAGTACTTACTGCCCCAATATTTACTATTAAGCTGTTCGGAAAAGTTTCATCGAGAATTATTGACCGAAGAGTAGAGAGGATTTCGGTCTCCATACCATTTATTTCAAAACCTGCCATTTTAATAATTTTTTGATATTTATTAATCAAAATCGTTGGCGCTCCCACCATTAACACCTGCATTTTTTCTGTTTGGCTTGGTATATTTGGCCTTTTTAAAACGTTCCAAACCAATGTAATATTTGGCAAAGGAACAGGTATGTATTGCTCTGCTTCCCAATAAATTGCCGAGGCCAACTCTCTATCCGAAAGTGAAGGCATTTCTAAAACTTTTGTGTAAACTTGATTTTCCGGCAAAGCAACATTAACAAATTTTGTCTCAATACCCGCATCTTTAGCTGCTTTTGCAATTCCCTGTGCCATTTCTTCCTCATCTAAAGCGGATTGAGACATCATTCCTTTTGCCGGAGCAGGAGAGATAGAAGCAGCTTTTAAAATAAAAGCTCCTTTCTGCCCATCAAGCCAACAAAGCTTTATGGATGTTGCTCCAATATCAAGACCAAAAGATTGTTTGTTCATTTATTAAGGTGAAAAAAGTATAAAAGGAAAAAATTCGGCAGGAATTTCAGGGTAACCTTGATAAACAGTAACTTTTCTTTGCGTTGAGTCAGGAGATGTTCCAATTGACGTGATTATTCTTCCCTGAGAAGGCAATTGATTTGACCCTAAAACACCAATGAAAGTAGCATTATAATATGGATTAATTCTTGCTAAAAGACCATTAGTAACACCAGCAATATCGGTTTGGCAATAAAGCTTTATACCTGAGATAGTTGCCTTAAGTGCATTTCCTGCAACCGATGGTGAAGAAAAATGATTGACTGCTTGCCTTGCTGCATTTGAATCATATATGTATCTGGTAGCAATGGGTGAAACTGCATTTCCCGAAATTATAACTACTTCAATAGCCGCATTATTGCAACTTGCATCAGTTCCCCAATAGACACTTAAAGTTCCAGACCAAGTAGGACTCGGTGGAACCGGCCATAAACTCGCAGACATTGTTGCATCAGCATCAAGCCAAACATAAATTGCATCATTTTTAGGAACTGCGTTTCCTCCATTTAGAAGAAAAGAAGTCGCCTGACTGCCTG
>JBBRCK010000006.1:0-63855 GCA_038205015.1 Candidatus Levyibacteriota bacterium | reverse complement strand
CGAAAGAGCAATAATCGGTTCGAACTTGCCATTGCCTTTCTAAAAGAGGCTAACCAAGCCGAAAAATACGCTCAACAAGAAAATCCCGTCGCGGGACGGGATTTTCTCAAAAAGATTGGTTCGAACTTCCGCATTGCCGACCGCTCTTTGTTTTTGGATTTCAAAAATGCCTTCAAAATTGCGAAAAAATACCATGCCGACCCCGCAAATGCGGGGGAGGATTCTATTGATTTCACAAAAAGTGAAAATTGGCGGAGAGGGCGGGATTCGAACCCGCGGTCGTCTTACAACGACATCCGCTTTCCAAGCGAACGCACTAGGCCACTATGCGACCTCTCCGAGTATGTCAAGGATTTCAGTCCCGCGACTGGGACGACCTCTTCATGAGATAAGTATTATATCAATTTTTTAGCTTCTTCCCAAACCTTTTTTTCTGATAGATAGGTTAGGCGAGTACCTACATCTTCAATTTTTAGCCATTCAACATTTTCCATCTCCCAATCATGTCTGGTTATATCGCCATCGAGATAAGCCATTATAAAATAATAAACTGTCTTTTTTATTTTTTCGCCTTCCCACTCGTAAATAAAATTTGATGGGGATAGCGTTTTTATTATTTTACCTTTTACTCCTGTTTCTTCTTCCACTTCTCTTATTGCTGTTTCTTCCTTTGATTCGTTTTTTATATAATCACCAATTCTTCCTTTTGGAAAAACCCAACCATGATGACCAGAGTGTTGAGCTACTAAAATAAGCACTTTTCCATTTTCTTTTTTATAAACAATTCCTCCGGCAGAAAATTCTAATTTCATAAGCGGAGGAGACAGGATTTGAACCTGTGTGAATCTTTCGATTCGCTCGGTTTTCGAAACCGGCCAAATAAACCACTCTTGCACTCCTCCTTTATCTTATTTTATCAAACTATTATATAATTTGATATTTTTGTTATGATGAGATGAGTAAAAATGAAAAAAAAATTAACAATTTTTGGTTTTTTTGTTTATTTTCTATATATTTTTATTTCATTTTTTCATCCTATAATTTTAGACTTTGACCTGGGAAGACATCTTCTATTTGGCAAGATAATGACCCAAAGCCATCAATTTATAAATATAAACTTAATTTCCTATACCAATCCTGACTATGCTTATGTTAATTCGCATTGGCTCTCGGAAGTTTTATTTTTTTTAATTTTTAAGTTTTTTAATTTTTATGGACTTATATGTTTTGCTATTCTTATTTCTCTATTAACCTTTTACCTACTCTTTATTTTTGTAGCTAAAAGGTATGACATACAAAGCATTTTATTATCATTTTTATTTTGCGTGGCGCTTCTATCCACAAGAGCCATAGATCTGAGACCGGAATTATTTAGCTATCTTTTGCTAATAATTTTTATAATTATACTTTTTAAATATAAGGAGATAAGCACAAACTCAATTTTTTTATTAATTCCACTAGAGGCAATCTGGGTAAATTTGCATATTAATTTTATAATTGGGCCGATATTGATTATTTTATTCCTAGTCGATCAGGTTGTAGTTAGTAAATTTAGGCCGACAAGACAAGTGCTAATCTTGTTCATTGTTTTTATTTCTTCAATCACCTCAGCTTTATTTAATCCTAATTTCGTAAAAGGACTCTTATACCCTTTAAATTTTTACAAGAATTATTCTATTACACCAGTAGAAAACCTGAACATTTTTTTAACAGCAAGAGATTTTGGCATAATCCATATTTTGCTAATTATATTAATAATCTTAGCTCTATTTACTCTCTTTTTATTTTATAGAAAAAGGGTAAATTTAATTGACTGGTTGTTAATTCTTGTATTTTCTGCAAGCGTAATTATTGCTGTCAGAAACGTGGCGCTGTTTGCGTATGGGATTTTTATTCCTTTGGTAAAAATACTTACCTTTTTTCTAGCAGATATCAGCTTGTTTTTATCTAAGAGGCTATCTAATAAGCATATGTACATATTCAAAATTTATTGTCTTTTGTTTATCTGCTTTACCTTATTTCTTCTTTCCCTAAAGCAAGTATCAAGCCTAGGGTTTGGTTTTGGAGTAGTTGAATCACATAAATTAGCTGTAGATTTTTATTTAAAAAACAGCATAAAAGGCCCCATATATAACAATATTAATTTAGGTCAATACTTAGCTTACAGATTATATCCAAATGAAAGAATTTTTATGGACATGCGGCCAGAGGCTTATCCTAGCACGTTTTTTTTAAAAACATATTATCCTTTACTAAGTAATCCAAAGCTTTTTAATAAAATAAGTCAGGATTTTAACATTAATGTAGTTATCCTATCGCATTCTGAATTTCCCGCTAATATACTTCGTTATTTTATTTATGATTCCGGCTTTAAGCTAATTTATTTAGATGGGACAGAATTAATACTACTAAAAAACAACGAACAAAATAAAAACTTAATAGATAAATATTTAATAAATAAACAGAATTATGTTGTACGTAGGTCAGAAAACACTAATACGCTAGTTGGTTTATTCTCATTCTTTAAAAAGCTAGAATGGAAAAATCAGGAGCATAAAACCTATTCTTATTTAAATACAGTCTCTAAAACAAAGCTATTGTTTGAAAGCATAGAATTAAGGTTATAAAAAGTGAGTTATGTGCTCTCGGGGAGAGTCGAACTCCCAACCTCAACGTCCGCAACGTCGCGCTCTGTCCATTGAGCTACAAGAGCAAATATTTTAAGTTGTTATCCGTATTTTACTTTAAAAATATTGTTTTAACAAACTAAACTTGACAACTCACAAAAAAGGCCTATAATGCCAAATTATGCCAAGGATTGAATCATTCATTCGTGATGGGAGAGTTAAATTAGCTTCTACGGCGCTAGCTGCAACACTGGCTGTGGGCGCTTGCTCTGCAGATTTACAAAGTCCAAAACCAACTCAAATTCCATCCGAGGCAATCCCAACCGCTGAACCAACCCAAAGAGTAATTGAAACTCAAAAACCAACCGAAGCACCTCTTTCGATGGAGCAACAAGCTTCAAACGCGGGATTTGATTATTGGTTCTCTTTTCTTAATGCAAATCAAAAACAGAATTATCCAGCCATTTTCTATTATTTAAACACTTCCATACAGAATCCTGACGCATGGAAGCACAACGTCGAGACTATAAAAAAGGGTGAAACCCAAGATTCGCCCCTAGTTATAAATTGGATTGGAGGAAGTGTATATTATGCTAACAGCTATACCACTACCGAGGCTCAGGGAATTAAGTCTCAAGGTACTCTGACCATAGAAAATATAAAGCTTACCTCGGTCCGCAAGGAACTAACCACTACGGATCAACAACAAGGCATAACTGATTCATTTACGACCACTTTATCGTTCGATTATGCTTCTCAAGAAAATGAATTTTGGCCAATACCAGGCAGTACCTATCCCAGCCCCAAGGTAGTTGAGAAGTGGCTTCTTACACCCGATGCAACTCCATATTTGCCTGCACAGCAATTTTCAGACGAAGACCCTATGAATATGGTGTTAAAAAACGGCCGATGGGAACAGGCCATGCCAGATTACTTTACTCGTAGAGATTCCTACAATGAAGACCCACTAAAACTCGTCGCTTTACCTGTAAGTAATATGGCAAGTGGCTTATCTTGCCAACAACCACCTATTGGCCCAACTTCTTGTCAAGTAATTAGAACCGTGATTAATTACTAAATGGCTTGACAACCAACTAAAAATATTACAAACTAATAGTAATATGAGGTTTACTGCTCGAGCACTAGGAGTTATCTTTGCCTTCAGTTTAATCTTCTTTGTTATAAAAGCTCCTTTTATTAATGCTCAAAATAATGCTCCATTACCTCAACAAAATGTAAGTTCCAACACCAACCCCAATGTACCAAAAAATATGCATAATTTCACCCAAAACGTAATGATTGAGGTAATGTCGGCAATGATTTGTCAGCTTGTAGGAGTCGACCCGATTAACCCAAAACAATCCTGTCTTGGAATCGATCAAAGTACCGGAAAAATAGGATTTGTCCAAAATAACGGCGGAGTAATTGGAGCAATGGGAAATTTAATTACGGCGACTTTTCAAATTCCCATACATTCAACCGATTTCTTTGCCTACACTTCGAATAATTTTGGGTTAGTTAAATCCGCTCACGCACAAGCAGTAGTTGGACAAGGAATAGGTTTTGAGGGTTTAAAAATGGTACTTCCCCTTTTTCTTATTTTTAGGAATATGGCATACCTTCTTATGGTTATAATATTTGTAATAATTGGCGTTGCAATAATGCTTCGTGTAAAGATCGATCCCCGTACAGTTATGACAATTCAAAATCAAATACCTAAGCTGGTAATTGGCCTAATAATGATTACTTTTTCCTACGCAATCGCTGGGCTTTTAATTGATTTTATGTGGGTTAGTATTTATTTCGTAATTACCATGATTGCACCCGCAGCTCTAGTCAACGACCCTACGTCAGGTCTTTTTGGGTGGATGAGTCTGTCTGCTCCGGGATTTGCAAATGATTTGTTTGGTGGACAAGCGGGTGGAATTTTGGGACTTTCTTTTGCCGGTGCTTCAAGCGTTGGCAGCTTAATCCACGACTTAATTTTCTCCGACAATATACAACAAGCCCTAGTGGCTTCAAAGCCACAAAGTTGTGGTTTTATTATTTGTATTCCCGACATCGGGAAAATAATTGGAGATGCAATTATGGGTGCGATTGGATCACTTTTTGGATTAATTGCAGGAATTATTGCCTTCTTAGTCTTTGCAGTTGCCATATTAGTTGCGCTGTTTAAGCTTTGGTTTGCTCTCTTAAAATGCTTTATTAATGTATTACTAGCGGTTATTCTTGGCCCACTTTGGATTTTAGCAGGACTAATCCCGGGCGCTGGCGCAAATGTAGGTTGGTCAGGTTGGATAAAAAATCTAGCTGGCAACTTGGCTCCCTTTCCGGCTGTAATCTTCTTATTTATGGTTGCCCGTGCAATAATGTATAGCCTGGAAGTTAATACTAAGAATGCGGGTATTGATCCAGCTACTGGTTTTTCAACAGTATTTAATCCTCCACTAGTTGGAAACCTTACTGGAAACGGCAATACAACTATGTTTGGTGGATTAATTGCAATTGGCTTTATTCTGGCTGCTCCCGGACTTGTTGATCAGGTTAAAAAAGCCTTTGGAACCGGCGGAGGACTTGGATTAGGCAGTAGTAGTGCTACTGGAATGGCTGTTGCAGGAGCAGTTGGTGGAGCAGTTGGTGGCAGATTATACCGTAGGGATGCAAGATCAGGAGAGTTAGAAGGAGCAGTTGGAAGTAGAATACAACGTATTACTGGCGGAAGGTGGAACCTAGAAAAAAATGCTTATGATCGTAATCGAATTCAATCACTTATTGGAGGTGCTGTTAAAGCTCCATCTTTAGAAAAATTAAGTTACGGCACAGATTCCATAGCCTATAAAAAAGCACAGGCAGCTGGGCTGACTAAACCAGAAGAAAAACCCGTAACAACTGGAGCATCTACACCACCCGAAACTAAATAAACAAAAACTTACTTCCCGGTAGCAACATCTTTAAGCATTATTCGCATTGCGGCCCAAAAACCTTTTAATAAACCTTTGCCAACATCTGTCCCAAAATCTTCTGCCGCCAATACTCTTAAGGTGGAATTACTTAGCTTTCTCATTTCTTCAACCTCTTCTTCATCTGAAACTAAACCTTTTACCTTTAAGAATTGGTATATTTTTTCAGTATTTGCGTAGTTATACCTCTTTAGCTCGCTCTTCATGCTTCTATGCGAATGTAATTCTTCTGCCACCAAATAATGCAAGACGTTTTTCCATAGCATCTCCCTTATTGGCGTTTCTTTAAGTTTTGAAACGTCCATTTCAAATTTATCATCATCTTTACCAACTTCCCAAACATTTGGATTTTTTGATGCTCCCGGACTCTTTTTTTCGATATCTCTTTGAATTAGCTTTAGAATATCCGGACCAAACATCGCTGCAATAACCGGAAGCTCTTTTACTCCTCCATTGTCCCAAACCCTGATATTTTTTGAGTAATCTGTTCCGGCATAAGTACAATATGCGTATCTGATTGCTTTTTGAATTCCGTCAACCATCTTGTTGGCTTTTTCCTGATCGATTATTGCTCTTCCAAAACCATCATAGGTAACCATATCTTCAATATTAAAATCGGTGTGAGTAATAATATTGTCATAAATCGCAAAGGCATTAAAAACATGATTAGTTGCAAATCTATATCCTGCATCTTGCCCAAACCTAATCTTTTCTTCATCTTTAATATTTTTAAATGGGTTATCATCTTTTAGATCTTCACCTTGACCACCCTGTATGGCCTCAAGAACTGTTCTTCCTTGGGTATCGGTTACTCCTTCAAAAAATCCCAAACCTGCTCTTTTTATTCCGGCAAGATTAAAAATATTTCCCATTACTCCTCTTCTTTTT
Organism: Candidatus Levyibacteriota bacterium; assembly: GCA_038205015.1. GTDB lineage: Bacteria > Patescibacteriota > Microgenomatia > Levybacterales > UBA12049 > JBBRCK01. The sequence continues at coordinate 57,380 of JBBRCK010000006.1, read as the reverse complement.
TCTGCCAGTTGCTTAAGTCGGTATTCCAAAAGATTTTGTGGCTTAGACCAAGCATCAAAAGCTGCAGCCGTAACATCGTTTCTTGCTCCAATACCGGTCCATCTGGTCATTGAGAAGGCCCATGCTTCAGCATATTTTGCTTCGGAATAACTTAAACCAGACTGCATTATTGATTGCCTTATTCTTTCCCTAACCTCATTAACAATTCCCTCATCTTTTGATGCGTGATTAAACACATTCATATAATCTACAAATGTTTTTTTAGTATCCATAGCCAGTCTGCCGTTTTCATACTTAATATAAGTTTTGTCTTTTTCTAATTTATCTTTTTCTTTTATTTTGCGCTCTTCATTAACTTGTCCTAATTTTTTCCCTTTAATCTTACCTGTGGCACTATCATATTCATCATATTGCTCTTGGAAAAGAACAGAATCCGGGCCTAAAACTTTTTCAAGCATCGCAATATCGTTAGCATAATAATAAGCAAGCAAGGCTTTTCTTACCCCGTCTCCAACGCTGGTATTTTCTTTTAGCACTGTTTTTATTTTCTCTTGCTCAAATTGAGCTGCATTTACATCTCCAGCCTTTACTCTAAGTGCTTGAACTTCTTTTTTATCCATTGAGGACATGGTTAAAATGTTATGTAAAAAATCGCTTCTGGTAAAAGGATTGCCGTAATAAATTTGGGCAAGAAGTTTAGGTAGCTCTTTTTCCTGACCCATCACTGCTTTATATTCAACATCATCGTTTCTGGATTTAGAGAACATAAACGCCTCAATAATTAGCTGCTGCTTTATCGCTTCGTAGTCTTCGTTTTTATGATAACTATATCTTCCGTCTGGTTCTTTTCTTTCCTGCAAAAAATAACTTCCTGTAAAAATCATGTCGTAAAAACTTATTTGAGAATAACCAATTTTTACATTAATGTCGGAGAAAAAATTAACCTTACTGGTTGGATTAAAATCGTGCAAATCAAACATTCTCTGCCTAATCCAAGCCATAAAATTTTCTTTAACAATCTCTCCCTCTTTGTCAATCAGCTCTCTTTCTCCCCCTGTCTTAAAATCTTCAGTCGCCGACCTCATTACCACCTTTACTAAGTCTTCGAAGGATTCCGGTAGTACGTGTCCGCTTTCCAAATCCCTCTTGTCTACTCTTCCACTGTTTCTTGCAGCCTGTTTAAAAACATCACCCATGGACTCCCTCGAGATTCCAAGACCGATGGCAATATTCTCCGCGTCTTGAGCACTTAAAATTTGCTCTTGCGTAGCCGGCTCTTCATGGCGTTCAGGCTGTGGTACTTCTGGGGTTGCGTTAGGTCCATCCATATTACTATCAAGATTAAAAGAATTAGGTTGATTTGTCAATTCGTTTGGTTCACGTTCTTTCATATGGATACATATTATGTCAAAGGCAGGAAAACAGCTTGATATTTGTCTTACAAAAAACTAACAAACACTCGGCATTGTTTAAGATTAATGGAAGATGAACTATAATAGATTAATGGAGCTTGAACACTTTGAAAGCCTGTACCCCGACACCACCAGATTTGAAGAAATTACTAAAATTATTTCTTTTATCCAAGAAGGAAATTCTTGTCAAATAGTTTCCGTTGCCGGCGTTGGTAGGTCAAACCTTTTGGGACTTCTCTCTTACAACAGAAACATCCGCATTAAACATTTGAGTGAAAAACAAAAAAACTTCCATTTTGTCCTTTTAAATTTTTCAGAAATCAGAAAAAAACCTATGTCCGACGTTAATAAGTTCATTTTTTTGGGAATCTTAGATTCGTTGCGAGAAAGAGGATTAAAAAACGAATACTTAGAGATTAATAAAATCTTTAAAGAAAGTGTTGAGTTTAACGACGAATTGGTTTTATTTCAGGGACTTAAAAAAACCGTTGATTATTTGGCGATTGAAAAAAATCTAACGTTAGTTTTACTTTTTGACAGGTTCGAAGAGTATGTTCCAACGGTAACGTCTGAATTTTTTGCCAATCTCAGGGTTTTAAGAAATAGGGCAAAATATCACTTCTCTGTTATTTTTTCTTTAAGTAGACCCTTGGAAGACTTGCTTGAACCTTCTCTTTTTGCGGATTTTTTCGAATATGTTGCCGGAAGAATAATATATTTACCCATTTTAGATAAAGTGGGCTTAGATTTTAGAATTTCGCATTTAGAAAAAGTAACCGGTAAAAAAATAGAGAAGAAAATAATCGATGAAACCATTACTCTAACTGCTGGGCATGGAAGATTAACTACTCTTTGTCTTGAAACAATTTTGTCTTTGGATAAAAACTTACCGGAAAATAAAAGACAATTAATCGATTATCTATTAAGTCAAAGGCCAATTAGAAGCTCACTTTTTGCAATTTGGAACAGTTTAAATCCATCCGAACAACAATATTTTATCGACAAAAAACAGGAACCGATTTTCTTGGAAAATATATTTCTGTGTTTTAACGGAGCACCAACAATTCCCCTTTTCCAAGATTTTGTTAAACATACAGTTGTCGTTAAAACTAGTATTGTAGAAGCTAAAGAGGAAATAATTTTTGACGAAAACACCAATGAAATTAAAAAAAACGATTTGATAATTTCTGATCTTTTAACCTCTTTGGAGTTTAAGTTATTTAAATTTTTACTAACCCAAAAAGACAAAGTTTTGGAAAAAGAAGAGATTATTAATGCAGTCTGGGGAGAACAAAAAACTACACTTGGAGTAACCGACCAAGCTCTAGATCAGTTAATTTTTAGGCTTAGAAAAAAAATTGAAAACAATCCTAATGAACCAAAATATATTCAAACCGTTAAAGGTAGGGGATTTAAGTTTGCAAACTAAAACTTGCATTTTATTTACGATTTGTTCTACGATAAGTCTATGAGAAGACTGCTTCTTTTTACTTTATCTTTATTTTCTATATTTATAATTTTTCTTGCTTTTGCGCCTGCTAAAAATGTCTCTCAAGCTGCAGCCTGCGGCGCTGCTCCCCTTACTGGCTCTTCATGCTCCTCTGTAGCGTTCTGCACCAAAACTGGGGAGGGAACAAGCCTTGGAGCCCTTAATTGCACAGGAGGGAATATATGTTGCCAATGGAATACTTGCGAGACAAGCAGCTCGTGCACGGCAAAAAATTATAAATGCGGATCTTTTACAAATAATTGCAATAGAACCGTCTCTTGCACAAACACTTGTAATAGTAATACGCAGGTTTGTAGTGGGACTAAATGTGTAGCTGCTCCAGCCTGTACCACTTATGCAGACACTACTCATACTGCAGGCTGCAAAGTTGCTGGCTCCTGCACAGGAAATTTTCAACCCAGTTCTAATTGCACAACCCAAGCCCGATGCTGCGTAGAAGTTAAGACTGTAACCTGCGCGTCTTTAGCTCCTACCGGATATACATCAAGTTGTACAACAAAAGAAATTTGCACCGCTAACGGCAATGGAACTATCGCTGGTGCTACGAATTGCACCGGAACCGTTTGTTGTAAATTTGCAAGCTGCCAACCTACTACTGGAGGAGCCTGTACCGCAGCTGGTGGTTGTTGTAATTCTACCTACTCTTGCCAAGGTGGAACATGCAAGTTAGCACCCTACTGTAGCCCGGCTAATACAAAAGACTGTACTTATGGCTGTACTCCTACAACTACTGGTGGAACATGCAAAGCAGCACCGCCAAAACCCGACTGCCCGGTACTTTGCCAAGCAAACACTGCTGCCAATACTAGTTCTTGTGTAAGCGCACAAGGAGTTCCCGACGCGAGAAACTATAATTGCACTGGTACTAAAACGCTTTGCTGTGTTCCCGGTAATATTGAACCCATTGCTCCTTGCCCAACCTGTCCTGGTGGATATACTTATGATTCAACAGCTAGCACTAATGCTAAAAAATGCTATATAATAACCGACGCCGCAACTAATAAAAAAAGCTATTCCACTAATTACACCGAGGCACCCTGTGATCCAGACACTCAAACCTGCTATCCCAATGGATTAGGCTGCAAAAGCAACACTCTTGATTTGGGCCCAGGATTCACAAGCGGCCAGCTTCCATGCAATACTAAAGGAGGCAATGTTATTCCCTGCCGTACAGCACTTGGTGATATTAGTACCAATCCGCAATCTCTAATCACAAAATTGTTTGCAGTTATTTTGTCGATTGCCGGAGGAATTGCGGCTTTGCTAATCATTTTATCTGCTTACAGATTAATTGCTTCGCAGGGAAATCCCGACAGAGTTAGGGAAGCACAAGAACAACTTACCGCGGCAATTGTTGGATTAATTTTTATAATTTTTGCTTTTTCAATTTTAAATTTTATCGGAGTTGATATCTTAAATCTCTTTGGACAATAGTATATGAGAAAAATATTCTTATTTCTTACTTTTTTCTTTTTACTCTTTCAATTTACAAGTCAAACTGTACTGGCAGCGGTTATAAGCGGTGCGATTGAGGTGGCCGAAGGTGCTATTCTTGTAAGCTCAACTGACTTCGACTTTAACCTAACTTGTTCTGGAATTGCTGGCGGAAGCAGTCAGTACAATATGTTCTGGGGAAGAACTGACGGTCAAGAAACAAACATTCTTCCCGTTGCTAACATTACTTTTGACACCAATGGCAACTTTAAAGGAAAAGCTACTACTAATGGAGCATTGCTTCCCGGCTCTCTTGTTGCAGGCGTGTTTAACGCTTCCGGCCCTACCACCAAGGTCTGCGATGTTCTAACGCCCATACAAATCATTGATCCTTCTCAATTAGGGAGTTCCTGTACTATAGAAACATCTTCAACTGGAAGTCCTGGTTATTCAAATAATGATACCGTTTCTTTTAAATTAATAGGTATTCCAAGCTATTATAACCCGAATGACGATTTAAGGATTTGGTTTGATGGTGGAACCGGGAACTCTCTTCCTAGCGGAGGAGACTGCAGAAAGATATCAGATCTTAAAAGCAGCGTGAATATTGGCACCTTAGGTATTGGATCTTACACGATTAAAGTATCGAAGAGCTGCGGCTTTGCAGACTCAAGTAATCTTCTTTGTAATCCAAAAACTTTTACTATATCAACCGGTGGTAATAGCGGACCCGGTACGGATACCCTTTGTCATTATTGTCCGGCAAATTGCAAATTTACCGGAACAGACCCTGCCCCTGCTTGCTCGCCTAAATCTGGCGCTCCAGCGGGAACCAATTGTATAACTGCAGATACCGACGGAACAACTTATATGTCAAGCTATTGCGATACGGTAAATGGCCTAGTATGTGACCCAAATCATGTCTTAGGTTGCCACTTTCCTCCTTCGGTTTCAAACGTAAACAGCACGGGCACTAACTGGGGTACTTGGGGAAACGCTCCTGTGGCAACCGCATTAGGTGATATTGCCAGATTTCTTGTTGGACCAAAGCCTGGTAATGCTCCCGCCGCAGTAGGGCATCAATCGATGATTAACTTAATAATTAACCTACTTATTTTTATATCAATTCTTCTTGCTCTTTTTTATCTTGTTTGGGGAGGCGTTGATTGGCTTACTTCCAGAGGAGATAGGCAAAAGCTTAGTAGCGCCAGACAAAAAATAGTTTTTGCAATTATCGGACTGATCATTGTTTTTCTTGCTTATTTAATAGTAAACATTATTCTTAAATTATTTCGTCTTTAAAAACGTTAAGTTTTTTATTTCTTTTTTAGTTAAAGTCAATAATTAGCCACAAATTAGGGTATTGACAAACATTAAAAAACTCTTTACATTTAATATAGACATGAAAAAAATTTTAACAGTATTAGCACCCGCAACAGCATACCTCACATTAGCATCTTTTTCATATGCAGCAGCAATTGGCGGATGCGCTACGGGAGATTTTAGTATATTATGCGGCTTTACCGGAGCCAGTGTTGGAAATATTATTACTACTGTGATTAATTTAATATTCGTAGTTGCAACCATCGCAGCTCTTCTTTATCTCGTATTAGGCGGATTAAGATGGCTTACTTCCGGAGGGGACAAGCAAGCTGTTTCATCTGCCAGAGATAGTATCGTTGCAGCTATAATCGGATTAGTTATAATCTTCTTATCCTATCTTATATTAAACGTCATTTTGTTCCTCTTCATCGGTAAAAACCTAAGCCAGCTAACAATGCCCTCTTTAACTCCATAATTCTTAAAATTTCTTAACTCGTAATTTATTTACTTTTTTCTTTTTTTTTGCTAGACTAAAACTATGAACTGGTCTTGTGGAAAAAACGGAGTCGCAACAATCGGTTGCATCCCAATATTAATCACAAACTTAATCTATTGGGCGCTGCTTTTAGCGGGTTCTGTGGGGGTTATCTTTATAATTATTGGTGGAATAAGGTTTTTAATTTCCGGAGGAGATGCTAAAAAACTTGACCAGGCAAGAAAAACAATTGCTCTCGCAGTCCTTGGACTATTTTTAATGTTTCTTTCATTTTTTATAATAAATCTTATCGCCGGTATAACCGGGGTTGGATGCCTCAACGCCTCGCACCCACTTTCTTTCAAAACCTGTTAATCCATTATGCCTCCCAAAACGCTGCAGAGCTTGCGGAATTTAGCTAAAAGATTTTTCACGGAAATTTCCTTTTTTAATATTATTTGACATAGTTTGATAATCTTGAAAGCAGATTTTTCACGTTATATGCTTTTTGTATATGGAAATAAATAATCACCCAATCCCCCAGGATATTACCGGGTTTCAATTTAAATTAATTGGAAATATGACCGTGAAGCAATTTGCTTATGTTGCTACTGGGGCATTTTTCGCCTGGCTTACCTATGCTTCCCCAATTATTTTTATAGTAAAAATTCCATTTATGTTAATTTTTGGGGCAGCCGGGGCTGCTTTGTCATTTTTACCAATCGATGGAAGACCAATGGATAAGATGATTGTCAATTTTATTAAGGCTGTAATGTCTCCCACAAAATATTATTACCAAAGAGTAGATGATAAAGTTTCCGATCCTTCAAAAATAAATCAATTTAACAAATCTAGGTTGTCGATCTCAGACATGTCGGAGAAACAACTTCGAGAATTTTTAGATAATCTTCCAAAAGGCAAGAATAAGCTTGATAAGAAAGAGACTGTCTTTTTCCAGTCACTAAACGAATATGGTCAAAGCACTGCTCCAAGTGCTCCTGGATATGTAGCAGAACACGCCTATGCTGACAAAACCAGCCCTGCAGCGCAAGCTCCGCAACAACAGCAACCAGCCCTGCAGCTTAATCCCAATGACTATGCAAACAAACAGGGAGACCAAGACTTGCAGAAAACAGCTGCGCTTTTGGAAAAAGAGCTTCAAGAGGCAAAAGCAAAAGAGGCTTCGCAGCCGCAGGCAAACTCACAGGAATATTTAAATGCGCACCAAAAAGTATTGGAGCTTCAGAAAAATCTTAATGATCTTCTTTTCCAAAAACAAGAATTGGAAAGTAAGTTAATTAATTTACAAAGGACAATGGCTAATCAAGGCAAACCGTTTTTCTCAGCCTCTGTTGCACAACAAGAAGCTCCACAAGAAACAAAATATGTCCGCAGTATTCCTCAAAACATGGCAAAAAGCGTTGGCCTTCCTTCTACACCTGAGTTTCCAAATATTGTTACCGGCATTATTAAAGACCCCCGAGGGAATCCACTTTCCAATATTTTAGTAGAAGTAAAAGATACCCAGGGTAATGCAGTTAGAGCCTTTAAAACCAATGCTTTGGGACAATTTGCCTCAGCTACTCCCCTAACAAATGGGAACTATACTATTGAGTTTGAAGACCCTAGAGTACAGAACAAATTTGACAGCGTTACTTTTGTGGTAAAGGGTGAAATAATTTTACCAATTGAGGTTATTTCTGTTGATTCAAGAGAAGAATTAAGGAGATCTCTTTTTAATTAATTATGGCTAAAACTGCTCAAAAAATATCAAATACTACCCAGGCCTTTACTGAGATTTTAGACATTGTTGATGATGTGGTAATTTTAAAAGGCGGAAGCGCTTGTATCGTTATCGAGGTTAAAGCGACAAATTTTACCTTGCTCTCCGCTGAGGAGCAAGACGTAAAAATCTATTCCTACGCAGCACTTTTAAATTCTCTTTCTTTCCCTATCCAAATAGTAATTCGAAGTAAAAAATTGAATGTTGCATCATACTTAACACTTCTTGAAAAAGAAAAAGCGAACTCAAAAAACCAATTGCTGGCAACTCAAATAGGAATGTATAGGGACTTTGTGGCAGAATTAGTAAAAGTAAATACAATTTTGGATAAAAAATTCTATGTTGTTATTTCCTACTCTTCTTTGGAAAAGGGCTTAAGCGGAGCATCTCAGCAAGTAAGAGTTAGTAGTGCACAAGATTTGTTTTTGGTTGGAGCCAGGGCTTCTCTTCGCTCAAAAGCAGAAAGCCTACATACACAAATTAGAAGACTGAATTTAAAAGCAGAAACCTTAGGAAAAGAGCAGTTAATTAAACTTTTTTATGAAATCTTTAATGATGCTAAAATTAATGACTATGAGGTCGAAAATGGGGTAAAACCAGAGCAGCAAGTAGTAGAGGAGGTACAAAAATAATGTTTGGTAAGAAAAAAATTACCGGTAACATCGAGAATAAACAAATACCTGTTGAAAAAGAAATAGAAGTAAAGCAAGAAGCTGCCTTTTCGGTTCCAGATCTGATTGCACCGGCAGAAATCGAGATTGATTTTAATCATGTTAAGGTCGGTGGTAAATTTTACAAAACAGTATTTATTAGTGGCTACCCAAGATTCGTTTCTCCCAATTGGCTTGAACCATTGGTTGAGTTTGACCATTCTATGAATGTGTCAATGTTTATCTATCCCACATCTTCTGCCGACGTATTGTCTGATTTAAGAAGAAAAATTTCGGAAATGGAAGCAACTATTATGTCATCTGAGGATGAGGGCTTAGACGTAGACCCAAAGGTAAGCGCTTCGCTGGAAGATGCGCTAGCTGTTCAAGAAGAATTAGCAAAAGGTATGGAGCGTTTTTTTCAATTTAGTCTTTACGCTACTCTATTTTCCGAAAAAATTGAGGATTTAAATGAGGCTGCAAAAAGATTAAAAACCACGCTCAACTCAATCCTGGTTGACCCAAGACCTGCGGCGCTACAAATGGAAGCTGGATTTAAAACGACCATTCCTCTAGGTCAGGATAAATTATTTATTACCAGAAATATGGACACTACGTCTTTAGCATCAACTTTTCCTTTTACATCCGCCATGCTTGCGCAAGACAAGGGTCTGATGTATGGAATTAACCAGCAAAACGGATCTTTAATTATCTTTGACAGGTTTTCTTTGGAAAATGCCAACGAGGTTGTTTTTGGAAAATCAGGAGCTGGAAAATCTTATTTAATCAAACTTGAGGCAATGAGGCAGTTTATGTTTGGGGCTGAAGTTATAATCATCGACCCTGAAGGAGAATATTCGGAAATGACTAAAGCTATGGGGGGAGAAGAGGTAACTTTTTCTTCAAACTCTCCGATAAAAATTAACCCTTTTGATCTTTCGGAGGTATACGAAGCGGGAGAAAATGAGCTTGGATTAAAAATCCTATCATTACACGGTCTTTTAAAAATTGTTTTAGGAAAACTAGATCCCGAACATGATGCCATTTTAGATAGAGCTTTAGTTGAAACCTATAGGCAAAAAGGAATTACGCAGGATCCACAAACTCAAAAAAATACTCCGCCATTAATGGAAGATTTATATAAAGTGTTGCTGGGCATGGAAGATAAGGTAGCCAAAGATTTGGCCTTAGGCCTTGAAAGATTTATTAAGGGAAGTTTAAATGGTATTTTTAACCAGCAATCTAATTTTGACATTAAAAATCCTTTTACTGTTTTCAACATTAAAGCTTTGGAAGAGGAAATTAGGCCGATTGCAATGCACGTAATTTTAGACTTTATTTGGACTAAGGTTAGGAAAACTCTCAAAAAGAGAGTGTTAATCCTTGACGAGGCATGGGTAATGATGAAATATGAAGATTCAGCGTCCTTTGTTTACAGCGTAGCCAAAAGAGCGAGAAAATATTATCTTGCCCTAACAACGGCCACTCAAGATGTTCAAGATTTTCTCTCAACCGATTATGGAAAAGCAATTTTATCAAATTCCTCAATCCAGATGCTTTTAAAACAAAGTCCAACCGAAATTGATTTAGTGGCTGAGCTTTTTTACCTTACAGCAGGAGAGAAGCAATTACTCTTGTCTGCAAATCCGGGTGAGGGTTTGTTTTTTGCAGGACAAAGCCATGTGGCAATGCAAATAATCGCTGCTCCATTTGAACACAAGATGATTACCTCCAATCCGGAAGAGAAAGAGGAGTTAAAAAAAGCAGAAACAGAGGCTAAAGAAGAAGCGGAAAAAGAAGAAAGGGAAAGAATCGATGCTGCCCAAGTAAAACCAATCGATCTTCCTGATCCAACGCCCGAAACGACAAATAAGCCTGAGATAACTCTTGATTAATTTGCTATTATTAAATTATGGCTCAAGAAGAAGAAAACGAAAATAACAATTCCCCACAGGAACATGCCCATAATACTGTTGAGCATCTTAAATCTGAAGCTCAAAATAAGGTTAAAGGAGAAATCTCAAAGAGAGGAAAGCAGCTGGCCAAAAATGTTGGAAAAAAGTTTGTAAAACAAGCAGGAAAACAAGCTGTTAGGCAGATTGGAACAGCTCTTATCTCAACAATTGAAGTTTGGGGACCAATCGCTCTAATAATAATTGGTATTATTTTTTTTGTACTAATGGTTACCGCTATAATTACTGCTGCGACAAGCGGAGGAGATACTGTAAATGCTGGAACGGGCGTAGACTGCATGAGTATTACGGGGAACACTTGTGTAGCAACCGCAGCTAATTGTCCGGCGAGCGCTCCGGCAGATACTTCTGGTGATTATACCTGCTCTGCAACAGCAGCTCCTGTTTGCTGCGTTCCTCTTCCCCCAGCACCCCCAGCGGGAGGAGGAAATCATACTCTGCCAACGTGTAGCAACGTAGACTCTAAGCTTAAAAGTGACCTTAATGCAAGGGTAATAGCGGGAACAACTTGGCAATATGACTGTGGCATGTCCCCATACCCCAGAAACGCATCCCAAACGCCAACTTGCCAATCTAAGATTGGTTTTTGGAAAATTTGGGACCATATGACCTACTCTCCATCCATGAAAAATAGACTTATAAGTACTGCTTATCGAGCTGAACTTTTTTCAAACAGTAAGAATACTGGTCACGCTTGCGGTTATACCGGATGGAGCAACCAAGCCCAACTAATTAATGCAAACATAATGGTCACTACTTATTATTCCGGCAGCGGTAATTATTGGATAACACACGAAACAACCCATATGTTTCAACATAGAGACGGAAATTTGAGCAACAGATTCAATGTTGACTATCTTTCGGGAGACGGAAGCGCTTGCTATATTGGTAAATGTATGAAAACATATGGATTACCGTCCTATTGCAACCAAAGCCGTCGTAATCAAATTAATGAATCAATGGCAGAGGCAATGGCGCTTTATGTTTATAATTATCATAAGGGTCCGGCTGGAACAGTAAATAATTTTAAGAGGGATTGTCCAAGAACATACGCCTGGGTACATACGTATATATCTCCAAATTATGAGTTTCATTAAAAATAAAACAACATTTTTATTATTAACAGCCTGCGTCTTGGTGGGAGTTGTTTTTATCTTTATAATTTTTAATTCATTAACAAATAACGGTAATATTGTTTCCAGGTTTAATAGCATTAATCCTGGGATAACAAAAGAATCAAAGGTAATCGATTCCTATGGTAAGCCTGCAGCAACCGATAATTCAACTTTAGGAAAAAAGATCTCCTACAACAGTCCTGTTTTATTCCAATATGATAATGTGTGGTCAAAAAACGGTGTTGTTGTTGCCACACAAGAATCTCTTCCCGACAACACGTTAGTAGAAAAAGAGGTTAAGGTTTTGGGAAAAAATTATGATTCTCTTTTTGATGAAAATATCCCAGAAAACACTTGGTTAGTGTTTTATAAAAAGGGTGTTGCCATACAAACACAAGGAAGCTTTGCTTATTCGTTTATAAGGTTTGCGCCTCAAGAAAAAGATACATTTCTAAAAAATGTTGCTCCTTTTGCTGGAATAGTAACGAAAAAACCTTCAGATGTTTTTCAAGAACCGTTGCAAGCTATTCCTGCACCCTAATTGGCATTATTAAGTGGAGAAATGAGTTGTCCTCTTTAATTTTAAACACTCCGGGATTTAAAGGGCCGTTCATTTCAAAAACTATTTCGTCCTTATTTAAAAATGACAATATATCTAAAAGGTACTTTGCATTAAAAGCAATCTCGTTTTCTCCTCCGGTTGTTTTTGCCTCAACTTCTACCGAATCTTCCCCAACTGATGGCGAATTCGCTGAAACAATAATTTTGTTCTTTTCAATGTAAAGCTTAACTATATTTGCTGTTTCTCTGGCAAAAATTGAACAGATTTTAATTGCGCTTAAAAGTTCTTCTCTGTTAAACTCTGTTTTTATTGCAAAGCTCTCCGGTATTATCTTTGCATATTCCGGGTATTCAGAATCTATTAATCTACCAACTAAAACAGTTTCTCCTTGGCTAAACAAAATCTGGTTATTTTTTTCAGAGACAAACACTTTTATATTTTCTTCGTCTTCTTTAATTGACAACAGTTCTTTAAAAATTCTGGCGGGGATTACAATGGGCTTCTCAAGCTTCTCTGTTGTCTTGAAAACGTTTTTCTGAAGAGAAAGCCTGTATCCATCTGTTGCAACCATTACAGCTTCGTTTTTTTCTTTGTCTAAAAGTATTCCGGAAAGAGCCGGTCTGGAAGAATCAATTGCTGATGAGAAAACCACTCTTAGTAAAAACTTTTCTATGTCTTTCTTTTTTATTTCTATGAACTCTTCTCCTTTTTCTTCATATAGTTTTGGAAATTCATCAGAAGACATTGTTTGAAAAGAGGCTTTTGTCTTTTCTCCAACCAACTTAAGTGTTTCTCCATCTTGTGATATTGTCACTTTTTGATTTCCTAAGTTAAGTAATAAATCTGAAAAGTTTTTAGCAGGAACCGTTGTCCTTCCTTCTTTCTCAACATTTACGGCAATACTGGTGGTTATTCCAATTTCTAAATCCGTTGCGCTTATACTAAGCTTTCCTTTCTTTGCTTCTAATAAGAAATTAGACAGGATGGGAAGCTGTCCCCTACTTGACACAGCGTGGTTTAAAAAAGAAATTTTGTCTGAAAGGTTATTGGAAAGAAAAGAAACTTTCATGTTAATCTATTTGTAGTTGTAGTAGTTTATATGGAAAAGTGGAAAAAAGCAACAGAGCAAGGCTAAATAAAAGTGGATAAGTTGTTGATAAAAAAGTGGAAAAATTGTTTATAACCATAATTTGTTAGTTATTAACATTTTTATCAACATTAAGTTTTGGAATCCCCAAGATATCCTCCGAAATTAAAGAGTTTTTCAACATGTTATCAACCTTTTCCACTCCATGCATAATTGTTGTATGGTCCCTTCCTCCTAATAAGTTGCCAATTTCTACAAAGGTTAAATTAAGCTCTTTTTTAAGAAGAAACATTGCCACTTGCCTTGGTCTTACCAAAAAAGCGTCTCTCTTTGGACTTTTAAGCTGTGTTTCTTTAACGCTATAATAGTTGCAGACATTTTTTATTAACTCGTCCGGATGAAAGCTGTTTAACTTTTCCTCTTTATTTAAAGATAAAACAGAAGATACTAATTCTTCAGTTATTTCCCCACCTTTTCCTTGGGCCTGGGTAATAATTCGCAAAAGTAATCCTTCCAGTCCCCTGGCATCTTGTTCTTTTTGAGCAATTAGTTTTGCAACATCTATTGTTAAGCCAATGCCATATTTTTTGGATTTAATTAAAAGAATTGCCGTTCTGAGTTCAAAGTCGGGCGATTGAACGTCAACAGTTAATCCTCCTGAAAAACGGGAAAGCAGCCTTTTTTCAACTTGCTTTATTTCAGCCGGTGGCCTATCAGATGACAAGACAATCTGGCACGCGTTGTCAACAAGGATGTTGAAAGTGTGAAAAAGTTCTTCTTGTACTCTTTCTTTTCCGGCAATAAACTGAATGTCGTCAATAATAAGTAAATCGATATTTCTAAACTTCTTCTTCATCGAAGAGGTGTTATTAGTTCTAATCGCCTCAACGACTTCGTTGGTAAACTCTTCGCTGGTGGTATAGAGAATTTTTTTATCCGGGCTTTTAGCAAAAACCTCATTGGCAATTGCCTGCATTAAATGAGTCTTTCCAACGCCGGTTGGGCCATAAATAAACAAAGGATTGTATGCAACTCCTGGTTTGCTGGCAACGGTTGAGGCGCTAACAAAGGCCAGTTGATTACTGGAAGAAACCGCCATGTTTTCAAAAGTGTAGTCCGGTCTTACTCTTTGTAGGTGTTGGGGCGTTGGTTTGTTTTCCGATTCAAAAAGCGGGCCGGCTTTTTCATCCTGCTTTTCGAAACTATCCACAATAGTTTTAGGGATAAATACAATTCTTACGCTTTTTCCCAAGAGTTTGTCAGCAGATTTTTTAATGATTTCATAAAACCTTCTTTGCAAAAGATCAATAATCATCGAGGAAGATGCGGCAACCGTTAGGACGTCTTCTTCTATAGAAACAAGCTGCGTTCTTTTAAATAGAGTTAAGTAGTTAGCTCTAGATACCTCTAGTTCTACTTCGGCTAATATGTTTTTCCAAAGGTCTTTTGTCTCTTCCATAAGTGTATTGCAGTTTAATAATGTGGATAACTTTTTGTCAAGATAACAAAAATAGATAAAACTGTATCTATTCCAAAAACGCTTTAGTTTTGTTATACTAACTCGTATGGAAAAATTAAGAAAAATGAAAAAAGGAAAAAGAGCCAGAAAGCACGGCTTTTTAAAAAGATCCGCATCTCATGGTGGACAAAAAGTATTAGCCAGAAGAAGAAATCGAACCAGAAAGAGCTTAACCGTTTAACATGCTTAAAAAAGAAAACCGTCTTAAAAAAGTTGCCGGCACAAAAGGTAAAGTTATTGAAACTCCCCTTTTCAACATAAAAATCTCCAAAAGCGGAGAAAAAGTTTCAAGGTTTGGTTTTGTTGTTTCAAAAAAAGTAAGTAAGAAAGCAGTTTTAAGAAACAAAACCAAAAGAGTGTTGGCCCAAAGCGCCAGAGAACTTTTAAAAAGCTTGGGTGAAGGGAAAAACGTGATTGTTTACGCAAAAAAATTATTGACCTTTAAACAGCTGGAAGAAGTTAAGAAAAGTCTTCAGGAAGCATTAAAATAACATGAAAAAAATAGCCCTAGCAGCAATCAGTTTTTATCAAGTATTTATACACACTGTTTTAAGAAATCTTTTTGGGATCAGTCAATCGTGCCGTTTCCAAACTTCCTGCTCAACCTATGCAAAACAGTCAATCAGTCAGCATGGTTTATTTACCGGCGGGAAAATGGCAACGGCCAGGCTTTTAAAATGTCAGCCTTTTTATAAAGGAAACTAATTATGAATATTTTCGATGCAATTATCGTTGACCCAATAGTTAATGTACTTCTTCTTATTTATCATGCGCTTTTGTTTATTCACTTGCCGTTTGCGCTTGGCTTTTCAATTATTGTTTTAACAATATTAATCAGATTAATTTTGTATCCTCTTACCTCATCGCAAATAAAAGCTTCAAAAAAGATGATGGATTTAAACCCACATTTATCAAAACTTAAAGAAAAACATAAAAATGATGCCAAAATGTTGCAATCGGAAACGATGAAGCTTTATAAAGAGTTTGGCGTAAATCCTCTGGCTGGCTGCTTGCCTGTTTTAGTACAGCTCCCGGTTATTTGGGGACTATACTCAGTCCTAAATAAGATTATTCATGTTGGGACAAATCTTGATGTTGTTAATAAGATTGCATACGTTGATTTTTTAAAACTTACCAAAGCTTGGGATGCAAGTTTTTTTGGTATTCCTCTGGCGCAAAACCCTTCACAATTAATTAATACCTTAGGGCCATTAATTCTTTTGGTGCCATTTTTAACCGGCGCTTTCCAGTTTTTACAATCTAAAATGCTGATTTCAGCAAAAACAGGCAAAGAGCTGGTAGAAAAAGGTAATGAAAAAAAGAAAGATGATTTTGCAACCGCTTTTCAATCTCAGTCTCTTTATATTTTTCCAATTATGATTGGCTTTTTCTCATACAGTTTTCCAATCGGACTTTCTTTATACTGGAACACTTTCACAATTTTTGGTATCATACAACAGTATCAAATCTCAGGACTGGGTAGTTTGAAACAATGGACGGATAAATTAAATGGCAACAAAAAATAAAACAGTAGAAAAAACAATCAAAAAACTTTTCGACTTGCTTGGCATAAAAGCTGAGTTTACTATTGCCGAAGACGAAGAAGCAATCTCGGTATCACTGGAAACAGATGATACGGGGATGATTATTGGTTATCATGGTGAAACCCTTGAAGCACTTCAGTTAGTTTTATCATTAGTACTCGCAAAAGAACTGGGAGAGTTTAAAAGAGTATCTTTAGAGGTTGGAGATTATAAGAAAAACAGAACAGAGTATTTAGAAAAACTGGCTCTAGATTTTAAAGAGAGAGCAATAGCTTCTGGAAAAGAAGTTTATATCTCGGACTTAAAATCATGGGAAAGACGGATTGTGCACATGCTTTTACAAAATGATGAAGAAGTTGTTTCCGAGTCAAGTGGAGAAGGCAAAGATAGAGTCCTGGTTATTAGACAAAAATAAATTCCCCTATAATCCCCGTTTATTTTTTATTTCAAACAAACTTTTTAGTATTTAGATAATTATTTCTGTTAAAATAAGTTTATGCATTACTCACTAGTGGCCAAGAACACTCTTTATCAATTTGCCTCCCGACTCGTCTCATCGTTTACAGGATTTTTAATAGCAATTATCATCGCCAGATTTTTTGGAGTATTAGGTTTTGGAGAGTATATTAAAATCACCTCCTACGTAACTCTTTTTTATTTGTTAATTGATTTTGGATTAAACGCAATTTTTTTAAATCTAGAAAAACAAGATTTTAAAACATTTTTTTATCTTCGAATATTTATTTCATCGTTATTATTCATAATAATTAATTTAGTTGCTTTTATCTTGCCATATGATGTCAATTCTTTATCAGGGTTCTCATTTAATACTAAGCTTGGTATCTTAATATTTTCACTGAGTGTTTTTTCTCAAAGCTTAATATTAAGCTCTATTGCAATTTTTCAAAAAAATGTTAATTTCAAGTTTTATGCCAAAGGAATAATAATAGGTTCTGTTGTAAATTTAATACTTGTTTTTGGATTAGCATTCTTAAAATTTTCAATTTTATATGTTCTGTTCGCATTTGTTTTAACAGGGTTTTTAACTGGTGCTCTTCATATAATGGATACCAAGGAAAAACTTTTGCCCTTTTCTTTTGACAAAAAATACGCCAGAGATATTTTTGTTTTAGCATTACCAATTGGGTTGATGCTTCTTTTTAACTTAATCTATTTTAGAGCAGACATTATTCTTTTGTCGTTAATGTCCACGACAAAAAGCGTTGGCATATATGGATTGTCTTACAAATTCTTTGATTTTTTAATTGCTATTCCCCTATTTCTTTCTAACGCCGTTTATCCATTTTTAATAAAATACAAGAATGATCAAGCTATTTTTAAAAAATTAATTAACAGATATTTGTTAATTTTCTTTAGCATGTCTTTAGTTTTGATTTTAGTATTTTGGTTTTCCACTCCCCTTTTCACTTTTATTAAAAGTGATTTTTCAAAAGCTTCTATTCCGTTTAGAATTCTTTTAATGTCTCTTCCGTTCTTCTTTGTTACCAGTTTAATTCAGTGGGCTTTAATTACCAAAGAAAAACAGAAGTTTTTAATGTATACATATTTCTTCTCATTGATTATCAATATTTTTCTTAACATAATATTTATACCAACATATTCTTATCTGGCATCGGCTTGGATAACACTAGTTTGTGAAGGGGGAGTTTTTTTAATTTTGTCCATAAAACTTTTAATAGTTTTGAATTATATTAGAATAGGTAATAAAAACTATGAATAAGATAAAGATTTTTACAGATGGGGGCGCACGGGGAAATCCGGGCCCTGCCGCATTGGGGGTATATATTCAAGATAGTGAGGGAAGGGTATTGGCAAAAATTGGGAAAAGGCTTGGGGAAACTACTAATAATGTTGCAGAATATTCTGCAATTGCCGAAGGTCTTACCTGGGTTTTAGCAAATAAAGAACATAATAGCATCTCAGAAATTACCTTCTATATGGATTCTCTGTTAGCATACTCGCAAATTGTTGGACTTTGGAAAATAAAAAATGCCAAATTAAGAGAAATATTGTTTCAGATTAAAAAATTGGAACAGGAGATAGGTTTACCGATTTACTACAATCATATTCCAAGGGAGCAAAACAAGCTGGCTGATTTTATGGTAAATCAAGCCCTGGACAATAAGATATAGAATATTTAAAATTATTATTTATGCACAATACTGCCATTATTACCTCGGAAAGAAATAATAACCCTATTTTAATAGTTGATAAAAAGGGGGACATCGGGGAAGTGCTAGCAGAAAAATTAAGAAATGAATCTTTGGTAGTTTTAGTCAGCAAAAGCTATGACAGCTTGTTGGAAAACATTATTCACGTGCCGTTTGTAAAAACAATTCCATCAATCCCGGACAACATTTATTCCCACATCTTTTTAATAGACGAGTCTTTAGATGTTTCGGAAAAGATAATTCAACCCTTTTTAAAAAAAGCTGAAAAAGACAATTGTGAATTCGTCTTAGTACTTGGCAGAAATTCATTAAACAAAAACATAGTCAATACAGTTATAAATTCTTACAATAAATCAAAAGTTGCAATTCTGGGAGATATTTTTGCTAAGGATAAAATATATAACATTAAGAATGAAATAAATAATTTTATTAACGAAATAAAAAAGAATAACATTATTACTATTCCGGGAGACGGTACTAGGGAAATTTTTCCGGTACTATTTGATGATGAAGTTGATTCAATACTGGAAATGGTTTTTGGAGATTTTGAAAAAGATAAACTCTTCTATTTGTTCTCTTCACAACCCGTAAGTCTTTTAAAGATTGCGAGCCTTTTTAAAAAAAATAATCCCGAAATATCCTTAGATTACATAAAAGAGAAATCTAAGCAAACCAATCTCGTTTTATTAAAAGAAGGAAGACATCTAATTTCTGAACATTATAATTTGGAGGAAAAAATTAAAAAAATTAATTTTGAAATTATTAAACCTTCTTTAATCATTGAAAGAGAAAAGAAAGAAGATAAAACAAGTATGTTTAACTATTTCTTATTTTTGTTAAGCTTTGGATTTTATATTATTGTTTCCCCGATAATTATTGTCTTTATTTTATCTCTGGTTGGGTTTATTTGCATGTTTTCCATAAAAAATGAAATCTACTCCCAAAATTTATCACTACTGAAGTCGCAAGCAATTATTTCTTCAAATATTTTTTCGAATGCTCAAAACACAATTCCATTAGTTGCTAAGGAGTTTTCATTTATTGGAAAAGAAGATTATGTATTAGGTTTTTCCGAAAAAATTGACCAGGCTAAAGAAATCTCTGATTTGATAATTTCATCAACTACGTCTTACGAAAAAACTATTAGTATTATCAGCAATAAGTCTCAAAATCCTGAATCGGATTTTTCCTATATTTTTACCGAATCCAAAAAGGCTTATTATAGTTTTCAAAAACTGATTCAGGAGGGTCTTGTGCCTTCGGCAATTGTTAATAAATTTTCCGATTCTCTAAGTATATACTCATCAACAATTGATTTCTGGCCAAATATATTTGGATTCAACGACAAAAAAACCTATATGGTCCTGTTACAAAACAATCAAGAGCTAAGGCCAGGTGGAGGACTGATTGATTCTTATGCAATTTTAGACCTTGATCAGGGAAGTATTAAGAATTTTAAGATATATGACGTTTATGAGGCCGATAAAGAGCTTAAAACCCATGTTGAGCCACCATTTGCAATCAGAAGATATCTGCCGTCTGTTCACTGGTTTTTAAAAGATAGTAATTTTAACATTGATTTTTCTAAAGGCACTGTTGCTTCAGCGATATTTTTAAGTTCTGAAGCTCACAAAAATGTCGATGGAATTATTGCAGTTGACCTGTCATTTATTAAATCCTTGCTTTCGGTTGTGGGTGCGGTAAATGTTCCAGCTTATAACGAAACAATAACCTCGGATAATTTGTTTCAAGTCACTCAAAAGCACACAGAGAAAGATTTTCTAAGAGCAGTCTTAAATAGCTTAAATTTTAAAATATCGAAAAGTAAGGACATACAGCTTTTGCCATTAATAAGCGCAATAGTAAATTCAATAGATGAGAAGCATATGCTTTTTTCCTTTAATGATGCTAACATGCAAACCGCCTTTTCTCTTAATAATTATTCTTCATCGATAACCGACAATAGGGCGGTAGACATAAATTTAATTAATGATACCTTCGGAATAAATGAAGCAAATTTGGGAGAAAATACGATTAATTATTTTGTAACCAGAAGTCTTTCGCATAAAGTAATTATCGGAAATGACGGAAGTGTTAAAGAAAATGCAGTAATCACTTTTAAAAATTCGGCTAAGGGAAATAACCTAACAATAGTTAATTATAAAAACTATTTAAGAATAATTTTACCGATTGGTGCAAATATTAGTTCAATTAATATAGATAATAAGAAACAAAATATAGTAACTGCAATTGAGGATCCAACCATTTATGAAAAAAAGAATTTTACTCCTCCCGTTGGTCTTGAAGTAGAAAAATATAATCAAGGTAAAAACACTGTTTACGGTTTTTTAATTAATGTCGGTCCGGAAGAGTTAAGGAAAATTAGTATTGATTATCAGTTACCTCAAAAAGTAAGTGTTTTAAGTCCGGAAATTAAATATGACTTAAAATTGTTTAAACAACCGGGTATTGATTTTTTGCCATATGAATTCTCATTAATGTATCCTAAAAATTTAAAAATAATTGATAAGGTTAAGGATTTAAAGACAAGAGAAAATGAGAGTAACTTTTTAGAGCAAGTTACCAGAGACAGGGAATATTCAATAAAACTAGGGCAAAAGTAAAATAATTTGTAAATCCCACAGTTAAATTATCTGTGAAACGTTTGTGAAGTAATAAATTAATTTTATTTAAAATTTACGATTTGAATTAGATGAGGGCTGGTCTCAGGCTTAATAGTTCTGTGAATATCAACAATTGTAACTGGTCGTTTTCTCTCATCGCCAATTAATTGATATCTTGGTACTTTTCGTTCCTCGCTAGGGTTGCCTTCTAGTTGTACCGGCTTTGGTCCAAGTTCTATTGTCATAGAAACATAATATAGTCTTTCATATTATTTGGCTTGACGATTAAGAGACACTTTTCTGACAAAATTCTGACAGTAAAGCTTATTGCTAAATGTTGAGTCGGCATTTAAAATGATAATACTTTATGGCGCAAGACTTACTGGCAATTAAATATCCACTTTCTTTTCAAGAGAATAACGCCAGGACTTTGGCCGAGTATTTAAATGGACGGCACTCAATTGTTCTGCTTGGTATAAAAAGAGTGGGAATAGGTAATTTTTTAAGGTTTTTTCTTAAACAGCCTGAGGTATATAAAACTTATGTTAATAATTGGGAAAAACATATATTTATAACAGTTGACTTAAATGATTTATTTGAATGCGATATTATGCCATTTTGGGTCCTAACACTTAAAAGGATTGTTGATGCGGTAGATGATTCTACGCTTTCCGAAAAAACAAAGAATGAGATTAGGGATCTATTCTTGGAAAGCATACAGCTAAAAGATTTGTTTTTTACAATTGACAGCGTAAGGCTGGCCATAGGAAAAATAATTGAGGAAGGTTGTCTACCAACAATGTTTTTTATACGCTTTGACAGGCTTGGGCAAGCAGCTACGCCGGAATTATTTGCTAATTTGGAAGGATTAAAAAATTTCTCTCATCAAAAATTAAGCTTTGTTTTTACCAGTTTTGTTCCGTTTGATAGAGTATTTCCCAATATTTCTTCACAAGCTGTTTTGGCACTAGTTTATAAAAATGTTTATATAGGTCTCACAAAAAAAGAGGATACAATGATAATCTATGAAACCTATAAAAGCCGTTACCAACTAAAATTAAATAAGGATTTGGAAAAAGAATTATTAAGATTAGTAGATGGGCATTTTCAATATTTATTACTTGGACTTATTGCTTTGCATGAGCCTTACAAAGAAATTAATACAAAAAAGGATTTATTTGATTATTTAATTAACGATGAGCGAATCAGGTTACAATCTGAAGAACTTTGGGAAAATTTAAATACTAATGAGCAAACGGTTTTATCAAAAATAGATAAAAGTGAAATTATCACCAAAGAGGCAAAAAAACAAACTGCCTATCTTTGGGAAGCAGGCTTGGTTAGAGAAGAAAATAGTAAATTAATCATTTTTAGTCCTCTTTTTGCATATTTTGTAAAACAGCGAGCAATAGGAGAAGCAAAAGACAATACTAATGAGTTTAGTAAAAAAGAGTTAATGCTTTTTGAATACTTAAAAAATAAATTTGATCAAATTTGCGAAAGAGAAAAAATAATTGAAGCGGTGTGGCCCGAGGGAACCGGCTTGGGGATTTCAGATTGGGCAATAGATAAGTTAGTTGAAAGAGTTAGGAATAAATTAAAACAACAAGATAATAATTTCGAAATCCAAACCATAAAAACCAGGGGATTTAAATTAACCAAAACTAATTGAATAGAAATTCTGTCGTATGTTAGAATAGCTTCATGGACAAAGTTTATAATAATAAAGACGTTGAGGAGAAAATCTATAAAACTTGGGAAGAAAAAGGATATTTTAAGCCCGAAGTTAACCCCACAGGAAAACCATACTCAATAATTTTGCCTCCTACCAATGCTAACGGAGCGCTTCATTTTGGCCACGCGATGTATGTAGTAGAAGATATTTTAATTAGATATCACCGCATGAAAGGATTATCAACACTCTGGCTTCCTGGAACTGATCATGCAGGCATAGAAACGCAGTTTGTTTTTGAGAAAAAACTTAGAGAAGAAGGGAAGTCGCGCTTGGATTTTACCAGAGAAGAGCTATTTAAGATGATTAAACTCTACGTTGATGAAAATAGAGGGGGGATAGAAAAACAACTTCGAAGACTTGGATTCTCGCTTGATTGGAGCCGGGAAAAATATACCATGGATAAAGATGTTATAGAAATTGTTTATGACACTTTTAAAAAATTATTTGACGATGGTTTAGTTTATCGAGCAAAAAGGCTAGTTAATTATTGTACTTATGATGGCACCAGCTTTTCAGATTTAGAAGTAATTTATGAAGAAAGACAAAATCCTCTTTATTACATTAAGTATGGTCCATTAATTTTAGCAACTACTAGGCCGGAAACAAAGTTTGGAGATACGGCCGTGGCGGTTCATCCGGATGACAAGCGTTACCAGCAATATATCGGCAAAGAATTGGATATTGAAACGGTATTGGGAAAATCAAAAATAAAAGTTGTAGCCGATAAATTTGTCGATCCATTATTTGGTACAGGTGTTGTAAAAATTACTCCGGCTCATGATTTTGACGATTTTGAAGTAGCTGATAGGCATGACTTGCCAATGGTTCAAGTAATAAATTTTGACGGCAAAATGAATGAAAAAGCTGGTAAATACGAAGGTTTATATATTAAGCAAGCTAGGAGAGCAGTGGTTGAGGATATGCAGGCAAAAGGACTAGTTGAAAAAATAGATGAAAATTATGTCCATAGAATTGGCCTTTGCTATAAATGTAAAAACCCAATTGAGCCGCTCCCTTTAGAGCAGTGGTTTGTAAAAATGGAGCCCTTAGCAAGACAGGCAATAGAAGTAGTTAAAAAAGAAGAGATTAAGATTTATCCTAAGGATTTTGAAAAAAGATACTTACAATTTCTTGAAAATATTAAAGATTGGAATATATCCCGCCAAATTGTGTGGGGAATAAGAATTCCAGCCTTTAAATGCGAAAAATGCGGGCAGTGGGAAGTGACAGCCGGGGAAGTTCGGGAAAAATGCGGGAAATGCTCGGGAAAAATGATTCAAGACGAAGACACTTTTGATACTTGGTTTTCTTCAGGACAATGGCCCTACGCTACTTTAAAAACTACCGATAGTCTTAAGTTTTATCCGGCCAACGTAATGGAAACAGGGTATGACATTTTGCCATGGTGGGTGGCCAGAATGGTAATGCTTGGAATTTATATTCAGAAAAAACAAGGAGTAGAGAGGATAGGGGAGCAAATTCCTTTTAAAGATGTTGTGCTACATGGCCTAGTCAATGATCCTCTAGGCAAGAAAATGAGCAAGAGCAAGGGGAACGTAATTAATCCGATAGAGCTAATTGATCAATATGGAGCCGACGCAGTGCGTTTTGCGCTTATTTACGGCACAGCTTTTGGGAATGATCAGTCCTTATCTTATCCTAAGCTTGAAGCGATGCGAAAGTTTACCAATAAGTTATGGAATATGGCTAGGTTTATCGAAATGACTAAGCCCGAAGACTACATAGAATCAGAAAAAAAGATAACAAATGAAAATGATAACGAGATGAGTGAAAAAATAAAACAGCTGGCAAAAGAGGTAGCAAGCTTACTTAATAAATATGATTTTAACCACGCTGCTCAAAACCTTTATGAATTTGCCTGGCATACTTTCGCCGATATTTACATAGAAGATGTTAAAAACAGAATAGATAACTCTTCATATTCCGTCTTAAAGAATTCATATTTGGTAATTTTAAAACTTCTTCATCCATTTATGCCATTTGTGACAGAGGAGATTTATCACATACTGTGGAAAGAGGGGGAGAGCCTAATGATATCAGAGTGGCCAATTTATGAGTAAAAATAACGCCTTAGCCTCGCAATTCCCGAGTATTTACCGAAGAATTACCGAGAATAAGTTATTTAAAAAATTCAAAAATTTATCGATTAGATTGCAAAATCAACCTAAAGTTAAAAAAATATTTTATTATTTTTCAATAATTTTAGGTATATTAGTAATATTTGTTTTAATTTTAGGAATAAGTTTAATCAGTTTTAAGGTTTATAAAAACTTTAACCAAGCTTACGAAATTAATTTAGAGCGTGAAAAAATCCAACGTGAAATTAATTTTTGGACATCGGTTACAAATAAATATTCAGGCTACAAAGATGCATATTTTAGAGTTGCGGTTTTAGAATATAATTTAGGAAATTTTAATAAAGCAAAAAAATTTAACAAAAAAGCTTTGCTTTTAGACCCAAACTACTTAGATTCAAAGAAATTGGAAGAAATTTTAAACAAAAATCAAAATTATTATTGAGGTTTGACTTCTTCTTTAGAAGCTTCTGGATTTTCTGCTGGTTTTTCACCCTCGGATGTAGTTTCACCTTCGACAACTGCTTCACCCTCGACTGGAGTTTCAGTTGCTGCTGCTTCGGCCGCTGCTGCTTCTTCGGCTGCTTGCTCTTGAGCTTCTTTAGAGACTAATTCTGCGATTTTGGAAACAACTTGATTTGGATCTGTTAAAACTTCAACTCCGGTTGGAGCTTTAAGATCAGCTACCGTTATTTGGTCATCAATATTTGCTAAGTGCTCAACATTTACTTCAATATTCTCAGGAAGTTCTTCCGGAAGCGCTTCGACTTCAACTTCCGATAAAATATTCATCAAAATTCCGACCTTATCCGTAACTGCTTTTGGTTCTCCGACAATCTCGAGTGGAATATTAGTCTTAACTTTTTCTTTAAGATTAACTTGGAAAAAATCTGCGTGTAAAACTAAACCTCTAAAGTTTTTTTGAACGTTATGAATTAAAACCGGAACTAATTTCCCATCAACTTCCAAATCAACTAATCCGGTTTCTCCGGCTTCTTTAAAAACTTCGTCAAAATCTTTGTAAGTTACTTGAACTGCTTCAGATTTGATGCTTTTCCCATAAACGTTAGCCGGTAAGAATCCTTCTCTTCGGAGTTTTTTAACGTCTTTACCTAAAACTTTTCTTATTCCCGCTTTTAGTTTTTCACGCTTCATAATATAGTATTTTACTTAAAAGACGAATAATAAGCAAGTGATATAATCAAAAAATGACAGTCTTAGGGATTGATCCGGGAATTGCAAGGTGTGGCTGGGGAGTGGTCGAGTTTGGAAAATCAAAGCTAAAAGTGATAGCTTTTGGTTGTATCGAAACTTCCGCAAAAAAGGCTGCGCCCGATAGGCTAAAGCAAATTTATGACGAAGTCTCTCAAATAATCAAAAAATACTCCCCCGACGAGTTTTCCATAGAAGAACTGTTTTTTAATAATAATGCAAAAACCGCTTTTATTGTTGGCCAGGCAAGAGGCGTTATTCTTTTGTCAGCCTCAAAAGCAAATTTAAATATCGGAATTTATACTCCGCTTCAGGTAAAACTTACCCTAACAGGTTATGGAAGAGCCGAGAAAATGCAGGTTGGCAAAATGGTAAAAGGACTATTAGCCTTAAAAGAGATCCCAAAACCGGATGACACTGCGGATGCTTTGGCAGTTGCAATTACCCATGCTTTTTCAAAAAAATCCGCAAAACTTCGTATGCTATAATCATCTAAATTATGATTGGCTTTCTAAATGGAAAAATAGAAGTTCTTAAAAGACCCTTTGTAATAATTGATGTTCAGGGTGTTGGCTATAAAGTTTTGGTTCCTGACAGTATTTACTCAAAGCTTATCACCAACGAAAAAATCAAACTATTTACATTTACTTACGTCAGAGAAGATGCCTTAGAACTTTTTGGGTTTTTAGAAATTGACGATTTAAGTCTTTTTGAAAATTTGATTACTGTTTCAGGAATCGGACCCAAAACTGCGTTAAATATTTTTTCCTTTGGAGAAAGAAAGGATATTGTTGAGGCAATCATTAAAGGAGATGTATCATTTTTCACCTCGGTTCCTAGGCTTGGTACAAAAAATGCTCAAAAAATTATCATTGAACTTAAAAATAAAATGGGTTCTGACGCTGAGCTTGATTTGTCCGGTAAAGACTTTATTGAAAATGCAGAAGCGATCCAAGCTTTAAAAACTTTTGGTTTTTCGACCCAGGAAGCTCAAAAAGCCTTAAGAGAGGTAAAAACTCAGGGGTTGTCCTTAGATGAGAAAGTAAAGACGGCGCTAAAAAATTTAGGTAAAAGATAATACCAAAGGTATCAAACGTATGGCAAAAGACAAAGTTAAAAACATAGAACAAGAATCTCCCGAAGAAGAAGTTTTGTTTACCTCGTTAAGAGCTTCGGATTGGAACGATTTTTACGGACAAAAAAATGTTAAAGAAAGCTTAAAGATTGCTATCCAAGCTTCTAAAAAAAGAAAAGAATCAATCGAGCATATTCTCTTATATGGTCCTCCCGGACTTGGCAAGACTACCCTTTCTCATTTAATTGCCAAGGAGATGGGAGTTAATATAAGAGTAACTTCGGGTCCTGCGATAGAAAGAGCCGGAGATTTGGCGTCTATTCTCACAAATTTGGAAAAAGGAGATATCCTTTTTATAGATGAGATTCACAGGCTACAAAAAACTGTTGAGGAAACTTTGTACCCGGCAATGGAAGACTACGCGCTGGACGTGGTTATTGGAAAGGGACCAAGCGCAAGAACTCTAAGATTAGATCTTCCCCAGTTTACTATTATTGGCGCAACGACAAGGATTGGATTAATGTCTGCACCTCTTCGAGATAGGTTCGGCGTAATTCATAGGCTTTCTTTTTATGAGCCAAAAGAATTAAGAGAGATTATTAAAAAAGCGGCCTTAAAATTAAAAGTTCCAATCGATGAGGAGTCGATCTTGGAAATAGCAAAAAGAGCTAGAGGAACACCAAGGATTGCCTTAAAAATTTTAAAAAGAGCTAGAGATTTTGTTCAGGTTAGGGCAGACGGAAAATTGGTAAAAAGTATTATTAGTGAAGCTTTGAATATGCTGGAAGTAGATGAAGTTGGATTAGATTCATCAGATGTTAGATACCTAAAGGCGATTATTGAAAAACACGCCGGCGGACCGGTTGGAATTGAAACAATTGCCTCAACAATCTCAGAAGACATTGGAACAGTCGAGGAGGTAATTGAGCCTTATTTAATGCAGATTGGATTTTTGAAAAAAACTTCCCGTGGAAGGGTAGCAACACCGGCAGCTTATCATCATTTAGGAATTACTTTGCCAAAAGTTACTAAGCAGGGAAAGCTTATTTAAGTTTTTAAGATTCACTCCTTGAAATATTAGCGGCGCCCTCCCTGTTGTGGCCTATAACCTCCTCGAGGCTTGCGTCCTGCGTTTTGATGTTGCCTGTGTTGGGCAACTTGTCTTTTAACGCTGGTGGAATCAGAATCTTCTCCATTGATATCACAAGCCTGCCTGTCCTCTAAACCCTTTCTGGTAGTTATTTGGTCAACATCTTGATACGGCACTACGCAACCGTTTTCGATAGAAAAAGTGCCACTAGGAAGAAAAGACCAAGGAGAGGCTGGCTTTACTTGGGGAGGAACTTCTGCTCTTTGAGGATTAGAAGTATCTAAAAACACTTCAATTTCTCTTGGCGTTGCTGGTGCTCTCCCAAAGCAGTCGACTGGTTCAGCAGTATCATATAAATGCGCTAATCTTCGTTGTATTTCAGATTTCACTCGAGGACATTTTAAAATAATTTGAAAAAACTTGTCAAGGACTAAAAGATTCTAAAAAATTATATATATTTGATATACTTCAGGTAATGTTTAGCAAAAATAAGCCTTTATTAATTTTTCTTTTTTCTTTTTTCATTTCAAGAGTAATTTTTATTACCACCAGTCCTGTGATGTTTGATTCGCAGGAGTATATTAGAAGATTTTCGGAAAGTAATTTATTTACTGCAATTACCTCAGGGCATATTCCTTTTCACTCGGGCTACACTTTATTATTTTGGCCAATTTATCATTTGGCAAAATTTATAAATTTAAATCCTCTCTATTCAATGCAAGTTGCGCAGGTAATTTTAGCGACTTTCTCAATTTATTTTTTCTATAAAACAATTGAAATATTGTTTGACAAAAAAATTGGAATGTTGGCTTCAATTATTTTTTCACTTATACCTATTTATTGGATTACAAACGTAACTATTATGATGGAAACAACATATATATCATTTTTTATCTTCTCTTTGTATTTATTAACAGCGTATTTAAAAAACAAAAATAAATCATATATATTACTAAGCTCTGCTTGCTTCGGATTTTCATTTTTTACACAATTTAGTGTAATCTTATGGATTCCGTTTTTAATTTACTTGATGTTTATTTTAAATAAGAAGCTGATTTATAAAATATCAATATATTATTTATTAAGTTTACTTTTTTTTGGGATTACAAACGCCGGCTTACTTGCCTTAGCTTCTAATAGGCAATTGGCGAGTTCTATCTATATATATTTTTTTAGTCTTAAAGATACGGTTCCAATAAATTTAAGCATGAGTGGTATGTTTATTTATTTTAGAAATTTTATAATCCCACTTCTTAGAAATAACACAAATTTAGTTGTATTATTAGCCTTCATATCACTTATCAAGCTATATTTTTCTAAAAGTAAAATGTTTTGGTTATTTTTATTATTTATGGCTCCCGCAATCCTATTAAATCAATCTTGGGACTCGCTTTTATTTGGGCGTCACGCGCTTATTGTAGGGTTAGGACTAGCAACTTTAGTAGCGATATTAATTTCAAAAAACGTTAAATTATTTTATTTACTGCTAATTTATTTGTTAATCATAACCTTGCCGCAAATATTTAGGGTGAACAATGCTCCATATTTAAATGAATTAAGCACTTTGAGTGCTTTGCCAAAAGGACTTTTAATTAGAAGCCATTTTGAAAGGCCTTATACGCAGGGTTTTTATAAAGGGCAATTCGCAAATACAACTGACGGAGGCTTAGAAATGAGCATAGATAGTTATTTAAAAAATAATCAAAAAATTTTTATTACCTCCGCTGCTATATCAGATCCTTATGGACTTTATTCCGGTTCGTACGTTCACAACTTATCGCTTTCATATAAAAATTCATATTTATTACAGGGTTTACTAACAAAATATTCAATTAAAGAATATCAAAAAATTAATACAGAGGATAATTTAATTATTTATCAGATAATTAAAAAAGAAAATTCTCCATACCCTAATGTTAAAAATATGAGATACAGCATGAGAAGATTGGATTTTTTTGATCCAATATCGCAAGCATGGCTATTTATCGACAAGAAATTAAATTTATCACGCTTTTTATAAAACTGATATAATCGCGGCAAGATGAGGGAAAGATTAGGCGTTGCTATGCCCGCTATCCAAGAAGAACCCCCACTGGTCTTAAGAGAACCAACCTTGCGTAAAAGCTTGGGGGAAAAAGAGATTCCACTACAACAAAGACGCGCAATTAGTATTTTAGATAGAATGCAGATTCCACTAGATGACAAAAGGCTTTTATTCTTTTATCATCTTTGGCAACAAACTGGTTCTTTTGCCCCGATTAAGGAATATGGGGATATTAGAGAAGACCCGACAATAGACTCAATGCTTAATAAAGTTCTTGAAAGTGATCGCTTGGTAAAAGAATATACTAGATTTGATTTCGAATATGAAGAATTAACAAGTCCAAAAAATAAACTGTCTAGGCCAAAAGTGTCCAAAAAAGTTCTTTTCTTGCCTGAGGCCGAAGAATCGTTTTTTGCCAGAATAGGTGAGGCAAGTGATGTCTTAAGTTTAAAAAATAGCGGAACAACAAATAAAGAAGTTGCAAAGAGACTGGGAATCTCTATAAAAAGAGCGGAAACAATTTCAAGAGCGTTAATCCTTTTTAATAAAACTTCTCCAACTCCATCTGGAAAACAAATTATTGCTGAGCAAAACCA
This sequence comes from Candidatus Levyibacteriota bacterium, assembly GCA_038205015.1. Taxonomy (GTDB): domain Bacteria; phylum Patescibacteriota; class Microgenomatia; order Levybacterales; family UBA12049; genus JBBRCK01. The sequence continues at coordinate 26,329 of JBBRCK010000006.1, read as the reverse complement.
ATTTTTATTTAAAGTAAGAGACCTTCGTTTAAAAAGGTATGGTAATCAAGAAATTTCAATTAGCTTAGGAGTTAGTTTAGAAAAAGTTGAACACGCAGCTAGATTTTTATTATGGTTAAGAATGATTGAGCCAATAAGTAAAAGCAGGGCATTAAAAACTAGATGGAAAAGAGAAGAGCATAAAAGAGAAGTGTTAAGTTATTTAAAATCATTAGATCCCAATGATCAAGTAAGTCTTAGAAAAATTCATATATCCTCCGGTATAAAAATTGGATATGACCAGTTTGTATCGATATATCATGAGTTAGAAATAAAAGCCGGGGTACCACCGATAAGAAAATCAAATAAAAGAGTTAAAGACAAGTAATATTATTTTTTAGTAACTAACTGTTGAGCAGCTCCGATGTAATTTTTGGGAGTAAGTTTAAATAATTTTTCCTTATCAGTTTGCGGTATTTTTAAAGAGCTAATTAATTCTCTCCAAGTTTTCTCGTCCAGTTTTTTACCCTTAGTAAAAGAGGAAACAAAATAATAAGAATCTTTAAAACCCTCACTTCTTAAAAATGTTTGTAATCCTTCGGAAAGTATTGTCCAATCATTTTTTAAATCGTTAGACATTTTTTCTTTATTGATATCAACGCGAGATAGTCCTGTTAATAAGCTTTTATAACTCATTAAGCAAAATCCCAGTGCAGTTCCCATATTTCTGATGATTGTGCTGTTTGATAAATCTCTCTGCAGTCTTGAAATATAAAGCTTATCAATCATTGTTTGCATAAAACCGTTTGCCAAGATTAAGTTTCCTTCCGAGTTTTCAAAATCAATTGGATTAACTTTTTGCGGCATGGTTGAAGATCCTATCTCATTGGTTTTAACGGCAAGTTTTAATAAGTCGTCGCTTATGTATCGCCACAAGTCCTGATTTAGATCAATTAAAATTCCGTTTATTCTTTGTAAGTTTTGAAAAAGAGAAATAACATCTTCAAGAGGGTTAATCTGAGTTGTTATTAAGTTGGGTTTTAAATCAAATGAAGCAATAAATTTTCTTGAAAATTTAATCCAATTAGTTTTTGGAAAAACAAAATAAAACGCATTGAAGTTTCCAACCGCTCCGTTTAATTTTCCTGTAAGTTCTAATTTTTTTAATAGCTTGATTTCTTTTTCAAGTCTTTTATAAAAAACAAAAATTTCTTTTCCAAAAGTTGTTGGAACAGCCGCTTGTCCATGAGTCCTTGCCAACATTAAAGTTGACTTATGTTTTCTGGAAATTTGGTAAAGATTATTGTTTATGTTTTCAATCTCAGTTAATATAATTTTGGAAAGAGCATTTTTTAACATCAAGCGGTAAGCGATATTATTAATATCTTCAGAGGTTAAACAGATATGGATATACTCGGTTAAATCTTTTAACGAAGTTTTATTAAAAATTAAAATTAAATATTTTTCAACTGCTTTAATATCATGTCTTGTTTCTTTTTCAAGTTCTTTAACTTTTAAAGCTTCAATCAAAGAGAAATTTTTATAAATCTTTTTTAAAAATAGTTTCTCTTTATAAGTTAAGTTTCTGATAATTTGATTTTGTGAAAGAGCGATTAAATATTTAATTTCAACCTCGAGTCGGTATTTAATTAAGGCATATTCACTTAAATATTCCGATAAATCTTTGGTCTTTTGTTTATATCTTCCGTCAAGAGGTGTAATTGAAGATAGTTCTGTTACGAAACCACGTTTCATAATTATAATATTATTGTTTCGCTTCGGTTTTGTCCGGTAGAAATATAGGAAATTTTTACACCGGATAATTTTTCAATCTCTTTTATAAAATTTTTTGCTTCAATTGGTAATTCATTAAAGTTTTTAATTCCCTTGGTTTCTTTATCCCATCCTTTAAAAGTTTTATAAACAGGTTTAACTTTTTGCAAGAAATTCGCATCTCCATCCTCATATCTAACTTTTTTGCCGTTTAAAATATAATGAGTGCAAATTTTAACCGACTTAAAGCCATCTAAAACGTCAAGTTTAGTAATTGCTAAATCGGTAAATCCGTTTATTTTGGCGGCAAATCTTAAAAGTTCCAAATCTATCCAACCGGTTCTTCGCCTTCGACCGGTGGTTGTTCCAAACTCGTGTCCTTTTTCAACCAGTAAATCCCCGTCTTTATCAAAAAGTTCGGTTGGAAATGGTCCGCCACCGACTCTGGTAATATAGGCTTTGGAAACACCGATGATTCTTTTTATTTTCTGCGGGGGAATTCCAACGCCGGCATTCATTCCTCCCGGCAAAACAGTAGACGCTGTAACAAAAGGATATGTTCCCCAGTCGTTATCCAAAAACACTCCGTGTGCTCCCTCAACTAAAATTTCTTTTTTATCTAATGCGTCAAACACTAAAGAAAACACCTCTTTTATAAACGGTTTAATTTTATTAAAAAGTTTGTAATATTCTTTCTCAATTAAATTCTGCGAAAGTGGTTTTTCTCCGAGGGCTTTTAATATTTTATTTTTTACCAGAAGTTGGGTTTTAAGTTTTTGTCTAAAATTTTCCTTATCAAAAAAATCTGTTAATCTTATGCCGTTATAACTTACCTTATCAGCATAGGTTGGGCCAATTCCTCTTCCGGTTGTTCCGGTCTTATATTTGCCTTTTGCCTCTTCATAAAGTCTATCCAAAAGTTTGTGATAGGGCATTATTACATGAGCTCTAGGGGAAATAAAAAGTCTTCCCCTTAAATTAATTTTTGCTTTTTCAAGCATTTTAATTTCGTTAACCAAAACTTCCAAATCTAAAATAACACCATTTCCAATAACTGCTTTTGCCTTTTTATTAAAAATTCCAGAAGGCACAAGGTGCATGGGGAATTTACCGTATTTATTTACAACCGTGTGCCCTGCATTGTTTCCTCCGTGATGGCGAATGATAATATCAGACTTCTCAGACAAGAAGTCAATAATTTTACCTTTTCCCTCATCACCCCATTGTGCGCCGATAATTACAGTTACAGCCATAATCCAAGGCGTATTGTAATTAACGCGATTAGTAAATGCAATAGTCTTTTGATAGAATAAGCCAGTAACTATGGATGACCTCTCTAAGATTAAAGAAAAAATAGATATTGTTTCCTTTATTTCTGAATATCTTCAGCTTAAAAAAGCCGGAAGAAATTTTAAATCAAATTGCCCGTTTCATAGTGAAAACAGTCCTTCATTTATAGTTTCCCCAGAAAGACAAATTTGGCATTGTTTTGGCTGTGGTAAGGGTGGAGATGTTTTCACTTTTTTAATGGAATATGAAAACATGGAATTTTCCGAAAGTCTCCGTACGCTTGCCAAAAAAGCGGGAATAGAGCTTAAAGAATCCGGATTTAAAAAAGAAGAATATTCTGAGAAAGAAAAAATTTATAAAATTAACGGCTATGCTTTAAAATTTTATAATTACATTCTAAATAAACATCAGGCTGGAAAAATTGCATTATCATACCTTTTAGATAAAAGAAAAATTAATAAAGGGATTATCGAAACATTTGAAATTGGTTTCTCTCCCAATACCGGTAGTGCACTTTCAGATTACTTAATTAAAAAAAAGGGCTATAAAAATATCGATTTAGTTAATGCCGGAATTTCATTTGAAAGAGGGGGAAAAGTTTACGATTTTTTTAGAGGCAGAATAATGTTTCCTCTTTTTGATCATCGCGGAAATATTTCGGGTTTTTCGGGAAGAAGTTTAAATGAAACCGATATGCCAAAATATATCAATACCAAAGACACGTCTGTTTATCATAAAGGAGGAATGTTTTTTGGATTAAATATTGCAAAAGATGAAATTAAGAAAAAACAGGAAGCAATAATTGTAGAAGGTGAGTTTGACGTTATCGCTTTATTTATGGAAGGGTTTAAAAACGTTGTCGCGATAAAGGGTACGGCACTAACCGAAAATCAAGTAAATCTACTGGCAAGATTTACTCCAAAAGTAATTCTTTGTTTAGACCAAGATAGTGCGGGATTTGAAGCAACCAAAAGAAGTTTGGAAGTAATAGAAAAGAAAGGCCTTACAACCTCAACAATTGTTTTAGAAGATGCAAAAGATCCCGACGAAGCAATAAAAAACGATCCAACTGCTTTTAAAATTGCCGTAAAAGGAAGCGTTGGGATTTACGATTTTTTAGTTGATAAGATAGTTAAAGAAAATAATAAAAATTCAGCCGATGGTAAAAAAATTATTACCGATATTCTCCTTCCATTAATTTCTAATATTTCAAACGAAATTATTAAAGAACATTACTTAAAAAAATTAAGTAAAACTATTGACGTTTCTCTGGAAACACTTTTTAAAGAAATAGATAAATTAAGCAAGAAACAACTGGAAGATAAAATCATAATTCCCAAAAAAGATAAAACCACCAGACGTGAGCTTTTAGAAGAATATCTTTTGTCCTTAATTATTCAAAGTGAAAACATTAAGGATGTAGTGAGCGAAAATAAAAAATTACTAGTAAATTATGAATTCGAAAATAAGTCTTTTGAAAAAATATTTCAAAATATTAATTCATCGTTAGAAAAATCAGAAAAGATAGATGTAAAAATATTTTCGAAAAATTTATCCAAAGAATTAATCCCATCTTTTGACACATGTTATTTATTTCCGCTTCCTAAATTTTCAGACGATTTTAAATATGAAGAGGAAGTAAGTAAAGTTTCAAAAGAATTATTAACAATTCAAGTTAAGGAGAAGGTAAAAATTGTTTCGGACGAAATTAAAGAAAACGAGGCTAAAAATGATGAAAAAAAAGTAGAAATTCTTAAGGGAACTTTTACAAAACTATTATCAGAACTACCAAAAAACTAAAAAGGTTTCAATTAGAAGCGATTTTTGTTAAAATATACCAATGAAACAGCCCAATATACTTACAGACATTGTTTCTGGTGCTAAAAAAAGAGGATATATAACACAAGAAGAGATCCTTTCTATTTTCCCTCACCCCGAAGAACACATAACTGAGCTTGACCAACTTTACGATAAATTAATGCGCTCAGAGATTGATGTTTTTGAATCGGTCGCCGCAGTATCGGACGAAGAGAAACCAATAGAAGATTTAGAAAAAGAATTAGAAGCATTAACTGTTTTAACAGAAGGAACAGTTTCTGATCCGGTAAGAATGTATTTAAAAGAAATCGGAAGAATTCCTCTTTTAACTTTTGATCAAGAAATCTCTTTGGCTAAAAAAGTTGAAAAAAAAGATAAACACGCCAAGCAAATGCTTATCAATTCAAATTTAAGATTGGTTGTTTCTATCGCCAAAAAATATGTCGGGCGAGGTTTAACACTTTTGGATTTAATCCAAGAAGGAAATCAGGGATTAATTAGGGCAGTTGAAAAATATGATTGGAGAAGAGGTTATAAATTTTCAACCTATGCAACCTGGTGGATTAGGCAATCAATAACTAGAGCAATTGCAGATCAAGCAAGAACTATTAGGATTCCTGTTCATATGGTCGAAAACATCAACCGATTTTTAAGAGCGTCCAGGAAATTAATGCAAGAATTAGGTAGAGAACCAACTCCCGAGGAAGTCGCGAAAACTTTAGGAATTGACGAAGAAAAAGCGTTAGAGATTATAAAAATATCACAAGAACCGGCAAGTTTGGAGTCTCCGGTTGGAGATGAAGATGATTCAAGACTTGGAGATTTTATCCATGATACTTCAGCACCTACGCTTTTTGATACAGCCAGTAGGGAGCTTCTAAAAGAACAAATAGAGCAAGTTCTTTCAACACTTTCCGATAGAGAGAAAAGAGTTCTGGAAGAAAGATTTGGCTTAAAAGACGGAAGGCCAAAAACATTAGAAGAAGTTGGGAAAATGTTTGCGGTAACTAGAGAAAGAATTAGGCAAATCGAAGCAAAAGCGCTGCGAAAACTTCGACATCCTTCAAGAGGTAATAAGCTCAAAGACTATTTAGGCTAATTTACAAACTTTCCCATACACGATATAATTCATTTTGTATTCTGTGAAAGCCTGTAGGTGGTAAAGCAGGGTTAATGCGAAATTAAAATATTCCGTGATAGCTCAATGGTAGAGCAGGTCGCTGTTAACGACAAGGTTCTAGGTTCGAGTCCTAGTCGCGGAGCAAATTAGCCTCAAAAGCACATCTGATATAATAATTTTATGGATGATGGGAAAGAACTATTAAAAACTAATGTCGTAGAGCACCCATCTTCTGAATTATTTAATCCGAAGGGACATCCACCTTTAGTCTATTTAGAAGGACAATTGTTTAGAACTTCAACAGGCCAAATAGTAAAATCTGAATGGCCATTAGGACCTCAATCATTCCATAAAGACTTATTTATTGAATATGAACGAACATTCGGAAGAGGTTTGGCAAAAGATATAACTCATGGATTAGGATTTTCAAGTACTCCAGCAAATCTTAAGGGGCATGTAGATAAATTACAAAAGGAGTATGAAGAGATAGCAATCAACATAAATAGTATTTCGTTTTCAGGATATGAACAGGATGTTAAAGAAGAAATACAAAAAATACGGGAATATAGGGCTAAATATCCTGACCTATATATTGATGTAGTAGACGAACTAACTGGGCACCCCAAGATCAAGTTTACAATAATATAAAACAGGTTCTAACATCGTCGAGCCGAAGCGAATCCAGCGTCAGCAGGACTATCTCGCGGAGCAAATTAGCCTCAAAAGTTATTGGTCATTGATAACTGTTACAACTAGTACTACTATATGTAGTATAACAACTAATATAAAACAACGAACTACACTTTTCCTTAATCCTGATTTAGTTAAGCAAACAAGAGCTCAAGCTGTAGTTGAGGGAATAAGCTTAACCACTCTGGTTGAAAAAGCTTTAATTAACTTCCTACCTAAAGAAACAATAATTAAAAAGCCTGAAGTTAAACTTTAATTTAATTAAGTCAAATTTTTTCCTTAGGATATTGCGATAAGAGCTAAATTTATTAAATTATAAAAATAAAGGGGGTGAAAAATTATGGCTGAAATTGTAAAAGAGTCTGTAACTACTCAGAGTGATGGTCCGAAAGAGTCTGTAACTACTGAAACCAAAAGACAAGCATCTAGTTACCAAACTATTCAATACTTGATCTATTTTATGTTTGGACTTTTAGATATTCTTCTAGTTTCTCGTTTAATACTGAAGTTAACAGGTGCTAATCCAGGAAGTGCATTTGTCGGATTAATCTACGGTTTGACTGGAATTTTTATTCTCCCTTTTCAGGGAATATTTCATCAAGGTTATACGCAAGGCGTAGAAACAACTGCAGTATTAGAGCCATCAACCATAGTAGCATTAATTGCATATACTGTTATTGCTTGGGGAATTGTAATGTTGCTTAAAATATTGTCGGGCGAAAGAAAATCTGATTAGTTTTCTTTAGATTGATTATTGTGACAAGAAGTGAGGTGAAGAAATATGAGTATTCTTTATTGGATAATTTTTGGATTAATTGCAGGTAGTATTGCCAATTTTATTGCACCTAGCTCCAGAGGAGGAATTATAGGGTCAATTATTCTAGGCATTGTTGGAGCAGTGGTAGGTGGTTATTTAGGAGAAATGTTTTTTAATGTTGGAGTAACAGGTTTCAATATGACATCATTTATAGTGGCAATTGCAGGTTCTCTAGTTGTACTTTTTGTTGCTAGACTGTTTTAAAAGTTGATTTTTCCTGAGATAAGCAGGTTCTAACATCGTCCATCCCCACGGAGCTAGGTTCAAAAGGGAGATGCCTAAGGCCTCTTATTATAATATCAACAGATTATTTATCGGGAAAACTTGACACAGGTATTAATATATGATATCATATTCATATGATATATAATTCATTTGATGACTTCTTCACAGTGCTTGGGAGTAAGCAACGGGTGAAGATTCTGCAATTTTTAAACAGAGAAGGAAAACAAAGTGTATCATCTATTTCTGATAAGCTAGAGATTGAACAATCTGCTGTGTCCCATGACATGAAACGGCTTCTGCTTTGTCACTTTGTTGAGGTAGAGAGAGACGGTAAAGAGCGAATCTATGCAATAAACAGTGAGACGATACAACCGTTATTTAACTTGATAAGAAAACACGTCGGAGCTTATTGTATTGATGGATGCAAGCATTGGGAGTAAAACTATGCCGATTTACACCGTAAAATTATTAAAAAAAGAAGAAATTGCCAATGAAACGATGGCTTTTTATTTTGAGAAACCTGAAGAGTTTACTTTTAGGGCAGGACAGTTTGCCGATTATACACTCTTGAACCCATCAGAAACAGATGAGGAGGGAGATATTCGTGGCTTTTCTTTTGCGTCAGCGCCCTTTGAAAAGGACTTAATGAGTGCAACCCGCATGCGAGACACTGCCTTCAAAAGAGTATTGAAGGACTTGCCTCTTGGATCTGAAGTAAAATTAGACGCTCCATATGGTGATTTTATACTTCATAAGACTGAAAAGATTCCCGCTGTATTCTTAACGGGCGGTATCGGTATTACTACCGTAAGAAGCATTATCGCTCAAGCAACACATGATAAGCTCCCGCATAAAATAACCCTTTTCTATTCTAACAAGACACAAAAAGATGCAGCGTTCTTGAGTGATTTGGAGTCATTCGCAAAAGGAAATCCGAACTTCACTTTTATTCCGGTTATGACTAGATTAACACCGCAGGAATGGAAAGGCGAAACAGGACATGTTACTAAGGACATGCTTAAGAAGCATATCTCTGATTTAACTACCCCGATTTACTATCTTTCTGGTCCTGCAGGCATGGTTAAAACTATGAGGCAAATATTAACAGAGGCAAATGTAAACGAAGATAATATAAGAACAGAAGAATATACTGGATATTAGTTCTATGAAGATCCAAATAAAACGAATTTACGAAGAACAGGAAAAAAGTGACGGATTTAGGATACTTGTTGACAGGCTTTGGCCAAGAGGTGTATCAAAAGAGGAAGCACGCTTAGATTTGTGGCTGAGAGAAATTGCTCCAAGTACGGAATTACGAAAATGGTTTGGTCATGACCCAAAGAAATGGGAAGAATTTAAAAAAAGATACAAAAAAGAATTGAAAGATAAAAACGAGTTACTCAGCCAGTTAAAAGAGTTAGAGAAAAACTATAAAGAAATAACTCTTTTGTATGGCGCGAAAGATACTGAACATAATGAAGCTATGGTTTTATTAGATTTAATCAAATAGCACTAATGCTAGTTTAAAATTATATTTGTTTCTCCTTGCAATTTCTTAATTTCCTCCCACCTTTGTCTCATTTCCCCAATATAGCTTCGATTTTGGAAACTTTGGATAATATTATCAAAGTTATGTCTGTTTTCGGGTATATTGAGTCTAGGCTTGGGGAGCTCATTTATAAATAAAAGCAGTAGTCACAACTAATAATTCAGAAATTGCCCACAATACATTACAAAAGATAATTAGTTTATCTTTCTTAACAATTCCATACCAAGCCCAAATTAATGCAACGCCCAAATACCCCACCCAGGTTATAATTGATATGCCTTGAGAGTTTTTATTAATTATAATGTCGTATATTTGAGGAATAGCAAAGAATGGGCCAATTACAGAAGTAGAGTATGCGAGGATATATAAAAGTTTATTATTTTTAGTTACCTTTTTACTCCTGAGCGTATGGGGCATATATTTTAGTATATATTAAAATTTGTAAATCTTAAGCAGGTTCTAACATCCCTTCGGCCCACGGATCAAAATTAGCTTCAATTTGATATACTTCTTCTTATGAAATCTAATTATTCTATCGTCTTTCTTTTATCAGTCGATTTTTTTAAATTAAATAGCAAATATAAACTACTTTTAGAAGATGAATCAGGAGCACTCGATAAAGGATTTAGGATAAGAGCGGCAGAGCTTTTACTTAAAGATAAGATAACAAAGAAAATCGTTATTGTGGGTGGGAAAAATGAAAAATGGAAAAAATTCAGGCCAGACGTAATGGAGTCATTTTTTACAAGCGACGTAGATAAAGATTCAATTGAAAAACTTTATTGTGTTCCTGGAAATACCTGTGGAAATGCAAAATCAATAATAAGTTACATTTCTGAAAAAAAACTCTGGAAGCAAGAAAACCCGATGGGTATACTTACTAATAAATATCATCTACCTAGAATTATAGCTTTGTTTCAATATATGCTTGGTAGCTTTAAAGATGTTGGAGAAAAAGAAAAAAAGGAAATATTAGCTAAAATTAAAAAAATTTCCGCAGAAGATGTCATCTTGAAATTAGAGAATAATGGACAATTAGATAGCATAAGGCAAGAAATTGAATATTTCTATGGGCAAGAATCAATGCGAAAAAGAGAAAAAAGTGAAACAAGTGGACTTCAAGAAATCAAAAAAGGAAGCTATGTTTGTAGCTGGGATTAAAAGCAATATAGATTCTAACATCGTCTCCTTCAATTCTTTTCAGGAATATTGCGTCTCTTGGAGCCAAAGCCTGGATAATATAACTATGATGTCGAATGTTTCTTGATCGACCCACAGAGCAAATTAGCCCCATAATTTTGTGTTCTATATTTTAATTAACTTTATTTTATTATAGAATAAACATTCATGCTAAAAAATAATAGGACATTATTTATAATCGGTCTAATTGCGGTTGTTAATGCTTTAGGTTACGGCATTATTATTCCTATACTATATTCTTATTCTTTAAAATATGGCCTCTCAGTTTTTCAAAATGGATTATTGTTTGCCTTATTCTCATTATGCCAATTTTTATCGGCACCTCTAATAGGAAGACTTTCTGATAAATACGGTAGAAAACCACTTCTTACGGTGTCTATCGCCGGAACAGCACTATCATTTTTTATGATGGCTTTTGCGCCGAGTGCCTTATTTATTTTTTTAGCAAGAGCTCTTGACGGAGCAACTGCAGGAAATTTACCGGTAGCATCCGCTGTAATAGCTGATTCAACAGAGCCTAAAGATAGGGCAAAGGGATTTGGGGTTATTGGAGCTTCTTTCGGTTTCGGTTTTTTCTTCGGTCCGGCAATCTCCGCTTTTACTTACGGTATATCACCGGCTCTCCCTTTTATTATTGCAGGTATCATCTCCGTTGTAGCGACCATTCTTACATGGCTTCTCTTACCTGAAACGAATAAAAATATCGGTCAAGTTCACAATAAACAGTTATTTGATTTCAAAAGCTTATTCCTTGCACTAAAAGATCAGAATATTGGTCTTGTTCTTGCAATTTCCCTTGTTTACGCAATTACTTTTTCAATGTATGTGACAACATTCCAGCCATATGCCATAAAGGTTCTTCATTTTACTCCTTCCCAGATATCTTTGTTTTTTACTGCAATAGGATTTATTGGAATAGTGACCCAGGTATTTTTAATCGGAAGACTTTCTAAGCGCTTTGGGGTAAGAAAATTATTGTCGCGTTCATTTTTAGCACTTTCAATTGTTTTTCTGGCTCTTTATTTATTCACGGGCTTTATGTTATTCATAATTTTTGGATTGCTGTTTGCTTTGACAAATTCATTTATTAATCCACTCATTCAGACTATCCTTTCACAGGAATCCGATGCAAAATCGCAGGGTTCCGTACAGGGTCTTAATTCTTCTTATATGAGCATAGGGCAGATTATCGGTCCGATTGCAGGAGGATTTTTGGCATCTATTCTTATTTCCTCGCCATTTATAGTTGCAGCGGTTCTAACAATAATATCTTTTTTGATTTCACTTAAAATCGTTAGGCCGGAACCGGTTATTCATGCATTTGGGGATTAATATTTCTTGCATTCGTTCTTCTAGCCAATATTTAAAATAGGTTTTAACATCCCTTCGGCTCGCGAAGCAAATTGTTTTCCGAAAATCATCATGTATAATAAGCTTGTGGAGACACTTTTAATTGCATATATTGCTGCTTTTATATTTGGTTTTTCTTATAGATTTATATTAAAGAAATATGCCCCCAAGAATTTTAAAAAGAATGCAAATCCCAATATTGGTAAACCAGACAAGATACTTAGAATTTCTATTTCAGTAATTTTATTAATCCTTGGTTTTTCTTCAAGCAATTTTATGTTATTGTTTTTTTCAGGATTTGCCTTGTTTGAAGCAATGTTTTCATGGTGTGGATTTTATGCTGCAATCGGAAGAAATACATGTCCTATTTAAGCCAGATTATAATATCTTTTCGGTACTCTCAGGGTAAATAATTATCCTGCGGAGCCAAATAGCCTCGAAATGATATAATTTAAAAATGAGAATTTGGGATTTACATCCATCTATTCTTTGTAGACAGCATTTATTAGGGGAGCATCGGGAGTTACACGCTTTATGGGTAGTAATAACCGAAGATAAAAAGGGGTATTCCAAGCATCCCGAAACACTGCGTTGGAAAGGAAAACTAAAAGCTTTATACAATCGTCATGAGCTTTTAGTGCAAGAAATGGAAAGAAGAAAATATAATCATAGAAGCCCCTTGCTTAAATCTCAAGCACGCGGATTGGCAAAACAAGATATATTAATTAATTCAATAAAGGAACAAATAGAGAATTTGCATAAGAAGAGATGTGATTGTAGAATTTAGCAATTTATTTGCATATAATCGTTATATGCAATCCTTTTTAAAACTTTATGCAATAACCCTGCCAGTCTTTTTCGCAATTGATTTGATTTGGTTATCTTTAGTTGCCAGAAAATTTTACGCTGAGCAGCTAGGCTTACTGATGAAGACAAATGTCAATTGGGTAGCTGCAATTTCTTTTTATCTTCTTTTTATTGTTGGTCTTATATTATTTGTTATTTCTCCGGCTGTTGAAAAGCATTCTTGGGTTTATGCTTTAGTTTTTGGTGCACTTTTCGGATTTTTTACATATGCTACCTATGATTTGACCAATCTTGCTACCTTAAAAAATTGGCCTCTTTTAGTATCTTTGGTTGATATGGCTTGGGGAACGATTTTGGCTGCTTCGGTTTCTACAATAGCTTATCTTATTGCTTCAAAAATGGGACTATGAACTTTTACCTCATCTTAGCCTCAATTTTATTTGTTTATATGTTTTTTTGGTTTATTATCTCAATAATTAAAAAAAGAAATGATGTTGCTGATATTGCCTGGGGATTGGGTTTTCCAATTCTTGCTTGGATTTCATTTGTAATTTCTGGATTTTCTCTTCTTTCCATCTTGGTGAATATCCTTGTTACTATTTGGGGAGTTCGTCTAGCGTGGCATATTTATAAAAGACACAAGGGTAAGCCGGAAGATTCACGTTATCTTGCTTGGCGAAAAGAATGGAAAAATTTTTACTTTCGTAGCTTTCTGCAGGTATTTATGCTTCAGGGATTAATGTTATTTTTAATTTCAATACCTGTTATTTTTATAAATAATTCTAAACTGTCAAGTTTTAGTATTCTTAGTATTTTGGGGATCGCAGTTTGGCTTGTTGGTTTTTATTTTGAAGTCACAGGAGATGCTCAATTATCTAATTTTATTAGTAAGCCTGAAAATAAAGGGAAAGTAATGCAAGAGGGTCTTTGGAAGTATTCTCGTCACCCTAATTATTTTGGAGAAGTAACCATGTGGTGGGGAATATTTATTATTTCATTAGCTATTCCAAGTGGACTGTTTACAATAATTGGACCGATAACGATTACGATTTTAATTCTGTTTGTCTCTGGTGTGCCGCTTCTTGAAAAAAAATACGCCGGACGGCAAGACTTTGAAAAATATAAAAAACAAACAAGTGTATTTTTACCTTTACCTCCTAAGCAATGAAATAGGTTCTAACGTTGTAAATTCCTTGGAGCCAAATTATCTTCAAAATTGACATTTATTACAGCAATATGTAACTATTTTAATAGGGAAGGAGGTGATAGATATGAAAAGTTTCATAGATTTTGTAAAGGAACAAGGAGTAGTTGGCTTAGCTGTTGGTTTTATCCTAGGAGGTGCCGTTGCCAAAATGGTAACAGCATTAGTTACTGATTTATTAAATCCTTTAATTGGTTTATTAATGGGAGGATTAAATTTAAAAAATGCTTATGTTATGGCCGGGGCAGCAAAGCTAATGTGGGGAGATTTTATAAGCGTAGCAATAGATTTTTTGGTAGTAGCAATAGTAGTTTATTACGGAGTAAAACTCCTTAAGCTTGATAAGTTAGACAGAGCAAAGGATAAATAGTTTTGATAAATTGTAATTATCTTTTATTTAATCTTATTTTTTGTGGTAAAGTGGGTTCTATGTATTGTTAGGAAAACTTATATCCTCACGGAGGAAGAAGTCACCCCTAAATATTGTTACAGATAACAGATTGTGACTAAAAGATGCCCAAAAATTAAAATAACAGTGCTTAGTGTTGTTTATCGGTAGGGGTTAATTGCCGAAAATACTTGTGGCATAACTGGTTAGCATTGTAACGATGTAAGGTTGAAGCATAAAGCCCAAGGAAAAGCCAATACATAAATCTACAAACAGATACAACAGCGCCCATTTTTTGTCATATTTTCCATAAAGTACAAAAGGCTTATATTTAGAAGTTACTATTTTTGATTTTTTAACTGTTTTTCTTGCCATGTATTTATATTATGCTTACATTAGGCCCCTTGTTGTCAAGCGGTATTTTTCAACGGGTGGTTAAAGTTAAAAATAATTGACACAGTTTTATATTCTTGAAATAATTTAGTCGTGGATAAAAATAATATTTCTAGCAAAGATTCTTTATATATTGTTTTTAAATATGTAACCATAGGCTCAGGAATTATAGGAGTAGGATTTTTAATTGCCTTCTTAGGTTATATCTTTTTAAAATAAGTCTATTTAAATCCTCGTAATTTACGATTAACCAAGGCCCTAAAAATATCTACCTTGGAAATAATACCTATCAAATTTCCCTTATCATTAACAACAGGAAGTCTGGCAATATTTCTTAATTTCATGACTGCCTCTGCTTTTAAAAGAGCATCTTCAACATGAATAAAAACCACTTTTTTACTCATTACCTCTTTCACTTTTTTAGAAAGTATCGGTTTAATATTTTTTTCCATTCTTTCAAAATCCCTTTCATGAATATAATCTTCGAATAAGTCACTAACTTTTGGGAAAAGTTCCGATAGAATATCTTGTTCGGTTATAAATCCAATTAACTTATTGTTTGGTTTTTTAACGACCGGTATTCCCTGGTGCCCATGCCCGAAAATAAATTTTGCAGCCTCTAAAAGAGATGCGTCTGAGGTTGTATAGCCAACTTTTTTTTGGAATACATCAGAAACCTTCATGATTTAGTGTAGTATACAACTTTCAATTATTTTTACAAATTTTACTTGAAAATATATTTGACATGAGAGAGAATAACTGAGAAGATTTTATTTATGGACAATCAAATTCCCAATACAGACAATATGAGCATGTCTCAATTGAACGTTCTAACCAATGTTAAGGATCTTGGGTCGGAGAAGAAAAACTATCTTCACGTGGTAGTGCTCTTTGTAATGGTTATTTTTGTTTTGTTTGTAGTAGGGCTGTCTGTTTATAATTTCGAAGGCCTGGTACAAAATAAAAACATAAAAGTTGTTAATGCACAGGGCAATCATTCAAAAGATGTGCAGACCCTAACTAACGAATAATTAATATGCTTAAGAAAAAGAATACATATAAAATGTTAATTGGACTATCTACTTTAGGCATATTTTTGGCAATCTATCTTTTTTATAATTTTCTTACAAAACCAATAATAGAATCATGTTTTATAAACACTACAGTAAATTGTGACGCAGTAACAAAGGGAAGTCTATCAACTCTTTTTGGAATTCCTGTTTCTTTAATTGGGTTAGTAGGTTATATTGTGATTTTAATATCGTCAATTTTAAAAAAACAAAAAATAATTTTGGGAATGTCGACTTTTGGAATGATTTTTTGTCTTTCTATCACTTTACAGGAAATATTTATATTAAAAGTAATCTGCCCGGTTTGTCTAGCTTGCCAAATTGTCATGTTATTAGTTTTTCTTTTAGCAATTAAGCTAAATAATGGATTTAAAAGTGTTAAATAAATTGACAATAATTTTTTTTGTGAAAATATTAACCTAGAGTAGCTCATGATCAATATTATAGAAGGTGGCCCAGTACGTATTCCGCATCTGCATAAGGAAGAGGTTATAAAAACAACTGTAGCAGTATTAACTGCAACTTTGCCAATTAGTATTTTGGTAGGAAGAGAAATTTATTCAAGAAGAAAAGAAGGTTTAATAAGAAAAGCTGATGAGATAATCGCTCGTGAAGATGCACTTCAATTAGCAAAAGATAGCGTTAACTCAGGAGACTCGAAATTTGATTTTAAATAAAAATAACTTCTCAATTTTTAAAATGTTACTTAACCCCTTGCCTTGTAAAACACATTGTGTATACTAATATTAATGGAAATACTAATTAATTGGATTGTTAGCGCAATGGTTGTTTTTAGTATTGCTTATATTATGCCGGCGGGGGTTCATGTAGTTGATTTTACAACTGCTCTGGTAGTAGCTTTAATTTTGGGAATAGTCAATGCTTTTTTGAGGCCAATTCTTCTAATTCTAACGCTTCCAATTAACATTTTATCGCTTGGTTTCTTCACTTTTATTCTAAACGCCTTATTAATTCTTTTGGTAAGTAAAATAGTGCCAGGTTTTATAGTTAACGGATTTTTTTGGGCGTTTGTCTTTGGTATAGTTCTTTCAATCGCTAATACATTTGTTCACAAGCTTTTACCCAAGAAAAATTAAAGAAAGGGGGTGAGCGTAATGGATTACCAGAAATTATTACACGTGGCTGCTGTTCTTCTTCTGTTTGTTGGAGGAATAAATTGGTTGCTTTTTGCTTTTGGCTACAATCTTGTCACATTAGTATTTGGATCAGTTCCAATGCTTGAAACGTTGGTTTATGTGTTAGTTGGTCTTTCGGCGTTATACCTCTTAGTTATGCATAAAGGAGATTGCAAGGTGTGTGGCAAAAAATAAATTAGTGTCTTTAAGATAATTACTGCTCAAATTTTTGCGTATTAACAAATTTATGCAAATATAGTATTATTCATTTTATGTTAAAAAATATTGTTCCCTTACTAATTGTATTAGCTGTAATTTTTTCGGGAGTGATGGGAATATTCTTGTTATCAAATCAAAAAAGCCAACCCTCAACAGACATAAATTTTAATCCAACTCCTATTTTATCCCCAACAATTTCTCCTGCAAATGGTATAATAATTTCTCCAACACAGGGACCAGTAGAACAGAAATCAAAACAGTTAAATATGAACGATTTTAAAGTAACAGCAGATGGTTTAAGAATTCAAGATGAAGCTACCGGAAGCGGTAAAGAGGTTAAAAGCGGAGATACGGTAACCGTAAATTATTTGGGAACTTTGGCAAACGGAACAAAATTTGACAGCTCTTATGATAGAAATGCTCCGTTTACAACTCAAATCGGAGTTGGCCAAGTAATTAAAGGCTGGGATGAGGGAATTATCGGAATGAAAGTCGGAGGAAAAAGGATATTAGTCGTTCCGCCTGATTTAGGATATGGGCAACAAGCGGCGGGCAGCATTCCGCCAAATTCCACTTTGATTTTTGAAGTAGAACTTCTAGGTGTTAAGTAAATTATTGTAAATCGAATTTCTCCAGAAGTTTTTTGTTTCCCTCAATTTGATATTGTAAAAGTTCGGAATAGACACCCTTTTTATTAGAAAGCTCTCGTGGACTACCCGAATCAACTACTTTTCCTTCGTCAATAACAATGATTTTATTAACATTTTGAATAGTTGAGAATCTGTGTGCGATAATAATTACCAATCTATTTTTCATTAAATACTCCAAAGCATCTTGAACTTCTTTTTCACTTTTTGCATCTAAAGAGCTGGTTGCCTCATCCAATATTAAAATAGGTGAATTTTTTAATATCGCCCGAGCAATTTGAATTCTTTGTTTTTGTCCACCTGATAATTTAACGCCTCTTTCTCCAACTTCACTATCCAGGCCTTTTGGAAACTTTTCTACAAAATCATATGCGTTTGCAAGTTTTAAAGCATTTATGATTTCATCATCGGTTGCATTACTTCTTCCATAAGCAACATTTTCCCTGACCGTTGATGAGAAAAGCTCGTTTTCCTGGAAAACTAATGAAATATTATTTCTTATAAACTTATGATCTAAATCCCCATAAGATTTGTTTTTTAGAAAAACTTGACCCTTGGTTGGGGAGTAAAACTTAAGAATTAAATTAATAATTGTAGTTTTTCCAGCGCCGCTATGTCCAACAAGTGCAACTTTTTCATGCTTTGTAATTTTAAAGGAAACATCCTCTAAAACCTTTTCTTCCTGGGTATAATTAAAATATACGTTTTTAAATTCAATTGTCGCATCTTGTATTTTTTTAATATTTATTTCATCTTCAAAGCTTTCCGAGGACTTTAAATTTAATATTTGGAAAAATTCTTTGGACCCGCTTTCCGCGGTTTGAACCCTAGTTAGTATAAAAGACATTGCAAACAACGGTCTTCTTGCTTGAGCGACAAGCTGCAGGATTAAAACAACCTCTCCTAGGGTGAGAGCGCCTTTAAAAGCATTGTAGAAAACAACGACACTAATTAAAAGTAAAACTACGTTTAAACTAAATCCTCTGAAAAAATCAAAAATATGATAAGTGGTGCTTTGTTTTGCATAGATTGAATTTATGTCTTTTAAATTTTTTGAAACGGTTCTAAATTCGTTTAATTCGTTATTAAAGCTTTTAACCAGTGGAATACTTGATATTACCTCTTGGATTCTTCCTTTATTTGCATCTTCAATTTTATTTTTTTCGATTTCTCTTTTTCCCCATTGAACAGTCGAATGATAAGAAATAAGCATATATAGTGGGAAAAGAAGAAACGTAAAAATTGCAATCGGAATATTATAAATTGCTAAAACTATTACTGTAAAAATGCTCTGTAAGATTGCAGGAAGAATAAAATTTGAAGAAGTATTAATAAAATCTTGAATTGATGAAATCCCTCTATTTAATTGGTTGACAATTTTTCCGGATAGTTCGGAGTCAAAATAGCTTTGAGGAAGCGTTAACACCTTGTGATAAAATTTTTCTGTTAAAAATTTTCTTAATTTTCCCGCAGTGTGGTCACCAATTCTATCGCTAATGGTTGTAATAACCAGGCTTGATAGCGATGCGATAAATGATAAAGTGATTAAAATGATAAGCTGATTTAGATTTCCGGATTTTGTTTGGATATTTGCGACGATGTTGTCAATAATAAATTTAGAAAGAATTGGTGCAACCAAATCCAAAAGAGAAGATGTTAAAATTAATCCGCTTAATATAATTATTAACCCATGAAGTGGCTTTGAAATTGCAATAATTTTTAAAATATTTTTCATGTTAATTCTTCGATTTTTCGATTATATAAATTTTTTAATTTTTCTTCCATCTCTTTTTTAAACATCAATCCCTTTTGTGCCCCAATTTGGGTTATAACCGATGAAGAGTTAACTGTTCCCCACAGCATTGCTTCTTGCATAGATAAATTATTATTAATTGCTGCTAAAAAACCGGCAGCATATCCGTCTCCTGCTCCTGTTTTTTCTACTACCTCAACACTTATTATTCCAAATTTATACATTCTATTATTTTCACCATAAATAAAAGAACCGTTTTTTGTATCAGTGATAATTACATTTTTTGCTCCCAAACTTTTTATTCCAAATAATAGTTTTTTAATAATATTTTCATTACCGTCATGTAAATTGACGCCAAGCTCTTTCCCATAAAGTATTAATTCAGCTTCCTCTTTATTAATAAATAAATAATCAGTATTTTCAATAACTTCAGTTACAAGTTTATTTCTATTTTCAATTTGCAACGTTCCGGGGTTAAACGCAAGTTTTATATTATTTTTGCGCGCAAAAGAAAGTGTCTCGGAGTATGCTTTCTCCCAATTTTTTCCAAGACTAGTTAAATAAATAAGTTTTGTATTAATATTCTCTAAATTAAAATTGTGGTCTCTTGTAACATGCTCGACAAAAAGCGTTCGTTCGCCGTTATAGTTTATTCCAACCGAGAAAGAGGTTTTTTCTGTTTCAGATCGGATTATTAAATCAGAGCCTACTTTTTCTTCTCTAAATTTATTTATTATTTTTTGAGAAAATTCATCGGTCCCTATCTCAGCTAATAATCCCGTATTTAAACCAAGCCTGGCTAGCCCGACTGCAGTATTTGCAGCATTACCGCCAACGTCAAGAATATATTTCTCAACGTTAATTTTTTCTCCAAAACTTATTAAAAGTTTGTTTTTCTCTTTATCTAAATCAAAATGAGGATTATCTTTTTCTATTTTTAAGAAAATATCGATTACGGCATCGCCGACACATAAGATATCAAGCATATTTTTATGTTACAGGAAAAAAGCACTACGTTCAATCAGGCATATGTTATAATTTGCATATGAGTGAAGAAAGAGATGCGTTTTATACCAGAGAATCTCATCCACATTCAGGAGATCCCAGAGTTGATCCTCAAGCAAGAAGAGGAGGGTATGTTATAGGCACAGAAGTATTAGAAACGCCTCCAATTTCTCAAGATGTAGAAGAGGTAAGTTCAGGAGTAGAGCAGGTTGTAGCCCCCACTATACGAATAGAACAGCTTAAAAGTAAAAAGAAACAAAGAATCATTATTAATGAAGGAACAAGAGACCAGATAGTTCAAGTCGGAAGAGTTTACGGTCTTAGGGAGGGTATAATAATAAGGTCTGCTCCAGCCGAAAGAAGAGATTCTCATATTGCTTATGAATCAAAGCCAGGCGATGGTTTTTTTAAAGTTGATGGGAGGGACGCATCAGAAAATGGCGTTGCATATTTTAACGGTTTTGTGTTCCATAATAATGGAATAGGAGTGCTCCCATCATTTATTGCAAAAGGTGTTGTTAGAAAAGATTCCTTTGGAAAAAAATAAATAAGCAATTTGATAGATATTATTTTTTCTCCAGTTTTTCAATTCTTTTTAAAATTTCAAGCATAAGATTTTGTTGATTTTCTAGATGATTTAAAATGGTTTCGATTTCTTTTTCTGCCTTTTTATCTGTTTCAAAATCATGTTCCGCGCGAAGTTGCGCATGTTTTCCTTGAATATTTTGTCCAATCATAATAAGGGGCATTAAATGAATCTGGATTAAATTAGAAATAAAAAGCCATAAAACAAATGCTGGATATGGATCAAATCTTAAATTCTTTGGAGCTAGAATATTAAACCCAAGCCAAATTGTAGTCCAGCCAAGAATAATAAAGAAAAATCCCATCGTTCCAATTTTTTCTGTGACAAAAATTGCAAGCTTGTCTAATTTAGATAATCTTGCGTGGTGAATTATATTTACGTTCTTTATAGGATAAAGTTCTTTTATTTTTTCCAAAGATTTATTTGGAGATTTTGTTTCCATAAACTTAGATTAACACAGCGCAGGAAGATTTACAAAATTATAAATAATGATTTAACTACTTGACGTAAATTTACCAAGAAGTTAACATGTTTATGTGAAAGATTGGAATAAAACAGTAGATAAAAAAATAGTAGAGGAAGTTATTAGTAATTTAGAACCAAGAGGTATAGAAGTGTTTTTAGTTGATACTAGTAGTCAGGCGAAAAAAAAAGTTTTAGAATTAGTTCCTCAAAAAAGTAGGGTTCTTGCAGCTTCATCCCAGACCTTACAGCAAATAGGATTGACAGAAGAGTTTAGTGATTCAGAAAAATACACATCCATAAGAAAAGAGTATATGGGATTAGATCATAAAAAAGATGCAGATAAAATAAGAGTTATCAGATCAACCCCAGATTATATAGTTGGTAGTGTTAATGCAATTACAAAAAAGGGAGAGGCAATAATTGCTTCAAACACGGGAAGTCAGATTACAGCATATGTAGGCGGAGCAAAAAAAGTTATTTGGGTAATCGGCACTCAAAAAATAGTTGATAATTTAGATGAGGGTTTTAAGAGAATTTACGAATTTGTTCTTCCGCTTGAATCAGAGAGGTTAAAAAAACTTTATGGCATACCAAGTAGCGTAAATAAACTTTTAATCTTTGATAAGGAAGTTGTTCCGGGAAGGGTTACGATAATTTTTGTTAACGAGTCCTTAGGTTATTAACAGCTTTGACTTTTTTCTAAATCAGAGATATCATTTAATAATGAAAATACCCAAAATTATTTTAAAACTTATACCTCAAAAAATAGCTTATGCCCACTGTGATGTTCCTTGTGGAATTTACGATCCAAAACCTGCACAAATAGCTGCTGCAACGGTGCTTAAAATGATACAGCTTATCGGTGAATTACCCAAGGATAATTCTTCAGTACAAGACAGAAATAAATTCGTCCGCTGCGTCTTAACCAAAGAAGAACATGCCAGAAAATGTAAAGAAGAATTATTAATTCTTTGGACAGATTATTTTAAGCCGGAGCATCTGGAAAAATTCCCAAATTTAAACGACACATTTTGGAAAGCTGCAAAACTTTGTTCCAAGAATAAACAAGATGTTAGTCTAAAAGCAGCAGAGGAATTAGTAAGGGCAGTAGATGAAATTGCAGACATTTTTCAACAAACAAAGAAAACCTCTTAATACTTTGTCAAACAAACTTCTCTTAAGTCTTAAGGTTTCCGGGCATAGCATGTTACCCCACATTCTTGATGGAGAAGCGGTATTAGTAAGTGGAATTCCATATTTATTTAAAAACCCCAAAATAAATGATATAGTGGCATTTGAGATTGAGAAACAAATATTTTTAAAAAGGGTACTTAAAATTAGTAACGGAAAATATTTCGTTAGGGGAGATAATAAAAATGATAGTTTTGACAGTAGAAAATTTGGTTATATTTTAAAAAGCCAGATATTAGGCAAGGTAATTTATAAATTTAAATGATATTTAATTTAGTTATTATATTTATTGTTGTTTTTTTACTTTTTATGTTGTCAATGATTTGGCCCCCGGATAGTCCGTGGGCACCTTGGTGGAGAACGAATAGTAAAACAGCAAGGGCAATATGTAAGCTGGCAAAAATTAAAAAAGACGATTTAATTTATGATTTAGGATGTGGTGACGGAACAGCTTTGGTAATTGCTGCCAAGGTTTTTGGTGCAAAAGGGGTGGGGTTAGAAATTGATCCAACAAGATATTATATTTCAAAGATAAATTTCAAAATCAATAATTTATCTAACCTTTTAAAGGTAAAAAGAAAAAATCTTTTTGACGAGAATTTAAAAGACGCAGATGTTGTTTTTGTATATTTAGTCCCTAAAACCTTAGAAAAATTAATTCCCAAGTTTAAAAAAGAATTA
Organism: Candidatus Levyibacteriota bacterium; assembly: GCA_038205015.1. GTDB lineage: Bacteria > Patescibacteriota > Microgenomatia > Levybacterales > UBA12049 > JBBRCK01. Next base: position 2,973 of record JBBRCK010000006.1, on the reverse strand, counting down.
AAAAAAGGAACAAGAATTGTAAGTTTTGTTTATGAAATTAATTTACCCTTAAAAGAAGAAGATAAGAAAAATAAATTAAGACTTTATGTTATTTAACTTTTAAAATTACCCATCGAATATTGTTTAATAACTTATAAATTAAATAAACAACATTATTGATAACTAAGTCATAGCTTCCTACGAATTCGGCATGTCTTGCTCCATACCCCTCTTTAAATTTATGGAATCCATACCATGGGTCATTTTGATTAGGGTCTTTTCCCAATGCGCCCCACATATCAAATTCTTTAAGCCCAAGTTTTTTACCAAATTTTATTGCCTCCCACATCATTAAGTTAGAGGCCATCAGTTCCCTATGAATAGTGCTGGACGCACCGTATGGATAATAAAGTTTGTCTTTATAAACAAATAAAATCCAAGTTGCCAAAGTCTGATTATCAAATACTGCTTTAAGCAAATGAGCTGAAAGTTTTTCCTTATCAATTTCTCCACTTTGCTTAAGCGTTTCCCACATTAGCTTATGATAGTTTTCGCTATGCGCATAAAATTTTTGTCTTTTAGTAGTCTCTTTGGTTAAACGCAAATATTCTTTGAAAGCTTTTTCGGAATTATCTTCCATTACCCTAACTCCCCTTTTCTCGGCAAGCCTAATGTTATAGCGAGTTTTTGAAGACATATTTTTAAAGAGTTCTTCATCTGATTTGGTTAAATCTAGGATAAAAGAATATTTTGTAAAAAGTGGACGAGCAGATTCTTTTAAATCTTTAAATTTATATTTTTTACCGGGAATATTTTCAATATTAGGTTCAATTTGAATAAAAATACAATTTTGTATTTTTCCAAAATCTTTAAGTTCTTTGATTATTTTTTCGGTTAAATCAGGTCCTTTAGGAAGATAGCCAATTGTAAAATTTGTAAAAGGTACGGGATGAAGTGTAATAAATAAATTATCAACTACGCCGGATTTAACTCCGGTTTTTAACCTAAAATTTGCCCATTCTTTGGATTGTAAGGGGTGAGAGAGATTATTTTTCATAAGTAATCAGGAACATCGAGTGATATTTTTCTAAGTCCCTTTTCAAGAATTCCTTCTGGCAATTCAAGTAAAAATCTTGAAACAATATTGTTTGTTTTCTGTCCAAAGAAAAGTCTTTTTCTTGAATAAGTCATAAAAAGTTTTTCTTTTGCCCTAGTCATTCCAACATAGCAAAGTCTTCTTTCTTCTTCAAGTTCATTTTTATCCATTATACTTCTTGAGTGTGGAAAAAGCCCTTCTTCCATTCCAACCATAAAGACAACAGCAAATTCCAAGCCTTTTGCGGCGTGTAGTGTCATCAAATTGACAGCATCTTTTTTCCCTTGTTCTTCTTTAACATGGTCTGGAATATATTCCTGTTCAACCAAAGAAACATTCTCTAAAAATATAGTTAGGTCGGGAAAAGCTACTGCAACAGAGCGAAGCTCTTTTATGTTTTCAAGTCTTCCTAGGTCTTCCTCGTCTTTTTCATCATATAGCGATAAATAATCACAAGCTTTTATGACATCATCCAAAATATCGATTGTTTTTTCTTCTCCTTTTTCTCTAAATTTTTTTTCAAATTCCAGGAATTTAGCAAATTTTCCTTTTCCAATTTTTTCAATTCTTTTTAAGGAAACTTTGTCTTTGGAGTTAGATAAGATTTTAAGATATGCTAAAACGTCTTTTATTTCTTTTCTTTCATAAAATCTTGTTCCACCGATTAGAATATAGGGAATGCCTTGGTGAATAAACATTTCTTCCAAAAGTCTTGATTGAGCATTTGTCCTGTAAAGTGTGGCAAAGTCATAGAATTTAAGAGATGGTCTTTCCTCCATTATTTTTAAAATATTTTCAACTACAAATTCTGCTTCTTTTTGTTCATTTATTGATTCAAATATAGATATATCTTCTCCTTGTTTATTTTCTGTCCAAAGTTTTAGCACAGGGTGCGAATTGTTTTTAGAAATAACCGCAGAAGCGCTGTCTAAAATTTTTTGAGTTGATCTGTAGTTTTGTGAAAGGGAAAATGTTTTTGAGTTTTTAAAATCTTCTTTAAATTTAGTAAGATTTAAGAAATCTGCGCCTCTAAAGCTATATATGCTTTGAGAAAAATCTCCGACAACACAAATGTTATTCCATTTTTGACTGAGCAGTTTTGTAAGTAAATATTGTGCATGATTCGTATCTTGGTATTCATCTACAAGGATGTATTGAAATTTATTTTGATATTTTTCTAAAACATCGGGGTTTTTCCTAAAAAGCTCAACGGTTTTTAAGATTAAATCATCAAAGTCCAGAGCTGCATTTTCTTTTAGTAATTTTTGATAAACTACATAAACCCTGGAAACTACTTCTTGAAAATGTCCTCTGGCAAAAGTCGGATATGCAGTTTCGTCTATTAATTCATTTTTAGCTTGAGAAATGGTGTTAAGAATTGAGGAGGGTTTATATTCTTTTATAGATAACCCTAAAATGTTAAATGCCTCCTTTATTGCGTCTTTTTGATCTTGACTGTCGTAGATTAGAAAATTTTTTGGAATTCCGATGTAATTTCCTTCAATTCTTAATAATTTTGCACAAAGTGAGTGAAAAGTGGCAACAAAAACAGAATGTTTTGTTCCAAGAAGTTTTGATATTCTTTCTTTCATTTCGCCGGCTGCTTTATTTGTGAAGGTGGTTAGTAAAATATTTTCATCCGGAATACCACTATCAATTAAATAAGCAGTTCTATAAGTAAGAACTCTTGTTTTTCCAGACCCCGCACCTGCTAATATTAAACATGGTCCTTCAACTGAGGTAACTGCTTCTCTTTGTTCTTTATTAAGGATAGATAGATTAATTGCCATAACTTTATTCTTCAATAAATTTTTTATACTTTCTTTCTAGATAGAGATTAACGTCGTGATACATATTTAAGTCCTTGAGTAAGTCTTCTTTCATATCGTATAATGATA
>JBBRCK010000005.1:0-65679 GCA_038205015.1 Candidatus Levyibacteriota bacterium | reverse complement strand
ACGGAAAAACAGATGCCGAAGGTTTTGATGCAAAACTTGAGTTTGATATAAAAATTATTCCATATATTGGAGATGATTCTTGGGTTGGCAAAACGGTTGAAGATGCTTATAAATGTCTAAATTTAAGCACAATTCCAAATTCTTTATCAGCTTGTGATTATTGTGCTTATCGAAACGCCGCCAAAGAATTGGAAGAATAGAATTTTTTTATCTTAAAGAACGAATGAAAAAAACCGCAATCATTATGAGTATGCCTGTTACGATACAGGTTGCTGATAGAGATATAAAAGAAGAAGATATTAATGAAGTTTTTTCGTATTTTCACTATATTGACAAAAAATTTAGTACTTACAAAAAAGACAGTGAAATTTCTCAGATTAACAGAGGAGAGCTAAAAGAATCAGATTATAGTAAGGAAATGAAGAATATTCTTTTTTTGTGTGAAAAAACAAAACAGGAAACAAATGGATTTTTTGATATTAATAATAAAGGAATTTTAGATCCTTCGGGAGTTGTCAAAGGATACGCAATTAATGAGGGAGCGAAAAAATTACTTAAAAAGGGATATAAAAATATCTATGTTGAAATTGCCGGAGACATACAGGTTTATGGGAAAGATGAAAAGGGAAAAGAATGGAAAATTGGGATTCAAAATCCGTTTAACATAAAAGAAATAATAAAGATTGTAAAATTAAGCGATAAAGGAATTGCAACTTCGGGAAACTATATAAGAGGGGGGCATATTTATAATCCAAAGAATAAAGATAATGTTGGTGAAATTGTTAGCGTTACGGTAATCGGTCCAAATGTTTACGAAGCAGACAGATTCGCAACGGCAATATTTGCGATGGGAGAAAAAGGTTTAGACTTTATAGTAACGTTAAAGGGATTTGAGAGTTATATTATAAGGAGGGATAAGCAGGCAGTTTATACCGAAGGTTTTAGTAGGTACACTAATTAAATATGGAATTAATCGACTCGCTTTTAAATAAGGTAACAATGTACAGATTAACTCTGTATTATTTAATCGTATTAATTTTAATATCGATTCTTTTTGGCTTTTTTCATTTTTTACCCTTTAGTCCACTAGATATAATTATCAGTTCACTAATTTTGGTAGTTGTTTGTTTTGCTTCAAATTTTTTACTAGCGAAACTATTTAATGCAATTACTAATGTAGAGTCTGTTTTTATTACGGCACTTATTTTAGCTTTAATAATTCCACTTTCATTTCCTACTAATCTTAAATTTTTAATTGAAGCGTCTGTCTTTGCGATGGGTGTTAAATATCTTTTAACCGTGGAGAAAAGACATTTATTCAATCCTGCTGCCGCGGCAGTTGTTATTATTGCGCTTTTAACTAATAACAGCGCAACCTGGTGGGTAGGTACGCCAATAATGTTGCCATTTGTTTTTATTGGTGGACTTTTGCTGGTAAGAAAAATTAGAAGAGAAAAATTAGTCTTTAGTTTTTTAATAGTTTATCTTTTAGTACTTACAATCGGATCATTGTTACATTCTGCATCTTTAATATCCGTATTAACGACCTGGAAGTTAAGTGTATTAGATTCTGCTTTATTTTTCTTTACTTTTGTAATGTTAACAGAGCCCATGACTTCTCCCACAACAAATAAGCTTCAGGGATATTATGGATATTTAGTTGCTATTTTATACGCAACGCCGCAACTTAGGTTAATTAGCTTTGGTTTTACGCCCGAAATGGCCTTAATTATAGGTAATGTGTTTTCGTATTTTATAAGTTCGAATTATAGATTAGATTTATCTTTAAAATGGAAAAAACAATTATCACCTGACACTTATGCTTTTGCATTCGATAGAACGCCTGATTTTAAGTTTATCCCAGGGCAGTACATGGAATGGACTCTTCCTCATAAAAACACTGATTCGAGAGGAAATAGAAGGTATTTTAGTATTGCCTCATCTCCAACGGAGAGCGATATATTTATGACAGTTAAGTTTTATGATCCATCAAGTACATATAAAAAAGAACTGTTGGGTATAATGCAGGGAAACAAAATTATTGCATCTCAATTGGCAGGAGATTTTACCTTGCCAAAAGATTTAAAAAAGCCTCTGGTATTTGTTGCAGGGGGAGTTGGAATAGCGCCATTTAGAAGTATGATTAAGTACATTACCGATAAAAATCTCTCAGTAAATATTGTTTTGTTTTACTCAAACAGAACAGCAAATGAGATTCTTTTTATAGATACTCTGAATACTGCAGTTGCAAATGGGGTAAAAACAATTTTTACATTAACAGATAAAGACAATATTCCCCAAAGTTGGTCAGGGAAAGTTGGATATATTACTCAAGAAATGATTGCCGAAGAAATGCCGGATTATAAAAACCGTACATATTATATTTCCGGACCGCAATTAATGGTTCAGAATTTTGAGAAGACTTTAAAAAGCTTACATATATCAAGAAGGCAAATTATTACAGACTTTTTCCCTGGTTATGTAGAGAAAGTTTGAGTCAAATTATCTCTCCGAAGTAGAAATATTTTATAAAACTAATTATATCTTTTAAGGCCCCAAGGACAGTATTCATATTAACAGCAAGTTATTAATTTAACCTAGAGTATTAAAGATGATCTTTTTTAAAGAAATTAAAAGTTTTTCTATTTCTTTCATAAAATCAAAACCTGCGCTTGGACTTTCTGTTTTAGAATCCTGTAGGCTTAACTGTTGGGTAGTAGGTGTAGGGGTTACGACTATGTTATCAGATGAGTTACCAGAAACTCCAAGAGCTGGCGTAGTAGGAGTAGTTGTTGGAGTAATAGTAACAGTTGGAGTCACTTTTAGTAGAGGTAGCGATAAAGCAGGTTTGGCAACAATTTTTCTTCCGTTAATACTATCATCCTCAGATTCATTCTCATAGTCATTTTTATTAGTGTTTGACGCACTGTTTAAATTGCCGTGATTATCATCTGAAATCTCAACTTTATCTGAATCATCACTGATTGCAATTTGATTATTAATATTTGTAGATTTAGTTTGGGCAAGTGAAAGAGTCTTATTTTGCGTAAGTATAAGTAGTAATGCTAAGAATAATATGGTGATTGTTTTGTTCATAACAAAATTTATAACGAAACACAAAAATATTCGTTACATATATTGGTGTGATAAAATATGTTTGATGCAATTTTCAAAAGAATTCGAAACTATTTACATAAAATATTCGGACAAAATTTACAGGTACATATACTTAAGTACCTCAGATCCTTATCTTTCAGAGGATATTACGAGCGAAGCCTTTTTAAGAATTTGGAAAAATTGGAAAAAGCTAAAGCATGATTTTATACAAGCATTATTGTATAAAACAGCCAAAAATATTTTAATAGACCATTATAGAAAACATAAAAACGGTAAAAAAGTTTCTTTGGAAGAAACAGTAGAAATGGGCCTTGAGCCATCTTATGATGAAGATTTAATAGAGAGAATTCATAAAGATGAAAATTTAAGAAAAATTAACAATGCCCTTAAATTTTTACCAGAGAATCTAAAAGAGGTTGTGTTATTAAGATTCGTAGATGATTTATCTGCAAAAGAGGCTGCCGAAATTTTAGACACAACAGAAGTAAATATAAGAGTATTACAATTTAGAGGACTTAAGAAATTAAAAGAAATATTAATAAAATGAGTAACGATTTAGATAAATTAATTCTAGAATTAAAACAAGAGGGTGCAACAGATAAAGAAGCGGAAGAGCTGGCACTTTTATCAAAGAATTTTTCAAACTCAATAAAAATAGAAAGGTCCTTTGAAATAAAGACTAAATTTTTAAGACAAAAAAATACTTCAAAAAACTTTTTTTCTCTTCATAGACAACTTTTTGCCTACGTCTTGGTAATATTATTTTTTATAAGTTTTTCAACACTTGTTAGTGCACAGGATAGTCTTCCCGGACAACCGTTATATCCTGTAAAAAGAATATCAGAAGATATTGCTAGGAAAGTAAGCCCGTCATTTAAGGGAGAAATATTAAAAAGGAGAAGTCAGGAGGTAAAATTACTGTCAGATCCAAGGAATAAGAAAAATTCAACTAATTTAATAAATGCTATAAAAGATTATGAGAATGAATTAAGTGACAATAAAGTTGTTAACAATAAAATAATTAAAGAGAGTGGAGATAATCTTCGGGATGCAAGTAGAGTAGCGTCTGATGGTAGTAAATTAGAAATAGAGCATATTTTAAGACAAACAGAGGACAGACGAAAAGAAGTGGAAAAAGAAGATAGCTCAAATTTTAATCAGAATCATACGGAAGAAAGTCCCCGAGAGTAATTATAATCATTTCAGGAAAATTTCAAGAAAATTATGTACAATAATTAAGTATTATAATGAGAAAATATTTTCAAATTACCACGGTTTTGTCTGTTTTATTTTTTTTAGTTTGGCTTAGGAACGCAAAATTAGGTGATGATATTGTTGTAAGTATTAAGCCGAATCAATTAAGTCCAACTCCCTTTTTAACCGAAACGCCAACACCGTCGGAAGCCACAAAGCCCGTTCAAAATATAAATAAACCCCTTCCAACAATTGCTTTAACAAATCCACCACTACTTCCAACAACCACGCCAGTGTCCGCGGGAATGTATAAAAATGGAAGCTTTACGGGAAGTGTTCAAGATGCATATTATGGAAATATTCAGGTGCAAGCAATTATAAACGGTGGAAAAATTACAGATGTGATTTTTCTGCAATATCCAAATGATAATGGAACTTCACGTAGTATAAATTCTCAGGCAATACCTTTATTAAAACAGGAAGCAATACAAGCACAGAGTGCAAACGTAAGTGGAGTTTCGGGCGCTTCAGCTACGTCTCCGGCATTTATTGCATCTTTAACAGATGCGCTAGTGCAAGCTAAAAATTAATAACAAATTATTGCTATAATAAATTAATGGATAAATCTTCAGAAGTTTTAAAAGAGCAAAGAATATCTTCAAAAAGAGTAATTATTACGTCATTTTTAGTAGATGTTCTGGATGTAGTATTAAATTTTTCAGTTGCAATTCTTTCCGGGAGCATAATAATGTTTACCCAATTTTTAGAAGGGATATCCGATTTAGCATCCTCGGGATTTTTGTTAATAGGATTTTTCCGTTCAAATCAAAAAGAAGATAAAATTCATCCATTCGGTTACGGAACCGAAATTTATTTTTGGAGTCTTTTATCGGCGTTAGTAATGTTTGGATTAACATCTACTTTATCATTTTATTTTGGTTGGCAAAGGTTTTTTCACCCTGAGCCGATAAGAGATATTAATTTGGCTATATTTATTTTAATTTTGACTTTTTTTACTAACGGATATGGTTTTACATTAAGTTTTATGCGTCTTTTAAGAAGAAGACCGGCAAAACTAATATTTAAAATTTTTTTCCGATCTTCTTTAGTCGAAACTAAAACTACTTTTATTTTAGATTTAATGGGAACTTGCGCATCGCTTTTGGGGGCTATTGCTCTTGGAATTTATGCTTTTACTGGAGACCAACGATTTGACGGTTTAGGAGCAATGGTTATTGGAATTGTGTTGGCAATATTTGCAATTTTTTTAGTACTTGGAATAAGAGAACTTTTAATTGGTAAAAGCGCTTCGGTGGAAACTGAGCAAAGAATAAAGAATGCCGCTTTGGAGATAGAGGAGGTAGACGAAGTTTTGGAAATAAAAACATTGCACTTGGGATCTGAAAAACTTTTAGTAAATATGTTTGTGCACATGAAATCAAGACTTGGAACAAGAGAATTAGAAAAACTAACAGATGAAATTAAAGACAGGATTCAATTGGAAGTTCCATCGGCAAAATACGTTCAGGTAGAGCTAGATACACCAAGAAGATAGTTTGTAATTTATGAAGAATCTTAAAGTAATTGCAATACTAGGAAATGTTGTCTTTATCTTGTGGTTGACATATAACGGAATTGATGAGAATTTTAAAGGAACAAATGTTCAAATATTTTCTTACATCGGTTTAATGACAGTATTACTGTTGAATATATTTTTGTTAACCCGAAAAAAATAATTTAGGCTTCCGGAAGTTCTGCAAATTTTTTAGCAAAATCTTCATTCCATACTTTTCCAGCATCTGGATTGTTTTGCATTTCTTCCATCATTTCTACAGCCTTTTTGTGTCCTTCGTCATCCATTGATGAAATATGAGCTGCTCCGTTTGTCATCATTTCTTCAGCACTTTCACCGGAAATTGAAGCATCGCAGGGTCCACCCATTTGTCGACAAGTCATTGTCTTCATTTTATTTACCTCCTTTCTTAAAAATAACTTTAATATTTTTAACAATTAATGGATGTGATTTGAATTACAAATATAACCAAATTTTAAATAAGTTGACAAGAAATAAATGTGGTAGTAAATTTAAATCACATTTATGCTTAAAGATTTAAAAAAAGAAGTTGAAAAATTATCGAATAAAAAGAAAGCCGTACTTTTGCAAGGGTTTTTTAAAACAAGAAAAGGAGAATACGGAGAAGGGGATATATTTGCAGGATTAACTGTTCCTCAGTCTCGAGAAATCGCAATAAAATATAAAAATCTTCAATTTAAAGAAATTCAGGAGTTATTAAAGTCTAAAATCCATGAAGAAAGATTAATCGCGCTTTTAATACTGGTTCATAACTTCAAAAAAAATCTTCAAGACAGAAAGAAAATTTATGAATTTTATTTAAAGAATACCAAGTATATAAATAATTGGGATTTAGTTGATTTATCTTCGCACGAAATCGTTGGTAGATATCTAATTGATAAACCTAAAGATGTTCTATTAAAATTGGCCAAGAGTAGTAATCTTTGGGAAAAAAGAATATCAATAATTTCCACTTTTGAATTCATAAGAGATAAAAATTTTGAAACATCATTAAAAATTGCGGAAATGTTAATTGAAGACAAAGAAGATTTAATACAAAAAGCAGTCGGCTGGATGTTAAGAGAAATTGGCAAAAGAGATTTAAGGCAGGAGAAGAATTTTTTACAAAAACATTATAAAAAAATGGGTAGAACTGCACTTAGATATTCAATAGAAAAATTTCCGGAAGAATTACGCCAAAAATACCTTAAGGGGGATATCTAGTTTTTAATTTATTGCTTTATTTATTAGCGCAGTAATTTTTTCTTCTTCTGTGGAAGTTAGCTTTTTCAGAGCAAAGGAAGTCGGCCACATATCGTCCTCATCAAGATTCGCCACATCGGAAAAGCCAAGAGTTGCGTATCTTACTTTAAACTTACTGGCGTTTTGGAAAAAGCAGATAACCTTATCCTCTTTATTTGCATATGCTGGCATTCCATACCAAGTTCTGGAAGTTAATGTTGGCGCTGTTTTTTTAATAAGAGCATGAAGTTTTTTAGCTAAGCTGCGGTCTGGTTCAGGCATCTGTTCAATTTTTTCAAGAACTGCTTTTTCTCCATCTTTTTTGTCTCTTTTCAGTTCTTCTACGCGGTCTTTCATTGCCGTTTTTTCTGCTTCAGAGAATCCTTTGACCTTTTTCATAATTTTATTATATATCAATTTTATAGGCAGTATGTAATTTTAATTACTATTTGACGCCTGTAAAAAGCGAAAGTACAGTAGGTTAAAAAAGATTCTGATATAATTCTCTTATGAATCTTTCGATTGGGATTGTTGGATTACCAAATGTTGGGAAGTCGACACTGTTTAACGCCTTGTTAAAAAAACAAACTGCTTTTGTGGCAAATTATCCTTTTGCAACCATAGAACCAAACATTGGGATTGTTCCTGTTCCTGATGAAAGACTTTTAAAGTTAGCAGAAATTACTAAAGAAGAACATAAAATGCCGAAGGAGCCACCAATTATTCCTGCAACTGTCTCTTTTGTCGATATTGCAGGCCTTGTTAAGGGTGCAAGTCAGGGAGAAGGTTTGGGAAATAAATTCTTATCACACATCAGAGAGGTTAACGCAATTGCTCAAGTGGTAAGACATTTTAAGGATGATAACGTTGTAAGAAGTGATTCATCAAGCAATGCGAAAGATGATTTCGAAGTTGTTAATGCAGAATTAATTTTGGCTGATTTGGAAACTTTGCAAAATCAAAGAGAGCCTAAAAAAGCTCCCACGAAAGAGGATTTGTATAGGTGGAGCGCGGTACAAAAATTAATTCCTGCACTAAATCAGGGAAGTCTTGCAAAAGATGTTTTATTAACAGAAGAAGAAAGAATCGCCACTACCAGTCTTCAACTCTTGACCAATAAGCCGATGTTTGTCATCGCAAATGTAGACGAAGAAGATCTTAGTAAAGATTTTGGACCGGACGTTATTGCAGTTTGTGCAAAAACAGAATCAGAACTCGCGGAGTTAAATGAAGAAGAACAAAAAGACTATCTTAAAACCTTAGGAGTTGAGCATTCGGGACTAGAAAGAGTAATACAGGAAGGTTATAAAATGCTAAATTTAATTTCTTACTTAACTTGTGGAGAAAAAGAAATAAGGGCGTGGACTATTAAAAAAGGTTCAACTGCTTTAATTTCCGCCGGAGAAATTCACACAGATTTTATGAAAAAATTTATTAAAGCAGAAGTCGTTCACTTTAAAGATTTTGTAGAATTTAATGGTTGGAAGAGAAGCCGCGAGCACGGAAAAGCGCTTTTAGAAGGAAAAGATTATGTAATGCAAGATGGTGATGTAGTAGAATTCAAGATTGGAAGTTAATATGGAAGACCGGATAGAGCAAAAATTTGCAATAAGAGAAGCAGAAGTGGCAGAAGGTTTAACTAGAGTTGAGGAACTGACAGAAATTGAATATGTTCCTGGGTTTGAAAACAGAGTGGGACTTTTTTCAAAACTTGAAAGCTTGGAAGGGAAGCCTGTTTTAGCTAGATTTTCTTATGGAAAAGATTCGCCTAATATGTCCGCGGTTTTTTTTGATAAATCAACAGAAAGTGAAGTAACAGGAGAAAGAAATACCAGAGAATTTTTAGATTCCCAAGGTTTTACTGGTCCAATAATTCAGGTTTTGGGAAAATTTGAAGGAACAGATGCTCAGATTGAAGAAGTTGATTTGGATACTTTAAAAGATAAGACAAAAGTGGTTGGCAATATGGTTTATACCAGAGATTCCCAAGTTACTTTAATGATAAAACCTGCGGATTGTCCTGTTGCAGTTATTTATTGTAAAGATAAATTTGGGAATCCTTTGGTGGCAATAGACCATAGCGGAGCAGACGCAACCAACGCTGGAATGACTAGACAAGGATTATGGTATTTACAGGATGAATTGGGAGTTGATTTGTCAAAAGCCATAATTACTGTTTTTCCTGGAGTTTCTCAAGAGAATTATTATATTTCTCAGGAATGGAAAGTTGGAAATGAGATTAAAGAAAGAGCAAATGGAATTATCGAAAGAAACTGGGGTCCCTTTATAACTTCAAAACAAACAGATGACCCTACCGAGAAAAGATATGTTGATATTCTAAGTGCTTTTGAGATGCAAGCAATTCAAGCAGGCATCAGGCCTGAAAATATTCAAGCAATAAGAAGAGACACATATGTGGACGCGGCAAATAGATTAGTTTTTTCCCGAAGATATTCAGGTGAGCATGAAGGAGCTCATCCCGGAGGAAATTTGGTCGCAGTTCAATTAAAACAGGCTGCTTAATTTAATTCTTGCTTCAAAATGCCCAGTATGGTAATATTAAACCCGACATGAGAAATTATCAGTTAGTTTTGGTTTTAAAATCATCTTTAACAGAGGTAAACAGGAAAAAATTTTTAGAAACAGTAAAATCTTGGGTAAAAGGTGCCAAGTTTACTAAGGAAGATATGTTGGGGGATAAGCCTCTTTCTTATTCTATAAAAAGAGAAAATTCCGGATTTTATGTAAATTATCTTTTTGAATTAACAGAAGAATTTTCTAAAGATTTAGAAAAAAGACTTTTGGCAGCAGATGAAGTTTTAAGACATTTACTTTTAAGAATTAAATAATCCCAAAGGGATAAAATATATGGCAAGAAGTTTAAATAGAGTTCAATTAATCGGAAATTTAACCAGAGATCCAGAGCTTAGATATACTCCTAGTGGTAGTGCGGTTTGTTCTTTTTCAGTTGCAACAAATAGGTCTTGGACAACCGATACCGGAGAGAAAAAAGATGAAGTTGAATTTCACAGAATTGTTGCTTGGAATAAGTTAGCGGAATTATGTTCACAATTTCTTACTAAGGGTAGAAAAGTTTTTGTAGAAGGTAGGCTTTTAACCAGAAGTTGGAATGCGCAGGATGGAACACAAAAACAAACCACAGAAATCGTAATCAACGACATGATTTTACTTGACAGTCGAAAACCAGGAGAAGAGAGTCATACTGTTAGTGAGCCAGTGTCTGATGAAGAGCCAAAGAAAGCAAAAAAAGTTGAGAAAGTTGAAAAAATTGAAAAAGATGAATCAGCACAAGAAGAGGCGCCAGCTGAAGAAGAAATAGCGCCAGATGATATACCTTTTTAAAATATGCCAAAAAAGAAGAGAAGAATAATTAAAAAGAATTTAAAAAATAATGCACCAAAAAAATGTTTTTTCTGTGCAGAAAAAAAAGAACCAACTTTTGAAGACATAGCAGTATTAAATAGATTTATAACCGATAGGGCAAAAATTGTCCCAAAACTTAGAAGTGGTCTTTGTTCAAAACATCAAAAAAGAGTTGCGCTTTCTATAAAACACGCAAGGCACTTGGCTCTTTTGCCATTTGTGGTTTCCATTTAAAATTTAAAAATGACTTTGCTGCCGATAATCCTTCCAAATGGATTTAATCCTAAAATTTCTGTTAAAGACAAAGTATCAGAGGGTGATATTTTAGCAGAAAAAGAGAATTTGTACGGTGAAACTGCTATCAATATTTCCTTGCAATTAAGCGTGCCACCAGCTAAGATTTCCCAATTTCTTAAAAAAAACTTAGGCGATTTGGTAGAAAAAGGAGATATAGTTGCGGTAAAAAAGGGCGCTTTAGGAATGGGCTCTAAACAAGTTTTAAGCGAATTATCAGGAACTGTCATAAAAATTGATGAGGAAAAAGGGAATTTAGTAATCAAAAGTCCAAGTGTAGGTAATCCCGAGACGATAATTTCGCCAGTTGAAGGAATTATAGATTTTTGTAATAATGAAAAAATTGTGATTAAAACAGATAAAAATGTTTTAGTTGCTATTGACAGTCTTGGAAAAGAAAATACGGGTGAACTTTTGCATATTGAGTCTTTGGAAAATTTGGATAAAGACGTAGAAGATAAGATATTAATTTTAAAATCAATTGATAAAATTTCTTTATTTAAAGCAATTGGACTTGACGTAGTAGGGATAATTACAACAGAAATTGAAGATACGGATTTTATTGATTTAGCGGAAAAGCCAATCGATATAAGCTTAGCGATTGTTTCTAAAGAAGATTTTGATAAACTGGTAAAAAGTAAAAGTAAAAAAGTTTACCTAAACGGGGAAAATAAAAATATAGTTATTTTATGAATAAAAAATTTAATATTTTTCAAGTAATTTTAATAATTGCCATCGCATTTTTAGGTGGATATTATTTCGGATTAAATAAAGTAAATTTAGATTGGAAAAATTATAAACCAATTTTGAATATTTCTTCAAAAGAGCCGCCCGTTGCGGTTTCGAATGTAGATTTTGGTCCCTTTTGGATTGTTTGGCAAAAAGTTTTAGCAAATTACTATGATAAATCAAAATTGGATCAACAAAAAATGTTAAATGGAGCAATAGCGGGAATGGTTCAAAGTTTAGGTGATCCGTTTACTCTATATCTTCCTCCAGTTCAAAATACCAATTTTAAACAAGGTTTGGCAGGGCAGTTCTCCGGAATTGGCGCAGAGCTTGGAACAAATGATAACAAAGACATATTGGTTATTTCTCCTCTAGATGGAAGTCCGGCCGAAAAAGCAGGTATAAAGCCGGGAGACATAATTATCGCTGTTGATGGTCAATCTACTGCCAACTGGAGCCTTTCTCAGGCGGTTGATAAGATTAGGGGAACAAAGGGAACAGATGTAAGGATTACAATTATTCACAAAGATGCCAAGGAAAAAAAGGACGTAAAAATTACCAGAGACGTAATTACCGTAAAAAGCGTTGTAATGGACCTACGGAATGCTAAGTGTTCAAATGGGACCTGTTCGGTTGTAGCAAAAGGTGACGCTTGCACAGCTTCAGATTGCGCACAATTTGCTTACATTAGACTTTCACAATTTGGTGACAATACGAATCAGGAATGGTTAACCTTGGTAAAAGGACTAGCCGATAAAATTAGTCAGAATAAAAATGTTAAGGGAATAGTTTTTGACTTAAGGAATAATCCGGGAGGCTATTTAACAGATGCAACTTTTATTGCCTCTGAATTTATTCAAAAAGGAAAAGTTGTGGTGTCGGAGGATAACGGAAATTCTAAGACCGACTTACTCGCTCAAAGAGATGGGATATTATTAACCCCAAAGCTTGTTGTTTTAATTAACAAGGGAAGCGCATCTGCCTCGGAAATTGTTTCCGGAGCATTACAAGATTATGGAAGAGCAAAATTAATCGGAGAAACATCATACGGTAAGGGAACAGTACAGGCAGCAGAAGATTTGGGCGGGGGATCGGGACTTCATGTCACAATTGCTAAATGGCTTACTCCAAAGGGAGCTTGGGTGCATGGGAAAGGGCTGACGCCCGATGTTTCGGTAAGTCTTGATGCAAAAAATCCAGCCCGTGATACTCAACTTGAAAAAGCTGTCCTAGAACTTCTAAAATAGTCTTAATACTTTATGATTAGACAAAATGTACCTCTTAAGGACTACAGCAATTATAAAATAGGTGGAAATGCAGCTAATTTTCTCGAGATTAATTCAAAAGAAGAGCTTTTGGAGGGTTTAAGTGAGTGGGGAAATAAGGGTAAGATATTTACTTTGGGAAAAGGGACCAATATTTTAATCAGTGAACGAGGTTTTCACGGATTGGTTATTCATAATAACATCTTGGGAAATGAAAAGAGGGGAGAAGAAGTTGTTGTTGGTGCCGGAGTTTTAGTTTCTGATTTTTTGAATTTTTGTATTGAAAATTCGCTTTCCGGTTTTGAATGGGCAGGAGGATTGCCCGGTACTATCGGAGGGGCTGTTAGGGGAAATGCGGGTGCATTTAAAGGTGAAAGCAAAGACAGCGTAAAGAAAGTTTTGAGTATTAATTTGGATACTCTTGAGGAAAAAATAAGAAGTAATAGCGAGTGTGAATTCGGTTATCGAACCAGTATCTTTAAAACGTTTGCAAAAAACGAAATAATAATTTCCGTTATTTTTGCGTTAAAAAATGGCGACAAAGAAACGATAAAAAAACTTGTTCAGGAAAAGATTAATTATCGAAACGAAAAACATCCAATGGATAAGCCAAGTATTGGAAGCACATTTAAAAACGTTCCGCTTGAAAAAATTCCAGAAAATTTGAAATCTGATCTAATGCAATATATTAAAGATGACCCATTTCCTGTAATTCCGGTTGCAAAACTTTTATATCTTTGTGATCTAAAAGGGATTCGAGTTGGTGATGCTCAAATTTCCGAAAAACACCCCAATTTTATTGTGAATGTAGGAAATGCAAAATACGATGATGTTGTAAGTTTAATTAATTTAGCAAAAGACAAAGTAAAAGAAAAATTCGGAATAGAATTGGAAGAAGAAATAATGTATCTTAATTGACGAGAAAGAGCTAAGCCTGTTATAAATAATTAATGGCTAATATATTTTTAGACCTAACAGTTATTATTTGCATAGCGGCATTTTTTTCTTTAGTTTTCAGATTCTTCAGACAGCCTGAGATTTTAGCATATATTCTTACGGGAATATTAATTGCTTCATTCCACTTTTTTACAGCCTCAAGTAAAGATGTGTTACAAACCATGTCTCAAGTTGGAGTAACACTCCTTTTGTTTATGATAGGGCTTGAAATAAGAGTTTCGGAATTAATGTCTTTGGGTAAAGCATTAATTCTGTCATCTTTAACTCAGATATTTGGAACATTTATCTTGGGATTTTTAATTTCCTCCTTTTTTAAATTTGACACGATTACCTCCTTTTATGTTGCAACTGCGCTCACATTTTCATCAACGATAGTCGTAGTAAAACTTTTGTCAGATCAAAGAGAGTTGCACAGTTTACATGCAAAATTTTCTTTGGGAATTCTTTTGTTTCAAGATATTTTTGCAATCATTTTTCTTATTTTTCTTTCTGGATTTGACACACAAAAGGGTGGTGGAATAGATATTTTGCCGCTTGGTCTAATTTTTGTAAAGGCCGCAGTTCTCTTTGGTGCAATTGCATATTTAAGCAAGAATATTTTCCCTAAGGTTTTTGAATTTATCGCAAAATCTCCTGAAACATTATTTCTAGTAAGCTTAGCTTGGGTTTTTGGTTTGGCTGCGGTTGTTAGCTCTAAATTTGTTGGATTTTCAATTGAAATCGGAGGGTTTTTAGCAGGGGTTGCCCTAGCTAACTCTTTAGTAAATTATCAGATAATTGCCAAAGCTAAAATATTAAGAGACTTTTTTATAGTAATATTTTTTGTTCTTTTAGGAATTCAGATGTCTTTTGCCAATATTTCTCAGATTATAATTCCTGCAATTTTTTTGTCAATATTCGTTTTATTAGTAAAACCATTTTTGGTTATGCTTATTTTTAGTATCTTAGGTTATAGAAAAAGAACGGCTTTTTTAACCGGAGTTTCTCTTTCTCAAGTATCGGAATTTTCTCTAATTTTGGTGTTTTTGGGTCTTAAGCTTGGTCATATTAATCAAAATACGGTTTCACTTATTACGATGGTTGGTCTTATCACTTTTGCTACTTCAACCTACATGATTTCTCATTGGAAAAGCCTTTATAGAATTTTTGCGGGAAAAATAGATTTTATGGAAAGAGCAAATCTTAAAAAAGATGAGATATTTGAAATTGATGAAAACTTAGAAAATATAAAAGGACACGTAGTTGTAATAGGTGGAGATCAAATGGGAGAGAGTATTATTGAAGCGTTAGAAGACAGAGATATGGAAGTGATAGTTGTTGACTTTGATCCAAGTGTTGTTAAGAAATTTGAAAAGAAGAATGTTCATCGGGTTTTTGGTGATATATCTGATTTAGATATTCAGCAAAGGGTACAAATAGATAATGCAAAACTGGTAATTTCAACAATTCCCGACACGGATGATAATGTTCTCTTGTTGAAAGAACTAAAACACGAAAATAGACGTGCAAAAGTAGTAATGATGGCACTTGATTCTCGGGATGCAAAAATTTTGTATAAAGAGGGAGCAGATTATGTAATATTGCCTCATCTAGCTGGTGGAAGACAGATTGCTAAGATTATTTTAGAAAATCATATTGATAAGATTGAGGATCTCAGGGAAAAAGACAATAAATACATTTAGACTTCGTTTTCCAGGATTTTCATATCTTCAATTACTTTATCCATATTTCCTTCTAGAATGACTTCTAAATTACTCCAGTTCTTATTTATTCTATGATCTGTAAGTCTATCTTGAGGAAAATTGTAGGTTCTGATTTTTTCAGAGCGCATGCCTCTTCCTACCTGTGTTGCTTTAAGTCCTGCGATTTCTCCGTGTTGTTTTTCAACTTCTATTTCCCAAAGTTTTGCTCTAAGCATTTCCAGTGCTATTTCCCGATTTTGTGCTTGAAATCTTTGAGTCTGGCAAGTTACAACAATTCCCGACGGAACGTGGACTAATCTTACGGCAGTTGAAACTTTATTAACGTTTTGCCCTCCGTGTCCGCCGCTTCTGAATGCTTCAAACTTTACATCGTCTGGGTTAATATGTAAATCTATGTCTTCAAGTTCTGGTAAAACCGAAACTGCTGCGGTTGAAGTATGCACTCTTCCTCTTTTTTCGGTGGTTGGAATTCTTTGAACTCTGTGAACCCCAGCTTCATATTTAAACATTTCAAAAGCACCGTGTCCTGATATTTTCATAACATCTTCATCCAAGCTTTCAATTTTTAACCCTTTTCTTTCTGCGAATCTGGTGTACATTCTTAGAAGTTCCTGAGCCCAGTGTGTTGCCTCGTCTCCGCCTGCGGCTCCGGAAATTTGAATAATTACATTTCTTTCATCTAAATCTTCGCCGGAAGTTTCTTCCTCTTTTGCTTGAAAAGTCGTAAGAATGTCTTCTTTTTGTTTTTCTAGATTAGCTATTTCCTCTTTTGCCATTTCTGTCATTTGGGGGTCTTCAAGAAGAAGTTTTGTTTCTTCAATTTTTTTATCAAGCTCGGCTATTTGTGTTTGTCTGTAATCGTCCATTGTTGTGGGGATATTTAGCTATTGAATTTCCAATAACATCTCTCGAAGAGTCTTTGGGGCACCTTGTACTTTCTTTACTTCCTTCTCCTTTTTATTGGCAACATGAAGTTTTCCGGTTTCTACTTTCTTTTGGAATTTTTCGATTCTAGAACCTGTATCAACAAACCGTTGCTCTCCTGTGTAAAAAGGATGACAATTGTTGCAAAGTTCTACGCGAATAGTTTCTAGCGTAGAGCCGGTTATAAATTTAGCTCCACAGGCTGCACAAACTACTTCTGCTTTTTCGAAATATTGTGGGTGTCCGGCTGATTTCATAAAAATAATTATAGCTTAATTTGTGCTTGAAAACAAGATGGTTGAACAAGCCACTAACGCAGTTGCACGTCCTATAACAATGTAGTAGAATACGTAGATGTTAGAGCGAGAATTTCCCAAACTTGAAATTATAGGCGATGAGCCTGATAGAAGAGATTATTGTATTGTTCCGGACCAAGATACTATTAATAAGTTAGATTCTTTATTGTTACTTGAGGATCAGCTTGCCGAAGGTTCTTTGGTGGGGAAAAAAGAACAGGGTGCTATTTTGGCACATACTCTTATTTGGAGTCAGTTATCTGATGAATATAAATCAGAGTTAGCTGATTTAGAAGCAATCGTTTTATTTTAAATTCAATTTTTATGTCCTAGTGATATAATACTTTTATATATGACAGAAGACACAGATACTCAAGAAGCTCCTAATTATTTAGGTATAGACGCAAAAAGAGTAGTACAAACAGGTAAAGGAACTAGGTCGGGAAGAAGAGTTTTAGCTCAAGAGCAGAATCCTTTAACGAAGATTAGGGGTGGAGATTTTGGTGGATTTAAGTTTTATGAGCAGGATTTTAGAAGTGAAGCATCAAGCAGCATCTGGAAAGAATACCTTTTAGACAAAAAACCAGCCACAGGAGTTTTATTAGATAATAACGTTTTACTTTGGTTTCCAACAAATAGAGAATTGCGTCTACAAAAAGCATTAGAGCTTGCTAGAGATAAATATCCTGACACCAAAGTAGTTGCAAGATTCAATTTTGGTGATAGAACACTTGGTATGGCAGCAGCAGATGTAGCAATTAGATCTAGCTCTGAAGTATTTGATGCGCATATGGATTCTTTAGTTAGTTATTTTGGTAGAAGTCTTGATTGGCAAGAGGGCGTACAAGTTTCTCTTTTTTATGCATCTAAAGAAAAAGGACAATTTGATGGTAGTCTACAAGAGTATTTAGTTCACCAAGCTCCGTAAATTATTTTATTTTAAAATATATTCCAATTGAGGGGGAGCCGGGTTGGTTTCCGATTATTCCTATTTAGCAGCCTTCGATTGGCCCAATTGTATTAGTCATTGAATGATTTATGAAATCATGATTATCGCCTAATTTTCCAGTCAGATACGTTGGTAAAGAGGCGAGTGCTTTATTTTTTTCTCCCAAACAACCTGCAAGAGTAAAGTTCGCATTGGTTGTAGGGATTCTAAAAGTAATACCAAGACTTAGTCCAATATTCATAAACATTAAAATAAGACCAATAGTAATTACTACAAAAAATCCCGTAAATCCTATATGTGGGCCACGACCTTTTTTAATTATTTTTCCTTTTACCTTATTCTTCTCCGCCATAACTTAAGCATAAATTCTTAAATAATT
Organism: Candidatus Levyibacteriota bacterium; assembly: GCA_038205015.1. Classification (GTDB taxonomy): domain Bacteria; phylum Patescibacteriota; class Microgenomatia; order Levybacterales; family UBA12049; genus JBBRCK01. The sequence goes on along the minus strand of JBBRCK010000005.1, from coordinate 47,673 downwards.
CTTGTGAAGAATTATCTTGCGTTTTAAAGTTTTTTACGTTATCTTTATTAAGTAATGGAACAAAAATTTACAATACTGGATTTAATAAGCAATCATACTTTAAGTGCCGAGGTTGCGGGATTTTTATGGGAAGCAGTAGCTGAGGAGACGTCCTTTTTAACTTCTGCAATTTATCAAAATGTCGGTAAATCGACTCTTTCTAAAGCCATACTTGGTTTAAGAAGAGATAGTACGCAGTTACATTATATTTCCGATAATTTAGAAGTTACTAAAAAGCTTTTAAATGTTGAGAAGCCGGGAGGATATTTAGTAGTTTCCGAATTTAATCCGGTTGTAGTGCCGGGATATATTTGGGGGGAAAAATCTCAACAGGTTTTTGAACTTGTTAAAAAAGGATATTCTCTGCAAGGTTGTATTCATGCCGATAGCGCAGAAGATGCAATAATTCAGTTAACAAGAGAAAACGCAATAAGTGATCAGGATGTCTCTTTAATTAAGTTGGTTTTGTATATTGAAGTGTTTGGTACAACGCCGGCAAATGCAAAAAGAAGATTGTCTCAAGTTTACGAAGTTCATTATGTCGCAGAGGGTAATCCGATGGGACATACAATATTTGAGTGGGATAAAGAAACCGATACTTTTATAAAAACTTCTGATCCGCATCAATTTGCAACTAATAAAGAAAATATTCTTAAAAAAACTCAAATCTTAGAAAATTATGTAGGTTTGGGAAAAACTACGTTGGAAGATGTTTCAAAAGCGCTAGCAGAATTTAGTTAGTTTTTAAGTTTTTTAATAATTTCTTCTAAAGATAAAGTTTCTTGAGTTCTTTGCTGCATATCTTTAAAGTTTAATTCATTTTCCAAAACAACAATAGAGTAGGGAATTTGTTTTTTGTCCGCGTATTTTAATTGTTTTTCCAAATTTGTATCTCCTAAATAATATTCAGCATTTATATCCTTGTCTCTAAGTTCTGAAGTTATTTTTATAGCTTTATCTTGTAGCTCCGCAGTTGAAAAGGCAATGAAGACGTTATTTTTATTTAAATTTTTTGGAAACAAATCTAAATTTTCCATTGCTTCGATAACCCTGTCAAATCCAAACGCAAAGCCAACAGCTGGAATATCTTTTCCACCAAACAAGCCAATTAAATTATCATATCTTCCTCCACCAGCAATTGATCCAGCATCGTAATCTTCTATTTCAACCTCAAAAATCATACCGGTGTAATAATCTAGGCCTCTTGCGAGATTCGGCAAAAATTCAACTGATTTCATATCTATATTCAATTTATCTAGTGCTAAAAATATGTCGCTAATTCTTTGAGTTGGTTTTTCTGACTCTAAAGTACCCAGTAAATACTCTGCTTTTTCTTTTGCAATGCCATTTTTAGTAAGTTCTTCAATAACTTTTTCTTTACCTATTTTTTTAAGCTTATCGATAGCTTTGATAAAGGCAGATATATCTTTATCGCAAATACCCAAATTTGGAAGGTTTGCAAAAAGCATCCGATCGTTTATTAAAATTTTATATTTTTTGAATCCTAAATTTTGTAGACTCTTTATCACAATTGCAATTATTTCTGCATCAGAAGAAGGGGAATAAGCTCCAACAATGTCTCCATCAACTTGCAAGAATTCCCTATATCTACCTTTTTGCGGGTTATCCGCTCTCCAGACGTTTTGGATCTGATACCTTTTAAAGGGAAGGGTAAGCTCGTTTTGATATTGAGTAATTACCCTTGCCAAGGGAACAGTTTGATCGTATCTAAGTGCAACTTTCCTTTCCCCATTATCGACAAATTTATACATTAACTTGTCTCCTTCAGCTCCGTATTTTCCGGTTAATAGTTCTTCATATTCTAATGCCGGGGTTTCTAGGGGTTGGAAGCCATAAGACTCAAACACCTTTTTTAAGATGTTTAAAACATATTCTCTTTTTCTTACCTGGGAGGGCAAAAAATCACGAAAACCTTTAAGAGTTTGTACGTTTACCATAGCTATATGATATCATAATTTTCTATTTTTCGGGGTTTATGAAGTAGTGCCCAAGCTCCTTTAAAACTATTACAGCAATTCCAAGAATTGGCACGGCAAAAACAGCTCCGAACCCTCCGGCAATTTTATAACCAATGATGATTGATAAGAAAACAACAATGGGATGAAGTTTAAAAGCTCTTCCCATTAGTTTCGGCCCGATATAATTAAGCATAATCTGTTGAATAAGAAGTAGGATTGCAAGAATGATTAGAGCAAGAGTAAGATTATTTGGATTAGTTGCTAACACTACGAAAATAGGTGGAACTAAGGCTAAAAGTGGACCAATCAGAGGGATAACGGTTAAGATACCGGCTAAAAAAGAAATTGATGCGGCAAAATTAACTCCAAAAATTGTTAGAACCATCCAGGTTGTAATTCCGGCAATGATGCCAAAGATTACTTGAATTTGTAAAAAAGATGAAAAAGTACTGTTAACAACTTTTTGGACAAACTTTAAATTTTTATGCCAACTATTAGGTGCTAGTTTATATAGCTCCTCATTAATTTTATCCTTATCGATAATTAAATAAAATGATAGAAATAGTATAAAAATTATATCTATAAATGCAGTTGCAAGAGAGGGTATTAAAGATATTAATATATTTACTGAACCTTCAACTGCGTTATTCCAAGCTTTTAAATAAACCGGATAAGAAGATAGGAATTGAGGAATAATTTTAGAAAGGGATTGAAATTGCGATGTAATTATAGGAATAAAAATAAATATCATCAGGGTAAATAAAATTCCAAAAGAAATATATACCAGTAGTGCAGCAAAAACTTTTGAAAGCTTTGAGAATTTAGAAACTAAATCTACTAATGGTTCGAGTATAAAACTTAACAACCAGGCAACAACAAGAATAATTACAACGTCGAAAAAATTTTGGAATATCTGCCAAAAAATCTGGAGAAGATAGATTGAAACAGCAACTGTTAAAAGACTAGCTAATAGCTTAAAAGATGATAGTTCTTTTTTCAAATCTTCGAACATAATTTATTATACAGACAAAAATAATAAGAAGTAAAGAGAATTAGCGTTTGATTGGAAAGAGTTTCATTCCGGAGCCGGTTGACGGAGGAATAGAAGGCGCAACGGATGGAGCAAGATTAATTCTTGATGTTAAATCTACGTCTGGAAGAATAATTAGCCTTGTTGCCAAGATTTTATTCGGGTCGTTTTTATCGGTAAAGCCGATTGCAAGTGCGGTGTTTGTTAATTTTATTTTTGAAAACCCAAATTTTACAAGGTTCCCAGAGGAGTAAGAATAGGTTTTAGTTAAATCTGCCACCTCAATAACAATTTTTTGCTCATTCTCTTTAATTAAAGTAATTTCAAAATTTTTGCTATCAAGCACGCTTACCCCGCCAAATATAATCTTTGCTTCCGTTGTTAGTTCGTTTACTTGTCTTGCCAAAATTCTTCTTGATTGTTTATTATAAAGTCCCAATATTCCAAGTCTTGTTCCTGTTTTTATGTCTGATATTCCGAATGTTTTAGAATTTGATGAGAAAAATTTAGTTATTTCATCGACATCAACAATTCTAACATTATTATTTATGTCGGAGAGAGTAATTTGAGTATCAGAAGAGGCGGTTACAACTCCGATGATTCCTCTTTTTTCAACCAAATTTAATTCTGCAACCTTGGAAGCAATTTTAGTTTTTAATTCATCAATCTGATTTTTTATAGTTGGCTGGGTTGGCGTTAGTGTAGCGGCATTAATTGTTTGAACAAAAATAAACCCAGCAGTAATAAATATTAAGGTAATAAAGAGTTTATTTTTCATATTTAAAAATTTTCCATCGAATATGTTACGGTTTTTTGAATACTGGTTGACTCACCATTTGGCGTGAGTGCCCAAACTGTGATTAAATTTTGATCATCGCTTAGAATAACTGTTGTGGAAAAGTCTCCTTGTGAGGATGGCTGAAGAACTTGCTGTCCCGATTCCGTAATTACGATTACGGTTGCTTCCGGTTCGGTTTTTCCAGAAACAGTTAATGTTTTATTAGAAACAACGCTCTCATTTATTGGATTTGATATAGATAAAAAGATTATTGGCGCGGTGGTGGGAGTTGGAGTAGAAACAATTGAAGCATTTGATCTGTCGGATACGACCTTTGTACTTTGGTAAAAATAAAATGCTAATCCGGCAACTAATAGCCCAATTAACACCATAATAAATGACAAGATTACTCTTTCTTGTTTCATATGCAGAATCCGATAATACGAAAAAAGTGTTATCTTGTCAAGAAAAATTAGATATGTTAGGATATTTTTGTTATGGATTTTCAAGCACTCTCTGAAAACTCTTTAAAAATAAAAATAAAAAAAACTACACTTGCTCTGGACCCGCAATCTTCTGTTTCAAAATTTGATGCAGACGCAATTTTACTTTTAGATAAAAATTCTGACATCTCTAGAGTTAATAATTCCAGAGTTACAATTTCGGGAGCAGGGGAATATGAAGTTTCAGGACTCAAAATTTCTGCTATAAATGCGGACGGGGATATTCTATATGAATTAAGTCTTGATAACTTAAGTGCAATAGTTGCAAAATCAAGCTCGTTGGAAAAAGTTTCCGCAGACAAGCTTGGAGATTATAACTTTGTGGTAATAAATGTTGATACTGAGTTGAATCAATCTAAAATTACGGCAATGGAGCCGCGCATTATTATTTTATACGGACAACATGCCAAAGAAGGGGCAAAAGCCTTAGGTAAAGAAGACGTAGTAAAAACATCGAAAATTAGCGTTTCGGAAGATAAATTACCCGAAGAATTAGAGATAATGCTTCTTGGCTAATTTACCCTCTTGCATTAAATTAAATTTTGCCTTAAAGTCTTTATACAAATATGGCAGTTAAAACACCCCCACATAATGAAGAAGCGGAAAACTCAGTTTTAGGAGCAATCCTTATTGATAAAGATGCAATTGGTCTTGTGTCGGGAATTATTTCTCAGAAAGATTTTTATAACGACTTAAACGGCATAATTTATTCGGCAATGATTTCGTTATTTGACGAAAGAAAGCCAATTGACGTAATTACGTTGGTTGAAAAACTTAAGAAGAACAAAACCTTACCAAAAATTGATTCTTCTTATATTTCTGATTTAGTAAACTCCGTTCCAACTGCCGCGAATATTGAGCACTATGCTCAAATGATTAAAGAAGAAGCAACTAAAAGAAATTTAATTACAGCCGGTACTCAGATTGTTGAAGATTCATTCAAAGTAGATCAGGAAATTCATAAGTTGTTAGATAACGCCGAAAGAGCCATTTTTTCAATTTCTCAGGGACAAAATTTAAGGGGATTTACTCCGATTAAAGATAGTCTTGCCGAGAGTTTTGACAGAATTGATGATTTACATAAAAAGGGAGCAGGTTATAGAGGAGTTAAGACAGGATTTAACGATTTAGATAACCTTTTATCTGGGATGCAAGCTTCTAATTTGTTAATTTTGGCAGCGCGTCCTGGTCAAGGAAAAACAGCAATGGTTATTAATATTGCTCAAAATATTGCAATTGAACAGAAAATTCCGGTTGGCATATTTTCTTTGGAAATGAGCCAGGAAGAATTAGTTGATAGGTTGTTGATTGGGCAATCGGATGTTGATGCTTGGAGACTAAAAACAGGAAAACTAACAGAAAGCGATTTTACAAAATTGTCCCAGGCTATGGGTGAGTTGGCAGACGCGCCGATTTTTATTGATGATACACCTGGAATTACAATTTCGGAAATGCGTACAAAAGCCAGAAGGTTGCAACTTGAACAAGGAATAAAATTATTAATTGTTGATTATTTACAATTGGCAGATCCGGGAAGAAGATATGACAACAGGGTTCAAGAAGTTTCTATTATTTCCCAAGGACTAAAAAATTTAGCCAGAGAATTAAAAATTCCCGTATTGGCAGTTTCACAGTTGTCGCGTGCTGTTGAGCATAGGGGAGAGAGAAAACCTCAGCTGGCAGACTTAAGGGAGTCAGGTGCTATAGAACAGGATGCCGACGTAGTAATGTTTTTATATCGAACGGATGCAGAGGTAGCGGGGAATATTATTCCTACAAAATTATTAATTGCCAAACATAGAAATGGGCCAATGGGAGAAGTAGATTTACTTTTCAAAGGAGATAGGATAAAATTTTATAATATGGATACAAAAAGAGAAGGAGGTGAATAATTTAAATGGACGATCAAAATCAAAACCCAACGCCAGTTGTTGACCCAAACGCGCCTGTAGCGCCAGTAGTAGATCAAGGAGGAATGCCTCAGGCACCAGTTCAACCAGAGCCACAAGCTCCAGTAGAACCAGTAGTTCCTGAACCAGTAGCTCCTGTTATGCCAGAGCCACAAGCTCCAGTAGAACCAGTAGTTCCTGTACAAGATCCAAATCAAGGAGGACAGCAACCAGGTGGAACATTATAATCCTGAGTTTCATCAAAGGATATTAATGCAAAATTAAACTAGTCCGTCGGCTTTAGCTTTAAGGATTAGTTTAATTTTTTGCATTCTAAGATTGACAATTAATAGCTAAAAGAATAAAATTCTTTTTTATGGAAAACAACAGAAAACCGGCATTTTTAGGAGAAGGACTTATAAGATCAGGTCAAGATAGAACCATGGTTCGTTCCTTAACGCATGAAGATATTCTACGAAGATCAGATGTCAGAGATTTACCTCTTTTAGATCAAGATCAAGTAGTACTCAGGTTATTTAGGGAAGCGAGAGATGCAAGGGACACTCATGACAGACAAAAAAGATTAGACTCCTTGAAAGACTTAACTGGTTAATTTTGTGGGCAAAGAGGGAGTCGAACCCTCACAGCCTTGCGGCTAGTAGTTTTTGAGACTACCGCGTATACCATTCCGCCACTTGCCCAGAGCCTAAAACTTTGAATTTTAAGCTTATTTATTATATACTTTCATTTATGACACTTCAACAAATTTATGATTTAGCGCTTGATATGGCCAAAAAAGCAGATCCAAGAGGGGAAAAAGCAGTTGATGACCAGCTCAAAAGAACAAAAAAAGCCTACGATGAGCTTTCTAAAAAAAAGAAAAAATATTTTGATACAGTGAGCTTAGATAACCCATACTCCGATTCTAGAATTTTGTTTGGAAACCCAAAATTAGAAGTAAAAAAAATATTGGTAGGAATTGACGCAGATGCCTCCGAAGTTCTTCTTTTAGACAGACTTAATCAAAAGGGAGAAAAAATAGATCTTTTGGTTTCCCATCATCCATCAGGTTACGCATTGGCGGGTCTTCATGAGGTAATGGAGATGCAGGCAGAAATGTTTGAGCAAGCTGGCGTAGCTATTAACGTTGCCCATTCTATTTTGAAAGAAAGAATGGGACAGGTTCAAAGAAAATTATCTCCTTCAAATCATGGTCAAGCAATTGACACTGCCAGACTTTTAAATGTTCCATTAATGTCTCTTCACACAATTTGGGATAACTTGGGAAATGAATTTATGCAGGACTATCTTTCTAAAAAATCTTTTTATAATGTAGGAGAGGTTCTAGATTATGTGAACGAGATTCCTGAATTTGTTGAAAGCAAAAAAGGAAAATCTGGTCCTTTTCTAGCTGCAGGCTCAATGGATAGTAGGGCAGGTAAGATTGTTGTTGGTTTTACAGGGGGAACAAGCGGCTCAAAAGAGTTATATGCAGAACTTTCAAAAGCAGGGGTAGGTACTTTAGTTGAAATGCATGTTTCAGATGAAACACTAGATGTTTTAAAAAAACTTCACATAAATGTAATAGATACCGGTCATATGGCGGCAGATTCAATTGGAGCAAATTTATTCTTAGATATTTTAGAAAAGAAGGGGGTAGAGGTAATCCCGTGTTCTGGGCTTATCCGTGTAAAAAGAAAATGATTTCTGTAAACGAACTTCGTGCCGGTACAATTTTTGAAGAAAGTGGAAACCTTTTACAGGTATTAACTTTTGAGCACATAAAAATGGGTAGGGGAAGCGCAAACATAAAGGTAAAAGTTAAAAACATTCGTAGTGGCTCAACAACTGATAAAAGTTTTATTAACACCGCTAAGGTGCAGGATGTAAGAGTTTTAAAAAAAGATCTTCAATATTTATATAAAGACGGAGAAAACGCTTATTTTATGAATCCTACAACTTTTGAACAAGTATCAGTTCTTTTAAAAGTTATCGGAACAGATACTTACTATTTGAAAGAAGGAGAAAGTTATAATTTAAGTTTTTTAGGTGATGAAGCTCTCTCAATTAATCTTCCTCCTAAAATGGTTTTTGTGGTTGAAGAAACTCCTCCCGGAGTTAAGGGAAATTCGGCAACCAATGTATTTAAAGAAGCAAAACTTGAAAACGGTTTAATAGTAAAAGTGCCGATGTTTATAAATATTGGAGAAAAAGTTAGAGTTGACACCAGAACCGGAGCCTATACAGAAAAAGCTTCCTAAAACTATGAATGAAAACCTTATTTTAAGAACTCTTAGGATAAAGCCGTTTTTATTTTTAGTACTCTCCGAATTCTTCTCGATGTTTGCGATGAACCTATTTAACTTCGCCTTATTAATTGTTGTTTTTAGTATTTCAAAATCTAATATCGCAGTTGCCGGAGTCGTTATGGCTTTTACAATTCCAAACGTTTTATTCGGAATACTGGCAGGAGTTTTAGTAGACAGGTGGAATAAAAAGAGTGTTTTGTTTATTTCAAATATCTTAAGGGCGTTACTTATTCTTCCGTTAGCATTTTTTCAAAGCAATTTATTTTTAGTTTATGTCTTTGCATTTGGAGTTGCAATTATTACACAATTTTTCGTTCCTGCGGAAGCACCAATCATCCCGCTTTTAGTTAGAAAAGATTTGCTGTTATCGGCAAACGCACTTTTTGGTATGGGTATTTATGCATCGATACTTTTAGCTTATGCCATGTCGGGACCATTTATTTATATATTTGGAAAATCGGATATTTTTATATTTTTATCCGTAATCTTTTTAATTGCCGGATTTTTTATTCTACTTATAAAAGCTAAAAAATCCAAAATAGAACCAAGAGTAAATGTTGAGCAGGCCCTAAGTTTTAAAGAAGAAGCAAGAATTATTCTTCAACTAATTTCAAAAACAAAAAAATTGTATCATGCACTTTTCTCATTAACTCTAGTGCAAATTATTATTTTGGCTTTTGCTTCAATTGGGCCAGGGTATGCAGAGCAGGTTTTAAAAATAAAAATAGAAAGTTTCCCAATTTTATTTGTGACTCCGGCAATAATTGGGGTCGTTTTGGGAGCGATTATTATCGGAAGCTTTTTACATAGAACATCTAAAGATAAACTAACAAAATTCGGCATTTTCTTAATGGGAATTGCTATTCTTTTACTGCCTTATGGGTCGAAAGTTGAGTCTAGAGCAATTGTTCATATAATTAATTCTTATCTTCCGCATATTCTAACAATAAACATTCTCCATATTATGGTATTTTTGGCATTTGTTTTGGGGTTTGCGATTTCATTTGTATTTATTCCCGCAAATACAACTTTGCAAGAAGAAACAACTGATGAGAGTAGGGGAAAGATATACGGGTTTTTAAATACATTTGTTGGAATAATGTCAATCATTCCAGTAATTTTGGTAGGGGGATTAGCAGATTTATTCGGTGTAAAAGCTATCATTACACTGGTTGGAATAATCGTGTTAATAATTGCACTCACGAGGATAGTAATTAAGGATAAATAGTATGAACTTAATTTTTTTTGTAATTCTTTTTTGCTTTTTTATATTTTTATATATCTTATATTTTCTTTCCAAAGACGATTTTGTAATGGCCAGAAAGGATGTCTCAATAGAAAGAATTTTTAATTTGGCTTTTTTGACGGGATTTGTTACGCTTATTTCTTCGAGAGCTGGGTACGCTGTTTTTACTCACAGCTTTCAATATTTTAATCCGTTAGTTTTTCTGGCATTTCCATACTTTACCGGTTTTTCCCTTATAGGTGGAATAATTGGGGGAAGTATCTTTATTTATTTTTATTCAAATTATAAAAAAATACCAACAGGTAGAATAATTGATTTATTTATTATGGCTTTTGTAAGCGTTTTGCCAATAGGTTTTATTATTAACTTTATAATTTTAGGAGGAAAAACAACAACATTTTTTAATCTATTTTTTGTATTCTCTCTAGCAATTTATATATTATTTACAAAACTTATCTATCCGTATTCGGCAAGGGGAGAAATAAAAGATGGGAGTTTAACGTTATTATTTCTTTCGTTGTTTTCTTTCTTCTACTTTATAATCAAACTATTTTTAGATATAAAGACTTTTTCCTTTTTGGAAATAGAGAATATTGCACTTTTGGTTTTACTCTTTTCTTCTTTAATTATTCTAATCAATCAGGAAATAATGGATAAGTTCTTAAGCAAAAAATGATTGATATAGAAATAATTTTTGAAGACGAGGATGTTTTGGTTTTAAATAAACCCGCTGGTGTTATTGTTAATAAAGCCGATACAACAATTAATCAGGTTACTGTTCAAGATTTTCTGGAAAGTAAATATAATTTCAATAATAATGAAAATAATGAATCTGATTTTTATAAAAGAGCAGGAATAGTTCATAGAATAGATAAGGAAACCTCCGGGATTTTAATAGTTGCCAAAAACCAGAAAAGTTTTGAAAATCTTCAGGCGCAATTTAAGGATAGAATAATTGAAAAAACTTATGTAGCTTTAGTTCACGGTCATGTTAGTCCGGAAGAGGGGACAATTGCAGTTCCAATCGGAAGACTTCCATGGAATAGAAAAAGATTTGGGGTTATGGTGGGAGGAAAAGAGGCAGAAACACATTATAAAGTAATTGAAAAATTTGAAAAACCGTTTACTCTTTTAGAGCTTCATCCAAAAACAGGTAGAACGCATCAAATCAGAGTTCATCTTAAATATTTTAATCATCCAATTTTTGGAGACGAATTTTATGCGGGAAGAAAAACCGCCAGAAATGATAGAAAAATATTATTAGATAGATTTTTTTTACACGCAAAAAGTATTAGCTTCACTCATCCTATAACAGGAAAGAAAATAGAATTGGAATCTAATTTGCCTCAAGAGCTAAAAAATGTAATTCAGAATATAAACAATTGACTTAAAGGTCAAAAATTGATTCTATATAGTATTAGGAGGTGATTTTTTTGGGAAGCTTTGGCGGATTTTATAAGGGAGATAAGAAAAAACCTAAAAAAGATAACAAGCAGGCGAAAGGTGAATTTGGTACTTCACCTGTATTTACTATGCCTGAATTGATTCAAAAAAAGAAAAAGGATTATTAAAATATGGTTAAAAGTGGAAGAGAAGGGAAGAATCTTAGGCTTGCAGGCGTTTTTGTATTTTTAGTTGTTGGTTTGATCGTAATGTCTCTTGCTGTAAAAATTATCTTTATAGTCAGAGACAGCCATTTTGACGGAAGTCATAAATTTAATGTAGTATTCTCAAGTGAAAAAACCTTAAGTGTTGCGTCGTTTTCTCCATCAAATAATTCATTTTCCGTTTTAAAAATTAATGAAAATATTAAGCCGGAAGACGTTTCAAAAAAACTGGAAGTGCCAATTGATGGAATTATTGTTGCAACAGATGATATCACAGAAAAAAATATATCCTCAACTATTTTTAAATCGTTATTACCTTTAGGAAATTCTTATAAAAATATGACAATTTTTGATGTAGTTAGAGTTTTCCTTTTTTCACGAAGCGTTTCTGACGGTTCGGTTTATGTTAGGGAACTTAGTTCATCTTTAAATCCTGTTCAGAGGTCTACAGTAATTACGCTTTCTTTTACAGACCCGTCAATTTATCAAGAAAACCAAAGTATAGAAATAATTAATTCAACTACAGTTTTTGGGTTAGGGGGTAGGGCAGCAACGGCTATATCAAATATGGGAGGAAACGTAATTTTAGTTTCCGGGTCCGATAGCTTGGAAAATACTTCAAAAATACAGTATTTCGGAGATTATACTTACACGGTAAAAAAGCTTAGTGATTTTCTGGGCTTTCCAGTTGAAAAATTAGATAAAAAGGCTGTAGCGGATGTTATAATAACAATAGGAAAAGATAGTGTTGGCAAAATAAATTTTTAATATGTTTCTAGAAATAGTATTCTTTTTATTTATTGTTTCTTTTTTACTTTCCTTAAGGTCTTTAAAAAGTATTAATGAGAAACCTGAGGTAAAGGAGGTTAAAAAGAGTTTAGACAAAAATAGAGTGATTTATCACAGTCATTCTTCTTCCGAATAGTTTTCTTGATTTTCTTCAACTTCTTCTAAATCCTTTGTTTTTTGTTGTGCAACTCTTTCTCTAAACTTACCATTTTTATCCAGTTCTAAAGGTGATTCAGAGAGCGAGGTAAATGATTTTTGATCTTTAAAACGCGTGGCTTTTTTAATTTCTTTTAAGAAGACGGATACTTTATGTGGGCTTGAAGACTTAACGTAGGCGTCATATCTTGAACCGGCATTAATAAACTTAGTAAGTCTCTTTGCAATGTCGTCTGGTAATACTCCAACATATTGTGTGTTAATTGAAACAAATATCTTTAATCTCTTTACCGAAAGCTCAAGCGATTGTCCTGTTCTTAAACTTTCTAAAATTTTTGGTGGAGCCATATTTACTAGTTCAACTACTTTAGTTTTACCAGGTTCTTCTAAGAACTTATTGTTTATATGCGTGTTAGTTCCACCATTTGTTATGGTAAATCCTTTTTCTTTAAGTTTCTTGATATTTCTTAAAGCAATTGGATTTAAGGGATCAAGTTTTACAACTTTTTGATAAGCTGACTTGGCTTCTTTTATTTTTCCAGTTATGGTGTAAGCGAGAGCGAGTCGGTTTAAGGCATCGATGTCTTCCGGATTTTCATGAACAAGAGATTTATTTAACGCAATTGCTTCCTGCCAGTTGCCTTCGAGTGCGGTTTGAATTGCTTGATTTTTAAGTGTCATTTTTGAGGTCAAAGATGAGAAATTCTACAATAAATTTATTGCAAAAGTCAATAGAGAAAAGGTATAATTAAGCGTTGGTAGTCATTTATTAAGTACGAATTAGCAATATGAGTGGACATTCTAAGTGGTCAACGATTAAAAGACAAAAAGGTTTAAACGATCAAAAGCGTGGGCAAACCTTTACAAAACTTGCTAAAGCAATTACCATTGCGGTCAAGCAGGGTGGGGGAACAACCGATCCTAATTTTAACTTTAAATTAAGACTTGCTATCGATGCGGCTAGAGTCGCCAATATGCCCAAAGAAAATATTGAAAGGGCAATTAAAAGAGCTTCGGAAAAGGATGCGGGAGACTTGCAGGAAGTTATATATGAAGGATTTGCGCCGGGCGGAATTTCGGTAATTATTGAAGCTGCAACGGATAATTCCATGAGAACAACCTCAGAAGTCAAAAGCGTTTTTAATAAAGCCGGAGCAAGCTTTGGTCAGCCGGGTTCGGTTTCGTATCAATTTAAACACATCGGAAGAATTATTGTTAAAAAAAATACAAAAACCTTTGATGACTTATTTGCCTTAGCAGTTGATGATGGCGCAGAGGACATAGAGGATGTTGGAGACGAAGTGTTTATCTATACTTCGATGCACGATTTAGCGAAGGTGAAGGATTTACTTTTTGCAAATGGTGTAGAAATTGTAGAAGCAGATTTAATTAGGGAGCCGATTGTGATAGTTGAAGTTGTAGAAGAAAATAAGCTTTTAAAAATTGAGAATTTTGTTAACACGCTGGAAGAATTAGACGACGTTCTAAAAGTGTATACAAACCTTGGATAAAATATGGCAAGTATTAAATCTATTGGAAACGGAAAGACAAAAAAACGAGTAAAACATTTGTTAGCTAGAATTTTTGATAACAAGAGGCAAAGGTTTATTTTTTCGGTTATCCTTCTTTCTTTGGGACTTTTTATTGCAGAACAAATCTTAGGTAAATCGGGCTTGCTCATTGTTTTTGCACTATCACTGTTTACCGTCTTTTTTTTATACTTATCTCTAAAAGAAGATTTGAAGGATAATGTTACTCCACAAATTTTTATTCTCCCATTTTTTTATAGTTTGTCGGTTGGGCTTTTTTATCTTTTGGTGCCTGCAAGATTTTTGACAAGAGTGGGAATTACAACTCTTTATGCGATTGGTCTTTATTCACTTTATTTGTGTCAGAATATATTTACAGTCTCCGCTATCAGAACAATTTCGCTTTTATCCGGAGCCAGAACAGTCACTTTAGTGCTGACTCTATTATCTTATTTCTTTCTTTCAAACGTTGTCTTCTCCTTTCATATTAATGTTTTCATTACTCTTTTATTAATTTTTGCTTACACATTTCCGATTGTTTTGCAGGCAATTTGGATACATTCTTTAGATAGAAAGCTTTTTGCGCAAGTATTTTGGGTTTTGTCTTTAACAGTCTGTTTAGTAGAAATAGCTTTGTTTTTATGGTTTGGTCCAAGCTCACCAACGGTAGCAGCTCTTTTTCTTACTGCCATTTTTTATGTTTTAGTAGGGTTATCTCAAGCCTGGTTTGAAAAACGTCTTTTTAGAAGCGTAATTCTAGAGTATTTTTGGCTTACTGCAATGGCATTTATCTTCCTAATTATATTTACAAACTGGATATAAAAAAGGGGAGTATTAAGGTTGTTTTCTTTACAGAATAGATTTCTAAATATCCTATTTTAGACGTCAAATTTAACCTCAAAATTTAATATTTAGCTTCGGGAATTATTTTTTTTTGTTAAGAAAAGGCGGGGAAGAGGAGAGTGCTAAAAACCAGCCAACAAAATTTGATATAGTAATTATTGATATAGTTTGATATGGTAATGGAATAAATAATTATAGGACGTTGTTTAAAGCTAATGTGGATATCTTATTCTATTTTCACGAGTATTTGACCTTACTTTTCACAGCTTTAGTGCTTCGCTTTCCTTGCGGGAGATATTATGCATATTCTATGTTTAACTTGGCTAATACGTAATTGGTAGCTGATACGAAAAAAACTCGAACGCTTGTTTCTCCATGGGTCGCATTATAAATATAATCTAAATTGTATGTTTTCGAAGCTAAATATTAATGATTAGACTGTTATAAGGCTCTAAATTCAACTCAATTAGTTTCTCGGGGATAGAGGCAATCAACTTATGGCAAAGCAAATTCATACACGCAAATACTTTTACTATGCTGTGCAAGAGAATAGTGAGTCAATGGGAGTAAAGAGTGCCTTACAATCCTCCCTAATGTTTCGGTTAACAAAAATATTGTGTTTAAAAGCAGTAAGAGAGAGTTATTGATTATGTCGCACAATAATACTTTTGCGACGCCACTCAGGCTCGAATCCTGGGAGAAGTGGTTTAAATCATAATAATTTTTGCTGAATATATTTTATATTTCTACAATTACTTGTTCTTCCTTTGAATTATTTCTCTATTTATGTCCCAGGGTTAAAAATTATCTGCTCCCCTACTATAGGGTTATAAATAATTATTTTTTTGAGGCTAATTGAAGCTAAATTTTGTAAAAATTTCCTACTATTGACATTCTCCAGCTTCGAGAGTGGTATAATCATGCTTCATATGGCCAGTAATCTTCCAATCGGTATTTTCGACTCAGGCATAGGAGGCTTGACCGTTGTTAAGGCAATTATTAAGCTTTTGCCTAGAGAATCTATAATCTATCTTGGAGATACGGCAAGAGTTCCGTATGGAGTTAGAGATAAAAAGACAATTACAAAATTTTCTTTAGAACTTACAAGATTTCTATTAAAACAAAAAGTTAAGGCACTGGTGGTAGCATGTAATACTATTTCGGCAACTTCTTTAAAAGAGATTCAAAAAATTTCACCTGTTCCGGTTATCGGTGTAATAGAACCTACTGTTTTAAAGGCTCTAAAAGCTTCCAAGACACATAGAATCGGCGTAATAGGTACTAGAGCAACAATAAATAGTAAGGCCTATGAAAAAAAGCTTATCTTACAAGATAAAAAGCTTAAAATTATTGCTAGAGCCTGCCCTTTATTTGTGCCGTTGGCAGAAGAAGGTTTTATTTCTCATAAAGCTTCAAAATTGATTGCAGATGAATATCTTAGGGTTTATAAGAATTCTCAAGTTGATATTCTAATTTTAGGCTGCACGCATTATCCAATTTTAAAGAACTTAATTCAAAAAACAGTCGGGAAAAATATTCAACTGATTGATTCGGCTAGTCCTACGGCAGAGGCTTTAAAAAAGCTTTTGGAGGAAGATAATTTAGTTAATGCAAAGAATAAGCCAAAAATAAAATTTTATGTAACCGATGCGCCGGAAAGAGTTTATAAAATCGCAAACTTATTTTTTGATAACAAATTTCCCGGGAAATTAGAAAAGAAAGATATTTTTAAGTAGCTTAAGGTGTAACTGTCGTAATATCTAATTTATCTTCTAAGGTTGTATTTGCCTGGCTTATAGGAGTCATTATTCCTTTAGGTTCAAAGTCTACGAAGCCTCCGGTATTACCACTAACGCTGACATAATCTAATTCTTCTGTGCCATCTTTTTTTACGATATCCAAAACTTCCCAAAGTCCCTTTTGGGACAGTGATCCTTCGGTATTTTCTCCCATAACAAAAGTTGGGTTTGCTATGGTAATCTCGGTTCCTGATTTAGCGTCAATTGGAGTATGATTTATGGTTTCTACGTCAGTCCAATTTACAACATTAGGGCTTAAGCCATCTTTTCCATCATGAATTGCAGGATTCTTTCTTAAAATAGGCCAGATAACAGTATGACCGTTTTCTAAGTGAACTTCATCTAGCGTAATGGTGGTTGTTCCTCCCATATTGGCTTCGGTTGCAGTCGGTCTATTTTGGTCTACGCCGATATTACTTAAATAATCAGCCGCGGCCCCCGGAATTGGGGTTTGACTTAATGCTGCTGCTACTCCAACTGCGGCTACGGTATTTCTAATTCTTCGAGTGAGTTTTTTGCGCTCTTCCCGTCTTTCTCCAACGTGAAACGCGTGCTCAACATGAGCTCGTTCATTATTACGATCGGACATAGATTTAGATTATCATTAAAAATATTAACTTGTCAATTTTATTAGTTTTAGAATTTATCTATTGGGGTTTTTAGCTAACTTTTATAATTTGTGGTGTTGGAATAAGTAGTCCGAAGCCTGTTTTTGAATGATCCTGGGGAGTATCGTAATCTAAGTTATATCTTTGCGCCTGCCATAATTCATGAATTGGTAAGTCTTCGTACTCAGAGGAGAAATACCTTACTTCTGAGACGCTTGCTCCTTGTTTTGGCATTGAAACTAATTCGTGAATTTCTGAAACAGCTTTAATTTCGCTTCCAACAAACGGTCTTAAGCTTTCGGGCATATCTATAAATTCCTCTAATTTAAAAGTATCAATTAATAAGGTGGCCGGAGTATAACTTTTTTTATATCTTTCGATAACTTCCAATAGCTCTTTATCCAGACCGTTATATTCAAAAGGCGCAGGAACGCCGTTAATAAAATTAGCAACAATCAGTTTTTGTATATCTTTCACAAAGGGAATGTTTACAAGAGTTATATTTGAACTCTTTTCGTCTAAAAATAATCCGAAATTTTGTCTAAACTCGGTTATTTTTTTCTGCCTCTCCTGAAGCGGATTATAAATAACTTCAGATGGTGGATTTTTACCTCTTTCATCCATAATAACAAAGGATTATAGCAAATTTGGTTAAATGAGGTCAAATTTGACAAATGATTCTTTTATGTCGCATAATAAATTAGTCATGTCGCAGAATATGAACAACGAATTACCCGGTTTAATTGATCAATTCTTAGAATATTTAGAAATTGAAAAAAATTGTTCAAAACTTACACTTCGTGATTATAGGCATTATCTAAAAGTCTTTAGCGACTGGTATTTCACTTCCCTACCTGATAAAACAGTAGAGGACTTAGATCTTCCAACAATTAGAAAATATAGAGTTTTTTTGGCAAATAAGTTAGATATAAAAGGCGAAATTGCTCTTCAAAGAGTTACTCAAAACTATTATGTAATAGCCCTAAGAAGTTTTCTTCGTTTCTTAATAAAGAATGACTTTAAAACCTTAGAGCCATCAAAAATTGACCTTCCCAGAGCTGAGATAAAAGAAGTTAAGTTTCTGGAGAAAGATGAGGTAGATAGGCTTGTGACAGCCTGTGATACCTCCAAAGAAGATGGTATACGTGATAGGGCAATTCTAGAGCTTCTTTTTTCAACAGGGCTTCGTGTATCCGAACTTGTCAGCTTAAACAAAGAGCAGATTAATTTAGAAAGGCGCGAATTCGGCGTTATTGGCAAAGGAAGAAAGCATAGGTTGGTTTTCGTGTCGGACAGAGCTGCCGATTGGATAGAGAGATATTTAAAAGAAAGAAAGGATAAATTTAAGCCTCTTTTTATACGATATTCGGGGGCAGTCATTGAGGATAATGAAGGAGAGAGGATGAGACTTACCGCAAGGTCGATTGAAAGAATTGTAAAAAAATACGCTAAACTTATTAGGCTTACCAAAGATCCCTCTGTCCATACTTTAAGACATAGTTTTGCAACAGATCTTTTATCAAATGGAGCGGATATTCGGTCTGTTCAAATAATGCTTGGACATAAAAATATTGCGACAACCCAAATTTATACTCACGTTACAGATCCTCAGCTTCGTGATGCCCATAGGGCTTTTCATAGTGGAAATAAGTAGATTACTCTTTGTTTAAAGACGCAATAATTGCATCTGTTTCGGGGAAAACAACAGCATTTTTATCAGGAGTTCCTGGAGTTGTCAGGCTTATTGCTCCGAAATTAGTTGGAGAGCCAAAAGAGCTATCAGCTGTATTTTTTTGGCAAATAGTATAGGTATTAGGAAGACTATCACTTTGTCCCCTTCTGAACACAAATCCGTTTGGATTTAAAATTTCTACAAAAGATACAAATTTTTGAGCCATTTCCGAAGGTGCATCGTCTGGATAAAGACATCCACTGCCACCAAAAGCTGCTTCGTATATCACCAGCTTATAACCGAGCTTTGTAAGCGTTAATTTGTCAATATCTTTTCCCTGTTCTCTTTCTGATGTCCATCCCTCTGGTAGTTTAAGGCTATATTTTGAAAAAATTATTGCTCCACCTGCTTGAATTACTCGGTTTTGGTTGGGTGTTGGGGTAAGCTTAGGAGTTACTTGATTATTTACTTTTTCCGTGATTGTTAGTATTGTCGCCGCTTGACTATTATTTAGGGTTTTTTGTCCAAGATAAAATGCTCCTATTCCAACAATTATGGCTAAAATTATTACTGATATGGCCGGTAAGATATATTTCATTTGAATTATCTTATATTTATTTATATAAGTTGTCAAATAAGGGGTTGACAGAGGCTAATACCATACCCTATAATAAATACAGATTATTTCCTCTTTTGGGGTTTTCATCTTCAAATTACTTAACGGGAACACTTTTTATGGAAAAATTAAGAAGCTTAGATTTAGCTAGAACAATTATTAAAGACAGAAGAACGCGACTTGCCGCGTCTTTTCTTGTTGCTGGAACAGTTTTAACAGCAACTGCTCCAGCTGAAGGAAGAGATCCTAGTATTTTTGTTCCAACTGCGCGTGAAGAATTTTATCCTTTGGTTTTAGATTATAATCAGCCTAAATCAGACGATTTAACTATAACTATTCCTTCGCCTGTTGCTTCGCCTACTTCTTCGCCTGTTGCTTCGGAGAAGCCGTTGTCACACAAGGAACAACAAACACAAAAAGTTAAAGATGAAGCAAATGCTATTTATAAATTTGCAAAAAACTCCGATAAATTTAACAATAATATATTAGCTGATTTACATGGCAATTTACCCTTTTATCTTGCAGCTCATAAAAAATACCCTAAAGTTTCATGGATTGTTTTATTTGTAACTCAGGAAAAAGAAAGTGGAGGCTCAGATCCAAATTCAAGAGCATTTGATAAGTCACGCGCCAGCTCAAGAGTCCAAGGGTCATATCAAATAGATATAGGATGGAGTAATGATTTTAGGCAGCACGCTTTTAATGGACTGGAATATACAAAAGCATTCCACGAAAGACATAGAGGTGATAGAGAAGATACTGCAACAGCAGCATTGATGCTTGACAGAAATATTAGAAAGCAAATGTCCGAAGGTAAAAGTTATGAACAAGCATTATTTAAAGCAGTTGCTCTTTATTGTGGTCAAGGTGAGCCGAAAGTAAGAATAAAGGGTGGAGATGACGAAGTAAATAAAAGACTTGATATGATTGATAAGTATAATAAAATATTCGCCCCGTTTTTAAAATAAAAAGATTAATACGTTTCGTAGTAGATGACAACGTTTATTGTTACCGTATTTTCTCCCGGAGTAACATTGGTAGGAGCTGATTCGGCTGTTTTCGCTAAACTATCTGCCTGAAGCATCATCGGTCTCGGAAAGCCACTTGAATTTTCAACTACATTAACAACTCTTCCAAGCCTAAGCCCCGCAGCGCTAGCTAATCCTTGAGCTTTTTGTTTTGCCTGGTTAATTGCCGTTTGTCTTGCTTGGTTTTCAAGTTTAGTTTGTAAGGAATCACTAAATGTAAAATTGGTACCTCCCACAAGATTTGCTCCATTTTGAGTAGCCGTATCAATTACTTTATTGACGTTTGCCAAATCTTTTACATTTATTTCAAGGTTTTGAGTTGCGGTATATCCTGTGATATTATTTCCTCCTCTTTGTGGATACATCATCGGCATAATTTCTCCTGTTCCATAATTAGGATTCACAGAATAATTAGTTGTTTTAATGTCCTTATCGGTTAATCCTAATGTTTTTGCAGCGTTAATAATTTTTTGAGCCTTAGTGTTAACTTTATTTTGTGCATCGGAAACCGTTGTGGCTGTTTCTGTGACACCAGCATCTATTGTTGCTTGGTCAGGTACAGCTGTTGCTTTTCCTTCCCCGTTTGCAGAAAACAAATCTGTTTTAGTAGTTTGTACGCTATTTACAGAAAAAGGAATGGGTCCGGCGAATCTTGTGTAAAGAAAAAGCGCGACAAAGATAACAGCAATTGTTACTAGTGGGGTTTTAAATTGTTCGTAGAAGTTTTTCATATACAATATCCTAGTTAAATAATGGGTTTATGTCAAGAATGGATTAGAATTTGCAGCAAACAGTAACTCCACTACATGATGTTCCCGATAATACTACTCTTCCTTCCGTATGACAAATTGTAGGTATTACACAGCTTCCGCCTCTAGATACGCATGTAGGTAGCTTTGGTGCTGTAAATCTGCAACAAACCTTTCCTGTTGTACAAACGCCTCCAGATATTGTTCCATAACCTTCCATTTTGCAAATAGTATTAGACGTACACGCCCCTCCAAGCGAACTACAAGTATATGCTGCATGTTGCTGTGTATTTGTGGAGACATTATTTAATGACCACATTGTAAGAGGGAGCGCAAAAACTACTGCCAGTAATAATACCCATTTGAATGTAGGAAATCTTTGATTAAATGATTTGTAAGCCATAAATAAATATAACTAATTAATTATTAGCAGATTGTGGGAGTTTGTCAAGAATTTAAAAAGCTTTTAATAACTTGTGGTCTAGAAGTTTATATTTTTTATATAGAAACTCAACCACAAAAAATTTATATTTCTTATTAAAAATATAATCTATAAATATCTTATCTCCTTCATATAAATTAAGTTTTTTAAAATCTTCTAGCTTAACCCACAAAAAACTTCCTTCATTTCCGTCTCTTGGTTCACCTTTGAAGTCATCAGAGGCATAAATGTAATCAATCCAATCTGCGTTTTTTTCTCCAAAGTCCCTAAAATATATAACTCCTTTTAAATCGACTGAGTTAACTTTTATTCCGGATTCTTCTAACGCTTCACGTTTTATGCAATCTTCTAAAGATTCTCCTTTTTCAACTTTTCCTCCCATTGGAATATGCATTCCTTGTTTATGGACCTTGTCATTTTCCTTTCTTCTTTCCAAGAATAAAACTTTATTTCCCTTAAGAAGATAAACCATTGTGGCAAGCTTTATCATAGATTTTGATTTTCAGTGGCTTCAACTAAGTTTTTCATCAGCATTGCTACATTTACCGGTCCAACTCCACCTGGTGTTGGTGTATAAAATGAGACCTTATTTGCAATTTCTTCCTGATTATAATCCCCTTTTAATTCTCCGTCGCTACCAGTATGCATTCCGATTCCAATTAGAACAACTCCTTTTTTAATATTCTCTTTGTTAATAATATTTTTTCCAACAGCAGAAATTATAATGTCAGTCAGTTTGAATATTTTATTTTTATCCTTTGTTTTACTATCCACTTTTTTAAATTTAATCTTGTATTTTTCTAAAAGATTAATTACTGGTTTTCCTGCAGTAGTTCCCTTCCCTATTACCACAATTTTTTTAGATTTTAAAAATTCCAAGATACTCTCGTTTTCAATAGTTGATTCAATAAGTTTTATTACCGCAATTGCAACCGGTACGGAAAACTTGGAATGAGGATGAAATCCGTCAACGTCTTTTGGCAAGTTTATACTCAAGGAAGTTTTTTCTTCATCTAAGCTTTTGATAAGTGGTCTTTGGATAATTATTCCGTGGATTTTTTTATCTTTATTCAGTTCCTCTATAAATTTATAAATAGAACTTGCAGAAGTATTAAGAGAAAATCTTTTGATGGTTATTTTTGCTCCGATTATTTCTGCTTTTGAAAGCTTTTGCCGAAGGTAGCTTTCAGTTTGAGGATTTTTTCCAAATGTAATTATATAAAGGTGGGGTGTAATTTTTTTTTCTTTAAGTTTTTCAACTCTTATTTTTAAATCCTTGAGGATATTGCTAGCAATCTCTTTTCCATCAATTTTCATTTATGCGCTTTCTATGCAGGTTGCTGATGAAACATGATCGTTTTCATTAGAGAATCTCATTAAAATTACTCCTTGTGTTGCGCGCGATAGTCTTGGAATTGAATTTATTTCCAGTTTAACAATCTGTCCTTTTTGAGAAGTAATGATTACCTCTTGTGCGTTAAGAGGAATAACCTGAGATGATGCAACTTTTCCTGTTTTTGCAGTGACTTCGGCAACTTTTACTCCCTGTCCTCCCCTACCCTGAGTTTTAAATTGCTCAACTGCTGTTTTTTTACCAAGCCCGTTTTCCATAATTGTAAAGACATCCAGCTTTGCGCCTTTTGCAACGACATCCATTTGAATAACCCTATCGTCACTTCCGATTAATATTCCTCTTACTCCTCTGGTATTGCGGCCCATTGGTCTGGCTGCTTTTTCTGAGAATCTAATTGATTTTCCGTTTCTGGTTACTAAGAGTATGTCATCTTCACCTCTGGTTAATTTACTCCAAACCAATTCGTCGTCTTTATCTAATTTTATAGATAGGATTCCACTCTTTCTAATATTTTCAAATTCTTTTAGAGACGATTTTTTAACAGTCCCTTTTTTAGTGGTTAAGAAAACATATTTTGCATCCTGAACTTTTCTATAATTGATAAAGCTTTCTACTTTTTCTCCGCTTTCGATATTTAAAAGATTTACTATTGCTGTTCCTTTGCTGGTTCTAGAGCTTTCATTTATTTCATATGCTTTAATCTGATAAACTTTTCCCTTGTTGGTAAAGAATAAAATGTTGTCATGGGTTTCGGCGTATTTAATATCTGCAATTGTATCCTCATCTTTAGTGGTCATTCCTTTAATTCCTTTTCCTCCACGGTGTTGTGTTTTAAAACTCGTTAGACTTTGTCTTTTTATATATCCCGTATCAGTTAAGGTTATAACGGTTGGCTCATTGGTAATTAAATCTTCATCGCTAAATTCTCCAACTTTGCTTTTGTAAACTTTTGTTCTTCTGTCATCGGCATATTTTTCTCTTAACTTTTTAAGTTCATCTTTTATAACAACTAATATTTTTGCAGGGTGTGCTAAAAGGTCTTCTAGATAATCGATGGTTTCTTTAACCATTTGATACTCCTCTTCAATCTTTTGTCTTTCAAGCGCTGCTAATCTACGAAGTTGCATATCCAAAATCGCGGTTGCCTGAAGGTCTGACAATTTGAATTTTGCCATTAAGTTTTGTTTTGCTTCCTCTTGAGTCTTAGACTCTCTAATTGTTTTGATAACCGCATCGATATTATCTACCGCAATTTTTAACCCCTCTAAAATATGGAGTCTGGCCTTAGCCTGGCGAAGTTCAAACTCGCTTCTTCTTTTAACCACTAAATATCTGTGTTTTAGAAATTCTTCCAAGATTGTTTTTAGATTAAGAGTTTGCGGAGTTCCGTCAACCAGGGCGACAACGTTTGCCGGAAAGCTCGTCTGAAGACTGGTTAGTTTAAACAAATTATTTAAGACTTTTTTAGGCGCAGAGTCTCTTTTGAGTTCAACCACAACTCTTATTCCGTGTCTATCCGATTCGTCTCTAAGGTCGGAGATACCGTCTATTTTTTTATCTTTTGCCAACTCTGCAATTCTTGCAACAAGTAATGCTTTATTTACTTGATATGGAAGTTCGGTAATAATAATGGCACTTTTTCCCTGTCCGATGTCTTCGATTTCTGCTTTACCCCTTATCAAAATTCTGCCTCTACCTGTGGTATAAACATTTTTAATTTCATTCCAGTCATAAATTGCACCGGCTGTTGGGAAATCTGGTCCTTTGATAAATTCTAAAAGCTCATCAACTGTCACATCGGATGTAATTGAGATTTTTGGTTCCACTCCGATTTTTGCTTTGTCTGCAAGATACTGCACTGCGTCAATAACCTCGCCTAAATTATGGGGAGGAATTTTCGTTGCCATACCAACAGCAATACCCTCTGCACCCATTAATAAAAGATTTGGAAGAAGGCTTGGTAAAAACACCGGTTCTTTAAGTCTTGAATCAAAGTTAGGAGTATAGTCTACGGTCTCTTTCTCCATATCCAAAAGCATCTCTGCAGTAATTGCTGCCATTCTTGCTTCGGTGTACCTCATTGCTGCCGGTGGGTCGCCATCCATCGAGCCAAAGTTTCCCTGGCCGTCAATTAGCGGATAGCGCATGGAGAAATCCTGTGCCATACGAACGAGAGAATCATAAATTGGAACGTCTCCGTGGGGATGGTATTTTCCCATTACTTCTCCAACAACTGTTGCGCTCTTTGAATATTTTGCACTATGCGTTAGGTTAATCTCGTGCATTGCAAAAAGAATTCTTCGATGGACCGGTTTTAATCCGTCTCTGACATCAGGAAGCGCACGGGAGACAATAACACTCATTGCGTAATCCAAATACGCACGTTTCATTTCAGAAGAAATCCCAGTTTGTTGTAGTTTACCGATATCAGCCATTTATTTTATTAATTAAATTAAGAATGATGCTATTAGGAGAGCAACTATATTCAAAACTTTAATCATTGGGTTAATTGCAGGTCCTGCAGTGTCTTTATATGGATCCCCTACGGTGTCTCCGGTAACCGCTGCTTGATGCGCAAAACTTCCTTTACCACCAAAATTTCCTTCTTCGATATATTTCTTAGTGTTATCCCAAGCTGCTCCGCCTGTGGTCATAGAAATTCCAAGGAAAAGTCCCGTAACTATACTTCCAACCAACATTCCTCCAAGAGCTCTTGGTCCTAATCCAAAACCAACCACAATTGGTGCCAAAACTGTAATCGCGGTTGGTAAAATCATTTCTCTGATTGCAGCTTTAGTAACAATATCAACTGCTTTTGCATATTCCGGTTTTGCCTTGCCTTCCATTAAGCCCTTAATTTCCTTAAATTGTCTTCTTACTTCATTAACTACCGCTACGCTGGCTTTTCCAACTGCTTCCATTGCTAGAGCCGCAAAAATATATGGCAAAGCTCCGCCAATAAATAATCCGACAATGACTTTTGGATCGGAAAGTGAGAAAAGACCCGAAACATCTCCGACTTTTCCTGAAGCTGCCAATTCTTGAGTGTAGCTTGAAAATAATACTAAAGCTGCAAGACCGGCTGAGCCAATTGCATAAGCCTTGGTAACTGCTTTAGTGGTATTTCCAACCGCATCAAGTGGGTCGGTAACGTCTCTTACTTTTTTATCCATCCCTGCCATTTCGGCAATTCCTCCTGCATTATCGGTTATCGGTCCGAAGGCATCAATTGCAACTATAATTCCAGCCAGTGATAACATGCTCATTGCTGCAATTGCGATGCCGTAAAGTCCTGCTAAATTAAAAGATAATAGAATTGCTGCAGAGATTAAAAGGATAGGTGCTAAAGTGGATTTCATCGAAATTGCCAACCCGGCGATTACATTCGTGCCGCTTCCTGTATTTGAAGCATTGGCAATTGTTTTAACCGGTGAGAATTTTTTGGACGTAAAATACTCTGTTATACCAACCATGGCAACGGTAATTACTAATCCAATTAGAGAAACATAAAAGAGATTAATTGCTGGAATTACTCCTAATCCTTGTGGGAAAATCGCTTGAGTCAGAAAATAAAATCCGACGATAGAAACTGCAATTGCTACTCCAAGTCCTTTGTATAAAGCGGTCATGATTCCCGTTCCCTTAACCTTAACAAACCATATGCCAATAATTGAAGCAATAATAGAAATTGCGCCAATTAGCATTGGATAAAATAAAACTGTTTGATTCATAGGAAAAGTTAATTTTCCTAAAATCATTGCTGCAACTGCGGTAATTACATATGTTTCAAAAAGATCAGCTGCCATTCCGGCATCATCTCCAACGTTATCCCCTACTAAATCGGCAATAACTCCTGGATTTCTTGGATCATCTTCTGGAATATTCTTTTCAATTTTTCCAACCATGTCGGTTCCTACATCAGCAGATTTTGTAAAAATTCCTCCCCCCAAGCGGGCAAAAACAGAAATTAAGCTTCCACCAAAACCTAAGGCAACCAAAGGTTGAAGACTGCCGTTTCCGTATCTTTCCAAGAACCAATAAAATCCTGTAATCGATAAAAGTGCAAGTCCTGCAACCATTAATCCGGTTACTGCCCCGCCTTTAAATGCTAAATCAAAAGCTTGAGACAATCCTTTTTTTGCAGCTTGTGCGGTTCTAATATTGCTTCTTACCGCAATACTCATTCCGATAACCCCTGCAATAGTTGAAAAAATTGCACCAACTGCAAACCCTATGGCGGTGATTGGATTAAAGGCTAAATATAGAATCACAAAAATTACCGCTCCAATTCCTGCAACAACTAAGTATTGGCGTTTCATGTAAGCAATTGCGCCTTCTTGTATTGCGTCGGAGATATCATTCATTTTTTTATCGCCACGCTCTTTAGATAAAATTTGCCAGGATAAGAAGAGTGCATAAAGAATGGAGAGGATTCCCGCTCCCAAGGAGATGACTAATTTATGTGTTAATAATAAAGATAAGTCCATAAGAACTTATACATTATAAGGTAATTAATTTAGCTTTTCAAGACTATTTTTATTATTAAATTTTAACACCTTCATTTTGTAAGTCTTTGATTAAATGCTTAGTGTTTGTAAAAATAAAAGCTTTAATTCCGAAAGCATTTGATGCATCAACATTATCCGTTCTGTCATCAGTAAATAGAATTTCTTTTTTATTAACTCCTGACTTTTTTACTAAAACTTCAAAAAATTTTATATCCGGTTTTTTTAACTTATGTTCGGAAGAAATTATTATTTCATCAAATAAATCTGTTATTCCATAATGATTTAAGAGTTTTCGCAAAAGTTCTCCGATGTAATTTGAAAATATTATAATTTTATATCTCTTTTTAAGTTGTTTAATTAAAGTAATTAACTCATTATTTGGAAGAGATTTTTCATAAAATTTTTCCCAAATTAATTCCTGCGGTATTCCAGTTAATTCACTCAATATGCCGTAGACTTTTTTAAGTTCCATTTCTCCAAGGTCCCATTTATGAACGTGTTGTTTATATTCTATTAACTTTTCTTTATCAAGTTTTACATTTTCCTTAATCCATTTTGACATCGGGCCCTCGGCTATAACATCAGCGTAATCAAACGCAATTACTTTAATCATTTTCTAAACTCCTCCATAAATACCAACAGGCGTAACTTCTTTTTGGTTTCCATTCTTCTGCAAGTTTTAGAATATCTTTTTCTTTTTCAATTTTGTATAGATTCTTAATTGCCCTTCTGATTCCTGCATCGCCTAAAGAAAAAATATCTTCTCTTTGCAAAGTAAAAATCAAAGTCATTTCTGCGGTCCAACTTCCTATTCCTTTTATTTTAGTTAGTTCTATTTTTATTTCATCATCTGACATTTTTTCTAATTTTTTAACATCTAACTGTTTATCTCTAAAAGCTTGGGAAATGTTTTTAATGTATGACGCTTTGGAATAACTCATTCCGGCGCTTCGTAATTTTTCAACATCTGTTTTTAAAAGCTCTTCAGGACGAGGAAATTTAGAATTCCTATATAAACCTAGAAATCTTTTAAATATAGTATCGGCTGCTTTGCCTGATAATTGTTGGCTGATAATTGATTCGACTAACTCTTCATACAAAAGCTCGGAGCGGTTTTCAAATTTATGTGGTCCGTATTTTTTTACTAATTTATTTAAAATGGGGTCTTTAAACATTAAGAAGCATTATATCCTACTTTTTTAATTATTTTAATTACGTCAGCACTTGTTAATTTAGTTTCGTCAAATTCTACTTCAGTTTCTGATTTTGCATAATGCGTGTTCGATTGTTTGACTCCGCTTGTATCCTCTAATTCTCCGTCGATGTTCATCGCGCAAGAGGTGCAATGCATTCCCGATATTTTAAATTTTTTCTTTATCATATGTTATATTACTTTTATAACTCCTCGATACATTCCCATAGAGCACATAAATGGTAATTCGCCTACTGTTTGTGGCGCGGTAAAGGTAAGAGTGTCGGAGCTTCCTAGTGGAACAACTTTTTGTATATTTAAAGAAGGAATTGTAAACGCCTGAATGCAGCTTGAGCCATTTTTATTTACCAAATGAAGCGTAATATTTGCTCCTCTTTTTACGGTAATTTGATTTGGTTGGTAAGAAGTGCTTCCGATGATAATTGTTGCTTCAGTAATTGGATCGCTATTTTTTAGAGCAACGTTATTATTATCGCAAACCGCAAACGTGCAATAAATGTTTTTTACTGTTCCACCTAGATTTAAATTAAATCCCGTTAATGCAAGCGCATTATTTAAGTTAAAAATTGAAAGAATAATTAAGGCAACTGCTGCAATTCTCATAAATTGTTTTTGAAATATTTCTCCAAGCGTGGTTGCAAAATATCCTAAGATAAAAAATAAAGGTGAAGTTCCTAGAATAAAGGCAAAAAGAATCAAGGCTCCGGAAATTGGCTTGCCTGAGGCTATCGCTAATGCCATCATTGCCTGCGTAGTTCCACAAGGAATAAAAACAGTGAATGCGCCCAGTATTGCCGGTGCAAAAATATCCTGGCTTTTTGATTGTTTTCTTACAAGTCTAGTTAGAAATTTAGGAGGCTGAATTATAAAATATCTAAAAATGGGATGAATCTCTAAAATATTAAAAGCGGTTCCCAGCATAAATATTACAACAGCAATTTGCATAATTACTTTTGCACTAATAGAGAGAGTAAAAAATGATCCAAGAAGACCCAATAAAAATCCAAAAATTGTGTAGGCTGTTAATTTTGCAATTAAAAAAGATAAAATCGGTAAAGCGTTTCCGCCTTTTTTAAGATTATTTTTTAATTTTTCTTCTTCTCTTTGTGCAAGAGTTGCCGCCAGAAGCCCACCCTGTACAGCCATGCAAGTTAGTCCCCCTGTTATAAGACCGGTTAAAAAAATAGTAATTAAATTATTCATATTAAATTTTTATAATATTTGCTCTTTTTAAACTTAAAGAATTAGATACTACAGAAATTGAACTTAGTGCCATTGCTGCCGACGCAAATATTGGATTTAAAAGCACATGTAGAAATGGGTATAAAACTCCCATTGCAACGGGTATTAATATTATATTATAGCCAAAAGCCCAGAAAAGGTTTAATTTTATTGTTGTCATTGTTTTTTTAGATAAATTAATTGCCCAAGACACAGATCGTAAGTCTTTATTGATTAGTGTAATATCCGAAGATTCTATTGCAACATCGGTTCCAGAACCCATTGCAATTCCGATATCCGAAGTTGCTAGTGCAGGTGCGTCATTTATTCCATCACCCACCATTGCGACAACTTTTCCCTCAGCTTGAATTTTTTTAATTTCCGCTTCTTTATCTTGTGGCAAAACTTCCGCTAACACTCTTTTTATTCCTAATGTTTTAGCAATTGCTTGGGCGGTTTTTTTGTTATCCCCTGTTATCATTACCACTTCAATTCCCATTTTTAAGAGATTTGAAACTCCTTCTTTCGCGCTGTCTTTAATAGTATCCGAAACAGCAATTAAGCCTTGGGCAGATTTATTAATGCTTAAAATCATTACTGTTTTTCCCTGATTTTCTAAGTTATTAATATTATTTTCAAGACTTTCTATATTTATTTTTTCTTTCTCCATTAGTTTTCTGTTGCCGAAGAATACTCTCTCTTTATTTATAATCCCCTCAACTCCAAATCCGGAAACAGCGTGGAATTGATCTACCTTATCTAAGTTAAGTTGTTCTTCCTGAGCTTTTTGTAAAATTGCAAAAGCTAAAGGATGTTCGGAAACTTTTTCAAGTGATGCAGCCAGTTGTAATAACTTTTGATTTTTATCTTTTGAAATTACATCCGTTACCAGAGGTTTGCCATTGGTTAAGGTTCCTGTTTTATCAAAAACAACGGTGTTGATTTTATGGGCAATTTCTAAACTCTTTGCCTCTTTTATTAAAATTCCATTTTGCGCACCCTTTCCTGTACCAACCATAACGGCAGTTGGAGTGGCAAGTCCCATTGCACAAGGGCAAGCAATAATTAATACAGAAACCATACTTAAAAGAGAAAAGATTAAGCCTGGTCCAAAATCATACCAAATAACAAAAGTTAATAAAGAAAGCATAATGACTATTGGAACAAAATATGAAGAAATTAAATCTGCGATTCGCTGAATTGGAGCTTTACTTCCTTGAGCATCTTGAACAAGTTTGATAATTTGAGAAAGCATGGTTGCGCTTCCTACTTTTGTTGCTTTATATAAAAATGTTCCCGATTTATTTACTGTTGCCCCAATTACAACGTTTCCTTTTATTTTTTCAACCGGAATACTTTCTCCCGTAATCATGCTTTCATCAACTGATGAATTTCCCTCAGTTACTGTTCCGTCAACCGGAATTTTCTCCCCGGGTCTTACTCTTATAATATCGCCGATTAAAACTTCTTCTATCGAGATATCAATTTCTTTTCCATTTCTTATAACTCTTGCAGTTTTTGGCGATAAACCCATTAATTTTTTAATTGCTTCTGATGTTCCGGCTTTGGCTTTTGCTTCTAAATATCTGCCCAATAAAATTAAGCCTATTATAATAGTAGAAATATCAAAGTAAGGCATAGCAACAACGCCAATTGAGTTAAATAATCGAGGAAAAAATATAACTACAGATGAATAAATAAAAGCAACAGAAGTTCCCAATGCAACTAGAGTGTCCATATTGGCATTTCTATGCCGTAGGGCTGGAATAGCTGCTTTATAAAATTCTAAGCCTGCCCAGAATTGAACAGGAATTGCCAAAAGAAATTGGATAAAGAAGTTTTGTAAGATTAAAGGCGCAGTTTTTGATAGCCCGGGAAAACTTCCCCAAATAATTAAACTTCCCAGGAAAAGACTTAAAATTACTTTCTTTTTAAGTATTCGTAATTCCACTTTCTTTTCTTCCTTCATATGGTCATGATGCATATTTCTATCTTCTAAAACCATTTCGTACCCAACGCTTGCAACAGTTGAAGCCAGTTTTTTTTCATTTACAATTTGAGGATTAAAAGTAACAGTGGCTTTTTCAGTGGCCAAATTCACGTTTGCATCTTCGACTCCGTTGACTTTTTTCAACGATCTTTCCAAAACATTAACGCAAGATGCACAATGCATGCCTTTTATAAAATAAGTATTTTTATTCATCTTGTTTTTTTGCCAAAAAATACCAGTAAGTAAAAATTATTGAAGCTATTCCTATAATTGTGATTAAAATCTTATCGGGGCTCATTAGTTCTTCTTTTTAAAAACCTCCATTACTTCTTTTACGGCCTCTTCCTGGTTACCTGATTTTATGGAATCGGCAACGCAGGTCCTTAAGTGATTTTCCAAAACTACCGAGTCGGTTTCTTTTAAAGCCGCTTGAATTGCTTGAGATTGATGTAAAACATCTATGCAATACTTGTCTTCCTCAACCATTGTTATCACTTTATTTAAATGTCCCCTGGCAATCTTTAATCTATGAAGTATCCTTTCTTGCGTATCTTTAGGTCTATACATATGTTATCCCCTATGGGGGGATATAAATAGCATACAGCATTCGTTAAATTTTTGTCAAGACGGATTTTAAAAAGAGGTTAAATATCTAAATTTGCTTGTTTTGCGTTTGATTGGATAAAGTGTTTTCGTGGTGGAACCTCATCACCCATTAGCATTGTAAAAACCATGTCTGCTTCTTCTGCATCATCGATATTTATCTGCTTTAATATTCTGTTTGCAGGATTCATGGTTGTTTCCCAAAGTTGTTCGGGATTCATTTCTCCAAGACCTTTGTATCTTTGCGTATTAATAATGTTCCTGGTTGATAATTTTTCAAAACTTTTCACGATAACGTTTCTTTCGTCGTCAGAGTAGGCATATTTAGAATCTTTTCCGGAGCTAATTTTGTATAAAGGAGGCATTGCAATATATAAATATCCTTCTCTAATAACTTCAGGCATGTGTCGATAGAAGAAAGTTAAAATTAAAGTTTCGATGTGTTCCCCGTCGACGTCGGCATCGGTCATGATAATAATTCGGTGATATCTTAGCTTTTCAAATTTTATTGTCTCCCCTATTCCCATGCCAAGGGCAATAATAATATTTTTTATTTCTTCATGTTCAATTACCTTATCAAGACGGGCCCTTTCAGTATTTAAAATTTTACCTTTCAAGGGAAGTATTGCTTGGAATTTTCTATCTCTTCCCTGTTTTGCGCTACCACCTGCAGAGTCTCCCTCAACCAAATATAATTCTGAAACGCTTGGATCTTTTTCCTGACAATCTGCCAATTTTCCAGGAAGTGAACTTCCTTCCAATGCGCCTTTTCTTAAAATTGCTTCTTTTGCTGCTTTTGCCGCTAATCTTGCTTTGGCTGCCAAGTAAACTTTTTCTAAAATTCTTCGGGCATCTGATGGGTTTTCTTCAAAGTAAGTTGATAAGCCTTCTTTAACAACACTTTGGGCAACCGGTTGGATTTCTGCATTTCCTAATTTTCCCTTGGTTTGTCCTTCAAACTGAATTCTATCTTGGGGCATTTTTATATAAACTACTGCGGTTAATCCTTCTTTCGTGTCGTCTCCGGTTATTCCTTCTTCGTCTTCTTTAAAACTGCCGATCTTCTTGCCGTAATCGTTTATGGCTCTGGTTAAAGCCATTCTGAAACCGGTTAAATGCGTACCACCATTAATAGTATTAATAACGTTTACATAGGACTCTACATTTTCGGAATAGCCGTTGTTGTATTGAAGCGCAACTTCTACGTCTACTTCCCCGTCGGTTTTATGAATAGTAATAACTTTATGAAGTGGTTCTTTGTTTTCGTTTATTTTGGCAACTAAAGCGGTAATTCCGCCTTCAAAATAAAAATTAACTTCTTTTTCCTGTTCTTTCCTGTGATCTTGTAAGTGAAAATATAAAGAAGGAACTAAGTAAGCTCTTTCTCTGATTGCTTTTTTTATTGTTTCAAAGTCAAAAGTTGTGTCTTGAAAAATTTGTTTGTCAGGTAAAAATGTAGATAAGGTTCCATTGTGTCTTCCGTGAATAAAATCGTGCGAAAGTCTACTAGTTGTAACTGTTTTTAAAGGAGTGGTTGCTTTTCCACGGGAGTATTCTTGAGTATAAATTTTTCCATCTCTTGTTACTTCAGCAAACATCCATTCGGAAAGTGCGTTTACAACCGATGCTCCAACTCCGTGAAGTCCTCCGGAAATCTTGTATGCGCTCCCGCCAAATTTTCCCCCGGCATGAAGCTTAGTCATTACAATTTCTAAACCTGACTTGCCGTAGTTTTTAACAATATCAACCGGAATTCCACGGCCATCATCTGCAACGGTTGCAGAGCCGTCATCGTTTAAAACAATCCAAACATGTTTGGCAAAACCCGCTAAAGCTTCGTCTACTGAATTATCAATAATTTCACGAAGCGATTCATGAAGTCCGATTACGTCCGTTGAGCCAATGTACATTCCCGGTCTTTTTCTAACCGGTTCCAAGCCTTCGAGGACTTGAATTTGTGCTGCTGAGTAATCTGATTTTGGAGCTTTTTCTTCTTTAATTTTCTTTGCCATGACAATCTAGTTTAACAAAATTTTTGATTAATTTCTAGAGGTAAGAAGCCATTTTTTAAAATTAAGATAGCTTGTTTAATACGGAAATGAAGTGCGGAAAACTTTTTGTTGTTCTAGTTCTGCTTGCTTAAGAGCAAGTCTTTGTTGGTCAGCCTTATATCTTTCCGCCATTGCTGTAGTTCTTACTTTTGCACCAATTTCGGAGATCGCTAACGCACTCACGAGTATAAAAACATCCCTTAGCTTATCGGGGTGCCCGTGTAGAATATTTGGTACCACACTTCCTACAGCGCCTGTTAAAGCACCAATTGTTACCGGAACATATGGTATCTCTAAACTTCGCCATGCTGTTCTATCTATAAATTTTTTTCTTGAAGCTTGTTTAAAGGAGTTAAATTTTCCCTCTAATCTTTTTTCGTGGGCATTTTTACAATTCTGTACTGAAGAATAAAGCTCGATGTCTCCATTTGAATTAATAACCTCTACCCTATGTATTCCGTATTCAACCATAGCATGGTATTTTAGTATAAGTGAGGTTAAAACTCAAATTTCCGGAGTTATTTTTGAGACAAGGAGGCTTGCCCGTTTTGCCAAGTTCGAAACATTCCCGTTACTCCGTTTGGTCCAAAGGCTTTAGATAAATCTTTGACAGCAGATAAAAGCATTGCTCTTTCATGTATATCTAGGCTGTTAACATTTGTTCCTAAATGATTATTCATTATTCTAAAAAATCCTCCATAGTGTAAGCTGTCACCGGTTTGCTGAATTTCTGTAATTGTTACTTCTCTTTCTCTTTGTTGTCTGATTAATTCTTCGTGAGTAAAAACGTCCACTGCTTGTTCTAAATGTTGGGTTTTGGCTCTTGCTTCAATCCATGCTTCTAACATTAGCGCATTATAAAATTGAGAAGCATGTTTGTCAATTAACTATTTTGGTTTAATTTAAACGTTAAAGATTAGCGGTGGAAAATTTCTGCGGCTTTTGATTATGTTCTTTCCGGTTGTTCAGAAGCTTTATCGGAATTATCTTTGAAAACTACCGAAAGAATTTCCTCGGGAAATTGCAGCATCATGTTCCCCATGTCACCAAGTAAAAGAGCAGCAACCACACTTTTTTTAAATTGTTCTCCGGTTTGTTGTGGTAGTTTACCTATTTTTTGTTCTGTTTCTGACATAATTTGTGAATTGTATCACTTTTTACTTTAAGAACAAATTTTCCGAGGTTATTTTTGAGATAGTTGTCCAGCTTTTATGATACCCATTTCTGTTACAGAAGTTGTTTTATATTGTTTAGCAGGGGCTTCGCTTACTGTGATTTCG
This sequence comes from Candidatus Levyibacteriota bacterium, assembly GCA_038205015.1. Lineage (GTDB taxonomy): Bacteria > Patescibacteriota > Microgenomatia > Levybacterales > UBA12049 > JBBRCK01. Next base: position 11,842 of record JBBRCK010000005.1, on the reverse strand, counting down.
TATTCCAACTGAGCACCTTTCATTATAGTGTCCTTTTTTAACATTCCGCCTAGAGTTGCTCCCATGATGTTTCCTTCTCCGTTTTGATCCCCTAAGGGATGACCTTCTCTTCTGGTGATTAAAAATTTACCAATTCCATCTTTTATTCCGTTTAGGCCATTTCCACTGTTTGTATAGGCCTCATTCACCAAAAAATATCCGTTGGTTCCGCTTTGTGTTTTCCACCAAATAACATCTCCGGTTTGCGCCGAAGATAAGGAAATTCTTTCTGCTCTTCTATCAATTTCTAATAAATCCTCGACCGGTACTATAGCGTCTAAACCAGAATGTATTGTCGGTTGAGGTCCATCTTTAGAGCCTAATAATCTTGCCACGTTTTCGAGAATTACTTGTTCTGCATCCGGTGGGGTTTCCGGTTCTCCTGCGGGAATATCTCCATGCTCATCCATAAGAATACTATTGTATATTAAATATAGAGATGTCAACACAAAAATTATATGTGGTGATAGTGGATTACACGAGCTTTCTTAATATGGATTGGGGGATTTTTGGATAAATTGTAAATCCAAGGTCTAGTTGTCCGGGATTAACGGGTTGTCCTAAATCAATTACTTCTTCTTGAGGACCCATCGGTTTTATGAGGCACGTACCTGGTTCAGGAAAAATTTCCGTAGGCCAAATACTTGTTGGAACGTAGCCTTTTTGCCCTGGTGCTTCTACTGCCATTGTAAGTTTATTATATTGTTAGGAAATAATTTGTCAATCCGCAAAACAAATTCTAAAAGAAAAGCCTGTGGTATAATCCCAAATATTATGAGATATAACAAAGATAAAGTAAGCATTCTTGTTCCTTGCAAAGACGAAGCAGAGGGCTTGGAAAAAGTTCTCAAAAGCATTAAAGCTTATTCAAACGATATTATTGTAATTGACGGGCACTCAAAAGATAATACTAAAGCAATTGCTAAAAAAGTTAATGCAAGATACATACTTGATCATGGAAAAGGACGGGGCGAAGCGGTCAGAATGGGTTTTAAAAAAGCAAAGTATGAGTATATTTTAATTTTTGATGCAGACGGCTCATCAGATTATAAAGACATCCCAAAAATTCTAACTCCCCTTTTTGAAGAAAAAGCCGATGTGGTAATCGGCTCAAGAAGAACCGGTGGAAGTTTTGATTTAAAAATGGATTTCCAAGGGCTTCTTAGGTCCAGCGGTTCGGATTTTCTGGTTTATTTACTTAATAAAAGATTTAGCTCAAATTTTAGTGACATACTTTTTGGTTTCCGAGCTTTAAGAAAGTCTTCCATATCAAAACTTAATTTAAAAGCTAACGGGCATGAACTAGAACAAGAAATGGTGGTTAATGCATTAAAAAAAGGTTTAAAAATAGTTGAGGTGCCATCAAGGGAAAACGCCAGAAAATGGGGTAAATCAAAGCTAAAAACAATCACCGGAGTAAAATTTATTTTCCACCTTTTAAACGCACTTTATTTTTCATAAAAGAATAAATTTCTTCAAAATAAAATATACCAATGGCAACCGGTATAAATATAAACATAAGTTTTGGCAGTAATCTAATTTCGGGAATAATTATTAATCCGGTAAGAGCTAAAAATGCAATTAATAAATCTTTTTTTAATTTTTGAGCAATTACGAAAAAGCTTAGAATTACCAGTACAAATACGGGATAGCTATATCTAAAAACAGAAACTACAATATGATAGTACTTGTCCGAAGGAAGAAATAAAAACACCCCAAAATTTATTATTGCGATAAAAATTAACATTCTTGCCTTTGACAAATTTTTATCATGTCTAAATTTCTTAAATAGAAATAAAAGCGGGGCAAAAAGTGAAATTATCCATAGTCCGTATTCGCTAAGTGCTCCATTTAAAAACCTGACAATTCCATCCGGGTAGAAAAAAGCTCTTAAAACGTTATTGCTTTGAAAATCCATATGTACCCCCTTAAAGAATAAAAATGGAAAAGGATATAGAGGGTTATTAATTACAATTAAGTTCCTAAAATACCAAATAAGCCCCAAGATTGTGAATGGAATTAAAAAATATAAAAGCTGCTTTAGGTTTAATACTTTTATAAGTTTTTGGAAATGAAAAATAAGTAAAACAATTAAATAAATTAAGCCGGTATACTTCGTGCCAATTAACATTCCGGAAGATAAGCCAAGCAGTAAAAAATAACTTATTTTCTTTTCCGGTTTTTGTAAAAGGGCCAAAGTCAGCATAAAAAATGCCACGATCCAAGAGTCGATTACTTGTGTATTAATCCATCTAATAATAGTATGTAGCGTAACAATACTTGAAGCAAAAATAATTGATAAGTAGTTATTTAATTCAAATTTCTTTCCTGAATAAATAAGCACGATAAAAAGAAAAATAGCTGCAAGTACGTTGAAAATGCTCATCGGCAGTCCAATCAAAATCAATGCTGCCAAAATTCCCTCGGATGAGCCAGGATAATATCTTAAAAAACTATTTCCGTTAATATGGACCGGGTTGATTATGGTTCCATTTAAAAAAGCTTTGGCAATGGGAATGTGATAATTTAGACTGTCTCCTTCGTATATTTTTACAAGAAAACCATTATAGAAAAAGTAAATTAAAATATACGCAAAAACTATCAGTGATATTTTGGCCAATAATCTAAGATTGTTTTCCTGATTCATTTAAAAATTCAAAAATAAATTTTCTAAAGTAAACCTAATATTTATATTGGTTGTTTTGATAATTTTACGAAATTTTTGTAACTCTTTTAACATCTTCTGAATTTCTTTCAGAGAAAAATCATTGTTTGTTTTAGTAATTGTTGAATGTAGTGAAACAATTAAATCTTCTATAAAAACTAATGCTTCCTCCCTGCTCTTTCCATTATTTTGCGCATACAAAAAACCTTTTCCAACTTTATTTTGTTTAATCTGTTTTAGAATATTTAAGTTTTTTTCTAAATCTTCGTCTGTTAATTTTTTCTTTTTTGTAATTTCTAAAATTGTACATCTGGAAAGAATTGTAGGAAGTAAAAAGTCGGTTGTTTTAGCAAGAATAATCATTATTGTGCTAATTGGTGGCTCTTCCAAGACTTTTAAAAGTGAATTTTGTGCTTCCGGTGTTGCTCCAAAAAAAGCTTCTATTACAATCATTTTTTTATCCCCTTTTAAAGGTTTTAGAAAAACCCTTTTTTGTAATAATCTGACATCGGGAATCCCTAGAGCTTTTTCGGTTTCCAAAATTTCTACGTCAAATTTGGAGACATTATTGTCTTTGGCAATTTCCCAAACCCTTTCTTTTGCCTTCTCTTCTAGGCCTACGATTATCGCACTTTGCATAAAACTAATTGACTTTATACCACATTTTTTTCTACTATAATAGTAATGCCCGATTTAACTACTACACAAATTCAAGAACAATCCGAAAATCAAAGTCTTGCTGACATTTTATTTGCCGATAAGCTCTTAACACAAGAGCAATACGATGATATTAAAGTAAAAAGCGCAAGTAAAGGAGTGCCCGAAGAATCAATACTTGAGGCTTTGGCAATTGTTTCGGACGAAAAGGTTTCCCGGGCAAAGGCCAAGCTTTGGGATATTCCCTATGTTGATTTAGAAACTGCCTCTTTTTCTCCCGAAGCTTTAAGTTTTGTTCCAAGAGCAGTTGCCGAAAGATTCTCGCTTATTCCTTTTGCTTATGATGATAAAAATCAATCTCTTTCGATTGCGATGAGTAATCCTGTAGATTTAGATTCAATAACTTTTGTAAGAGAAAAAACAAATCTTACCATAAAGGCTTTTGCATCTTCTAAAACTGAAGTAGATAAAGCAATTAGTGAGCAGTATAGGCAGGAATTGGTAGGAGAAGTCGGAGCTGCAATAAAAGAAACCGAAGATAGGGGGAAAATTAAAACCATTGACACTAATCAGATTGCCCAGATTATTAAAGAAGCTCCAATTGCAAAAATAGTTTCAACAATTTTGGAATATGCCGTAACCAGCAGGGCTTCCGATGTTCACATTGAACCGCAAGAGGATAGAGTAAGGGTTAGATACAGAATTGACGGAATTTTATACGATAGGCTTTCGCTTCCTAAAAGCGTCCAGGAAGCGGTAATTTCAAGAATCAAAATTTTAGCCGAAATGAAAATCGATGAACACCGTACTCCACAGGATGGGCGTTTTAATTTTAAAGTCGAAGATAAAGAGGTCGATCTTAGAATTTCTGTTTTGCCAACTTCATTTGGCGAGAAAATCGTAATGAGGCTTCTTCGAAAATCGGGCGGTGTCCCCTCTTTGGAAGAGCTTGGATTAAACGGTTCGTCACTTCGAAATTTAGAAACAGCAATGCTTAGACCTCACGGTATTATTATAGTAGTAGGACCAACCGGTTCGGGTAAGACTACTACTTTATATTCGGTTTTGAATAAACTAAACACGACCAGGGTTAATATTTCAACGTTGGAAGATCCTATTGAGTATCAGATGCCGGGAATTAATCAGGTTCAGGTAAATCCGGCCGTTGGCTTAACTTTTGCCGAAGGATTAAGGTCGTTTTTAAGGCAAGATCCTAACATTATCCTTGTAGGAGAAATACGTGACAAAGAAACAACCGAGTTGGCAATTCAAGCAGCTTTAACCGGCCATTTGGTTTTTTCAACGCTTCATACGTCCAATGCTACAGGAGCGCTTCCTAGGCTTTTGGATTTAGGGGCAGAAACATTTTTACTGGCTTCAACGATGAATGCGGTTTTAGGACAAAGAATTGTCAGGCAAATTTGCAAGACATGCAAAGTGGATTATGTCCCCCCGCAACAGATTGTTGATGAAATGAAAGTTGTTTTAGGAAAATATTTCCCATTAGATCAAAAAGAAATAAAATTTTATAAAGGCAAAGGCTGTGACCAGTGTGGTCAATCCGGATATCTGGGGAGAGTAGGAATTTTTGAAACCTTGACGATTACGGAAAAAATTGCGGGTCTTGTATTGCAGCATGCCGATTCAGGTACAATAGAAAAAGAAGCAGTTGCCGAGGGAATGATAACCATGAAACAGGATGGTTACTTAAAAGTACTCGCCGGGACAACAACCGTTGAAGAAGTACTTAGAGTAGCTCAAGAATAAAGAATATGACGATACACGAACTTTTAGATTTAACAATAAAAAATAATGCATCCGATTTGCATCTCTTACCCGGTGTTCCTCCGGCAGTAAGAATTGATGGAAATTTAAGATACATGTCTAACTATCCTCCTTTAACGTCTCAGATTATGGAAGAAATGATTTTTGGAATTTTAAAACCCGACCAAAAAGAAATGCTAATCAATAATAAAGAAATCGATTTTTCTTTTGGATTCGGCGGGGGTTCTTACGGAGAGCTTGGAAGATTTAGGTCAAATATTTATTATCAAAGAGGTGCGCTTTCGGCTGCCTTTAGATTTTTGCAGCCGATTATTAGAACAATTGAAGAATTAAAACTTCCTAGAATTTTACACAGTTTTTCAGCTTTAAAACAAGGTTTTATTTTGGTAACCGGACCAACCGGTCAGGGAAAATCTACCACCATTGCAGCAATAATGAACGAAATTAATTTGAATAACGCAGTACATATTTTAACCATTGAAGACCCGATTGAATACGTTTATCCGGGTGGAAAAAGTATGATTTCCCAACGTGAAATGGATATTGATACTCATTCATGGTCTTTAGCTTTAAAAAGTGCTTTAAGAGAAGATCCGGATGTTGTTTTGATCGGAGAAATGAGAGATCCCGAAACAATTGCAGCCGCTTTAACGATTGCCGAAACCGGCCATTTAGTTTTTTCAACTCTTCATACAAATTCAGCGTCCCAAACAATTGACAGAATCATCGATTCATTCCCCGCTTCCCAGCAGACCCAGGTTAGAAGCCAGCTTGCAGCTACATTAAAAGGTGTTGTTTCTCAACGTCTTATTCCAAAAATTGACGGAGGAAGAGTTCCGGGAGTTGAAGTTCTAACCGGTACTTCTGCCATAGCTACCAATATTAGGGAGGGAAAAACTCATTTAATAGATTCGATTATTCAAACTTCTCAGGACGCGGGAATGATAACTTTAGAATCTTCCCTTGCTTCTTTGGTTTTGGCAGGAACCATTAGTTTGGAAACTGCAAAATCATACGCCCTTAGACCGGATGAATTATTAAGAATGGTTGGATAATATGCAATTAAGATACAAGGCTGTGTCCAAAGACGGAAAATTAGTACAAGGACTTTTAGATGCAAAAGATATCGAGGTGGCGGCAGATTACTTAAGAGGTAAAGAACTTATTCCTGTTCAAATCGTAACCGCAAATAATAAGCCTTGGTCAAATCTTCCGTTTTTAAAGAAAGTTAAGCAAAACGATTTAGTACTTTTTACCCGACAATTATCCTCAATGCTTGCTTCGGGTCTTACTTTAATGAGGGCTTTAGAGATTTTGAAAGAGCAGATGCAAAATCCTTTTATGGCAGAGGTAGTGACTACGGTTATTAACGATATTCAGGAGGGAAAAACATTTTCTCAGGCTCTTGAAAAACATCCAAAAGTTTTTACCCCCATTTTTATTTCTATTATTAAAGCCGGTGAGATATCGGGACTTTTGGATAAGGTTTTATCGCGTTTGGCAGATAATTTAGAAAAACAAGCCAAGCTAAAAGGTACCATTAAAGGAGCTTTAATGTATCCGGTAATAGTTGTAATTTTAATGGTGGTAATTATGTCAATTATGATGATTTTTGTTATTCCCCAATTAACTTTATTATATGTAAATCTTAATGTTCCACTTCCCTTACCGACTCAAATTCTGGTTGGACTTTCTAATTTTATGATTGGTTTTTGGCCACTTGTGCTGGGGGCAATAGGACTTAGTATTTTTGGTTATAGGAAATGGGCTAAAACGGAAAAAGGTGAAGCAATAATCGACGCTACTCTTTTAAGGACTCCTGTTTTTGGAAAACTTATTTCAAAAACAATTTTAGCCGAATTTGCAAGAACTTTTGGCTTGCTGGTTGGAACTGGTACCCTAGTAGTTGAATCTTTGGTCGAAACAGCCGATACCACAGGAAACGTAATTTTTAAAAATGCAATAATAGATATTTCAAAACAAGTCGAAAAAGGTGTCACAATTGGCGATGCAATGAGTTATTATCCTATTTTCCCGCCGCTTTTAATTCAGCTGGTAAAAGTTGGTGAACAAACAGGAAAAATAGATGAAACCTTAGGAAAAGCGTCAGAATACTTTGAGAGAGAGGTTGACGAAACAGTAAAAACTTTAACAACAGCAATGGAACCTTTTATTATGATAATTTTAGGTATCGGCGTTGCCTTTTTAATAATCTCAGTTATTACTCCAATTTATAGTTTAATTTCGAGTATTAATTAAAAACTAGCTTCAAAATGCCTATTGACAAGAACTTTTTATTATGACTATTATTAATAAGTACATGAAAACATATTTCAAAAACCTTAGAAAAAATATAAAGTCAGGTTTTACTTTAATTGAACTTTTAGTCGTTATTGGAATCCTCGGAGTTTTGGCAGCAGCACTTGTTGCAACCATCGATCCATTTGAACAACTCAAAAAAGCACAAGATACTAATACCACTAATGCTTTGGTTGAATGGCTTAACGCAACTACCAGATATTACACAACTCATTCTGCTTATCCATGGGATACGGTTGCAAACGGCGGAGCAAATTGCCATGCTGGTGCGGTACCAACAGGAGATGTATCACTTCTTTCAACAGGCGCTATGAATGATTGTACAACAGCGCTTATAGGAGATAATGAATTAAAACAGGCGTTTGCTACATCTAATAATTTAAAATACATCTTTATTACCCAAGAAGTGGCAAATAATCAGACAGTTGGATGTTTTAATCCATCGTCAAAATCAATCCTTCACAATGCAAATACCCATTACACTGTTGCCGGAGTAGACGCTGGAGTGTTATGCGATACCACTGCTCATAAAGATGCCAACCCAACATCATGCTACTGGTGCACAAGATAAGTAGGTGATCCTCATCAACATATTTCTAATTTTCATTCTTGGTTTATTTTTAGGTTCTTTTTTAAATGTTTTAGTTGACCGTATTCCTAAAAATGAAACCGTAGTTAAGGATAGGTCTCGTTGTGATAAGTGTAAGAAAGAGTTAGGAGCTTTAGATTTAATTCCGGTTGTATCCTATTTAATGCTTAAGGGTAAATGCAGGTATTGTCACGCTAAGCTTTCAATATTTTATCCGGTTATTGAGATTTCAACAGGAACATTGTTTATTTTAACTTACATATTTACAATTTCCAATGAATTTGCAAATCTTAATCCCCAATCGCTAATCATTTTGATTTATTATTTAGCAATTGTTTCGGCATTTATTGTGTTATTTTTTCAGGATATAAAATTTGGAATTCTTGCAGATAAAATCACTTTAGCAGGTATTGTTTTAAGCCTAATTTATCTATTAATTTTTCAAAGCCAAGATTTTCTTAATCATTTCCTGTCTGGAGTCATAAGCTTTGCATTTTTTGTTTTAATATCGGTTGGGTTTTACGTTTTAACCAAAAAACAAGGGATGGGCGGTGGAGATATAAAATTATCATTTCTTTTAGGGTTAATTCTTGGTTTTCCAGCTATAATTGTTTGTTTTTATATCGCTTTCTTGACAGGAGCAATAGCTTCTATCATACTAGTTTTATGGAGAAAAAAGGATTATTTAAAGGACAGTCTTCCTTTTGGACCATTCTTAATCGTGGCGGCTTTAATCAGTCTTTTCTGGGGAAATTTAATTTATCTTCAGGTCGCAAAATTCCTAGGATTGTAGGCAATGCTTCTGGTTTTACATTAATAGAATTAATAATAGTTATCGCAATACTGTCTGTACTATCAATGGGGGCGATTGCCGTTTTAGATCCCCTGACCCAGTTTAAAAAAGCCTCCGACGCAAAAATTAAGTCGGATTTGTCTCAAGTCCAAAAGGGTTTGGAAACTTATTATCAGGATTATGGTAAATATCCTTTAAAGTGCGCGGCAACGTATCAAATTCAAAGTGCCGCAGGTGGTTGTCTTGGTTGGGGAAGTGCCTGGCAGCCATATATGAATGTTTTACCTAGTGATCCAACAAAAGGACATAACTATGCTTATTATGTTTCGGCAGATAGACAAACTTATTATTTATATGCTAACCTAAATAGAGGAACAGATCCGCAAATTTGTGGAAGTCTGAATGTAAACAAAGAGTGTTCAAGTGTCCCGGTAGCAAATTTATGTGGTGCGAAATGTAATTTTGGAGTTTCCAGTCCAAACGTAAATCCATGAAGAGAAAGAAATTTAACATACAAAAAGGTTTTACACTTGTAGAGCTACTTATAGTAGTTGGGATTATTGGGGTTTTAGCAACACTTTTAATGGCAAATTTTATCGGAGTAAGACAAAGAGCCAGGGATGCACAAAGAAAATCAGATCTGCGACAACTTCAGTCGGCTTTGGAAATTTATAGATCTGATCAGGGAACCTATAAAGCAGCAGCTGGAACAACGCTAGGGGCCTGTTTGTCTTCTCTTCAGGCAGGAAGTCCAGCAGTTACTTATATGTCAAAAATTCCGTGTGATCCAGGTGGAAGTTATAATTCAGGAAGTTATTTTTATAGTTCTACGGGATCAACCTATACTTTGGGTGCATGTTTAGAAAATAGTGCTGACTCCCAAGGAACAAATACTTCACCTGGTGGAGTTGGTTGTAGCTCCGGAATTTATTATACGGTTATTAATCCATGAAATTAATCTCAAATCTTAAGTCTCAAGCCTCAAATGTTCGAGGATTTACCCTACTTGAGTTAATAATAGTTTTTACAGTAATTGGAGTTTTGTCAACGGTAGGCCTCGCCTCTTTTTCAACATACAGTAAAACCCAAGTATTAGAGCAGGCTCATAATAGTTTTGTTAACGCTCTAAATCAAGCTAAATCAAGAGCTTTTTCTCAGGTTAAGCCTGTGGCTCAATGCGACAGTGCTAAGACGCTAAATGGTTATAGCGTTGTAATCGTTACTACCAGTTCGCCTTGGCATTCATACACTTTAAATATTGTTTGCTCTGGAGTTTCAACTGTTTTGTCCACAATTACTCTTCCCAAAGGAATAAACTTTAATAAAAATACTGATATTCCTCCAACGCAAGTAACAAGTGTATATTTTTCCGTTTTAACCAATAGCGTAACGGGAGCGGGAAATGTTGTTCTTTATAGTACAGATTTAAGTAAGTCAATTACAGTTACGGTAACGTCAACTGGAATAATTCAATGATCAGAAATCAAGAAGGACAAAGTCTTATAGAAGCAGTCGTAGCTTTAGGTGCAGCAGTTATTATTGTGGCTGCAATTACTATTGTAGTTATAACATCGGTTAATAATACCGATTTTTCTAAGGATCAAAATCTTGCGACGCAATATGCTAGACAAGGGCTTGAGATAATGAGGCAAAAAAGCGAAGCTGACTGGGCAAGTTTTTCATCTACCTCAAGTGAATATTGCTTAGATCAAGCAACTACAACGTTAACTCCATATGGTATTGGGTGCAGCGCCAATATTAATAATGAAAAAGGTAATCCATATTTTAAGCGGGTTGTAAGTGTTGCTCAAGGAGATCCTGGTTGTGGAGGCGCAGCAAACGTATATGTTTCGGTTTCATGGGAAGACGGTAAATGCGCAGCAAATACTTTTTGTCATGAAGTAAAGCTTAATACTTGTCTAGCTAATTTAAATAATATTACAACGCCATGAAGAAAACAATTTTAAATTTAAACGAGCGGGGTTATACTCTTATAGAACTTTTAGCAGTGATGGTTGTATTAATCGCAACCGGAGGTATTATTGTTTCTATTATGATATCTTCGCTAAGAGGTAGTAATAGAGCTGCGACCGTTAATGATGTTAGGCAAAATGGAAACTATACAATTGGTCAAATGTCTAAAATGATTTCGTATGCACAATCGTTTGATGGCGTAAGCATAGATGGTATAAATTTCAATACTAACTGCGTCGTGACGGTTCCTCCGTCGCCTACTCCCATGCCAACTCCTGTTCCCTATACCACTATAAAAATAACCAATTTTGATAGGAATCAAATCACCTTTTCTTGTACCGGAGGTACAATTTCTTCAAATTCGGCAAGCATGATAGATACAAATAATTTTTCTGTTTCGTCTTGCAATTTTTACTGTACCCAGGATAGTAGTTCCGGATCTCCAATAATTAACATTCATTTTATTCTTTCAAAAGCAAATGCAGGGGCTTTTGTAGAAAGTAATGCATCAATTTCTTTTGATACCTCTATTACGCTTAGAAATAAGTAAACTAAGGCTATTTGGAGTTGACAAAGTCTGAAAATTACTGATACTCTATATTCATAGCTTTAATTTTTGAAAGCATATTTAAGATGTTAAAAAATCAGAAAGGCCAGGCTCTTCTAATAATCGTTTTAGTAATGGTTGTAGCCTTAACCATAGGGCTTTCAGTTGCGTCTAGAACGATTACAAATTTAAGAAACACTAGAGAGCAGGTAGGCTCTCAGAAAGCTCTTTCTGCGGCAGAAGCAGGAGTTGAGCAAACAATAAGAAATAACGCTTCGGTAAGTAATGGTAGCTTTGCCGATAATACAAAATATACAACCACAATTACTCAAGCAGGCAGTCAGGCGACTTCTTTTCTTCTAAATGGAGGAAACGCAGTTCCTAAAAATGATGCAATTTATGTTTGGCTTGATGCTGATGCAACAATGTCTGCGAGTTTATGGCCGGTTCCACCGAGTCCTACTTGGTCTGGAA
>JBBRCK010000004.1:0-69316 GCA_038205015.1 Candidatus Levyibacteriota bacterium | reverse complement strand
ACGTGTTGATGTTGGGCATGAGCTTCGGGCGGCTCCTGAACTTGAATTTTATAAATTCGATGAATTATTTCATCATCTATTCCATTGATTAATTGCTCAAACATTCTAAATGCTTCATTTTTATACTCAACCAACGGGTCTTTTTGTCCATAACCTCTAAGTCCGATACCTTGTCTTAAGTTATCTATTGCATCCAAATGATCCACCCATAAATTATCAATAACCGAAAGCATTACGTATTTTTCGATTTGCTTTGATAACTCCTGTCCCATCTGCTTTTCTCTTTCTTCGTAAATATTTAGCGCAATATTATTAAGAAAAGATATTTTTTCTTCACTTGTTTTTATTTGTTCAAGTTGTGCTGCAATTTGGGTTAATGAATTTGCATCAAAGGGAATAACTGTTGCAAACTTTTCGGAAATTTGTGCGATAGGGGAGCCTTCCGTAAAATCTTCCGAGTACATTGCAACAATTGCCGAAATATAATTTTGTATTTTTTCAATAATTTCCTGTTTTAAATCTTTTGTTTCCGATTTTAATATTTCCTGTCTGGTTGTATAAATTATTTCTCTTTGCTTATTTATAACGTCATCGTAATCGACTAAATGCTTTCTAATATCAAAATTATATCCTTCAACTTTAACCTGGGCCTGCTCAATTGCCCTGGAAACTAAAGGATGCTGCAGTGGCATATCCTCTGGCATGTTAAAACGCGTCATTAACCCTGAGATAGTCTCTCCTCCAAAAAGTCTCATGATATCATCATCCAAGCCTACAAAGAATTGTGATTGTCCCGGATCGCCCTGCCTTCCACTGCGGCCTCTTAACTGATTGTCTATTCTTCTTGATTCATGTCTTTCCGTACCGATTACGTACAGCCCACCCAAGTCCAAAACTTCTTGGTGTTTTTTCTCCCAGTCTTTCCATTCTTTGGTATCACTTTTTTGCTCACCATCTTTTGTTTTCGGGGTATCCCCGCCCAAAATAATATCAACACCTCTTCCTGCCATGTTAGTTGCAACTGTAACTGCTCCTTTTTCTCCGGCTTTTGCAATAATCTCTGCTTCTCTTAAATGGTTTTTTGCGTTTAGGACTTCATGTTTTATACCTTTTCTTTTTAGAAGTTCTGAGACAATTTCATTTTTTTCAATCGAAGTTGTTCCAACTAAAACCGGTTGTCCTTTTTTGTATGCTTTTTCAATTTCTACGGCAACGGCCGAATATTTTGCCCTGGATGTTTTATAAATTGCATCTGATAAGTCTTTTCTTATCATTTCCCTGTGAGTTGGGATAACAACGACATCCAATTTATAGATTTTATTAAACTCTTCAGCTTCCGTAACAGCTGTTCCGGTCATTCCCGCAAGGTGTTCATACATTCTAAAATAATTTTGAAGAGAAACCGTTGCAAGAGTTTTTGATTCCTTCTGAATCGTTACGTTTTCTTTTGCTTCTATAGCCTGATGAAGTCCTTCGGAAAGCCTTCTTCCAACCATAAGTCTTCCTGTAAACTCATCAACTAAAATTACTTCGTTATCTTTTACAATATAATCTTTTTCCCTACGGAAGAGAGTTCGAGCTTTTAAAGCCGCTTCCAAATGATAAACCGTATCGAAATCTTTTTCGTAAATATTAGAAACTCCATAAATTTTTTCTATTTTTTCAATTCCGTGTTCGGTTAAATGAGCTGTTCTCAATTTTTCATCGATTTTATAATCGGTGTCCGAAGACAACTTATCAACCAGTTTTGCATACTCATAATATTTTTGGGCAGGAGCCTCATCGGGTGCTGAAATTATGTGTGGAGTTCTTGCTTCATCAATTAATACCGAATCAACTTCATCAACAATTGCAAAGTAGAATCCTTTTTGAACCAAACTTTCGGCGTCAGGCGCCATATTGTCCCTTAAATAATCAAAACCGAATTCGGAATTTATTCCATATACAACATCTTTTTCATAAGCCTCTTTTCTGGTGATTGGCTTAAGATGCAAAAGTCTAAAATCGGTTGTTTCTTTATTGGTAAAATCCGGATCAAAAACAAAGCTTTCCTCACTAATCATAGAAGCTACTGAAAGACCAAGAAGATTAAAAACCGGACCCATCCAACCGGCATCTCTTCTTGCCAAGTAATCGTTTACTGTAACTAAATGAACGTTCTTTCCGGTTAACGAATGAAGATATAAAGCGGGGATTGCTGATAATGTTTTTCCTTCACCGGTTTTTTGCTCGGCTATTTTTCCTTCTGCCAAAACCGTTGACGCCATTAGTTGAACATCATAGTGTCTTTGCCCGATCGATCTTGAGGCCGCTTCTCTTGAAACTGCAAAAACTTCGGGTAGAATATTTTCCAGCGGCTCTCCATCTTTAATTCTTTCTCTGAATTCTTTTGTTTTTTTGGGGAAATCCGTAAGCTTTAATTTTTTAACTTCTTTTTCCAAAGAATTTATTTTTCCTACAATTTCTTTTAACCTTTTGATTTCTTTTTCGTTGGAATCAAATAACTTACCGAAGACGTTTAGCATAGCTTAATTTTATCACACTTGAGGTTTAAAAATCCCCCACCTAAAGATGGGGGATTCACCAATTGATCAATTGGTAATAATTGGTAATGTTCCAAATTACTTACCAACTATTTCTTCTTCTTCTTTTTCTTTGCCATGGACAGAATCACCTCCTTATAAATTCGCTCAACTTTAATAAATAAAGTTAAACAGCAATCTTATAATGTAATATTTTATTTTTATTGTCAAGGGTTTTTCTTTGCTTCAAACTGATGTGTTTAGGTTGATTTAACGAGCAATTTTACAGAGGCTAATTTTACTATTTTATGACACTTTTTCCGAGATATTTTTGTAAAACTTTTGGAACATTTACAGAACCTTCTTCGTTTTGATAATTTTCTATAATTGCAATGATTGTTCTTCCGATTGCAAAACCGGTACCATTTAAAATATTTACGTATTTCCTATCATTTCCTGACTGGTATTTTATATTCAATCTTCTTGACTGAAAATCTGTAACCGTAGAAACTGATGTGACCTCCCTATACTTATCTTGTCCAGGCATCCATGCTTCAATATCGTATTTTCTGGCAGCGGGAAATCCTAAATCCCCTGTGCACATTTTTACAACCTGATAAGGAATTTCCAGTGCGTCAAATAATTTTTGCTCCAGAGATAATAAATATTCATGCTCTTTATCATCTTCCCCTTCTTTTACAAAAGAAACCATTTCTAATTTATCAAACTGATGAACCCTTAAAATCCCCCTTGTGTCTTTACCATAACTTCCCGCTTCTCTTCTAAAAGCAGTTGAAAAACCGACATATCTTTTAGGCAAATCTTTTTCATTAAAAATTTCATCCTTGTGCATTGGAACTAAAGCGTGCTCTGCCGTTCCAACTAAATACATGTCATCTTTTTCTAAATGATACATGTCCTCTTCGCCGCCATTTTCCATATACCCCAAAGCTTTCATTGTTTCTCTTGTTAGTAAAACAGGCGGAACAACCGGAATAAAGCCCTCTTTTATTAAAGTTTCCAAACCAAATTGAATTAGTGCAAATTCTAAAAGTACGCCATCGTTTTTAAGATATGCAAAGCGCGCTCCCGAAACTTTTGCTGCTGATTTTACGTCTATAATGTCCAACTTTTCTCCCAAATCTAAGTGATCAAGAGCTTTAAAATCAAACTTTTTAATTTCTCCAACTGTTTTAATAACATCATTTTCCGTATCATTTTTTCCAAACTTTACATCCGTCTTTGCCAGATTTGGAATTTTTAAAAGACCTTCATTTAGCTCGTTCTCAACAGTGGTTAACACAGCTTCTTCTTTTTCTAAACTTACTTTTAAATTTTTTCCTTGCGTCAACTGCTGTGCAGTTGGCTTGCCTTTAATTTCCGAAGAGTTTGCGTTTCTTTCTTCGCGTAGTTTTTGAACTTTTAAAGAAATTTCTCTAAATTTAGCATCTATTTCTAAAATGTGCTTTATATCAACATCAATTCCCTTATCTTTTGCAGATTTTTCAACAATTTCTGGATTTTCTCTGATAAATTTAATATCCAACATAATAAAATTATACCTCTTTTTGCGTTTCTTGACTATCTAAGAAGTCTCTTAATTTGTCAAATGCTCTTCTTCTGTGAGAAAGCTTGTTTTTTCCATCAAGCCCCATTTCCGCGTAAGTTCTGGTCTCTCCATTTGGGATAATAATTGGATCAAAACCAAATCCTTCCTCTCCTCTTGATTCTGTAGCCAATGTACCCTGCACTTCTCCGATAAAAACGTGAACTTCGTTTCCGTCATGATATGAAACTGCACTTTTTACCAAAACATTTCTATTAGTTTCATTTTTTAAAAGACCCAAAAGTCCTTTAACTCCTATTGTTTCAAGGACAAATTTAGCAAAAGGTCCAGGAAAACCATTCCAAGCATCTATAAAAAGTCCCACATCATCTGTTATAACCGGTCTTTTCAAAACGTCAAACGCAGCTTGAGCTTTTTTTCTAGAAATATATTCCAAATCCATGCTTTGAACTTCGTCTATTTCAATGTCAGCTATTTCAATAGATACACCCAGCATTTTTCTTGCTTCATCTGCTTTACCTTTATTTCCTGTTGCAAAAAGGAGCTCGTTCATACCAGAGGATTATAGCATGCTTGAAAAAATAAATTAAAGTGCTATGATACGTTATGATTACTCCAGACAACGAATTAAGACTAGATCAGGGGGATGTTACGGATCACGAATTAGGACCACGCCACCGCGATAGCGCAGATACTCATGAAGCGGGATTTAGGCTTCTTGTGGATGTTGAAAAATTAGAAAGAGAAGGAATTCATGCACGCAGTATTATTGGCTATCGAAGCGGCCTTCCTGATGGGAAATTACTAAGACAAGTTCACAAATTAATACATGAAGAAAAACCCGCCGAATCCGAAGTTTAACCGAATCTTTTTTTTACAAAATCCTTATCTAAAGACAAAATAAGCCAAGCAGCTTTAGGCCCATGATCTTTTCCAATTAAAGATAAATAAATAGCCGCAAACGTTTCTTTTCCTCCCAATTCTAATTCTTTACCTAAATCATAAATTTTTGCTTGAAACTCTTCCCCATCCCATTTCTTATCCAGTTCTTTTGATAGTAAGAAAAGCAGCTGCTTTTGCTTTTCCGAAAGGCTTTCCGCCTCTTTTGGCATTTCTTCTTGAACAGTAAATTTATCTTTCTCTGGCGCAAATCTTTCTACCCAAACTCTTGCGTAACTTGCCCAATCTTCCAAACCCTCTTTTTTTATTTCTTCTGCCATATTTGGCATTTGTACCCATTGAGCTAAAACTGAAAATCTAATTTCCGGTGGCTTAGTAATTTCGCCAACTTGAGATAATTCAAAAGCCCTAGCTAAATCACTATCGTCTTTTGCAAAATAGCTTTTTGCTGCTTCTTGATAATCATCAAAAAGATCAGGAATTGCATTGGTACCATCCGGGTCAAAATTACTTTGAGATTTAATATCAGACTTTGCAAAGAGAAAACGTCCCAAAGATGGAGGAAGTATTTTAATTAAATCATGAGCTTTTATTCCCAGTCCCTTAGAAGAAGACATTTTTTTACCGCCTATTAATATAAATTCGTATGGAAGCTTAAATGGTTGTTCGTATCCAAAAACTTCTTTACAAATTGTCATTGCTATATCATAAGAACCGCCTTTAGACGCATGGTCCTTACCTGCTCCTTCAATTGTAATTCCAATTACTTTCCAATGAGCAGCCCAATCAATTTTCCAAGGAAGCTTGCCTGTTCCACTAAAGGGAGAAATTTTTCCTTCATGCCCACAACCAATAGCCCATTTAACTAAATTAGGTTCGCACTTGTATGAAACTTCTTTTCCATCCCATGCAAAGACTTTTGTAGTTCCAAGCTTTCCACATTTTTCACAAATTACTTGAAAAGGAAGCCAGCCGGATTCTTTTTTTTGACTTCCGCTAACTTTTTGATAAATATCCTGAATTTTCTCGGCATTATCTAAAGCAAGTTTAATTACCTCGTCAAATCTCCCTTGATGATAAAGTTCCCATGAAGATAGAATTTCTGCTTCAACACCTAGACTTTGGATTGCGTTAATAAAATCACTCCCAAACATATCAGCCATACTTTCAAATTTAGGGTCAGGAGATCTTGCAAGTTTTAGAGGTTTACCCAACTCACCTTCAAATTTTCCTTTTACTTCTGGCAATAAATCGTCAGCCGGATCAAAATCATTTATTACAAAAGTATAAGTCGCATCTTGCCCTGCATCTTTTAACGCTCTAAAAATCATGCTATGTATTATTGGCCCCATTAAAGATCCCACATGAGAAAAACCCGAGGGCGTTTTCATATCATCAGCCCAATAGGGTTTATATTTGCCTGATTTTATTATTTCTTCTGCAATTTTATCGGCCCAAAACATACGCTAATTATAGCTCATTTGAGGATTAGACGTAAGGATTCTACCATGACTTTAGTCATTTTAGGAAGATCATATTCATGCTTCCAACCCCAATCATTCCTTGCGCTTTCGTCACTAATTGATTTTGGCCATGAATCGGCAATCTTTTGTCTGTGATCAGGATTAAAAGTCACAACTAAATTGGGGATATATTTTTTTAATTCCTTTTCTAACTGGCTTACTTCAAAACTTATTGCGGCAATATTATAACTATTCCAATCTTCTATATTTTTTAAATCGGCTTTCATCAAATCAATTGTCGCTTTAATCGCATCATCTATATACATCATAGGAAGTTTTGTATCTTCTCTTACAAAACATTCATATTTGCCGGTTTTAATTCCATCGTAAAAAATTGCAACTGCATAATCGGATGTACCGCCACCTGGCGGAGTTTTCCAAGAGATAATACCAGGATAGCGAACAGATCTTACATCTAAACCGTATTTTTTATGATAATAACGGCAAAGCCCTTCTCCCGCAGATTTTGTTACCCCATACATCGTAGTTGGCTCAAGCACTGTATGTTGGGGTGTTTCTTCCCTTGGCGTTGTTGGGCCGAAAGCAGCAATTGAACTGGGCCAAAATACTTTAAGATTAAATTCAACTCCTAAATCAAGTATATTTTTAAGCCCGGTCATGTTTATATCCCACGTTACATTTGGATCAACTTCACCTTTTGCGGAAAGTAAAGAAACTAAATGATAAACAGTGTCAATATCGTATTTTTTAATTATCTTGGAAACTGCTTCCTTATCTCTTGCATCGGCTTTTTCTAAAATTCCGTCAAAATTCTCAGAAACATTAGAATGACCCATTGCAACAACATTTTCTTTTCCAAATTCTTTCTGAAGAGCAGGAACAAGTTCTGATCCTATCTGCCCAAATGCTCCGGTTACTAAAATTTTTTTACTCATATAATTTTCATTTCCGTTCCTATTTTCTTGAAAGCTTCTATTCCTTTATTAAGGTCTTCTTTTGAATGAGAAGCCGATGGAATCACTCTTATTCTGGCCTTTCCTTTAGAAACCATTGGGAATACAATTGGGGTTGCAAAAATATTTTCTTCAAATAATTTAGTACTAAACTCTTTTGCTTTTTCTTCGTCTCCTATCATAATTGGAATAATTGGAGACTGAGAATTTCCTATATCAAAGCCTAATTTTTTAAATTCTTCCTTAAGATAGTCAACGTTTTCCCAAAGCTTTTTAACCGGAGCATCCGATTCTAAAAGTATATTTATAGCCTCAAGAGCGGCAGCAGTATCCGGAATTGTAAGGGCAATTGAAAAAAGTCTTTGTCTTGCCTTTAAATTATAGTAGTTAATTAAAGTTTTATTTCCTGCGATAAATCCACCTATTACAGAAAACGCTTTTGACAAACTTCCAACTTCTATGTCAATCTTTCCAACCAAACCAAAATGATCAACTATTCCCCGTCCGCCGTTTCCCAATACTCCTTCACCATGAGCATCATCAACCATTGTCAAAGCGCCGTATTTTTGAGCGAGTTCATAAATTTGAGGAAGAGGTGCTAAATCCCCGTCCATAGAAAAAACTCCATCTGTAATAATTAAAATTAAAGGCACTTCTCCGTTGGCTTTTGGAGTTTTTTTAATTTCCAAGGCTTCTTTTAGTTTTTCTTCCAAATCCAAAGCATCTGTATGTTTGTAAATGAGTTTATTTTTTACACCGCTTAACCTAACCGCATCAATAATTGATGCATGATTTAATTCATCCGAAATTACAATATCTTCTTTTCCAATAATGGTTTGAATTGCAGCCGCATTTGCCATATAAGCGCTGGTAAAAACAACTGCTGCCTCTGTTCCTTTAAATTTAGCAATTGCATCTTCAAGCCGCAGGTGAAGAACATGTGTCCCGGCCAAAGTTCTATAACCTGTGCCAACACCGAATTTTTGAACGGCATCGCGAACTGAGTCTTTAAGTCTTTGGTCTTCGGCCAATCCTAAATAATGACTTGAGCAAAAATTAAGTTTATCTACTCCGTTGATTTTTAGATAGGCGCCTTCTCCTGATTCAATAACGTATGGAGATTTACCTGAAGAAACTGCTGATTCGAGTTTTTTATAGAAATCTTGTTGGGGCATGCCTCTTATTTTAACTTAAAGAAACAATCGTGTAAACTACTTTTCCCGCCGGGGCCTCTACTTCAACTGTTTCTCCGACCTTTTTACCAAGCAAAGCTTTGCCAAGGGGAGATTCATGCGAAATTTTTTTCTCGTGTGGATCTGCTTCCCATTCGCCAACAACCATAAATATCTCTTTTTTTCCTTTTAGATGAACCGTTACCGTTGAGCCTAATCCAACTACCTGAGATTGTCCTTTAGAATGAGCTTCTTCGATAAGAACTGCTTGTTTTATAAGTTCTTCTAATTCATCTATTCGCCCGTCAATAAAAGACAATTCTTCCCTTGCCGCAACATATTCTGCGTTTTCGGATAAGTCTCCCATGCTTCTTGCTTGAGATACTCGTTCCAACACATCAGGCCTTTTATTTTTTGTGAGTTCGTCGAATTCTTTTTTTAATTCTTCTAATCCTTCTTTTGTTAAATATATTTTTTTACTATCCATAATTTCGATTTAGTTAAAATAAATTCCCTCCAATAGTTAAACTTAGAGGGAATAATTGAATAAATACTATAAATTAACTTTAAGAATGATAGATTATTATAAATTTTTTGTCAATGGCCTCTAGTAGTAAAATAGGGGACTAAATTTACTTAAGCTATTCTCCGTACTGCCCAAGTACCGGTAAAATACCTTTAGAGAAATTATCAAATTCGCTTTCAACTGAACCATTATTTAAAATAGAATTAATCGCCTGACCCAAATAAGTATTAAGTTGCTGGTTTAATCCACTATCGTTTGTACTATCAACAAAAAAAGAAGATTGTGCATCGGGAGCTTGAGAAACAAAAGTATAGGCATTTGGATTATCTTTTAAATTATCTGCTAAATCAATTCTTGCATATGGTTCACCAAATAATCTTGTTTTTGATTCCTCTGCGTATAATCTTTGGGCAATATCTTTTCTGGCAAGATATTTCATAAATAGAAGAGCTTCTTTCTGATTCTTGCTCCTTGCCGAAACACCTTCTGCCCAATAACTCGCCAAAGTAACATTTTGATTTGGAAGTTGAGGAACGGGAACTATCTGAAAATTAAGATTTGGATTAAACTGCTTAATTGTATAAAAATCCCATGAATAACCAAAAAACATCCCTAAATTTCCTTTTGAAAATGCAAGAATTGTTGGATCTAAAGTATTATCCCAAACAGCGCTTTCATCTTTTGCAAAAGAAGTATAAAAATTAAACGCACCTTGAATCCTATCAGAAGATGCGGTAATGTTTTTAAAATCTACGCCATTTTGTAAAAACAATAAAGATAGGATATCCGGCGCATGGGTAACATTATCATAAGTGCCAATTCCTGCACCGGCGGTTTTAATTTTTTTATTCTCATCCTTTACCGTCATTACTCTGGCCGCATTTATAAAATCGTTCCAAGTAACCGGCCTACTCAATCCTGCCGTTTGAAAAAGAGCAGTATTTATAAATAAAGACAGAGTATCAATTTCTAAAGGAATTCCGTAAATTGCTCCGTTTTTTATTAAATCCTTCTGAACTACGGGGTAATAATTTCTTGCAAACTCTTCTTTGGAAATAGTATCATTTGGCAAAGGTAGCAAAATTTTAGAAAGCATCGGATACCAAGTATTATGAAATCTAAATATATCCGGGCCGGTCCCGGCAGCTATTCTGGCATCAAGTCTTTGCTTGTATTGATTAATATCCTGTTTTGAATATTCAACCGTTATTTTCGGATTTTGTTTTTCAAAATCTGAAATTATTCCTTGCATAACACTGGGATCTTCCAAGAGTCCCCAATAAGTTAATTTAACCTGCCCATTGCCGGCGGTTGACGATGAGTTTTTAGGAAAAATTGATAATGCAAACATCATTAACCCGATAAATCCAAATGTAACCAATAAAACAATTAATATTTTAAATATTTTTTTAAATTTAGATCCCTTTCCGCTACCCCCAACAGGCTGACTAATTATCGGTTTTTGCTGCTGATTTATAACTGGCACTTGAGCAATCGGTGGGTTTGCCTGCTGGACTTGAACTTGAGGCTGCGATAAAGGCTGAGGCTGATTAGAATTAAATACTGGCTGATCATTATTCATAGCTAATTTATAGTATAATACCAAATAGAAAACATAACAATGAAGATAAATCTTAATAGGCTTAAATTAATTTTTAATTACAAGCTTAAGAAAAAAATAATTCGCGCTTCTAGAATCTTATTTTGGTTTTTATTTGGAGCTATCCTCTCATTAATTTTGATTACTTCCTTTGGATTTTTTGCGTACGAGAAGCTTAATGAAAACAAAGTATTCCCGGGAATCTACGTAAACAACATCAATTTTGGAGGAAAAACTAAACAAGAAGTTGAGAATTTTTTTATCTACAAAAATTCAATCTTTGGTAATACTTCTTTTACTTTTATTTATGGCAGTGAAATTGCCACTATGTCTTCAAAACAAATAAATTTTGGTTACGACAGCAAACTTTCCGGCGAACAAGCGTACAGCATTGGACGATCCAGATCTTTGCTTTCAAACTTTAATCTTTTAATACAAGCATACTTTTCGGGAATTTACCTTTCCCCATCCTACGCTTATGATCAAAGTAAATTAAGCGAATTAATAAATCCAATTGCTCTAAAAATTGATAAAAAACCAACTGATGCGCTTTTTCAATTTGAAAACAATAGGGTAACTACCTTTAGACCGTCAAGCCAAGGACAAGTAATAGACATGGATGCTTTAAATAAAAAAATAATTTCTCAGGCCTTAAAAGTTACCACTTCTAACAATGCTAATACAATTGTTGTCATCGATATTCCGATAAAAATACTTGATCCTAATATTACTACCGAAAAAGTAAACAACCTTGGAATAAAAGAGCTACTCGGCGAGGGCCATTCTCAATTTTATCATTCAATTCCGGGAAGAATTTACAACGTAAATCTTGCCACATCCAGAATAAATGGAGTACTGATTGCTCCAGGAGAAACATTTTCATTTGATAAAGCGCTGGGCGATGTATCTGCTTTTACGGGGTATAAACAAGCTTATGTAATTCAAGACGGTAAAACAGTTCTAGGAGATGGTGGAGGTGTTTGTCAGGTTTCAACTACATTTTTCAGAGCAATTCTTGATGCAGGACTACCTGTTATTGAAAGAAACGCTCACGCATACAGAGTTGGTTACTATGAAGAAAATTCTGCTCCAGGAATTGATGCAACTGTTTTTGTTCCAAGTGTTGATTTAAAATTTAAAAACGATACAAATCATTACATCTTGGTCCAAAGTCAAATTGATTTAGATAATCTTTCCTTAGCTTTTTATTTTTACGGTACAAAGGATGGAAGACAAGTTACCATGACAGAACCGGTCGTGACTAATCAAGCCCCGCCTCCACCAGATCTTTATCAAGACGACCCAACGCTCCCTAAGGGAGAAATTAAACAAACAGATTTTGCGGCCTGGGGAGCAGATGTTTATTTTACCCGCACTGTCACACAAAATAATAAAGTTATAATATCCGATAAATTTGTTTCAAATTATAGACCATGGCAGGCAATTTATTTAAGAGGTACTAAAGAGTGAGTAAAATAATAACAGTTAACAAAGCTATCAAAATTTCCGTAAATCTAAAGAAAGATAAAAAATCAATCGTCGTTTGTGGAGGTTGTTTTGATATTTTACATATCGGTCATATAAAATTTTTGCAAAAAGCTAAAGAGAAGGGAGACTTTCTATTTGTTCTTTTGGAAAATGACAAAAATGTAAAAAAATTAAAAGGACAAAAAAGACCGATTAATAAACAAAAAGATAGGGCCGAAATACTGGCATCGATTAATTTCGTTGACTTTGTAGTTTTACTTAACGAAATGAAAACAAACACAGATTACGATAGTCTAATTTTTTCTTTAAAACCTAATGTAATTGCGATAACCAAAAATGATCCTCAAGAAATTCATAATATCAGACAGGCAAAAGAAATTAACGCAAAGGTGGTTTCTGTAATAGCTAAAATAAAAAATAAATCCACTTCCAAACTTACAGATTTAATTTATAAAAACTTTTAAGCCATGAAAAACTTTGCGATATTAATTTTAGCTACAATTGTAATATTTATAATTTGGGGGCTTTTTTCTAACAAGCAAAATAATCCAAAAAATACAATTTCTATTAACAATAAAACCTTCATATTGGATATTGCCAAATCTAATCAGGAGCAAGAGGTAGGCTTGGCAAAATACAACAAGCTTCCATCAAATATGGGCATGCTATTCCCTTTTTCAAATTATGACTATTTCGCTTTTTGGATGAAAGATATGAAATTTCCCATAGATATAATTTATATTAAAGACAGTACCATTGTTGATATTTTTGAGAATGTTCCCAATCCAAAATCACCGGATGAAAAATTAACAATCTATAAACCCAGAACTAAAGCTAATTTTGTTTTTGAAATCAATGCGGGACTTTCCCATACATACAATTTTAAAATCGGTGACAAAGTAAAAATAAATCTATAAATATGATAATTTTAGGAATTGAAACAAGCTGTGATGAAACCGCTGCTTCGTTAATTAAAACAGACAAAAAAGAAAAAAAGGTTAAATTATTATCTAATGTTATTTCCACTTCGCTAAGCTTGCATGCTAAAACAGGAGGAATAATTCCGGAAGTTGCCGCAAGAGAACAAGTAAAATTTATAATTCCCGTAATTGATGAAGCCTTAAAAATATTAAAAAATCCAAAAGAAGAAATAGATGCAATCGCAGTTACTAATGGACCGGGATTAATCGGTTCTTTACTTGTAGGAGTAGAAACAGCGAGAATATTCTCTTACCTCTGGAAAAAGCCACTAATTCCGGTTAATCATCTCTTCGGACATATTTATGCAAATTGGATAGAATCTGAAAATAAACAAGATATAGAATTTCCTGCACTAGCACTTATTGTTTCCGGTGGACATACTGACTTAGTATTAATAAAAAATCACCAAAACATTGAATGGTTGGGAGGAACAAGAGATGATGCCGCCGGTGAGGCATTTGATAAAACAGGACGACTTTTAAATCTTTCTTATCCTGCAGGACCGGAAATTGAAAAAATTGCAAAAAAAACTAATGAAGACATTTATCATTTTCCAAGACCCATGCTTGGATCAGGTGACTTAGATTTTTCGTTTTCCGGTCTTAAAGCAGCTGTTCTTCGGGAAGTTGAAAAAATTGGTCAAAAAAATTTAAAGGAAAAAGATATTATAAATATTT
The DNA here is from genome assembly GCA_038205015.1 of Candidatus Levyibacteriota bacterium. Lineage (GTDB taxonomy): Bacteria > Patescibacteriota > Microgenomatia > Levybacterales > UBA12049 > JBBRCK01. Next base: position 55,446 of record JBBRCK010000004.1, on the reverse strand, counting down.
CTTATTCGCTTCAAGAAGCAGTTTTTGATGTTTTAATTAAAAAAACAATTAAAGCCTTCAAAAAATACAATACTAAATCAATTATTCTGGGAGGTGGAGTCGCCGCAAGTCAAACGCTAAAAAATAAGTTTACTCAGTACATAAATAAAAATAATTTAGACGTAAAGTTTTTTGTTCCCGAAAGTACTTTATGTACAGATAACGCTGCGATGATTGCAACAGCTGCTTTTTATAATTATCAGGAAGTCTCTTGGAAAAATCTTTCTGCAAATCCGGAATTGTATTTCGATTAAAAAAGTAAATCGTGGTAAAATAACTCTATGTCAAATCAACTGCTCATAATAATATTAACAATAATCTTTTCCTTCGCTGTTTTAATATATTTTATAAACAAAAAGTTGTCTCAACTTCAAAAACCTAAAACCGACGAAATGCTTTTAGAATGGTTAAAAACAATGCAGTCAACCATCAACAGCTCCTCCTCTCAAACAATTAGAACACTTCAGGAAAATTCAAAACAACTAAACGAAAGACTGGATAAAGCTGCAAGTGTGATTCAAGACGTGGGAAAAGAAGTTGGACAAATGAGTGAAATAGGTAGAAGTATGCGGGAGCTGCAAGAGTTTTTAAAAAGCCCGAAGCTTAGGGGAAATATCGGCGAACAAGTATTAAAAGATTTAATTTCCCAAATGTTTCCTAAAAATAGTTTTTTCTTACAATATGAATTTAAATCCGGAGATAAAGTTGATGCCGCAATAAAAACAGACGCAGGAATACTACCAATTGATTCAAAATTTCCTATGGAAAATTTTCAGAGAATGACAAAGGCCCAGGAGAAGGAAAAAGATATATTTAGAAAAGAATTTATTAAGGATGTAAAAAAACATATTGACGCAATTTCTAAAAAATATATTTTGCCAGCTGAGGGAACAATGGATTTTGCATTAATGTATATTCCAAGCGAATCCGTTTATTATGAAGTTGTAAATTTAACCGACCTGATGGACTACGCAAGAAGGTCAAGAGTCTATTTAGTTTCGCCTTCCACTTTATACGCCCACCTTCAGACAATTCTTCTGTCTTTTGAAGGAAGAAAAATTGAAACCAAATCTAAAGAACTTTTCACTCTTTTAAGAAGCATGCAAATAGATTATCAAAAAATTGAAGATAATATGTCAGTCTTAGGAAAACATATTAACAACGCATATTCCCAGTTTAGTAATGTTTCTGATAATATTTCATCGCTTGGAAGAAAAATATCATCTACAAAAAATCTGGAAAATAATAATAAACAAATCGAATAAAAATCTTTTTTAAAGGAGGTGAAAAATGAATAATAAAATTATATTAGCAATTATATTTATCGGGGTTTTGGGTATTGCCGGTTTTTTACTACTAAAAGGAAATCTTAATACAACAAAGGTTAATTCTGGCTCTTTAAATCAGAATTCCCAACCAACACAAGCTAATAAAAATGTACCAACCGCAAACATAAACGTAAGTGCATCAGGATTTGAACCATTAACTTTAAAAGTGAAAACCGGAACAAGAGTTATCTGGATAAATAAAAGTGGTACGCAAGCGACTGTTAATTCAGACCCTCACCCAACCCATACTCTTTGGTCTTTCTTAAATTTAGGCCAATTTGATAACGGCTCTAGCGTATCTGTAGTATTTGAAAAAAGGGGAACCTACACCTATCATAATCATTTTAATCCAAGTCAAAAGGGAACGGTGGTCGTAGAATAAGCTGTTAAACTTTTATAAAAAATGGCTTAACTGCCATTATGTTTTACATGCAAAAAAGCTAATAATTATAAAAAGCTCTATGATACAATACCTCTGATGAAAACCTCAGTAAGTCTTGATAAATTTCAGCTTCAGGCAATCAAGCATTCCAAAGGGCCTCTTTTAATTATTGCCGGAGCCGGAACAGGTAAAACAACTGTTATTACAGAACGAATAAAATATTTAATCGTTAATAAAAAAGTTTCTCCATCTAAATTGTTGGCTTTAACTTTTACCGAAAAAGCTGCTCATCAAATGCAAGAAAGAGTCGACATACTCCTTCCTTACGGATATACCAATCTCTGGATACATACTTTTCATTCTTTTTGCGACAGAATTTTAAGAGACGAAGCTCATACGATTGGACTTGACCCAAATTATAAATTAATTTCCGAAGCAGAAAGTATATTACTACTTAGACAAAATATTTTTAATTTAGGTCTTAATATATTTAGACCGCTTGGAAACCCAAATAAATTCTTAGAGGCATTGCTTACTCATTTTTCCAGACTAAAAGATGAAGATATAAATCCTAATGAATATATTAATTGGGCAAAAAAACAAAAAATATCCGATGAAACTAAAGAGTACTTAGAACTTGCTAATTCTTATAAAGAATATGAAGAATTAAAAATTAAAAAGTCGTTAATGGATTTTTCCGACTTAATATCAAACACGCTTCTTCTTTTTAGAACACGGCCAAATATCTTAAAAAGATATCAAAAGCAATTTGAATATATTTTAGTTGATGAATTTCAAGATACTAATTTTGCACAAAACGAACTGGCGATACTTTTGGCAGGCCATAGGGAGAAAAACATAGCTGTTGTTGCAGATGATGATCAATCTATTTATAGATTTAGAGGCGCAGCGGTTTCAAATGTTTTACAATTTAAGAAAAATTTTCCGTCCTCAAAAGTTATAACTTTAATTGATAATTACAGATCCACTCAAGAAATTTTGGATTCGTCTTACCTACTTATACAAAATAATAATCCGAACCGACTTGAGATTGTTGAAAAAATAAATAAAAAATTAAAAAGCCATTCAAAAAAAACGAATCAACAAATAGAATTAATTCATGAAGCAAGGTCCGAAGATGAAGCAGACAAAATTGCCTTGGAAATAAAAAAAATTACAAAAAAGGATTATGACTACAAAGACATTGCAATTTTAGTTAGAGCAAATAATCACGCGCAACTTATTACAACCGCTTTACAAAGAAACAGAATTCCTTATCAATTTTTAGGACCCGGTTATCTTTTTCAACAAGAAGAAATTAAAGATTTAATCGCTTATTTAACCTTTTTGACTGATTTATCTGATTCAATTTCTTTATTTAGAGTTTTATCGATGGATATTTTTGATATTTCTTTAGTTGAGCTTAATTTTCTTCTTAATTTTGCTAAAAAAAGAAATTTAACTCTTTTTGAAGCGCTTTTTGATACAAATCAAAGCTTTTTAAAACCAGTAACTATTAAAAAACTGAATGAGTTTAGAAAAATGGCAGAAAAACATTTAAATAATAGTAAAAAAGAACAAGCCGGCCAGATTCTTTATGATTTTTTAGTCCAGTCCGGTCTTTACAAAATTTTAGCAGAGACCAATTCTGTTAAGGATGAAAAACGAGTTCAAAATATTGCAAAATTTTTTGACAGAATTAAAAACTTTGAAACCGAAAGGACAGATGCAAATATTTATACGCTGGTTGAATGGCTGATGTTAATGCTTCAGATGGGTGACAGCCCGCTGGCCGCAGACATTGACTTACGTGACAATAATGCTGTTAATATCTTAACTGTTCACTCTTCAAAAGGTCTAGAATTCAAAGTAGTTTTCTTAGTCAATCTGGTATCAGATAGATTTCCAACCAGAGAAAGAAGTGAAAAAATTCCATTACCCTCTACAATTATTAAAGAGAATTTACCAAAAGATTCTGATTTTCACTTAGAAGAAGAACGTAGGCTTTTTTACGTCGGGATGACTAGGGCTAAAGAAAAATTATATTTTACTGCAGCCAATTATTACGGTACCGGAAAGAGACCGAAAAAACTATCGCCATTTATATACGAAGCGCTCCCCTTTCTAAAAAAACAGGAAAAGACAATGCCTCAAATTCAACAACTTTCTTTAACTGATATATTATCAGCCTACGAAGATTCCGATGAAAAACCAGTGGAGAAAACTCCTCTTAAACTAAGCTATATTACATATTCAAACCTTCAGATGTTTGATATATGTCCCCTACATTATAAAGCTAAGGCTATCTTAAGTCTTCCAACTCCACCGGCAGCAGTGCAAAGCTTTGGAATATCCTTACATAAGACCCTTTACGATTTTTACAAATTAGTTCAGGAAGGAGAAAATCCAACTTTTTCCGTTTTTAAAAATCTACTTAAAAAAGACTGGGAAAATGTTGGATATGAAAATAAGAAGCACGAAAATGAAAGATATACTCAGGGTAAAAAAATTATTAAAAATTTTTATAAAACAGAGTGCCATCCGCCGATAAAACCACTTGGCATTGAACAATCTTTTTCTTTTACATTAAAAAACGGCGTGAAAGTTTTTGGGAAAATCGATAGGGTTGATAAAAAGGGAGCTAAAGGAATTGAAATCATAGATTATAAAACAGGCTTGGATAATCCAAAAGCCGATGCGGCGCATAAACTTCAACTGGCTATCTATGCACTCGCTGCTACTAAGATTAATGATAATATCTTTAATCGAAAACCGGAAGATATTACTCTAACTATTCATTTTCTTGAAGGAAATACGAAAAAATCCATGAATTTTAAAAAAGAAGATTTAGATAATTTAGAAAATGATCTTGTTAGAAAAATTGAAGAAATTGAAAAAAGCGACTTTAAATGCAGTGGAAATATTCTATGTAAAAACTGTGAATTTAGGATGCTTTGTTCGACTTTTAGCTAAATCTTTGCTAAAATACCTTCGTCTGTGGAAGAAGAGTTGCTAGTCGCCTAAAGCGACAGGAAAGTCCAGACAGGGTTAAAGACAGGGATGGAACGTAAGTTCCGACTAGAAATAGCTAGTTTCTAAAGTTTCTCCCACGATAAAACTTTAGAACAGATGTTGAATTGACAATATCTGAGAGCAACAGAGACGAGTGGGGGTGAAACGGGCAATCCTACCTGCTGCAACCTCGGATTGGTGCGTTATTACCTTTCTTTAGGGGAGCATCTAAACAGAGGGCATCCCGAGTTAATCGGGGTAATGTGAAAATATCATAATTAAGATAGATTGCAACTTAAAAACAGAATCTGGCTTACTAACTTCCACAGACTTTTTAATTTTCTTCTGAGGTTTTATTACTTACTTTATCTAGGGAATATTCAAAAATTACTCTTAAAATTCCGGCAATCGGAACCGCCAAAATTAAACCTAATATTCCAGCGATATGTTCTCCCGCAATAACCGAAAAAAGTATTATCAAGGGATGAAGCTTAGTAATTCTCCCCATTATATAAGGATTCACGAAATAATCCTGGACTTGTCTTACTACAAAATATATTATTATAATTGCAATCGATATCTGAATCGGTGCAAGATTAAAATTTGAGGTTCCCACAATAAAACCTACTGTCGCAACAACTGCTGTTGCCACAATTGGGCCAATTATTGGTACAATTTCCGCAAAACCAGTAAAAACTGCAAGAATAAATGAAAATTTTACTCCTAAAATAGTCAAACAAATAAATAAAACACTGGAGACAAAAAATACAAGAAATATTTGACCTCTTAAATAACTTCCCAGAATTGAATTAATTTTTCTGATTAGAATATCAACCTCAATTCTGTAGTCTGCCGGGACAAAATTTAAGATTTTATCTATCATGTTTCTTCCTTCTTTTAGAAAATAAAATGCTGCAAACAAGAAGATGATTAAACCTAAAATTCTGGAAAAAGCAGCAGGGGCGTAATTAAAAATTGAAGGATAGCTAATATTACTGGTTTTATCAAAAGTTGAAAGGGTATCTTCAATTGTTGGCCTTGCCCAATCGGGCAGATAATTTAATTGATTTTTTGCAGAGGCTGTTATTGTATAAGCTTCTTCTTTTAGTAAAGATGATTCATCAACAATTCTTTTAGAAAACGCCAAGCCACCGAAAATAACTAATGAGATTATCACCGTGTAGATTGCGATTACGGTAACAGTTCTGGGAAACTTTAATTTGTGATAAAAGAAATTAACAATTGGATTAAAAATATAAGCGAAAATTCCGGCTAAAATAAATGGGGTTAAAATTGCTCTTTCTATATAAAGAAACCATAAAAGTAATAATCCCGTGACTATAAAAAAAATCGTCCTTAGTCTTAATGTCATAACAACTTAATGATATTATAACAAATTACGTTTTAAAGAAAATTATTTGTTATCTGATTGTCTTTTTTAAGGTTTTTCCGGGAGTAAAACCAGGAGCTTTTCTTGCCTGAATAGTAATTTTTTCTCCAGTTTTAGGATTTCTTCCCGGTCTTGCTGCTCTTTTTCTAACAGAAAATGTTCCAAATCCGGTAATTACAACTTTTTCTCCTCTTTTTAAAGAATCTCTTATTCCATTAAGAAATGCCGCGACTGCTTCTCTTGAGGCTTTATTGGTTAAATTTCCTTTTTTTGCAACTAATTCTATTAAGTCTTTTTTTGTCAATTAACTTCACCCGCCTTTCTTGAATAAAAATTCACGATGTATTAATTAGCTTAACAATACAAGGTAAATGATGTGTTGTCAAGAGGATTTTTGGGGATAAATTCTATATTCTACTTCATCAAGAATATTTCCTGACATATTTTCTTTTTTATATTCATCTTCAATCACTCCGCCTAAAAATTCCGCTATCTTTCTGCTCCCGATATTTCTTTTATCAACGGGGTAAATAATATATTTATAATCAATTTTTTTATCAATCCAATCCTTTAATCCCTTTACTGCTTCTTTTCCGTATTTATGTCCATGAGCTGATTTTTTAATCCAGATGCCAAGCTCCGGGGTTTTGGTTTTTAATTTTGCAATACCACCGTGTCCCAAAAATTCTCCTGTTTCTTTATCTAAAATTACTACCTGAACTTCTTCTCCATTTTCCATTTTTGAGATAGAAGTATTAATAAAATTTAATGTATCTTCAATTTTTTCGGCAGGCTTAGGATACATATAAGTTGTAATTTCATCTGTGAATTCTTTAAAAATATCAAAAGCGTATTTTGGAGAAGTTGGAATAAGCTTTAAACGGTCAGTATTGATTAATACCCTACTAAAGTCCATAAGTGGATTATATCAAATACTTTTACGAGGAAAATTCCGAAGAAACGGCTCTAAATTCCCTGATTGCGGTAACTTTTATTTCTCCCGGTACTGCCTGAGATTTTGCAACTTCATCTCTTATCTTTGCTGCCAATACTGTGGTTTGTGAATCATCTAACTTACCCGGATTAATAATCACTCTTAATTCTCTCCCCGCTTCAAAGGCATAAGCATCTTCAACGCCCTCATATTTCTTTGCAATTTCTTCCATTTCCGTTAACCTTTTTGCATAACCTTCAACATCTTCGTATCTTGCACCTGGTCTTGCACCCGATATTTGATCTGCAATGTGCACAATTACCGATTCTACAGATGAAAAAGGTTTATCCTCATGATGTTCGGCAACACAATTAATAATTTTTTCCGGAATATTAAATTTCTTTAATAAATCAACTCCGAGCGTTACGTGACTTCCGTCGCCTTCCACAACTTTTCCGATATCATGAAAAAGACATCCAAGTCTTACAATATTGGCATCTGCCCCAATTTCCTGAGCAATATGAACTCCGATTCTTACGTCTTCTAAAGTATGAACAATAAGATTCTGGCCATATGAAGTCCTAAATTTAAATCTTCCTAAAACTCCAACTAATTCTGCCGGCAAATTATATACTCCTGCATCTTGGGTCAATTTAACGCCCTCTTCAAACATTACTTTTTCTAATTCTTTTTTTGTTTCCAATACTATTTCTTCTATTCTAAAAGGCTGAATCCTGGTATCTTTTAACAGTTTATCCAAAGCTCTTTTAGCAATTTCTCTTCTAACTTGGTCAAAACAGGAAAGTCTGATTACTCCTTCTTCATCTAAATCAACATCAACTCCCGTTGCCTGCTCAAATGCTCTTATATTTCTTCCTTCTTTTCCGATAATTCTTCCCTTAATATCCTCGTCAGTAATTTTAACAACGGAGACTGTATATTCGGCAATATAACTTGTTGCTCCATGACGCATGGAATCAACTAAAATTTCTTGGGTTTTTTTGTCTGCGGTTAACTTTGCTTCTTCTTCTCTTTCTTTGATTATTTTTGCTACGGTTTTTACTTCGTTTTGTTCAACTTCGTCCAAAAGCAATCTTTTTGCTTCCTCTGAGGTTAAAGATGAAATTTTTTCCAGCTTCTCTTCATATTTTTCTTTTAAAGATTTAATTTCTTCTTTTTCTCTATCTAATTTCTCTTCTTTTTCAAGAAGTTTTTTCTCTAAGCTGATTAAATCCTGATTATCTTGTGTCATATTAGTTTAATTTGAAATTATAGATAAAAAGAGGAAACCAAAATTAATTGGTTCTTAAGAAAGCTTTGGATATTATCATGAAATACTTCATAAATCCTTCTTTTTATCTAATTATCATTATACTCTTTACGCAAAACCTGGTCAACAACTTTTTTAATAATATCAAAATCAAATCCCTTAGATGCTAGAAATCTTGCCATTTTTTCCCAAGCTTTTTTAGGCTCCTCATTTTGATAGCGTTTAAGTCTTTTTTGGGCTAAATCTAAAGCCTTATCCAAATCAGAAATTGTTTCAAAATCTTTATCTTCCAAAACTTCTTCTACCAACTCTTTTCCAATTCCCTTTTGCTTTAATTCCATTTTAATAAACCGCATTGATTTAGGTCTTACTTTGCTTCTTTGTTCGACCCACCATTTAACAAATTCTTTATCGTCTAAAAATTTGCTGTTCTTAAGACTTTCTATAATTCTGTTAATGGTTAAATCGTCAACTTTCTTTTTAACGAGGTAATCTTTGATTTCTTTTTCGCTTCTTGGCCTAAATGACAAAAAATTGTATGTTCTGTTGAGGAATTTTTCAAAATTATCCATTTAGAAAACTATTCTTTCGGTTGTGTTTCTACTCCAACTTCAACCGGAGTTTTTGAGGTTTTACTTTTAAGCATTATTTCATCAACGATTTTTTTTGCCATATCTGGTTTTTCTCTTAAGAATTCTATTGCCGCTTGCTTACCTTGGCCAAGCATTAATTCACCGTATCTAAAAAATGCTCCCGATTTTTGAATTATATTCATATCAACTCCTACATCCATTATTCCACCTTCTCTTGAAACTCCAGTATCTCCCATTACATCAAACTCAGCAATCCTAAATGGAGAAGAGACTTTATTCTTAACAACTTTTACTCGATGCCTTGAACCTATAACCTTATCTCCATCTTTTAAGCTTTCTATTTTTCTTACGTCCATTCTTATGGTTGCATAAAACTTTAAAGCAAGACCGCCGGTTGTTGTTTCAGGATTTCCAAACATTACTCCGATTTTTTGTCTTAATTGATTTGTAAAAATAACAACTGTTTTTGATTTAGAAATTACGGCCGTAAGTTTCCTTAAAGCTTGCGACATTAACCTTGCTTGCAAACCCATTACCGCATCTCCCATTTCTCCTTCTATTTCTGCACGTGGCACTAAAGCAGCCACGGAATCGATAACTAATACATCAACTCCGCCCGAACGAATTAAACTTTCTGCAATTTCTAAAGCTTGTTCGCCGGTATCCGGCTGAGAAATTAAAAGTTCATCTAACTTAACTCCTAAGCGTTCTGCCCATAATGGATCAAGCGCATGCTCGGCATCTATAAACGCTGCGACGCCATTATGCTTTTGCGCCTGAGCAATAATTGATAAACAAATTGTAGTTTTTCCAGAAGCTTCCGGACCATAAATTTCGATAATTCTGCCTCTTGGCACTCCACCTACTCCTAGTGCCAGGTCTAAGGGTAAGCAGCCTGTAGAGATAACTGAAATATCCAACTTTTGTCCAATTTCTCCAAACCTCATAATTGAACCGCGGCCATACTGTTTTTCAATTTGCTCCATCGCAAGATTTACTGCCTGCAATTTTTGAGAGATTTCTGCATGATTAACTACTGGTGCTTTTTCTGAATCTTTTGCTTTTGCCATAGAGCCATTCTAGTAATTTTTAAGAACGATTTCAAGTGGTCAATTTTATGTTAAAATACAAGATATTCAATCGGGGTGTAGTTTATCGGTAGAATGCGCGCATGGGGTGCGTGTGGGCCAAGTTCAATTCTTGGCACCCCGACTTAAAAATATGTATTCATTAAAAGAATTTAAGGCTATTTTTGATCCCATTCTTGAAGAATTCTTGGATAAAAGAATTAATGAATTTTTAGAAAAAACTTCTGATCCATTTATTAAAGATTTTATTTTGTATTCTAAAAAACTGGCGCTTGCCGGAGGTAAAAGAGTAAGACCCTATATTGCCTATGTAATGTATTCTGCCATGGGTGGAAAAGATATTGAGAAAGCAATAAAGCTTTTTATCTCGCTTGAAATTTTTCATACATTTGCCTTAATGCATGATGACATTATGGATAAGGCAGATACCAGACATGGAATACAAACTCTTCACGCTTTTGTTCTTGAAAAACTAAATCAACAAAAAAGAGTAAGTGATATTGAAAATGTTTCTAGAGCACAGGGAATTTTAGTTGGAGATTTATATTTCTCGTGGGCAATGGAAATTTTTCTAGATAATAATAATTTCCCAAAGGAGAATCTAGAAAAAGCACACGACTATTTTTATAAAATGGCCGACGAGGTTGTTTTAGGACAAATGATTGATATTGATATCACTACCAGAGAAAGCGCAGATTTAAATTTAATAGAAGAGAAGACGCGACTAAAAACATCACGATATACTTTTGTAAGACCAATGCAAATTGGCGCAAGTCTTGCAAACTACCAAGAAAACGTTGATGATTTCTGCGAGAGTCTTGGAACCAAACTTGGAGTAGCATTTCAAATGCAAGATGACCTTTTAGATATTATTGGAGATCCAAAAGTTTTAGAAAAAAGTATTTTGCGGGATATTGCAGACCACCAGCACACATTTTTTATCTATTATGTTCTAAAAAAGGGTACAAGAGATCAAAGTGATAAGCTTTCAAACTATTTTGGCAAAGAATTAACTAAAGAAGAACAAGAAGAACTTATAAATATTTTTAAAGACTCCGGAGCAATTGAAGAAGGCAAGAAAATAATTTTACAAAACCTAGAAGATGCAAAAATCATAATTTCTAACTCCAGTTTGGAACAGGAATATAAAAATATTTGCTTTGATTTGGTAAAAATAATGCAGGCTCGTCAAAGTTAGCTATTAGCCTCCTCCTTTGATATAATAATCCCCTATAATATGAGCGTGGAATTTAATTATAATCCACAAGCATCTCTTGCTATAGAAGAAGTGCTTGTTGCCGGAAATAGAGGTACTTGTGGCGGTGTCGAAATGAGTCTTGCCGCAGTTGAGCAAATTATGGGAATCGTACCACCCGATGTTGATGTTTGGACTACAAATACACCCGTAAATTATCCCCCTGCTTTTGAAAAATACGGTCAACGACTTAAAAATGCTAACGGTAATATCTCTAGAGTTCCTGATGGTGCAGTATTAATTATTTCAGCTCACGGAGCAGCACCAGAAGTTTTTCAAGAAGCTTGGGAGAGAGGCATTTTTGCAATTGATACTTCTTGCTCTATTGTACTTGATGGACAAATGGAAATTAAAAAAGCGGCAGCCAAAGAAATTCCAAGTATTTTTTTAGGTGAAGAGAACCACCCCGAAACAAGAGGAATAAAGGGACAAGTTGAACCTGATATGCTTACAATTTTTGACCCATCTAAACCAATACCTGCAGATACCCAAATACCAAACGGTACAAGAATTTTTGCAAAAACAACTAATGACCCCGATATTACCGATACAAGAATTGCTGAGCTTGAGGCAATTAATCCAAACATAGACTCATCCGGTGCCCGCTCATGCTATGCGCTAAGAAATAGATTTACAGCCGGAAAGGATTTGATAGCAAAAGCAGATTTTTGGTTGGTGGTTGGTGATCAAAGCAGTAATAACGCAAGAGGAATAAAGCATATCGGTGAAGAAAGAGATATTCCTTCTGCATTGGTAAATGGTCCGGAAGAAATTGATTGGTCGTGGTTTACTCCAAATGTTAGAACGGTTGGCGTATCGGCAGCAGCATCTGTTCCAGAGGAATTTACCCAAAGAGTACTAATTCCTTTTAGAATGTTAGGTATTCCCGTTATAGATTTGCCCCAAACAGTAAAAGAACGATATCGTATGTTTAAGTTGCCAAATAAGCAATTAAGTGCTTTAATACGAAGATACGAAAATAAAAATGATTAATAGTTATTATAAACAAAAACAAATGATTGCCAAAGTTGACCGAAAGGGCAATATAATTGGAAAAATCGAAAAATGGGAAGCTCATAAAAAAGGTGTTCTCCATAAGGCCTTAAGCGTTGCACTTATTTATAAGGGGCATTATATTTTACAACACAGAAAACATGTTGCGTTTGATGGAGTTTTTGATATTACATCTTCCTCTCATCAGCTATATATTGATGGGATACTACAAACTACTCTTGAAGCAACCTACCAATGCCTAAAAAGAGAATGGAACTTAGAAAAAAAAGATCTCACGGGTGTACCAAAAAATGAGGGAGCTGTTTATTACAAAGCAAAAGATAAATACAGTATCTATACCGAACACGAAGTTTGTGAAATATTAATTACTGAGGTTAGAAAACTACCAACACCAAATTATGATTTTGCCTATGGCTTTTCTTTGATATCAAAAAAGGAATTAAAAGATAAAAAAGGCAAAGTTTACGATACCCTAGCTCCTTGGATAAAAGTAATGATAGAAAAAGGACTCCTGTAAAAACCACAATTTAACGCTTTGGGATATCACACAAACACTATTAATAATAATGAGGATTACCTCTTCGGAGATTGTCTCTTTCTTCTTGCTTTTCCACCCATTCCAACTTTTCGTCTTTCCCTAACTCTTGCATCTCTTGTTAAAAATCCTTTTTTCTTTAGAATCTGCTTATTTTTATCGTCAATTGTTGAAAGAGTTCTGGATAATGCATGAATAAAAGCCTCCAACTGACTTTTTTGTCCGCCGCCCTCTATTTTTGCGGTAATGGTATATTTATCTAAATTATTGGTTATTTTTAGAGCCTCTTCGTATCTGACCTTTGAAGTTAAGCCTCTAAAATAATCATCGGCTTTTTTATTATTGACAATAATATCGCCCTTTTTTAAAGGGGTTTCCCCAATTAGAATATTCTCTTTTAAATCTTCGTATAATCTAATCCTTGCAACTGCTTCTTTTCTTCTTCCGACTGCAAATTTATAATTTTTTTTATCTATCATATTTTATTTATTAAATTTATCCTTATATTTATGCTCTTCGCCTGGAAAGATATAAAGTCTTTTTAACATTTTAGCTTTTAATTTGTTCTGAGGCAACATGCCAGCCACAGCATGCCTAATTATTTCGTTAGGATTTTTTTCGTGTAACTCTTTATACGATTCTATTGTAAGTCCACCCGGATAACCTGAGTGTCTGTAATATTTTTTTAAATTTGCTTTGTTTCCGGTAACTTTTACTTCTTTTGCATTAACTACAACCACAAAATCTCCCAAGTCTAAATTTCTTACAAAATTTGATTTATTTTTACCCATTAAAAGGAGCGCAATGTCAGATGCACTCCTTCCTAAGATTTTATTTTTTACGTCAACAAAATGCCATTGTCTTTGAACTTCATTTATTTTCGTAGATTTAGTTTGTTTCATAATTATTTTGCTTTCTTATTTTCTTTTTTAACAACCTTTTTCTTAACTTCTTTTTTCTTAACGGCTGGTTTTTCTTTTTCCGCTTTTTTTACTTTTGGCTTGGCCTTTTCTTGAACCGGAACAATTATGGCGCTTTCTGTCCATTCCATTATAACTACTTTTGCGTCATCCCCAAGTCTTTCTCCCAATTTAATTATTCTTGTATATCCACCCTGTCTTTTGGTAAATCTTGGGGCTATTTCTTTTATAATTTTATTGAAAGCTTCTTTGTTTAAATTTTTTTCTAAAACTATCCTTGCAGAATTCTCGCCATTTTTTGCCTTAGTGATAAGTTTTTCAATTTGCGGCCTAATTGCCTTTGCTTTTTCTTCGGTTGTTTTAATTCTCTCATTTAAAACCAAAGCTGACATTAGACCTTTAAACAAAGCCGTTCTTTCGTTTTTATCTCTCTTAAATTTTCTGCCAAAAACTTTCTTTTTCATAAACTAAAAAATCTTAAATCTCAAAATTAATTCTTAATTTTTAACATTTGAGATCTAAGATTTTGAGATTTGACCAAGGGTATTTAGCTTTGAAGACTAATTCCTTTTTCTTTTAATTTTTCTTCTATTACTCCAATTGATTTTCCGCCCATGTTTCTCATTGAAATTAATTCTTTTCTTGGAGCTTCCAAAAGCTGACCGATTGTCTCAATTCCACCGTTTCTTAAGCTGTTATAAATTCTTGTAGGTAAGTCCAATTCATCAATTGTCATTCTAAGCGATGCTTCGGAAACTCCGGTATACGAAACTTGTGAATCAGCTGAAGCTGTAGCCGAAGCTTTCGGTTCGAAAACTTGGAAAAAATAAGCTGACAAGATTCTTGCTGCATCCTCTAATGCATCTTTTGGCTTAACTACTCCATTTGTCCAAACCTGAAGAGTTAATTTATCTAGGTTTGTTTGTCTTCCAACTCTAGTTGCAGAAACTTCATAATTTACTCTTCTTATTGGTGTATAAACAGCATCGGTTGGAATAACTCCCAAGGTTGAGATTTTTCTTTCATCTGCCAATGAGTATCCCATTCCTCTTTCTACTGTAAATTCAATATCTAATTTTGCTTTTTTATCATTTAATGATCCGATGTAATGATCTTTGTTAACTACTTCTACATCTTCCGGAAGCTCTAAATCTTTTGCGGTTATTTCCTTAGGACCTTTTACGGAAAGTTTTACTATACTTTGTGCTTTTGAATCTAATAATCTAAAATTTAATCCTTTTATATTTAATAAAAGGTCAACCAAATTTTCTTTAAGCCCTGGGATTGTAGAAAATTTGTGCTTAGCTCCTGAGATTTTTACTGAAGTTACCGCTGCTCCTGGAATAGATACCAAAAGAACTCTTCTTAAAGCATTTCCTAAAGTGTGTCCGTAGCCGGGCTCTAACGGCTCTATCACAAACTCACCGTATTCATCCGTTACTTTTTCTTCTTTAATTTTAAATGTTGGTTCAACCATAGTTTACTATTTTACCATTACCTGGAATAATATTCAACAATCAACTGCAAATCAAATGGAACCTGCACATCATCCTTTTTGGGCATCCTTTCAAGCTTTCCTGACATTCCCTGAATCTTTAAAAAGTCTAATATATTGCCCTTTTCTTCCATCAACTCTACAATTTTTGGATTTTTTTGCATTTTTGGTGAAAGAGAAATTACGTCATTAACTTTTACCTGATAAGATGGAATATTTAATTTTTTACCGTTAACCAAAACATGACCATGAGAAACCATTTGTCTTGACATATATCTTGTTTTGGCAAATCCAAGTCTATAGACAACATTATCTAATCTTGTCTCCAATAGGGAGATAATTAATTCCTTAGTATCACCTTTTTTACCCTGTACTGTTTGGACAATCTTTTTAAACTGTTTTTCTAAAAGTCCGTAGGTTGTTTTTGCTTTTTGCTTTTCTCTTAACTGAAGACCAAATTCCGATAACCTCTTTTTTCTTTTTTTGCCATGAATTCCCGGAGGAATATTTAGCCTTCTAATTAAACTTTGTGAAGTTTTATCTAAAAGATTAACCCCTTCTTTTCTTAATAATCTATGTTTTGGTCCTGTATATCTAGCCATTATATTCTCCTCTTTTTCGACGCTCTTGGTCCGTTATGCGGAATAGGCGTAACATCCGCAATCATTAAAATCGATAGCCCTGCCGATTTAATTGCTCTCAAAGCTGCATCTCTTCCCGCACCAGGCCCTTTAATAAAAACGTCGACACTTCTTATTCCTTTATCCAAAGCTTTTTTAGCAACTGTTTCCATGGCTGTTGTCGCTGCAAAAGGTGTTGATTTTCTTGTTCCCTTAAAACCCGATGCTCCGGCACTTGACCAGGCAACTGTTTCACCTTTCTCGTTAGTGATTGTTACTAAAGTGTTATTAAATGTTGAAGCAACATAAGCTCTGCCTTTTTCCGAAATTTTAAGGGTAGATTTTTTTGCTTTTGCTTTTGCTGATTTTATTTCTTTTTTTGCCATACTATGTTGTTGTTATTCCCATTTTTGCCGCTACTTCTTTCTTAATGGCTCCAATTGTTACTCTCTTACCTCTTTTTGTTCTGGCATTTGATTTTGTTCTTTGTCCTCTGGATGGCAGGCTCTTACTATGCCTTGTACCCCTGTAGGAACCGATTTCTTTAAGTCTTTTGATATTACCTTGAATTTCAACCCGAAGATCTCCTTCAATCTTATATGTTTCTAAAACTCTTTGAAGCCTTTGTAATTCCTCGTCGGTTAAAGCTTTCATCCTTTTTGAAGCGTCAACTTCTGCTTTCTTTAAAATATCATAAGCGTTGTTTCTGCCTACACCAAATAAATAGGTAAGTCCTATGTCTACTCTTTTTTCGTCTGGTAAATTAACTCCTGAAATTCTCATAGATTAACCTTGCCTCTGCTTATGTCTTGGATTATCGCATGTAACTCTAAGCACGCCTCTTCTTTTTATTACTTTACATTTAACACATCTTGGTTTAACGCTTGCTTGTACTTTCATACTATTTAATTCTAAAAATTATCCTACCTTTTTCTTTATCGTAAGGCGTCATTTCTACTCTTACTTTATCTCCTGGAAGAATTTTTATAAAATTCATCCTCATTTTTCCCGATAAATGACAAAGAACTAATTGACCGTTCTCAAGCTCAACTCTAAATAAAGTGTTGGGCAAAGACTCTCTTACAATCCCTTCCATTTCTATTGAACCCTGATGAGCCATAAAATTAAAATTCTAAATCCAAAAATCTATGGAATTTAGAATTTCTTCCAATAATTATAGCAAATCGAACTCAAAAGAGCAATTATGGCGTAAGAACTAAAGGACCATCTTTTGTAATAGCAATTGTTCGTTCAAAAAGACCAGACAAGGACCCGTCCCGGGTCCGCAGAGTCCAACCATCATCATCTAATTTTAGCTCCGGACCGCCCACGTTATAAATTACTTCAACTGCAATTACCATTCCCTCTTTAAGAAGCGGTGTTTTCTCAATTTTTCCCATTAAAAATCCAGGTACTTCAGGCTCTTCATGAAGTTCGTGGCCAACCCCATGCCCCACCAACGTTCTTACCACCGAATAATTATCTTGAATTTCAACAATATCTTGAATAGTTTTTGAAATATCTCCGACATGTTTTCCCAATTTCACCTGTTTTATTCCTTCTTCTAATGCTTTTTTACCAACAAACAGAAATTTCTCCGTAGCATCATTTTTTAAGTCGCTTTGAACCCTAAAGGTCTCCGACATATCAGTATGGAACCCACCGTAGAACACTCCACAATCGATTCCAATGATATCTGACTCTTTAAGCTGATGATTAGTCGGTATTCCGTGCACAACCACGTCATTTACCGAAATGCATACCGTGTGATTATAGCCCTGGACCCTTTTAAATCCCGGCTCTCCGCCTTTTTCTATAATTAACTTTTCGGCTAAAGCATCTATCTCTAATTCTGAAACTCCAACTCCTACTTTTCTACCAAGCTCCCATAAAACATCGGAAAGAATTTTTCCTCCCGTTGCCATTATTTCTATTTCTTTTTGGGTTTTAATATTAATCATTTTTTAATTTTTTCAATAATTGCGTTAATTGTTTCCTCTTCCGTAAGGTTTGAATTATTTAAAATAAGATAGCCATAATTTTCAGGGTTTTCAACCAGTGGATCTATTTTTCTTTTGCTATCTTGGCTATCTCTTTTAATAATGTCTTTTAAAACTTTTTCCAAATCTGTTTTTATGCCTCTTTTCATAATTTGAGCAAATCTTCTTTGCGCCCTAATTTTTGCATCCGCTATCAGAAATATTTTAAGATCAGCTTTTGGTAAAACTTTAGTAGCTGTATCTCTTCCTTCCGCAACCACATTTATTCCTTTAGATAAGGCTTTTTCTACAATTCCTCTTTGAAGTAAAACCAATTTTTCTCTAACCTTTTTATACAGGGCCACTTTAGATGACCCCATACTTACTTCCTCACTGGTGATATCTTTTGTGACATCTTGGTTATTTAAAAATATCTTTGTGCCTTTAAAATCAATGTTAATTTTTGAGATAACCGATTCAACTGAGCCCTCGTTATTTAAATCTATTCCCTTTTTTAAGCAAAAAAGAGCAACGCACCGGTACATTGCGCCAGTATAAAGATAAAAACCATTTAATTTTTTTGCTAATTCTGGTGCTATCGTGCCCTTCCCGGCAGCAGCAGGACCATCAATTGCAATTGCAAAACCCTTAATATTATTCATAAAAACTTCGGGGAAGTCCTATTTAAGTTTTTTTAAAATTTCTTTTTGAATATCTTCTATTGACTGCTCACCGTTAATTTCTAAAAGTACACCTTTTTTTCTATAATATTCTAAAACCGGCTTTGTGTGCTCATGAAAGATTTCAATTCTTCTCCTAATAGCTTTTAATGTTTCATCATCTCTCTCATCTTCTCTTCCCGAAATTCTCCATAGAGCCTCCTTATCTGACACTAAAAGATAAATTGCTTTATCTATTTCTTCTTTAAATTCTTCTGCTTGCTTTGTTGTTCTTGGAAACCCATCGAGAATATAGCCATTGGCATACTCCGGCTTTTCGAGATATCCAACTACTATTTCTAAAGTCTTGTGATCCGGAACCAAAAATCCGGCGTTAATAGTTTCCTTGATATATCTTCCAACTTGGCTTTTTTCTTTGGAGAGTTCGCGGAAAATATGTCCTGCTGAAAGATATGGAATGTTTAAGTTTTTAGAAAGAAGGTTTCCTTGAGTCGATTTTCCTGCACCCTGTATTCCAATTAATATTATTTTCATTTCTTTGAAAATCCTTCATAATTTCTCATCACAAGCTGCGCTTCAATTGCTTTAATCGTTTCCAAAACTACGGAAACGACGATTAAAACTCCCGTACCCCCCAAAGCAAGGTTTTGAATATTAGTAAAAAATCTTCCCAAGGTTGGAAAAATTGCAATTAGACCTAAGAACACAGCGCCTGCTAAAGTAATTCTGGTCAAAATATAATTTAAATAATTTGCGGTTGGCGTTCCGGGCCTGATTCCTGGAATAAAGCCACCATATTTTTGTATTTCTTCTGAGATTTTCTTAGGATTAAAAACAACTGCAGTATAAAAATATGTAAATCCGACTACTAAAATAAAATATACTGCATTATAGAAAAATCCTACCGGGCTAAACCATAACGTTATTGTTGTACCGATGTTATGAAGGATAGGATTACTTGCAACGGATAAATAATTTGCAATTAGGGAAGGCAATAAAACCAAAGAAACGGCAAAAATAATTGGTATTACTCCGGCCTGATTTAATCTAAGCGGTAAATGCGTGGATTGCCCACCATACATTTTGTTTCCTCTAACTTGTTTTGCATAATAAACAGTAATTTGTCTGGTCGCCTCGTTTATTATAACAATTGATGCTATAACCAAAATTCCCATTACGGCAAAAATTATGATGTTGAAGAAATTTTGACTGTTAACTGTCGTGGCAGTTTGTGTAAATAAAACCGGCAGTCTTGAAACTATTCCTGCAAAAATTAATAGAGAGATTCCGTTTCCGATGCCTTTTTCTGTAATCAGTTCACCCAACCAAACCATAAGCATAGTACCGGCAGTCATAGTAATCATCAGGGAAATTAAGCTTAAAATATTTAAATTACCAATAATTCCTTGATTTTTTAAAAGCGCATACATTCCAACAGCTTGAAGAAGAGCCAATGGAACCGTAAGCATTCTTGTA
This sequence comes from Candidatus Levyibacteriota bacterium, assembly GCA_038205015.1. Lineage (GTDB taxonomy): Bacteria > Patescibacteriota > Microgenomatia > Levybacterales > UBA12049 > JBBRCK01. The sequence continues at coordinate 35,436 of JBBRCK010000004.1, read as the reverse complement.
TATTGATTTATCTTTTGTCTTCCAGACTCGCCTTCTTTTTGCAATGCTTCAAGCTTAGGAAAAACCATTGTTAAAAGCTGCAAAATAATTGAGGCATTGATATATGGATTAAGACCCAGAGCCATGACGGAAAAATTCGCAAGAGTTCCACCTGAAAAAACATCAAGAAGAGCTAAAAATTGATTACTGGAAAATAAAGAATTCAATTGAGCTATGTTAATTCCGGGAACGGGAATATGTGCAAAAATTCTTGCAACTACAAAAATAGAAGCTGTAAAAATAATTTTTTTTCTGACATCCGGTGATTTGATGCTGTTTTTGAAAATTGCGAGAATTTTATCCATTTATTTAATTTTCTACTTTTCCGCCGGCTTTTTCAATCTTTATTGCTGCTTTCTTAGAAATTGGTAGTTTTATGGTTAATGCTTTTTTAATATCTCCGTCTCCTAAAATTTTAACTCCATATTCTTTTGCCTCATTTTCATTAACAATTTTATTGGCAATTAATGTTTTTAAATCAACCACTGATCCATCTTTTAATAATTCAAGGAATTTAATATTAACAACAAGCTTCTTAATCCTAAATACCTTATTTTTATTCTTTCCCCTCATAAACGGAAGTCTTTTTATTAAAGGCAATGCTCCACCTTCAAAGGAAAGAGGCCTTGAGCTTCTAGCATTTTGCCCCTTTGTTCCGCGTCCTGATGTTTTTACACGACCCGAGCCATGACCTTGACCGAGCCTTCTTTTTCGTTTTCCTTTTATTTTTGTGAGACTATTTAGATTCATGCTTTGCCTTTCTTAATTCTTTATCTCTTTTATATCTAACTGAAAGTCTTTGTAACGCCTCAATAGTTGCGTAAACATTACTTGCTTTATTATCTGACCCTAAAACTTTTGAAGAAATATTTTCAATTCCAGCTAGCGACACAACACTTCTTACTGCCCCTCCGGCAATTACTCCGCTTCCAAGAGGAGCCGGTTTTAATAAAACTTTTGCTGCCCCCAGTTTAATATAAAATTCAAAAGGAATGGTTCCATTAACAATCGGAACTTCTATGGCATGTTTTTTTGCAAGTGCTACGCCTTTTCTAATGGCTGAGGAAACATCACCTGCTTTTCCTAAACCAACTCCTACTTTTCCTGCTTTATTCCCAACTACCATCAGAACAGAAAATCCAATTTTATTTCCGCCTTTGGTTTTTTTAGAAACTCTTGACACTTGTACAATTTTCTCTTCAAAACCATCCTGGCTTTTTTCTCTATACCCTCCGCCTGGTTTAAAATTATTATCCATATTAAAATTTAAGCCCTCCTTCCCTAGCTCCTTCTGCAACTTGTTTTACTCTTCCATGATATTTATAAGAACCTCTGTCAAAAACAACTGCTGTAATTTTTTTCACCGATGCTTTTTTTGCAAGAAGTAATCCTAATTCTTTTGCCCTGTCTGATTTTTTTACTTTTTCTTTTATTACAAGTTCTTTTTCGGAAATTCCAACAATTGTTTTTCCTTTATTGTCATCTATGATTTGTGCGTAAATATATCTGTTTGACCTATACACAGAAAGCCTTGGCTTTTCTGCAGTACCTTTTGTTTTTGCTCTTGTCCTAATTTTTCTTAAATTTTTTCCAGCTAAGTTTTTCATACGTAAAGTACCTTTCGGTATTATTTTGCTCCTCCGGCTCCACCTACTGCTTTTGCCGCTTTTCCTGCTTTTCTTCTCACTCTTTCTCCAACATATTTTATTCCTTTTCCTTTATATGGCTCAGGCGGCCTGATACTTCTTACTTTTGCAGCAATGTTTCCAACAATTGCCTTATCGATTCCTGAAACTGTAATTACATTTTCTTCAACCGTAAAATTAATTCCTTCATTTGCTTTAATAATAACCGGGTGCGAATATCCAACCGATAAAGTTAAAGTATTTCCCGAACCTTGAGCCCTGTATCCAACTCCGGTTAATTCCAATTTTTTTTCAAACCCGTCAGTTACACCCTTAACCAAATTAGCAAGTATCGCCCTTGTTAATCCAAACAATGCGCTTGTTTCTCTATCATTTTCTTTAGATTGAGAAACTATCAATTGATTCTCTTTTACCTCTGCCTTTATTCCACTTGGAATAGCAAAAGAAAGATTTCCTTTTGGACCGGTTACCATCATTGTATTACCTTCAGTTGTAACTGTTATGTTTTCTTTTAATAAAATAGGTTTTTTACCAATTTTTGACATATATTTATTACCAAATGGCGAAGAGAACTTCTCCTCCCAATCCTTTCTGTCTTGCATCAACAGATGTCATAACTCCTTGACTTGTTGAAATAATTATTTTTCTTCTTCCTCGTTTTTCAAGCTCCGGAATCTTTTTTAAAGTTGAGTAAACTCTTAGAGATGGTTTTGACATTATTAAAACATCTGTTAATACCGGAATTCTTTTTTCGTATCTGATAATTGCTTTGAGTTGTTTTTTTCCGTCCTCTTCTGTTTCTTTTATGTTCTCTAAAAATCCTTCTTTAACCAAAACTTTTCCTATTTCTCTATTTATATTTGAAAAAGGAAGTTGAACTTCTTTTCTCTTGGAAAAAGCGCTATTTTTTATTCTTATTAAAAAATCCGAAACTAAATGATTCATATTAAATTAATTAAACTACCAAGTTGACTTAACAACTCCCGGTAATTCTCCTTTCTGTGCTAACTCTCTAAAACATATTCTACAAAGACCGAATTTTCTCATGTAAGCACGTGCCCTGCCGCAAATATTACATCTGTTTACTTGTCTTACTGCAAACTTTTGTTTCTTGTTAAATTTTACTACGCTTGATGTTTTTGCCATATTATTTTTTGAAAGGCATACCTAGTGCCTTTAACAATTGATAACCTTTCTCGTTATCCTTTGCTGTCGTAACTATCGAGACTTCTAATCCTTGTATTTTATCAACTTTGCTTGGATCTATCTCAGGGAAAATAGCACTTTCCGCAAATCCCAAAGTATAGTTACCGTTTCCATCAAAACTTTCTTTCTTAACTCCATGAAAATCTCTAAATCTTGGAAAAACAATACTAACTAATTTTTGATAAAAATCATACATCCTTTTTCCTCTTAAAGTTACAATCAGTGCAATTTCATCTCCTTCTCTTAATTTAAATGACGAGATTGATTTCTTAGATTTCATTACTCTTGGTTTTTGTCCGGTAATTTGTGACATTATCTCTTTACCTTTTTCTAAATTCTTTTTTTCGGACAAGACCTCTCTAACTCCCATATTTACTACAATCTTCTTAAGCATGGGAACAGAATGAATATTTTTAATTTTTAATTCTTCTTGTAATTTTTTAGCTATTTCTTTTTTAAATTTTTCGTGTAATGGATTCATATTAAATTTGTGACTCACATTTCTTACAAATTCTTGATTTTTTATCTTTTTCTATTTTATATCCAACTCTTGTTTCTTTATGACATTTTGGACAAATTAAAATTACGTTTTCTTCCGGTAAAGGCTTAGTTAAAGTTACAATTTCGGAAGGCTGGCTTTGGGATCTTGCCTTTAAATGTCTTTTATAAAGATTAATATTGGCAACCAAAACTTTACCTGATTTTGGAAAAACTTTCTCGATTTTTCCGGTTTTTCCTTTATCCTTTCCTCTTACCACTTTTATATTGTCGTCTTTTTTTAATTTCATATTAAACTACCTCAACCGCCATGCTGGCAATCTTTGCAAAACCTCTATCTCTTACTTCTCTTGCAATTGGTCCAAAAATTCTTGTTCCGATTGGATTTTTGTCTTTTGCGTTATCGATAACTACACCTGCATTTTCAGAAAATCTTATATAAGAACCGTCTGCTCTTTTGTGTTCTTTTCTGGCTCTTACCAAAACAACTTTTACGATTTCGCTTTCTTTTACTGTTCCCGTTGGAATCGCTTCTTTTACAACACAATTTAAAACGTCGCCTGTATATCCAAATTTTCTTTTTGATCCTCCGAAAACATGAATAACTTGTAACACTCTTGCGCCGGAATTATCGGCAGATTTTAACATAGTTCGATGTTGAATCATATTATTTAATTACCTCCGTTACTATAAAAAACTTTTCTTTTGAAATCGGTTTTGTTTCTGTAATCTTTACTTTTTGTCCTAAAGTTAAAGTTAAATCCGCTGTATCTGCTTTAATTCTTGACGACCTTTTAATAAGTTTTTTATACAAAGGATGCGCAGTTCTTCTGGTTATTTCTACAACTGCTGTTCTATTCATCTTTAAAGAGACAACTTTTCCTTCAAATGTTTTTTTCATATTACTCTTTGCTTCCTTTCTCTAAGGCTTTTTGCCTTAATGCTGTTTTAAGATAAGCTATTTCTTTTCGCTTCCAAAAAATTTGTCTGGTATTTTTAAGCTTATTTTGCTTATGGTCCAAATTAAAATTAAACAAAGCGTCTTTTGCTTCTTTTAAAGCTTTAATTAATTCCTTGTCTGTTTTTGTAAAAATTTCTTTTCTATCTTTTGTTTTCATGTTAATTTTCCTTTGCTACCATGCTGGTTTTTACACCTAATTTATGCGATGCAAGTCTTAAGGCTGCAAAAGCAACTTCTTTTGTGACTCCACCCATTTCAAACATAATTCTTCCCGGTTTTACTCTTGCGACGAATTCATAAACATCACCTTTTCCCGAACCCATTCTTGTTTCTGCAGGTTTTTTGGTAATTGGTTTATCCGGAAATATTCTTATCCAAACTCTTCCTCCTCTTTGGGTATAATGAGTAATTGCTCTTCTGGCTGCTTCTATTTGCCTTGACGTAACCCAGGCTGTACCTTGAGACATCAGCCCAAAATCACCAAAAGAAATTTCTGTTCCTCTGTAAGAGTTTCCTTTCATTTTTCTCCTCATTTGTTTTCTGAATTTTTGTCTTTTTGGTACTAACATATTATTTTTCCTCCGGTTTGTTTATCCAAACCTTTACTCCGATATATCCTTTTTTTGTTAATGATGGATGACTTGCATAAGTAATATTTTCCCTAATTGTCGAAAGAGGAACTGTTCCTACCTGCATTTTTTCTCTTCTTCCAATTTCTGCGCCCCCGATTCTTCCCGATAAAACTATTCTTATGCCCTTAGCACCTGAACCCATAACTCTTTCAACAGTTGCAGTCATAATTCTTTTTGCCGGAAGTCTTCTAATTAATTGCTCAGAAATATTTTTTGCAACTAAGTAAGCATCTAGATTTGGATCTTTAATAGGCTCAACTCTAATATCTAATTTAAACTGTTGCTTCCCTTGAGCTTTTTTTATAAATTCTTTCTGTAAATATGCCTTAAGCTCATCTAGTCCCGTTCCGCCTCTTCCGATTACCATACCCGGTTTAGAAACATGGGCTGTAATTTTAAGACTATTAATTGATCTTTCAATATCGATTTCAGAAACTCCGGCATTTTTTAACCTTTCCATTAATGCCTTCCTTATCTTAAAGTCTTCTAACAATGTTTCTTTATATCTTTTATCGTCAAACCAAAGACTGGACCAGTTAAACAATGGACCCAACCTTATGACTTTTGGATTAACTTTTTGTCCCATTTTCCTCCTTTGTTTCTAAAATTATTTTTATATGACTTCCTTTTCTTTTATATGGATGTACTCTTCCTCTGGTTGATGGGTGAAATCTTTTATATGCCGGTGCTTCCAAAACATCGATTGTTTTTATTGTTAATGCTTCTTGTTTTAAATTATTATTTTTAATTGCATTGGCAATTGCACTTTTTAATGTTTTTTCCAATGAAACAGCTCCTCTTTTTTTAAGAAGAGACAATGTTCTTAATGCTTCATCCACAGAAAGTTTTCTGATTAAATCTGCAACCAGTCTTACTTTTCTTGGCGCCACTCTAACTGATGTTTTAGCTACAACTTCCATACTATGTTTTACTTATTTCCCTCGCTACTATTCTTCCGTGAGTTCTAAATGTTCTGGTTGGTGAAAATTCTCCCAAACGATGTCCAACCATAGTTTCCAAAACATATACGTTAATAAAGTTTTTTCCGTTGTGAACCGCAAAAGTGTGTCCGACAAACTCGGGCGGAATTTGACATGGCCTTGACCATGTTTTAATTGGCGATTTATCGCCTGTTGCTTTTTGAGCCATGACTTTTTTCATAACTCTGTCATCGATGTATGGACCTTTTTTAGTGCTTCTTCCCATATTATTTCTTTCTCCTTTGCAAAATATATTTATTGGAATGCTTCTTTGGCCTTCTGGTTTTTCCAACCGCCGGTCGTCCCGCATAAGTTTTAGGAGTACTCATTCCGATTCCTGATCTTCCTTCTCCTCCTCCATGAGGATGGCTTCTTGGATTTTGGGCAACTCCTCTAACTGTTGGCCTTATTCCCATGTGTCTTTTTGCTCCGGCTTTCCCAAAAAACTTATTTTTCCAATCAATATTTCCCAAACTTCCAATTGTTGCCATTCCTTTGGCAAAAATTTTTCTAACCTCTCCTGACGGAAGTCGAAGATGAACAAAATCTCCTTCTTTGGCTGCGACAGTTGCACTTGTTCCTGAACCCCTTGCTAACTGCCCACCATGACCTGGAATAAGTTCTACATTATGAACCACTGTTCCAACCGGCATAGAAGATAATGGCAAAGCATTTCCAACCTTAATATCTACTTTTTCTCCCGATATAACAGTATCCTTTAGCTTTAATCCTTCGGGTGCCAAAATATATCTTTTATCTCCGTCTGCGTATTGTATCAAAGCAATGTCACAAGTTCTATTAGGATCATATTCTAAAGCAATAACCTTACCTTCAATTCCGGTTTTATCTCTTTTAAAATCAATTACTCTTATATATCTCTTATGGGCACCACCCTGATGTCTAACACTTACTTGCCCCGTAGCGTCTCTTCCTGAATGTTTCTTTTTTATATACTTTAATTTATTCATAGTTATTTAGCTGCTCCTTGATCAAAGATTGATATTTTCTCTCCGGCTTTTAAAGTTGCAATCGCTTTTTTAAAAGGCGATTTTAAAGTTTCGATTCTTCTTACTCCAGCTTTTGCCGATCTTCCTTTTACGGTCATAGTTGTTACTTTAGTTACGTTTACTTTAAATTTTTCTTCGATTGCCTTTTTGATATCTTTTTTATTTGCAGCAACTGCAACCTTAAAGCTATAGCGTCCTTTTGCAGCTTCGTTCATTGATTTTTCCGATATTAATGGTGAAATTATAACTCTAAATGCATCCATATTAATTTTTAAAATAATGTTCTTTTAATCCATCAATTGCATCTTTCATAAATAAAATGTTTCTGCTTGCCAAAACTTCATAAGTATTCAAAAGATTTGAAGATGTAATTTGTATACCTTTTATGTTTCTGGCTGCTTTTGTGACGTTTGCAAAATCTTTTCCGGATTTTGGAATAACTAATAAAACTTTTGTTTTTTTAGTTAAAAGCGAAAGGTTTTTGAAAACGTCAGACATTTTGCTGGTTTTAGGTTCAATTTTTTCAAGTCCTGAAATTAATTTTATTTCTCCATCTCTTAACTTTGAAGAAAGTGCGCTGAAAAGAGCTGCTTTTTTCTGTTTTTGATTAAGTTTTAAAGAGAAATCTCTTGGCCTAGGACCAAAGGCAACTCCTCCACCTACAAAAATTGGAGCCGATTTGGCACCATGCCTTGCTCTTCCTGTTCCTTTTTGTCTGTAAATTTTTCGGGTTGAAATACTTACTTCTCCTCTTGATTTAGTTTTTAATGTACCCCTTCTTTGGTTTGCCAAATAAACTCTTGCGTATTGAGAAATTAAATCTTTATTTACTTCCAATCCAAAAATTTCTTTTGGGAGAGTAATTGTTTCAGTTGATTTTCCCAATAAGTTATAAACGCTTAACTTTAAGCCTGTTTCTTTTGGCAATTCTTTCAATTCAACCTTTTTTGCTACTGTTTTTACAGGCTTTTCAACCTTGACTGCTTTTTTTACTGTTGGCTTTACTGCGGCTTTGACCGTCTTAGATACTGGCATTTTTATTTATCTCCTTCTTTCTTTTCCACTTTTTCATCTTTAACTTCTTCTGCTTTTACTTCTGGTTTTATTTCCTCTTGAACGGTTTCTACAACTGCTTCTGTTTTTAATTCTTCCTTAGCTTCTTCCACTACATCTTCCTTAACTTCCTCAGCCGGAGCTTCTTGGCTTACTTCTTCAACAACTTCTTTATATAAAGGAACAAATTTTTTATTTGTTCCCATTTTCTTAACTATTACCAATCCTTCTAAAGATCCAGGAACCAAACCTTTTATAAGTAATACTCCATCGCTATTAACTTCAATTATTTCTAAGTTTCTAACCGTTACAGTATCTGATCCCATTCTTCCCGCCATTTTTTTACCTCTATAAACTCTTCCTGGAGTTGTTCCTTGTCCAATAGAACCGGGAGCTCTGTGTCTGTCTGATTGTCCGTGGGTTTTTGGTCCTCCGTGAAATCCGTATCTTTTTACTCCTCCTGCCCATCCTTTACCTTTTGAGACTCCTGTTACATCAATAATATCTCCTGGGGTAAAAATCTCTTGAGGATTTAATTCTGTACCTAAATTTGCACCTTCTATATCGTCAATTCTTATTTCTTTTAAAAAGCGGGGTGTCTTTTCAAGCCCCGCATTTTTCGCATGATTTACTGATTGTTTCTTTGCTTTCTTATTGGTTCCAATTCCAAGTTGAAGCGCAGTATAACCTTCTTTATCATTTTTTTTAATTTGGGTGATTACGTTTCCCAAAACATTAACTGCAGTTAACGGAACCCTTTCTCCATCCTGCAAAAAGCCTTGCTTCTGATAAACTTTTATACCGATAAGTGAATTAACTTGCATATTATTATTAGCTCTAACACAAAAAAAAGTGACCACATAGAGTCACTTTACTTACGAAAAAGTAGTTTTAAGCTCTGCTATGTAGTTAAAATCACCCCCTGCGTCTTAACCATTTTGTTATTTGTAATTATATATAAGACTGAAGCCAAATGCAAGAGGAATTAAGGGTAAATTAAACTACATTCCGATTTCGATACTTACGCCTGCAGGAAGTTCCAAATGCGTCAGGGCATCAATGGTTTTATCTGTTGGAGAAACAATATCAATTAATCTTTTATGAACTTTTATTTGGAAGTGGTCTCTGGCGTTTTTATCGATGAATGGCGAAGTATTTATAGCATATACTGTTCTTCTGGAAGGGAGTGGAATTGGACCAACAACTTTAGCACCGGTCCTAATGGCCGTGTCTAAAATTTGCTGACAGGTAGAGTCTATTACTCTAGCGTCATAACTTTTAAGTCTAACTCTAAGTCTTCCTTTTGGCATATGTATAAATAATTAAAGTGCTAGAAGGGGAATTATGCAATTATTTTGGAAATTACACCTGCTCCAACTGTTTTTCCGCCTTCTCTGATTGCGAATCTTACGCCCTCTTCCATTGCAACAGGTACAATGAGTTTGATATTCATTTTTGCGTTATCTCCAGGCATTACCATTTCAACACCTGTTGGAAGAGTAGCTTCTCCGGTAATATCGGTAGTTTTTATAAAGAATTGTGGTCTGTATCCTGTAAAGAAAGGTGTGTGACGTCCGCCTTCTTCTTTGGTAAGGATATAAACTTCTGCTTCGAATTCTTTGTGTGGAGTAATTGAGCCTGGCTTTGCAACAACTTGTCCTCTTTCTACATCCTGTTTTTCTACTCCTCTAAGTAAAATTCCAACATTATCTCCTGCTTGTCCTTCATCAAGCATTTTCTTAAACATTTCAACGCCGGTTACAACCGATTGCTTTGTTGGTCTGATTCCGATTATTTCAACCGCTTCGTTTACTTTAATCTTGCCTCTTTCGATTCTACCGGTTACAACTGTTCCTCTTCCTTTGATTGAAAAAACGTCTTCAACAGGCATAAGGAATGGTTTTTCCAAATCTCTAACTGGAGTTGGGATATAGCTATCAACTGCATCCATTAGTGCCATAATTTGTTTTTCTGCTTCTGGATCTCCTTCTAATGCTTTAAGAGCTGAGCCTCTGATAATTGGAACTTCTGCTCCCGGATATTGATATTTTGTTAAAAGCTCTCTTACTTCCATTTCTACCAAATCCAAAAGTTCCTCGTCTTGTACCATATCGCATTTGTTTAAGAAAACTACGATTGATGGGACTTGTACTTGATGTGCTAGTAAAATGTGTTCTCTGGTTTGAGGCATAGGGCCGTCTGGAGCTGAAACTACGAGGATTGCACCGTCCATTTGGGCGGCTCCCGTAATCATGTTCTTAATGTAATCTGCGTGTCCTGGTGCATCGATGTGTGCATAATGTCTTTTTTCTGTTTCGTATTCTACGTGGGCAATGTTAATAGTGACTCCTCTGGCTTTTTCTTCTGGGGCATTATCGATATCTTCGTATTTCATTGCCTTTGCCATTCCTTTTTTGGAAAGCACAGTAGCAATAGCCGCCGTTGTGGTTGTCTTACCGTGATCAACGTGACCGATGGTTCCGATATTTACATGTGGTTTTGTTCTCTGGTATACTTCTGCCATAGTTTTGTCAAAAAAAACAACCTTTGATAAGGTTGAACTTAATATACTATACTTTAGAAAATCCGTCAAGTGTCAAAAATAACCAATATTAATAAACATTTGTTATTAATATGGTTTTTCATCAGATGATTTCATTCCGGTTTTTACCGCGTATTGCAGTTCTTCGTCAGTCATTACCTGATCTCCCTGTGTATGCATTTGGCTATAATGCTGCTTTAACATATCGTCAAGTTTAAGATTTGCATCATAAGCTTGATCTATACTTCCTTCAAAGTCTGTTAGTATCTGATCGCATTTTGGACAAGAAAAATTATAATACATTCAAATCACCACCTAAATTTTTTTTTAATACTAATAAATAGTATACAATATTTGAAAAATAGATAATTTTATCCTATAATACATCTATTATGGCAAGAGTTGAAAGAGAAACCAGAAAAATACTTGGACGCTTACCGCTCTCCGATAGAGATCGTGGCATACCTTTATCTACAGAGGCAGATAATATACTTAGTAAACTTAACGATTATCCCAATAGAACTAGTAAGTCTATGTTATCAGGAATTGAGTGGTCACTTGGGCATTGGGACCACGTAAGATTAGGAGATTATCTTGGGAGAACACCCGACCAAATCAGAAGATATATTCAAAAAGGTCTTCCATGGCAATCCCTAGAAAAAATGATGCCAAGAATTGAAGCATTATTTGCTATTACCCTAACTTTAGATGATCAATATGGGGATGACTTTAACGCTAAAGAAAAAGTTTTAACTAAAAAAGACGAAGTTCAACTTGGGGGCCTAAGTCTTGTGGATCTTATCAGTATCGGGGAAACACAAATTCCTCTGGCATTAACTAACAGATTCTTAGAAGGACATAGGCAAAATGGCGAAAATCAAAGGGGACTTGGTATTGACGATATGTTCTAAACTACTCCTTATCCTTAACACCGCTTCGAAGAAAAGAGAATCCAACAGTAATTATTGGAATAGCTAGATAGGAAACACCGATATCTTTTATATAATCAGGAATACTCATTCTCGCCGGACCGACAATAAAAAACAAGAAATCAAAAGAAAAACTAATTATTACCCACACTATTCCTAAGAATATCCCTTCTCTTAAGCTAATTTCCACTTTTCTAAAATACAGATTTGTAAAAATAACGGCCATTAAAACTCCAAAAACACCCATTAACGATTCAAAAAGGGAACGCTGAGCTTCGTGCAAGAAAAATATTAAAACCGAAAATACAAAAGGCAAAAGCCAAACTAAAAAACCATAAGAAATTGCGTATTTTAAACTCTTCATTGACTAATATTATATCACTTTAGATTTTTCTTATTGACAAAATATTTTTATTAATTGACAATAAATTTAGATGACAGAAGCGTTAATAATTGCTCCTGGATCAATTGACGGTACAACCCCGCAGCTTCATGCCCTTCCACCTTATGAAATTCCCCACCACCTCCTTAGAAGAACAATAAAAGCTATGCGACAGGAAAATGGAAACGTACCGGAAAGTCTTTGGACCGACAGAGGAGAAGCCGTTGAAACAAGAGTTCAAGAAATTATTGCATCCCAAACAGATATCGTTAGATCGGTAACTAAAAATCCCTTATATACACCAAATAATGACCTAACAATGACTTTAATTGACGGAACAGTTTTGAAAGTAGAAGTTAAATCAAGCAAGCTAGGTATTAAAGCCTATAAGCATAAAATACGGGAAGAACTTATTACCGGCGAAACAACCGGCCAGCTAATAGGACCGTGGATAAGAACAAGAAAAGAAGCTTCCGACGCATGGAATAATTCAAGCGATGAAGAAAAAGATAAACAAACCCAAAGATGGCTTATTGATAATAATACAATACTGATAAATGGAGGCGAACAGGATGCTGTAGAAAAAACACCTGAGGAGATTCTTACGGACAGTTTTTACCCTCAACTTCAAAGAATTCTTAAGGCAAAAAGAGAAAAAGCAGTAAAAGATTTTACCCAAAGCCCGGAAAAATATAGGGATAAACTAGCAGCAAAAGAAGAAACTAGACAAATTTTTCCCTCTGAAGACGAACAATTAACTCTTCCGTCTTTTTAATAATTTTAGAAAACACAACCTCTGATCTCCTAATAACTTCCTCTGTCGAAATTCCAACCTCTTCCAAATCCTCAATATTCCAAACTTCATAATTCTCTGCATTAAAACTTAAGCTACTCACGCAAAAGTCAAAAATGTCGGAATTCATAAAAATCGTAAAATCTGCTTTTGTTACTAATTCATTAGTAGCTTGCTGCCACCTAAAACTTTCAAAATCCTGCAAGTTTTCATTTTGAATTATCCTTTGAGCCCACCAAGTAACTGGTCCAGAAAGATTTCTATTTGCTTCTATTCCACTTGAAAAAACACTTATATTGGATAATTTTTTAGAATTTAAATAAGTTTCAGCCAGCCTACTTCGATAAGTATTTCCGCGGCAAATAAAATGAACTGTCATTTTAAAATTATAGCAAAATTCAAGGTTTTAACCTAAAGGGAATTTTTTTAGAAGGTATTGCGAACGATAGCTCATGTTCGCCAGTAAAGATAACAATTTCTCTTTTAAGACCAAGGTGACCGATTGTTCCATCGGGATGCTTTCGCCTAACCTGTTCATGAAGCTGGTTATATCTTTTTATATCTCCCGAATTTGCTCCGGAGCCTAAGGCAATATCGCCGACTTCTCTTAATTCTTGAGAGACACGATTGAAAGCTAGTTGTGGGTCTTCTATCTTAATTTCTAGTCGCATTATTCAACTCTTCCAGTGAAGGTGGATTTAGCAAGCATAGCTTCAACAATATTTCGTGGGACATCTTCATAATGAGAAGGCTCCATATAATAAGAAGCGCGTCCCTGTGACATAGACCTAATGGTAGTTGAATAACCGGAAAGCTCAGCCAAAGGAACCATTGCTAAAACTATTGTTGCCTTTCCTCTTTCTTCGGTTCCCATAATCTGAGCTCTTTTTGCCGATAAGTCACCAATTACATCTCCCATAAATTCACTTGGAGTTGTAACTTCAACTTTCATAATCGGCTCTAAAAGTGTCATATCGGCTTTTTTAGAACCGGCTTGCAAAGCTTTAGAAGCAGCAATTTTAAAGGCAACTTCCGAAGAATCAACATCATGGAAAGAACCATCGTAAACAGTTACTTCCATATCAACAACCGGATATCCAAGCAATATTCCGTTATCCAAGGTTTCCTTAACACCTTTTTCAATTGCTTTAATAAATTCTGACGGAATAGCTCCACCCTTAATAGCATCTATAAATTCAAAACCTTCTCCTCTTGGCTTTGGTTTAATTCTTAACCAGCAATGACCGTATTGCCCGCGTCCTCCGGATTGTCTAATATATTTTCCTTCCCCTTCTGCTTCCAACTTAATTGTCTCCTTATATGCAACCTGTGGTGCTCCAACGTTTGCCAAGACACCAAATTCACGCCTCATCCTATCAACCATTACCTCTAACTGAAGTTCTCCCATTCCTGAAATTATAGTTTGGTTTGTCTCATGATTTGTTTTAATAGAAAAAGTTGGGTCTTCTTCGGAAAGTCTTTTAAGAGCAAGTCCTAATTTTTCCTGATCTGCTTTGGTTTTTGGTTCAATTGCTAAAGAAATAACCGGCTCCGGGAAAGTAATCTGTTCCAAAATTATCGGTGCACTGTCGACACAAAGAGTATCGCCTGTCCCGGTATCTTTTAACCCAACCAAAGCAACTATTTCTCCGGCATATGCTTCCTTTATTTCTTCCCTGTGATTTGCGTGCATTAAAAGAATACGTCCGACTCTTTCAGTATTATTTTTTGAACTGTTATAAATATAAGAACCGGCCGTAATTGTTCCCGAATAAACCCGGTAATAAGTTAATTTTCCAACGTGCGGGTCAATTTGAATTTTAAAAGATAAACCCGCCAAGGGTTCATGTGCATCAGGCTTTCTTTTAACTTCTTCCCCAGTTTTAGGATTAATTCCAATAATTTCTCCAACATCCAAAGGTGATGGTAGGTAATCAATAACCGCGTCTAAAAGTGGCTGAACGCCTTTGTTTCTAAGAGATGAGCCTGCAAAAATTGGAACTAATTTATAAGCAATAACCGCTTTTCTTAAAGCAACTTTTAATTCTTCGTTTGTAATTTCTTGCCCATTTAAATATTTTTCAGTTAAAACGTCATCTGTTTCGGCAATTTTTTCAATCAGTTTATGTCTATATTCTTCAATTTGGGCCTTCATATCCTCCGGAACTTCATCGTTAACTTCAAATTTTGCTCCTAAGTCTTCTCCATCCCAAACATATGATTTCATATCCATTAAATGGAAAATGCCTTTAAAAGTATTTTCTGCTCCAATTGGCAAAACCATGATTAAAGGATTTGCACCGAGTCTGTCTTCAATGGTTTTTACGGTATGCAAAAAA
Source organism: Candidatus Levyibacteriota bacterium (assembly GCA_038205015.1). Classification (GTDB taxonomy): domain Bacteria; phylum Patescibacteriota; class Microgenomatia; order Levybacterales; family UBA12049; genus JBBRCK01. The sequence goes on along the minus strand of JBBRCK010000004.1, from coordinate 20,429 downwards.
TCTGCTCCTAATTTATCCATTTTATTTACAAAACAAAGTCTTGGAACTTTATATTTATCCGCCTGTCTCCAAACTGTTTCTGACTGAGATTGAACTCCCTCTTCTGCGTCTAAAACAGTAATACCACCATCTAATACACGAAGTGAACGTTCTACTTCTGCGGTAAAATCAACGTGTCCGGGAGTGTCGATAATATTTATTCTGTAGTCCTTCCAAAACGCGGTTGTGGCGGCACTAACAATTGTAATCCCTCTTTCTTTTTCCTGCTCCATCCAGTCCATCTGTGTATTTCCTTCATCAATGTCTCCAATTTTGTAGGTTTTTCCGGTATAAAAAAGGATTCTCTCGGTGGTAGTGGTTTTTCCCGCGTCAATATGGGCAATAATGCCAATATTTCTTACTTTATCTAATGTTTTTAATCTATCTTCTGCCATAAAAAAATACTTACTTTAAATTCTATCTTATTTCAAGGGAATTTAGAACCTGAAATGCGAGAAAGCTCTGTTCGCCTCTGCCATGCGGAGAACCGTATCTCTTTTCTTTACTGCTGCGCCTTCATTTTTAGCAGCATCTTTAAATTCCACTGCTAATTTTTCGGAAAATGTTTTAAATTCTGAATTACTTCTTGCTCTGGCTGCTTCTACAATCCATCTGATTGCTAAAGCAACTCTTCTGTCTCCTCTTACTTCTTGAGGAACCTGATAATTGGCTCCTCCAACTCTTTTTGATTTAACTTCTGTTTTTGGTCCCACATTATTTATTGCTGTTTCAAAAATCTGAAGTGGATCTCCGTCTTTTTTTAGAAGCTCAAAGCTCTGGTAAAAAACTTTTTCGGCAACCGTTTTTTTGCCATCTTTCATTAACCTATTAATAAACTTTGCCACAAGTTTGCTTTGGTATATTTTATCATCTACTGTTTGTCTTTTTACTGTTTTTTTATGTCTTGCCATACTTTATCCTTCTGCCGGAGCTTCTACCGGTTGAGCTGCTTGAGGCGACCCCGCAACTTTCATTGGTCCTCCGGATTTTTTAACTCCGTATTTGCTTCTTGATGATTTTCTTCCTTCAACCCCCTGCAAGTCAAATTTGCCTCTGACAATATGATATTTAACACCCGGCAAATCCTTAACTCTACCACCTCTTACTAAAACGATTCCGTGTTCAGATAATGAATGTCCGACTCCTTGAATATAGGCTGTAACTTCGTTTCTGTTGGAAAGTCTAACTCTGGCAACTTTTCGAAGAGCCGAATTTGGTTTTTTAGGAGTCATTGTTTTAACCAAAGTGACAACTCCTCTTTTTTGCGGAGCTTCAATATTTTTATAAACTCTGTCTTTAGCATTAAAAATACGCCGTAAGGCGGTTGCTTTAACTTTCTTTTGTTTTTTATGTCTGCCTCTTTTGGCAAGCTGATTAAGTGTTGGCATATGTTTTAGATTATACTGCTTCGGGGGTATTTCCCTCAACAGGAATAAGTCTTCCGATAATTACGTTTTCCTTAAGACCTACCAACCTGTCTTCTGCTCCCTCTAAAGCCGCTTCAGTTAAAACTTTTGTGGTTTCCTGAAAAGATGATGCACTAAGCCATGAATCAGAGAAAAGTGAAGACTTTGTGATTCCCAAAATCGTTTGTCTTGCTGTTGCCGGCTCTCCACCTTGAGATAATACGCCTGCATTTTCCTGTTCAAATCTGGCCTGAGAAACAAAATCTCCCGGAATAAAGGACGTATCTCCAACGGTTTCAACGATAACTTTGTCTGACATTTTTCTTAAAATTACTTCGAAATGCTTATCGTTTATCCCAATACCCTGTGATTCATAAACTCTTTGAGCTTCGGTAATGATATATCTTTGTCCGTCAACTAAACCTTTTATTTTAATTACCTCTTTAGGATCTAGATATCCCTGGGCAATTTGAGCTCCGGATGAGATATCATCACCGTCTTTTACATTAAGCGTTGCAGCCAATGGTACAAAATATTCTCTTTCATCCGCCGGCTTTACTCTTGAACTTTTAACTTTTACAATATATCCGTCTTCACCTGTTTCAATGGTTACTTTTCCTGAAATTTCAGAGATTGGTGATAAACTTTTTGGAGTTCTCATTTCAAAAAGCTCTTCGACTCTTGGCAAACCTTGGGTAACGTCTGACATTACGACTCCTCCAAAATGCTTAACACGCATAGTAAGCTGTGTTCCCGGTTCTCCGATTGACTGCGCAGCGATTACTCCGACCGGAACGCCTGAGTTAACGGTTGTTTTTGTAGAGAAATCCCAACCATAACATTTTGCACAAAGTCCATATTCTAATTTACAAGTAATTGCACTTCTGACAACTGCTTCTGTTACTTCTTCTGCAACAATTAACTTAACTTTGTCTTCGGTTATTTCATCGCTTGCTTTAACAATTTCTTTCTTTGTTTTTTTGGAAACTATTTTCTCTGCTGCATATCTTCCCAAAATTCTATCTGCAAAAGCAGCTGTTCTTGATGGATCGGCTTGCGAGATTAAAATTCCTTCATTAGTACCACAATCGTCAGCTCTAATTATTACATCGTGTGATACGTCAACCAATCTTCTGGTTAGATATCCTGCGTTAGCAGTTTTTAAAGCTGAGTCGGTTAAACCCTTTCTTGAACCTCTGGCGGATGATACGTATTCAAAAATTGAAAGTCCTTCTCTAAAGTTTGATTTAATTGGAAGTTCGACAATCTTTCCAAGTGGATCTAAAATAAGACCTCTCATGGCTGATAACTGCTTTAATTGTTCTTTTCCGGCTCTTGCACCTTCTGAATCAATAATCGTTCTGATAACACTTTGTGGTTGTAAATTATTCCAAGTTAAATCTGCAATATGATTTGTTACTGCTAACCAAATTTCGTTTGAAAGTCTTTTCTTCTCATCATTGGTAATAAGACCCTCTTGATAATCACTTTCTACTCCGGCGACTTTTTTCTCCGCTTCTACAATTAAGCCATTTTTTTCCGGAACCATAGTGTTATCAAAAACAGAAACTGAAATTCCTGAAATTGTTGAACCATAAAATCCTAAAGATTTAATATTATCTATTAATTTTTCAACTTCTTCTGAAGTATATTTCTTGATTGAAATTGTAATAATTTTCTTAATTCCCGAAGCCTTAATCGGCTCATTCATAAAACTATATCCTTCGGGTAATTTTTCATTAAACATTAATCTTCCAACCGTGGATTCAACTATTTCGCCGTTTATTTTTACATTAACTGGTTCTCTTAATTTTATTTTTTCCAAAGAAAAAGCTAAAAATGCTTCATTTAAATGCATAAAGCTTGGGAGCTCTTCTTTTCTGGAAGTTTCATCAACTGTTGTAAGATAGAAAATTCCAACTGCCATTTCCTTGTTTGGAAGAGTAATTGGACTACCATCGGCCGGTTTTAATAAATTATGTCTTGGCATCATCAAGGTCGTTGCTTCTTCCTGGGCTTTTTGTGAGAGTGGGATATGAACTGCCATTTGGTCTCCGTCAAAATCAGCATTATATCCTGCACAAACACAAGGATGAAGTGCAATCGCACTTCCTTCAATCAAAACCGGATAAAACGCCTGAATTCCAAGCTTGTGTAGTGTGGGAGCGCGGTTTAAAAGAACCGGATGGTTTTTGGTGATTTCTTCCAAGATATCAAATACTTCTGGGCTTCTCTTTTCGATAAATCTTTTAGCTGATTTGATATTTGGAGCATATCCTCTAACTATAACTTCTCTTAGCACAAATGGCTTAAACATTTCCAAAGCCATTTCTTTTGGAAGTCCACATTGAGACAAATTAAGTTCAGGCCCAACAACAATTACGCTTCTTCCTGAATAATCAACTCTTTTTCCAAGTAAATTTTGTCTAAATCTTCCCTGTTTTCCTCTTAACATGTCAGAGAGACTTCTAAGCGGTGATTGAACAACCTGAGAAGTTCTTTGAGATGCATCGATTAAGGAATCAACGGACTCCTGGAGCATTCTTTTTTCGTTTCTTAAAATTATTTCCGGCGCTCCTAAAGAAATTAAATGCTTTAATCTGTTATTTCTATTGATAACTCTTCTATATAAATCGTTTAAGTCTGATGTTGCAAATCTTCCACCTGCCAACTGAACCATTGGTCTTAAATCTGGAGGAATAACCGGAAGAACTGTCATAACCATGGAAGCAGGACTAATGCCGGCCTTACGCATTGCTTCTAACAACCTTAATCTTTTGATTAATTTAAAATATCTTTGTCCTTTTGATTTTGCAGTTTCTTCTCTTAATAAGACGATTAATTGAGCGATATCGATTTTTTGGACAAGCTCCAAAAGACCTTCTGCTCCGGTTTTTATGGTGAAGAAAATTGGTATATCGTATTCCAAAATTTTAAAGTATTCATCTTCCGATAAAACGCTTCCGATTTTCAAACTTTTAATAAGTTTGGAAAGGGCATCGGCAATTTCATCCATTTTCTTATTCTCGGCATCAAGTCTTTCCTCCAGTCTTGCTGTTTTTTGTCTTTTTGCAAGCTCAAATTCCTGTTCGATTAATTCTTTTTGCTCACCTTTTACCTTAGATCTAGAGGTATCTTTTTTCTTCTCTACATTTTCTTTATCGAGTAATTTTTGCTCCGCATCAACGTCTTTTTTAAGCTGTTCTTTTCTTTTTTCAATTGTTTTAAGTAGCGTTTCTAAACTTAGCTTTTTCTTTTCTTCGTCCATATCCGTAACTAAATATGAAGCATAATAAATTACGCCCTCCAAGCTTTTTTGAGACATGTCCAAAATTAAAGAGAGTGCCGAAGATGAACCTTTAAAGAACCAAACGTGTGATACGGGAGCAGATAAGGCGATATGGCCCATTCTCTCTCTTCTTACTCTTGAAAGTGTAACTTCAACACCGCATTTGTCACAGATTATTCCTCTGTTTCTGATTCTTTTATATTTTCCGCAATAACATTCCCAGTCTTTGGTTGGTCCAAAAATTCTTTCATCAAAAAGTCCGTCTTTTTCTGGCCTTAAAGTTCTATAATTAATAGTTTCGGGCTTGGTTACTTCACCATAAGACCAATTCATAATATCCTCTTTTGAGGCTAATAAAAGCTTTAAGGCTTTAAAATCCAAAATTGTTATGTCTTTGTTTTTTTTGTCGTTATTCATTTTTTGTTGCCTCCGTTTCTACTACTTCCACTCCCGGTTCTTGTACTGCTTCGGTAGATACTTCTGCCTCTCCTTCTGCACCGGTGATTTCTTTCTGCATTTCTTTGGCTTCTACTTCTACTTTTTCTTCTTGCTCAGCTTCTTTTCTTTCTTCAACATTTTCAATCGGTGCATCAATCAGTTTATCAGATATTGTTGCCCCAACCGGAACGACATTCAATCCCAAAGCATTTAATTCCTTAATTAAAACTTTAAACGACTCCGGAACTTTTGGTGTTGGGATATCTGTTCCCTTAACAATTGCCTCAAAAGCCTTTGCTCTTCCAACCACATCATCCGATTTAATCGTTAACATTTCCTGCAAAGTATATCTTGCTCTGTGAGATTCCAAAGCCCAGACTTCCATTTCTCCCAATCTTTGTCCACCCATTTGTGCTTTTCCACCAAGTGGTTGTTGCGTAACTAAAGAGTATGGTCCGGTTGATCTTGCATGAGTCTTATCTTCTACCATATGGATAAGTTTCATAACATATTCAATTCCAACTACGGCCGGATTATCATAAGCTAGACCTGTTCTTCCGTCATAAAGAGTTGCTTTTCCATCAAGAGGAAGTCCTGCTCTTTTAAGCTCGGAGACAATTTTTTCTTCGTTTACTTCTTCAAAAACCGGCATGGCAATTTTTTCACCAAGCGCATTTGCTGCCCAACCTAAATGAGCCTCCAAAAGCTGTCCCAAATTCATACGGGCGAGTACTGAAATTGGTGAGATAATAATATCGACCGCTGTTCCGTCTGCCAAATGAGGCATATCAACTTCCGGCAAAATTCTTGAAATAACACCTTTATTTCCGTGTCTTCCTGCCAACTTATCCCCAATTACAACGTGTCTTAACTGTGCAACTTCGACAATTATTTTTCTCATTGTTCCAGGTTCTAATTCGTCACCTTTTTTTCTATCCAAAACATGAATACTGACAACTGTTCCTTTTTCTCCGTGTGGCATTCTTAACGATGTGTCTCTAACTTCTCTTGCTTGTTCTCCGAATATTGCTCTTAAAAGTCTTTCTTCTGCTGACAATTCGGTTTCTCCTTTAGGAGCAATCTTACCAACCAAAATATCTCCCGGTGCAACTTCCGAACCGATTACAACCACACCATCTTCGTCCAAGTTCGCTAAATCTTCTTCCGAAACATTTGGAATATCTCTCGTTGTTTCTTCTGGTCCCAATTTTGTTTCTACAACCGCTGCTTCGTGTTTTTCGATATGAATTGATGAAAGAGTATCATCTTTTACCAGTCTTTCCGAAATAACGATTCCGTCTTCATATCCGAGTCCGTCAAAAGACATATAAGCAATTAAAAGATTTTGTCCCAAAGCCAATTCTCCTAATTGGCTAGCCGGTCCGTCAATTAACAAATCGCCTTTTTTAACTTTTTGGCCATTTGTGACCATGGTTCTTTGAGTGTATGCTGTTGCCTGAGAAGTTCTTTTAAACGAATCAATATAATAAGTGGTTTCTTCTTTTTGACCTTTTCCTTTTAAGATAACTTTATTTGCATCCGCATAAGTTACTTCTCCGTCAAATGGAGCATAAATAACTCTTCCCATCATTTGAGATATAGAATTTTCCATTCCTGTTCCAACCACCGGACTTGAAGGATCGATTAAAGGTACTGCCTGACATTGCATGTGAGTACCCATCAAAGCTCTATTTGCTTCATCATGAGAAACAAAAGGAATTAAGGATGCCGCGCTTCCAACAACTTGCCTTGGAATCACGTCAACGTATTCAACATTTGCTCTGTCGGTTTCGATAAATTCACCTTTATATCTTGCCGCGACTCTTTCCTGTTCAATTCTACCGGAATCGGTTAAAACTCCCGAATGCGTAACGTAATGTTTTTGCTCATCATCGGCCGATAAATATACTATGTCATTAGATGCTTTTGAAATTTCGTCTTTTCCTTTATTCTCATGAATAACTCTTCTGTAAGGTGCTTCTAAAAAGCCAAATTCATTAACTCTGGCATATAAAGCCATGTAGGTTACTAAACCAATATTTGGTCCTTCAGGGCTTCTAATTGGACAAATCCTTGAATACTGGGAAGAATTGATGTCACGGATTGAAAATGCTGCTCTTTCTCTGGAAATTCCACCGGTTCCCATAACTGTAAGTCTATTTAAGTTATCTACTTCTGATAATGGATTTGTTTGATCTAGGATTGTGGAAAGCTGGGAAGTTCTGAAGAATTCGTTAATGGCTGCCATAATTGGTCTTGCATTAATAAGTCCACCAATTGAAATCGGCAAATCAGGTTGAATTAAAGACATTCTTTCTTTAACACTTCTTTCAAGTCTCAATGCGCCGATTCTAAAAGCAGTGGTTGCAACTAATTCTCCGACGCATCTTACACGTCTGTTGGCCAAAGAATCGATATCATCAATACCATATTGACCTTGGGAAAGTTTTATTAAAAAGCTGATTGCACCGACAATATCATCAAGCGTTAAAATTTTTGTTTCTAAACTTGGGACATTGAATCCTTCAATTGTGGATAACTTTTTGTTCATTTTATATCTTCCTACCGCTCCCAAATCGTATCTTCTGTTATTAAAGAAGGTTCCCAAGAAATTTTCTCTTACTTTATCCAAAACAACCGGTTCTCCGGGATGCATTTTCCTAAAAATTTCAATCAAGGCTTCATTTGAATCCTGAGTTTCATCTTTTAAGAGAGTGTTTTCGATGTAGCTAGTTTTCCCATCACCCTCAACGTGTTGGAATCTATGCTTAATTTCTTCGTTTGCACTAATTCCTAAAGCTCTTAAGAATGTGGTTGATAAAAATTTTCTGCGTCTGTCGATTTTAACCATGATTGTTTCGTGCCTGGTAGTTGTAAATTCAAGCCATGAACCATGAACCGGTCTTATCTCCGCGTTATACAAAGTTTTTCCCGTTACGTTATCCTGTGTTGCGGTAAAGAAAACTCCGGGGCTTCTAACCAATTGATTTACAACCGCTCTCTCAATACCGTTAATAATAAAGGTTGCCCTGTCGGTCATTTGAGGAATATCTCCCAAAAATACTTCCTGGTCGTAAGTTGCGCCAGTTTTTTTATTGGTTAAGGTTGCATTTACATAAAGAGGAGAATCATAAGTGACGCCTTTTGACAAAGCAATGTCTGGGGTAGATGATAATTTTCCTAGACGGTAATCTTTTAGTTCGAGTGTCCAGTTTTTTTCGGTGAAATCATCAATTGGGGAAATTTCTTCGAGGATTTGCTTAATACCTTTATCTAAAAACCACTTATAGGACTCTTTTTGTATTTCCAATAAGTCCAACTTTGGCAACAAAGAAAAATCCTTGCCCCAGTTGATTCTAATGTCATCTTTAGTATCGGTATTGCCCTTTTTTGCCATCGGTGTTTTTTATCTTATAGGTTGACATAATAATGCCAAAAAAATGGACAAGGCCATCAGCCTTTCCATTTGCGTTCCTTAAGAGTGTTAAGTTTATACCATAGCTAATTAGCTTGTGTCAAGAGGAGAAATTATTTTCTTTTCGGGTTAAAAATATAATAGTAAATAACCGGGATAAAGAAAAGCATTATAGTACCTGAAAATGTTAGCCCTGCAATGATTGCGCCGCCCAGGCCTCTCCACAAAGGATCTGAGATTGTAATTGGAATAAGTCCAACAATTGCACAAATTGACGTTAAAGCGATTGGCTCAAGTCTTGAAGATGCCGCGTCAGCAATTGAATGCTTAAATTCCATTCCAGTTTTGATATTAGCGGTTATTTTATCAACTACTAAAATTGAATTTTTAACAACAATTCCAAATAAAGCCAATACTCCGATTAATGCCGGAAATGACAAAGCGGTTTGCGTTAAGGCAAATATTATAAAAACACCGGAAATTGATAAAGGAATTACCAAGATAACAATAAAGGCTTTTCTAAAAGATGAGAACTGCAAAACCATGGTAATAATAATTAGAAGAATCGAAATTAACATTGCGTTATAAATTGTCTGAACCGATTTCTGATTTTGTTCATTTGCTCCACCGGCTGACCAAGAATATCCGGAAGGAAGATTTAATCCACTTTTTGCAAAAGCTGAAAGTTTAGCATTAACCTGAGGGATTGTATAACCTTTTTTAACACTTGCCGTAATCGAGATTGTTCTTTTTCCTCCTTCTCTTGAGATAAGAGTTGGGTTTGATTGAAGCTCTAATTTTCCAATCGATGATAAAGAAGTTAATCCGTTTTGAGTTGGAATATTAATACTTCCAATATCCTCAACCTTAGAAGAAGATGAATCCATTCTTAAGGTTATATCCTCGGCAATATTTAAATCCTTATCCAATTTTATCGTGCCAATTTTTATTCCGGTTGCAAAAAGTCTTAACCAAAAACCCGCAACATCCGGCGTTAAATTTGCCTGAGAAATTTTTTGCTCATCAGGAATAAAAACAATTTTAGAAGTTCCCGGTTTGATAGACTTGTCTATGTTGGTAGCGCCCGGTTCTTTTTTAAGAAAATCCTCAACCTTAGTTGCATATTGATCTAAGATAGTAAGATCGGATCCAAAGAGTTTTATTTGAACATCAGCGCCTGTTGGCGGACCACCGGATTGTTCGGCAACGGATAACTTGCCGATATTATAATTTTTAAATTTTTCTCTTATATCTTCGGCGATGGTTGATGAATCAAGCTTTCTATAGTTTTTATCTTTTAACTTAACCGTGATTTGAAAACTGTTGGAAGAAGCAGAACCACCACCAAAGGGACTGGACATTGAACCCAAATTTAAAAGGGCAAATTCCGTTTCGGGAATGTCTTTTAAGCTCTTGACGATATCTAAGGCTTCATTTCTGGTTGTGTAAAGATTTGTTCCGGCAGGAAGCTCTACATTTACATTTAAAATATCCCCGTTTGATTTTGGAAAGAACTCGCTTTTTACAAATCCAAATGGGACCAGCAGATAAGAAAATATCGAAAATATAATTACCATTATTAGAATCTGTTTTCTGGCTTTTTGTGAACTTAAAATTCGGTAAATAAAGCCCGAATAAAAATACTCAACTCTTTGAAGACTAATTACTCCTTGTTCAAGATAATCACCAAGTCTTTTTTTATTTTGGCTAGAGATTTTAAAATTAAACTTTTGGGAAAGTTTTTCTTTAATTTGTTTTCTTATCCTAAATCCTACAAACAAGAAAATTAAAAATGAAAGAACTTGTAAAAGAAGCAGTGAGTTTTTCGGCAAAAATACGAAAAGCAAACTAATCGTTATTAAAAGAAGTAAAATTTTAAAAAGTATCACCACTCTTTTTGGAAATGAAGGTTTAAGAAGGAAAATTATAAATGGCAAGGTTACAAACATTGCTACTAAAAATGAGCCGATTAAAGTTGTTGAAACAACAATTGGAATTGGTTTAATAAATTCTCCAATTATTCCGGTTGAAATTAAAATCGGCAAAAACGCCCACACGGTGGTAATCGTTGTTGTAGTAATTACAGTCAAAAAGTCCTTCCAGACTAAAAGACCGGTTTGAAAAGGCGTAAATTTACCCGACCTGTAATAAGCGGTAATAGCGGAAATTACTACAATCGTATCATCAACTAAAAGTCCAAGAGAGAGTAAAAGCGCAAATGACGAAATAAAGTTAAGCGTTATACCCGTCAAGCTCATAATAATAAAGGAGATTAGAAACGTTAATGGAGTTGCCAGTAATGCAACAAAAGCCTGCCTTGCACCTAAAAATAAAAATAAAACGACAGCAACTAAAATAATTGTCTCTATTAAATTTTTTTGGAGTTCATTAAACTGAGTGATTATTGCATCCGAATAATTAACAACAGTTTCAATTTTAAACTTTCCTTGTTCCTGAGAAAGCAACTCGTCAATTTTGTTATGTGCTTCTTTTTCGGCAGTATCTATATTTACGGCTGTTGCCCTATAAACACTAAATCCAATCGACGGCTTAATATTTTCGTTTTTGTTTTGTATATATTGCGGGTATTGATCTGGTTTGGATTTTTCCTCAACTATTGCAATATCTCCTAAAGATACTATCTGAGTGTTTAAATTTACTTTTAAAAGCCTGATATCATCGGTTGAATCAATTAAAGGATTTACTGTCAGAGAGAAAATGGAATTTTGAGTAGTTACATTCCCGGCGGGAAAAGTATTAAGTGCTGTTTTTACGGCTCCAATTAACTGCTGAGGATTTATTTTATAAGTTGCTACTGCCTCCGGTTTAATAATAATCTGGATCTCCTGTTCATCCATTCCCGATGTAGTAACGTTATCAATATTTGGTAAGTCCGTTAATTGCTGCTTAAGTTTTTTGGCAAATCGGATAAGACTTGACTTATCTGACTTCTGATTAACTAAATTAAAAGTCCAAATCGGGGTTTTTTGTAAATCAATCTTCATCGCCTTTGGCTTTTGGGCATTTTCAGGAAGAGTTACCGAATCAATTGCCGACTGAACGTCTGTTTTTGCTTTTTCCGGATCTACCCCGGTTTCAAACTCAACCGAAATTGTAGAAACAGACTCCAAAGAACTTGATTGTACGGTTTTTACTTTTGAAAGTCCGGTCACGGATTCTTCCAGTGGGATTGTTACTAAAGATTCAACATCATTGGGATTTGCTCCCGGCAAGACAGTCGCAACAATTACCGTCGGTATTTTGATATCAGGATATAAATTTCTCTCTAAACCCGTAAAACTGATTATTCCAAAAACCAAAATTCCCACAACAATTAAAACAATTAGCCTTAAATTTGTCAGATATTTGGAAATTAGAGAATTTTGTAAACCTTTATCGAATTTAAGGTGTTTTAAATAAGTAGAAATATGCTTCATAGAGGTTATCTTGCTATTTTAACTTTATCGCCTTCGATTACATTTCTGTCCAAAATTATTTCCGAGTTTTTTGGAAGACCTGACATTACTTCCACAAATCTACCTTGAATTTGTCCCAAAGTAATTTTTTTAACTCTGGCCACATTTTTATTATCAATTACATAAACGTATGCTTCCTCCTGCGTTTGAACTACGCTATCTAAAGGAATAAACGGGTCAAAATTGGAAGTATCCGGTGTTCCAATTGGAATTTGTACATTAACGTAAGAATCATTGGTAAGTTTATCCGTAAAAGAATCGTCAAGTTCATAAGTTACAGAATATAAGACTCCACTCGTTGCATCTTTGGAAACGTATGATGGCATAAGCTGAATAGTTTTACTCCCCAAATTCAAAGTTGAAGCTTCGATTACCGAAATATTCCTGGCAATATCCGAAGACACATTTACAACTATCTTCGCGTGCTGATTATTACCCGATATACTGGCTAAAACCGTTCCGGAAGTTACGTTATCTCCTACGCGAACAAAAATTTTATCAACTGTTCCGGAAAATGGAGTTGAAGGATACATATTTGCTTCACTAACTAAAGCCAAATTATATTGAAGTCTGGAAATTTCCAGATTCATGTCGGCCGCTTTTTCCTGAATTTCCAATTGCTTTAAGGCAATTTGATACTGTTGTAAAGTTGTCGATAAATCGGATGACCCTTGCAATGTTAAATTTTTAGATTGGGTAGCTGTGGAAACCATTGCTGCCTGAAACTGCGTAAGTTGTTGTTTAGATTGTAAAATTAAAGTGTCATTTGCTCCTCCTACATTCGTGTTTTCTAAATTTGTAATATTTTGTCTTAAAGATTCAACTATTGTTTTGTTTAAATCAAAAAGTGCTTGAGTATCGGATGCAGACTGATTAGTAATATCTCTAATTTTATCCCCGCTGTCCTTAGCTTTATCTGCAATTTCTCTTTGCCTAATTATTATGTCTTTTTGAGTCTGGTTGGTAGATTTAGCCGTTTCGTAACCGGTTTGGGCAATTTGTCTTGAAATTGTCATTACGTTTCCACCCGAATAATTAGTTGAAAGAGACAAAATATTTGTACCCATACTAATATTTTGTCCTTCGGAAACATTTATATAACTAACAACTCCCCCCATTTGCGCAACTATTTTTATGACTCCACTTTTTTCAATCTTTCCCTGAAAACTTACTTCAGGCGCACTGCCAAGTTTATATATTTTTACAAGCTTTGGTACTTCTTGGTTAGTTTGAGGTAAGACTTTCGGAGCAAACAAAACGTTTCCTAAAATTAATAAAATTAAAAAAACTCCCAAAACAGAAAAAAATGCTGTAAATGGTTTTTTTTGAATAAAAACAAATACTTTTTTAAAGATTTCTTTTCTTTTTGTGTTTAAAAGAGGTACTTTTACCAAAAATAATTTTTTAAATTTATTAAGTTTTTTCATAACAAAATTCTTTTGAGGACAGACAAAAATTGGTTTATTTAAATTCCGAAGTAAAATATTAACATAAATATAGGCCTAAAGTCAACGCTAAAGAAAAGTACTATTTGAGTTATAAGAATATTGACAAGTATTAATTTAGCAGTATAATCATCCACTATATGCCAGCTGTATCAGAACGCCTACATCCCGAACAACGATACGACTTTCCAAGAAGACGTTATTTTTGGCAACTTGTAGATGAACAAACACGAATAGATGCAAATCTTAATGTATACGGAGACCCTTCTACCCCAATTCGTACTAAATACGGGACTGCGCAAGCCTTTTTAGGTGATGTCCAAAATGGTATGAATGTAAACATCGTAGTTATTAACGAAGTAAGAACAGGACTCGATGGAGAACATAGTACTTGGTACTTAAGAACATTTCCGGGAGAACCGATACAAGATATTAAAACAGAAGAGGAAGAAGAAGCGTATTTTCGCAAAGTTAGTGAGACTCGATCAAGGAAATTCAGAATTCCAGGCGCAGAACTAAGCGAACGTATTAAGGAAATTATTCATGAATCAACCACAGATTCTCTGGCCGTACGAATGCCTCGTTAATTCAAATATTAGCTATTTCATCTGCTCATCTGATAATCCAAAGTGATGACCAATTTCATGAATTACAGTTTTTCTAACCTGTTCTTTTATTTCATCGTCTGTTTGAGAAATTTGTAAAATTGCATTTTTAAAAATAGTAATTTTATCCGGAAGCGCACTGTAGTAAACTCCCCTTTTTGTTTGAGGAACTCCTTCATATAAACCAAGTAAAAGGGTATGATAAGGAATTTTTGACTTTGCTACCTGATACGGAGTTGGATAATCATCTACTACAACTTCAACATTATTTAATTTTTGGGCAAATTCCTTAGGGAGTGAATCAATAGCTTCTTTTACTAATTGTCTAAATCCGGTATCATCCATTTGGAAATTATACACCTACAGCACTAGTTTTGGTCATACTTTTTGTCCTCAAATAAGCTATAATGTACTTAATGCATAAAGATTTTTATGCAAGTGGATTCCTCTACCATTCAAGGACCCAGCGAATTCTCTTGCAAAAGGAAAAACAAACTGACCCAAACTCTTCGGTGTGGTCTCTTTTCTATGCAAAAGCAGAAAAAGACGAAACAGATAAAGATTGTTTTAGGCGTTTAATTAAATCCCTTTTCAAAATAGAACTCGATATAAAATCTATTTTTTCTGTTTATGATTATTTTCATGACGACCTTAAAAAAAATAATTTTATCTCCTATGCAAAAGTAAAAAAATTAGAAGACTTTAACGGAAAAAACGCGGAATATAAATGGTTTGATTTTAAAGAAACTTTAAAACTCAAGCTTGCTCCCCAAACAAAACAGGATATTATGGTAATGCAAAGGGTAATCAATTCCTCAATTAGAAAAACCAAAGGCGAAAGATACATCGATTAACTTCTTAAGTTTTATATCTTGATTTTTATTTCCAAAAGTAATCATAATACTCTTAAGTGGCACAACCATTGGAAGTTGATTATCCATCAGACCCTCCTCCTCCAGACTTACTGGATAGAAATGTTTTGTCAAGAATATTATTCGTTGAAAAAAGAATGATTGTTATAGTTGCTCATAATGGGCAAGAACAATTGGACGCAGCAACTTGTCAAATATCTGCTAGCAAAACTCAACCTCCAATAACATTTAAGCTAGGTATCGCCGAAGCAGGAAAAATTGCTACAACAAGAGATGCTTTAATGCGCCAAAGATGAATATTTAACCTATTTTATTCTGTGGTTGTTCCATCAAATTCCGGAGAATCGGAAACCGCTTCCTGTTTTGTTTTTCTTACAATCCCGTCTAGATGATGCGCAGGAGCATAAATTGTATAAAGCTTAAGCGTTTCGGTTTGTGAAGTATTAATAATATTATGTTTTGCTCCTTCCGGAACAATAATTGCATCGCCGTTTGCAACAGCATATTCTGTCTCGTTAATAATTACTTTTCCCTCGCCTTTTTCAAATCGGAAAAATTGATCGTTACCATCATGAACTTCCATCCCTATGTCCTCACCGGGCCTAAGTACCATCAAAACTAATTGACAATGTTTTGCGGTATATAAAACCTGTCGGAAGTTTTCATTTTCCAGCGTTAATTTTTCAATACTACCCTTATAACCTTTTTTCATTACATCTTTAAACTACCTTACTACTTCCAAAAAGTCAAATTAAATCCCAAACTCCAAATACAAAGCGGCATGATCAGAAACTGCATCGGGTAAAATTTTAAAATCCAAAATTGTTACATCTTTGGAAACAAACATATAATCGGCGAATTTATCTATTTTGTAATCTTCATAAAGAGACGTTCTGGTTGAAGTAATGTTATATTTTTTTATTAAATTTGTAAGATTTTTTTCAAGAATCGATACGCTTTCGGTGTTGTACTCAAGATTAAAATCTCCACTTAGAATTTTTTCACCCTCAAGTTTAGCAAAAAAAGAATTAATGTTTTGAGACTGCTGGATTCTTTCGGGCGTATCTGTTTTTCCCAGCCGTGAATAAAAACCGTGGATATGTGCAATCGTAAAAACTTCATCTTTCACTTTTAACCTAACATATTGCAAATTAACTCCTTTGGTTTCGGGATTTCCATCAACCCATGAATTCTTAAAACCATACACAAAAATATCGTTTGCCGTTTTTACCTCAATATCTTTTTTAATAAAAATTGCCAAGCCCTCGTCATCTTGTCTGGGCGCAAAATAACCATTATGACCAACTAGAATATTTTGCAATTTAGAATAAATATCATGGCTTGGGCTATCCGCGTTTCCGATTGTATTTCCCTTAGGAAAATCCTTTGTTTCGTTTAGTACTTCCTGAAAGCAGAAAACATCTACATCTTTTTTCTCGGAAATAAATTTTAAAAGCGGCTCCAGTATTTGTCCTCCCCAAATATTAAGACTGATTAATTTCATGGATAAGATTATACTACTTGAAAATTTTGCCCCAGACAACTTACTTAGTTAAATGCTATAATGTCTTAATGGGAGATTTTAGAAGAGATAACCGCGGTGGAGGAAGAAGCTTTGGGCGAAGTAATTTTAGTGGAGGAAAAAGTTTCGACAGAAGACCTGAAATGCATAAAGCTATCTGTTCTAATTGCGGAAAAGAATGTGAATTACCTTTTAAACCAACCGGAGACAGACCTGTTTATTGCAGAGATTGTTTTGCAACACACGGTGGCGGCGATGAAAGAAGAAATGACAGACGAGACGAGCGAAGCGAAGGACGAGACGATAGACCACCATTTAGAAGATTCGAAGATAGGCCAACACACACATCACCACCCGCAGTTGCGTATGAGAAAAAATTTGACGATATTAATTTTAAATTAGATCAAATATTAAAATTATTAAACCCAAATCAAAAAGAACCACAACAATTTAAAGAACCTAAAGTTGAAAAAGCACAAGAAGTAAAAAAAGCTCCTGTACCAAACGATGTCAAAAGTCCTGAGAAACAAAATGCAAAACAAAATGTTGAAGAAAATTTAGGAGTTGTTATAAAAAAACGAGTTAAAAAAACTCCCGTTCCCCCAATTGAGTCTTTATCCGAAGACGCTTTAGAATAAAATGACCAGAAAAATAATCGTAATCCTCATTTTACTTTTACTGGCTTTTTATTGGCTTTTTGATCACTATGCTCCGCTTCCCTTTAACCACGAATCATTTGGCTTGTATCAACACGATATTCATAGAGTATTAGGAGTTATTTTCTTAATTGCAGCAGGACTTGTTGCATGGAAATGGAAAGTAAAGAAAAACAACTAGTAAATAATTACTATCAGGTCTAAATCCAGTATAGTTATAAACCTATGGCAATAAATTACGAGACAACAGAAACAAAAGGACGTCCTGCTCAACCACAAGTTCCGGCAAGACATATAAACGCTGACGAACTTGCAAGAATTATTCCTGTTATGGTGGGACTTAGTAATGGACAAGACACACAGCCACTGCATGATACAAATCCTGCACACCAACGTACAACAATTAAACCTCTGGTTCGCGACTGCGAATAATTTCTATGGATTTAAACTAATCTACACAATTTTGGTAAACTGAATTATGCAATATTACGTTTACATCTTGGAATGCAAAGACAAAACCTATTACACCGGAATAACTAATAATTTAGAAAAGCGTCTACGTCAACATAATGGAGAGATTGTAGGTGGAGCATTTTATACCAAAAATAAACGTCCTGTAAAATTAATTTATAAAGAGGAATATAAAACGCACTTAGAAGCAGCTCGAAGAGAAGTAGAGATAAAGAAATTTCCCAGATTAAAAAAAGAAAAGTTAATTAATGGCATTTGATTTTTCACTGCGCTTTGCTTGTTTAAGATTTAACTAATGGAAGATTATTTACTCTCCATGCCAAAATTCCGTTTTTAATATCAAAAACATTTTTATGTCCAAGCTTGACCATTGTATCAACTGCCATCACACTTCTTGATCCACTTAAACAGTTTACAAAAACTTTCTTATCTTTATCCGGAATTAACTTCTCAACTTCCCCCTGAACTTTATCCAGCGGCAAATTTATGCTTCCTGCAATTCTTTCCCGCGAATACTCCTGAGGTGTTCTGACATCTAAAATAACTAAATCTTCTTTTTCTTGAATTGCCTTATATGCATCTTTTGAATCAATCTGTGGCACTTTTGGTGTTAAAAAATCAAACATAATAGTAAAGCATCATATCGTTTATATAAAAATAAATCAATATAAAAACGGAATTAGTCTTTTTGTTTTTCTCTCATATTCCCTATAATCCCCAAAGGCTTTTCTCAATAATTTTTCTTCGTAGTTTATTTTTAAAAATAAAACAATACTTAAAAAGACATAATAAATAATTGTTAAAGAATTCATGTTTGATAAAAACATCCCCAGGCTTGCTGTCAAAACCGAAGTATACATCGGATGTCTAATATATTTATAGGGACCGTCTTTAACAAGAGTTGCGTTTTCAGAAACATCGGGCGTTATTCTTAATTTGCTTTTTTGCATAGCAAAAATTGCCCAAAAGCCTAAAAAAATACCAATACTAAAAACTAATAGATAAATTATATTACCTTTAAGCGATGAACTTAATGCTAGAAGACCAATTAAAATAAATTGAAGTGCTACTAAAAAATACGAATACCATTTCTCTTTTTTCATAAAACTTACCAAATTCTTCTCTTAAATTAAGTATACAGCTATTTGTCCCATTTTAAGTTATAATCCCCTGCATGAGTTTAGAAAGACCAATAAGATTCTCTTATGTTCCAGTGCAAAGCGTGGTACTTGTTGAGCAAGGTGGTGGATTGCAAGATTTAGAAAAACAAAGAAGAAGAAAACAGGTAGAAAAAATTGCCGATAAGAGATTTATGGAAAAATCTCTAGAGGAAAGATTAAAACTTTTAGAAAAAGATCAATTAACTCCAGCCGACATTCTAAGAGAGGGCTTATTTGGATTCTTACCGGATGAAACTCTGCTTGAAGATATTTATCCCCAAGGAGAAGGAGAAGATGCCTTCAGTCGGCTTTCTCTTGATCCACTATGGAAACATGTAAATGCTCAACTGGAAAGTAATCAAAAAACAAACATTATTAGATTATTTAATGCTGTGAGAAAATTTGCACCTACCCTTGAATCGGAAGATGAACATTTAAGGGAAGTTTCAGGTAGACGACTTAAGCGTAAACATTTAATAACTTTAGGCGATGCACGAAGTGCTCCGCTATCCGGTTGGGCAGCTTTATCCGATATTTCCGATAATCGGGCAAATTTAATACTTGAAGCTGTTAAAAAAATATATTAACTTTTTACCAGCTACCTCCGCCGCCACCTCCGCCGCCACCTCCGGAAAATCCTCCACCCCCCGCACCGCTTGAAGAAGGAGCTGCGGTTGTAATCCCACTTGATGCTGCCATATAGAATCCTGAATACCCTGCATAAAAACCACCATGATATCCCGAATACCAAGTTGGATTATAATCCGGTTTAATAATTTTTAACTGCTCCATAAATTTATCAATATATCCTAAAGCAATTGCATATGGAATCATTTGTTCGACAATATAAAGCTGTTCTGTCTGCCACTTATAATTTCTATTCATTGATTTTAAGAAAAGCTTTAATCCGTCAATTTGATAATCCATCCTATCTCCTAATACAGTTCTTCCGTTAAGTTTTCTTGAAAGCAAGAAAAACGTTACTCCTAAAAATATATTAAAGAAAAATAATGATACAATTCCCAAAAATAAAAGGAGTCCCTTTTGAATTTTTGGATTTTTTGCATAATATTTTTTCTCAACAAGTTTTTTAAAAACGCCATCCTCTATTTCCGAAAATGTTTTATAAAAATCTAATCTTAGATCGCTTATTTTTACTTCGTCTCCGTCTCCGTCTTGAAATAATCTATTAAATAAAGTTTTTTCAAATTCTTCTAATTTTCCATCATCTTTTTTAAGCTTGATAATTTTTTGGGTAGTTTCGTCGGGCATTAATTTTCTAACAGTTTTTTTCTCCTCTAATTTAATATATTTTCGAATTGCCAAATCAAAGATAGTTGCAACAATATCATTTTTATCAAGCTTTGCCGTGTCGATTGTTCCAGCCATTGCCGGTTGTAAAATTTTCCCTTTTTCATCTTTAGGAATATCAAAATTAACAGTTGGTTTACCAAAGCTTTTTCTATTTTTGTGCCTTTGGTACCAGAGGATTAAAGTACCGGCCAAAAATATATTTAAGAAAATCCAAATATATAAATAATTGTTTAAAATTAAAGAAAACACAGCTTCTGAAAATGTCGTAGGGGGATTTTTTGAAAGAGTACTTTTTGGGAAAGTACCTACGGGATAAGAAGC
>JBBRCK010000003.1:0-70098 GCA_038205015.1 Candidatus Levyibacteriota bacterium | reverse complement strand
TAGGCGCCCCGATGTAAATTACATAAGGTGCCAAACCGCATCGTCGCTGTGGACGCTTGGATGCGATCAGCCTGTTATCCCCGGGGTAGCTTTTATCCGTTAAGCTGTGTGCCTACCACTAGGCATCACAGGATCACTAACATCTTCTTTCGAACCTGCTCGACTTGTAGGTCTCGCAGTCAAGCTGGCTTATGCGTTTGCACTATCACTCTGATTTCTATCCAGAGTTAGCCAACCTTTATACGACTCCGTTGCGTTGTAGGAGTCAATCGCCCCAGTTAAACTGCCCACCAGACACTGTCCCTCTGCCGAATTTTTGTGCGGCTAGGGGTAATGATTGCATATTCCAAAGAGAGGTATTTCATATTTCGCCAAAGCTCCCTCCTATTCTAAACAATTAGAATATACTTTCAAATATCAAGCTACAGTAAAGCTCCCGGGGTCTTTTTGTCCATGTACAATTAGGCCGCGTCTTCACAGCCATCTCAATTTCGCCGAGTAAATGTTCAAGACAGTTATTCACTCATTCTACCTTTCGTGCGGGTCGGAACTCGCCCGACAAGGAACTTCGCTCTATGTTGTTAATCTTAGACAAATTAATTGTCTAAATTCTCATAATCGCTTATGAGTTCGGACTATATCTTGTCCCAATTTAATTTGGGACTCCAACGTTTAGTCTCTGAGGGTTTCCTTTTGATTTCTCTTAAGGATCTTCCCTGCTGATTGACTCCACCGAATAGATTCTCACCATTTCTGGTACTATCAGATACAGAGTTATTCCAGCATATAGTTGGATTTTCCAAAACACTTTTTCTAAGGCAACGAATGTCACCATAGAACAGTTCACTTTTGTTACTTGCTCTGATTGATTACAGAGTCTCATGGTCGCCCATGAGGTCGGACTATATCATCATCGTTTTTATGAAACGAGTTTAGCGTATAGTCTCTGAGGATTCCCTAATCGGAAATATATCTTTATATTCATATTTTCTTGTTCTTCCTTTACCTTTATTTAATTTCTCCCTTAAAAGTAATATTTTCTTTAAACCGTTAGTATTTCTATGCTCTCCGCTTTCAACAAGCTTTGAAATTTCATAAAAAATATTAAAGTTTTCTATTTTACTTTTAGATAGTAAAGGGTATTTTTTAAAATATGGTATAACTTTTTGGACTATTTCCTGAGAGTTTGTTATATCCAGAGAATGCAAACCATCTTTTCTAGTTTTAATAATCCCGCATCCTAATTCTTTTTTTATAATAAATAGGACTGACGGATCTTTTTGAGAAATATTAAAACTTAAAACAACTTGCCAGTTAATTTTATAATCGCATTTCTTGCGAAGCGATACGTTAAAACTTCCTTCTCCTTCTACAAACCCTGCAATAAAAAAGCCCAAATTTTCCCGATCAAGGTCTTTCCTGCTGATTGTCTGCGCTGGACGTATTTTCACTATATTAATTTTAACATAGTAACGCCAGATACTTCAACCGTTTGTTGATACAGAGTTTCCAGCATATAGCTAAATTTTACAACTACAATTGCTTATAGTTACTGCTGCCGTTTACTGGAGCTTATATTAAAAACTTGTTTCTTGCGAAACTTCATTCTCAATATTTGACTTACCAGCACTGGGCAGGTGTCAGCCCCTATACTTTGCTTTTCAGCTTTGCAGGGACCTGTGTTTTAGATAAACAGTTGGTAAATAAACTTTTGCTGCGGCCGCGTTCTTACGCGCGGCAAGGCATCTCCCATAGGTTACGCCTAGCTTTTTTGCCGAGTTCCTTGAACATCTTTCTCTCGATCACCTTAGTCTACTCGACCTACCCACCTGTGTCGGTTTGCGGTACGGTAAAATATGAATTTGTCTGCCCCTTGCGGGTAGACCCAATGAAAGTTTTCTTGGAAACTGAAAGCTACTAAATTGCAATTATTGCTAACCACTTTCCATTGCAGCTCAAATAAACGCGGTAACGGATTTGCCAATTACCACTATTTTACTGCTTAGACACTCCGTAGAGTGCATAGCTCTTCCACTTTCGTAATTCCCTTGGACGTTTTCACATTCTGTAGTCGAATTTCAACGACTTATCCATCGGGCTAGACCCCTTTAACGAGGCGCACCCTTAGGACCGACTAACCCTCCGCTGACTTACATTGCGGAGGAAACCTTGGGTTTTCGGTGTACACGATTCTAACATGTATTTCGCTACTCATACCGGCATTCTCACTTCTATCCGCTCCACCAAATCTTACAATTCAGCTTCGCTGCAAATAGAACGCTCCCCTACCAATTTTTTAAAAATTCTCCAACTTCGGCAAAAGACTTAATCCTCGATAAATTTTTCGCGCCAAATATCATCCTCCAGTGAGCTGTTACGCTTTCTTTAAAAGATGGCTGCTTCTAAGCCAACTTCCTGGTTGTCTATGAAACTTGACTTCGTTCAAAACTTAGCCTTTATTTAGAGGCCTTAGATGGGAGTCTGGGCTGTTTCCCTCTCGACACATCAGCTTAGCCCGACATGTCTGACTAGCTACAAAATTTACGTCTGCATTCGGAGTTTGATTAGCTTCTAGGACTTGCGTCCTAGAAAGCCATTCAGTGCTCTACCTCAGCGTAATATAAATAGCCGCTATACCTAAATATATTTCGGGGAGAACCAGCTATCTCTAGATTCGTTTGGCATATTGCCCCTAACCTCAGGTCATCCCAACCAATTGCTACTGATACGGGTTCGGGCCTCTTGCAAGCTTTCGCTTACATTCACCCTGCCCAAGGTTAGCTCATCTAGTTTCGGGTCTAATGACTGCAACTAATTCGCCCAGTTAGGGCACGCTTTCACTCTGCCTCCCCAAGATATACTTGGTTAAGCTAACGCTGCAATCAATAACTCACCGGTTCATTCTTCAATAGGCACGACATTATAGTATTACTACTACTCTGTCTGCTTGTTAGTCGACAATTTCAGATCTATTTCACTCCCCTCCCGGGGTATTTTTCACCTTTCCCTCACGGTACTAGTTCACTATCGGTAGACTTTGATATTTAGTCTTGGAACATGGCCGCCCCAGATTCCCACAGGGTTTCACCGTACCCCATGGTACTCAGGTACAAACTATCGGTATTTTTCCTTTCGCTTACGGGCCTTTCACCCTCTATGGAAGACCATTCCGGATCTTTCTGCTAGAAAAAATACATCGAATATCGCTTGCCCTACAACCCTCTCCAATTGCTCAGAGAGTTTAGACTGTTCCGCTTTCGCTCGCCGCTACTGACGGAATCTTTAAATTAATTTCTTTTCCTGGCGTTACTTAGATGTTTCAGTTCACGCCGTACCCAGCCAAGCGTTATTATAATTCTCTTACGAGAACTAACTTCATGCTTGGCCACTGAACAAAGTTCAGTAGGTTACCCCATTCGGAAACCGCCGGATCAAAAGTTTATGGCACTTCCCCGACGAGTATCGCCGCCGTATGCGTCCTTCCTCGGTCAAAGCCTCCTAGGCATCCATTATCGACATTATAAGTAGATTAAAAAGACTTCTCTTCACTTTTCAAAGAGCCAACTCACTTATTATTTTGCAAGTAGCGGTCACGCATGTGACAAGCGCTACGTGCTAAACAACAAGTAAAGTTTTGTGGACCGTGGCGGACTCGAACCGCCTACCTCTTCATTGCAAATGAAGTGTTCTACCGGGTGAACTAACGGCCCGTTCGCTCACGAATCCAATATCAAAAATACTATGAATTAATTTAGAGGAAACCCGTATGAGGCACTAAAACCGCAATTTATACGGCTGAAAAAGTTATTTTTCTAAGTGTCATCATAAAGTAATTTCCTCTTAGCATCAGACTCACGCCTGAACTAGATTCATTCACACTTTGGATATTAACATAAGGCTAGAAATGTGTCAAGGGGAATAGAAATATTTTATTCTCCACCCTTTTTTGCAGCAAGATAAATTCTGTAATCTGAATAAATTCCTAATATCTCCCTATAACTAATAGTTGTTTTTCGCATTACAACATCTTTGGTCATTTTTTTATACAACATCTCGGGAGCTTTTCTTATGGTCTGATTTACTGCTTGTTTCGAAACATGCTGAATACCTGCAATCTTCGTAATTGGCAGACCGGTTAAAAAATACATTTCCAGTCTTTCCCGAGCTTTATCAGACAGAGTTGCATATACCCCTTCTCTTTCTGCAAGCCTTAATAAAGAAATTACCGGCATGACTGCTCCTTCGGGTGGATTAACAAAAACGCTTTCACTTGGCCCCTCCGGCTTAATACCAAAACTAGTTTCAGTTTCTATCATAAGTGGAGATTATATCATTTATGGCTAAATTATGCCTAGCACTTATTTATTTTTAAGAAGAAAGTAAAATTTACCATAAGTTAGAAAAGAAGCAATAAATCCTAACGACATTACAAAAGACGAAAGTTCAGATGCGCTATCTTTTAACATTACTGCTCCAATTCCCCCAGCTGTTGCCATCAACATGCTAATAAAACCATAAATCGCCCACACCTTAAGATTTTGTTTTTTACTTTTAAAAGCAAGTACTAAAAGTATTAAGGCAAGTAGCGGCAAGGCAATTCCGCTTACCATATGAGTTATAGAAGAATACTTAATTAATGGCGATTCTGTTAAATATCCTGGATCATCTGGAGAAACTGCGTATAAATTCATTACCATACCCAAAATAAATTCAAGTGTTAATAATCCAATAATTCCTTTTGTAATTATATTTAATTTACCCATAAAGAAATTGTATTGTTAATTCAAATTGATGTCAAACTGATTAACTCACCCGCTTATTTTAGAGAGATATGGAATTTTATGCACGATAAAGGCTATCGAAAAAGAAACGATTGTAACTGCAAGAAAGTACAATGGGTCGTACCAAAGTTGATGAGAAATTTTTCCGTTAGTCAAAGCAAATAAATTCTTACCAATTGCGTACCAAACTACTTCAAGAATAATTACGTGAATAAAAAATACAAAAAAAGAAAGTCGCGACAAAGTTTTGATAATAATAGTATATTTAAAATTTCTGTCAAATAAATAATACAGAAAGCTCCCTATCAATAAAGTGTAAATGAAAATACTTGGCCTCCATGAAGAATAAAATGCAAGATAATTATGAGTTTTTAAATAATAAGTTAAACCTTCAAAATTAATGTATACAGCAAATGCCAATAAGCTAATGAATAAGATTAACTTCCATTTTTTTGCGAAAGAAATAAATCTCTCATGATTGTTTGCAATTGCAATTCCTAGATAAAAAACAAAAAAATTCAGTAAAGCAATTGTTATTGGATAAAAAAGCGTTAGCTGACGAACATAATAATCAAAATATAGAAAACTTAACTGTAATATACCTAAAACAATTAGTAACCATTTACTGTTAAAAAACTTATAAAAATTATGAATAAAGGGAAAAAGAAAATAGAAAATTAAAAGAGCAGGAATGAAATATAGCTGATAAGAAGCATCCCCTTTGATAACGGCGTAGAAAAAGTTTTCGGTATGTACTTTATATACAAAAAAATAATAAATTGCACTCCAAAAAAGATATGGTAAAAAAATTCGGTTAATTCTCTTTTTAAAATAAGCAAGGTAACTTTCGTGTAGATGAAAATTTAATTCCAAAACGAAACCGGAAATAATAAAAAACAAAGGCACTGCAAATCTTAATACTTGGTTAATAAAAAATGTTATAGGAAGGTTTCGAAGGTCAAAAAAAGAAGCTTCCAGCGTCCTGGTAGTAGTATGGATAAAAATTACGGCTAAAATTGAAATTATTCTTAATGCATCAACCGCGGGGATGTAATGTTTTTCTTTTTGCATCAAAAAATTATATCATTTTATTGATAAATACTGCTTACTTACCTTTTGCTTGAAGCTTTCGAAGCTTAGCCTCTCCGTGGGGTCGTAGTACAATAGGTTGCCCCTCTATATGAATAGGTACCTGAGTGGGATACCAAGATAAATCCGGATACCCAACTACGTTTTTGGGGCCATTAAGTTCTGCCAATGTAAATTCTCTTAGCTGTTCTATTGTCATAATCCAAGAAAATATTCTAAACCTAATAAAAATAAATGTCAAATCGAGGCTAAATTACTTATTTAATAAAGCAACCGAAATGTTAAGAAGTGAAGCAAAACTTACCCAAAAAAGATATGGAATTAATAAATATGAAGATAATTTTGAATATTTATAAAACTTAATAATAAGTATTAGAATTGTGGTCCAAAGAAAAATAATTTCTATAAAAGCAACTGCTGATAAATGCATACCGAAGAAAATTACCGACCATAAAAAATTAAGAAGAAGTTGTAAGGAGAATAAAAGTAAAAGGTTATTTCTTTCTCTTTTTTTGATTTTAGCTTCAAAAATAAGGAAAATAGAAATTCCCATTAAACCATAAAGCATCGTCCAAACCGGCCCAAAAACCCAATTCGGAGGAGAAAAAAATGGCTTATTTAAGCCTTGATACCAAGTTAATATTTGAGAGATTGTAAACAATGAACCTAAAATCCCAATCCCCTCACAAACTATAACTGCAAATAATAATTTAATTAACTTATTCATTAATAATATAATCTCAATAAGATATTAAGTTGTCAATGAATTAATTTTGGTATACTCGTATGATTACATGAGTATTGATTCATCCGAATTTCCACCAACCATACATGCAGAAATTATTAATAATGAAACACTTCCAGGATTAGAGCAATGGGCAATGGCTCAAACCCTAAGATTTTCACCAGAAATTATCGCACAAGAAAGATGGAAAGAAATGGTGGATGCAACTCAACAAGATGGAAAAGAAAGAGGATTAATAATCGGCTTAGATAGGGGTAAACTTATTAAAAGCAAAATTTTTATTGGGACTGAGCAAGATATTAGCTCGCCAGCTCTACCTTATGGACTGAGAACTTTTAGTCCTTTTATGAATGACATAGTTAATATTCATACGCATCCTATGGCAGAAAACCTAAAAATAGCAACAACTATATTTTCTGACCTAGATATAAATAAATTTCTTGGCTCAGCGCTTAAAGCTTTAATCGTCTTAGACTCTGGTGGAGTACATATGCTTACAAGAAGTCCTTATTCTTCACATTTTACAGATTCAGAACAAGGAGATAAGCCAATAGCTATATTAAACGGTGCGGTTAAAACAGCCAGGGAAAATACAGGGCTAATAGCTGAAGCTAGGCTCGAAATGGCAAAAAAAATAAAACCTTTGGGAATCAGTTACTATTTTTCACCAAGCTTAGATCTAACATCAAATGACCTTGTTGAACTAACAAAAGCTTAAATTATTTTCTAATAAAAAGGAGTGCGTTGGGAATATTTCTTCCTGGCCCTAATTTATAACCCCCTGACCATAAAGCCGTTGAACCACCTTCATCTAAGTTCATCGCATTATCCATACCTAATACTTTTAAAACTTTTGCGCTTTCTTGCATAGTTGCATTTAAAACAAAACCTATATAAACAGTGTTCCCCTTATTGGCAACAAATCCCCTTGCTCCTTTTGGAGCAAATTTTGCATCTCCGCCCCCACCATAAACAACATTTCCACCACTTACTAAAAGCGGATAATTAGAAAGTACCGCATCAACTCCTGTATCTCTTCCCCATTCCAAGGCTTGACCGACAAATCTTGCAGAATTTCCTGAAAAAATAACTGCTGGATTTGTTGAATAAACATTATTTGAAGAATTAAAGTAGACTTTATTTTTATTCATAGCGAGTAAGTCAAAAGAATTTGTTTTTCCGACACAACTGGGATATTCTGCTGGACAAAAATACGAACCATTTATTCCAGCATAAGCTCCACTTCTTGAAACATAATCAGATAAAGGAAGGGTTGGACAATTATTGCCACAATCACTACCCGATGCTGTATCAACAACCACTTTTGTCGAATTTAAATCTGCTGCAATAATATAAACCGTAAAATTTACATTATCAGTTGAAACACTTTGTACTGAGAAACCACTTGATGGAGGCGTATTACTCTGGAGTATATTTTGATTTTGTGGAGCTGAAGCTTGAACTTGAGCGGCCGCTAAATCAGCTTCCTTCTTGTTTATATCAAATGCTAAAATTTTAAAACTCGCAGAACCCGAAGAGTAATTTAAATCAGATAGATAACTTAATCCTTTGGCAAACTCCTTATCTAAATCTTTTGTATCTTGTTTTTGGGTTTTTAAATCAAGAATTCGTTGATACAAGCCTAAAGAATCCTTATATAATGTTTGTATGTTTTTTATATTTTCTTTTAAACCCAAATTAATCTTGTATTGATCTTGATTTTCTAAAAACTTGAGCTTAATAGAAACATCTTTTAACTTCTTTTCTAAAGCAAGATTTGTCTGATTTTTCCCTGCCAAACTAAAACTTAAAAATATAACTGCGGAAACAAAAACAATTGTTAGTCCCGTAAGTATAATCAATGAAACTTTATGAAAAATAATTATGGTTTTGATGCGTTCCAGTTTTAATTTTAGTAGTTTTGCTTGCACAAACTTATTATAGAGGTATCGTTACTTCTCCTCAAGCCACTTTTGCGCTTCTAACGCAGCGGCACAACCATATCCGGCGGCGGTGATTGCTTGTTTGTAATGAGAATCATGCACATCTCCAGCCACAAAAACGCCCTCTTTATTAGTTAAAAAATGATCGTGAACTTTTATAAAACCGGCTTCGTCTAACTCTATATCCTTAAGTCTTGAGGTATTTGGCATATGCCCCACAGCTACAAAAATTCCATCAATTGACATTTCTTCTTCTTTATCAGTTAAATTATTCTTAACCTTAACTCCTGTTACATTTGTATCACCCAAAACCTCTACAACCTCTGAATTAAACATTATTTTAATTTTGGGATTTTCTCTCACTCTTTTTTGCATTATTTCCGAGGCTTTAAAAGAATCTTTTCGATGAACTAAAGTCACTGAAGTTGCAAACTTAGTTAACACCAATGCTTCCTCCATCGCAGAATCTCCTCCACCAACAACAATTACATTTTTGTTTCTAAAAAAGACCCCGTCGCAGGGCGCGCAACTTGAAACTCCTCTGCCAATTTTTTCCGACTCACCCTTAACGCCCAACCATTTTGTATCGGCTCCTGTTGCAATAATTACTGATTCTGCTTCGTAGGTTTTATCCGAGACGGTTATTTTAAAGGGTTTCGTGGAGAAATCTGCAGAAACAAAATCTTCATCAATAAATTCTGTCCCAAAATGCTCAGCTTGTTTTCGCATATTGGACATTAAATCCGGTCCCTGAATGCCTTCGGGAAAACCGGGAAAATTTTCAACCAAAGTTGTCAGCATTAACTGTCCTCCCCATTTTCCACCGGCAACAAGTAGAGTTTTTAAATCTGCTCGGGTTGTATAAATTGCTGCGGTTAAGCCTGCAGGACCACTGCCAATAATTATTACGTCGTAAATCATTTTGAAGAATTTAAGCGCCTAAAACACTGTCTATTTCTCTTTTAAAATTATCTTTGCTTTGAGCTCCAATCATGGTTTTAATAACTTTTCCATCTTTAAAGACTAAAAGACTTGGAATACTCATTACTCCATAGCTTTGTGCTGTCTTACCGCTTTCATCAACGTTTAACTTTCCTACTTTTAATTTTTCTCCATATTCTGTTGCCAATTCATCAACTATCGGAGAAACAATTCGACAAGGAGCACACCACTCTGCCCAAAAATCAACCAAAACCGGCGATTTTGATTCCAAGACTTCTTGTTGGAAATTTTGATCTGTAAAATTTATATCTGCCATATTTACCTCCCTATCTAAAATACAGAAACGAGAGGTTTAAGTCAACCCGTAATTATTTATTCAATTAAGATTTCTGTTGAACAAATTTATTGTCCAACAATATTACTAGGAGTACCTGCAGCAAAGTTTTTAATATTGTAAACTGAAGTCTCCATTATCTCTTCCACTGCTTCTTTACTATTAAATGCGTTATGAGGAGTGATTACGACATCATCTCTTGTTAACAAAACATGATTAATAAGTTGTGTCTTAATATCGATGTTTTTAAGATACTCTTCGGACA
The DNA here is from genome assembly GCA_038205015.1 of Candidatus Levyibacteriota bacterium. Classification (GTDB taxonomy): domain Bacteria; phylum Patescibacteriota; class Microgenomatia; order Levybacterales; family UBA12049; genus JBBRCK01. The sequence goes on along the minus strand of JBBRCK010000003.1, from coordinate 59,999 downwards.
AAAATTCCTTTTCTTCCCTTAGATGTGCTTCCTCTTCTAAGACATCCAGTCCTGCGGCGGATAAAATCCCCTTTTCTAAACCCTCGGCAATCGCTTGAGTTTCAACCAAAGAACCCCTTGCCGTATTGATTAAAACCGCTCCTTTTTTAATTTTGTCTAAATTTGAAAGATTAATAATGTGCTCAGTTTCTTTGGTATGTGGAAGATGAAGCGTAATTATGTCAGAGCCGGCCAATAATTCATCTAAAGAAACATACTTAACTCCCTTCGAAACCAGTTCCGGATTTTGACTTCTATTATATGCCAGTACACTCATCCCAAACGACAAGCCCAGATTGCAAACATTTACTCCAATATTCCCCGTTCCAATTACTCCCAACGTCTTCCCGCTTAAATCAAATCCTTCAAGTCCGGTACTTGAGAAATCTCCTCTTCTAGCCTGTTCAACACTTGGAACAATTTTTCTAGAAATTGCCAAAATTAAAGCAAAGGTATGCTCTGCAACAGTATGCGCACCATATTTTGGAACATTTGCAACCATTATTCCCTTTAATTTACAGTATTCTAAATCAATATGGTCATACCCCATCGAACGGGTAGCAATAAATTTCAAATTAGGAAGTTTTTCTAAAATATTTTTGGTGAGCTTACTATAAATAAAACAGGAAATAATTTCTGCATCTTGGTATTTGGAAAAAGTAGTTTCATCAAGCTTTTCGCTGGTTAATATTGCATCAAGTCCCAAAAGAGCATTCTTTACATACTCTTCTTCCCATTTTTCTGTATCAAAAAAAACAATTTTTGCCATAGAAGCTATTTCTTAGCAAAGCTTATACTATAATATTAAAATCTGTCAACTGTATTTTAACTCTTGACATGAGTTTTTTAAAAAATATAGAATAACGCTATGGCAAAAAATAACGTTCCGATAGTTAAAAAAGCTAACCAACTCGTAAACTCCTTGTTTAATTTGCTTAAAAAATTAACCACCACTCAAGCCTTAGTCTTTCTTTTAGTAATTGCTGCTTTTTTAATCGGTGTATTAGTCACAAAAATTCAATATTTAGAAAAAGGGCAAGCCTTAAATAACCAAGCCGCCGCACCGGCCGCCGCACAACCCTCACAACAACAAGGATTAACCGACGGGCAAAAAGTAGACGTTGGAGTCGGCAAAATGCCCTTTCTTGGAAAAGCAGATGCAAAAGTTACAGTTGTACAATTTGCAGATTACCGATGCCCTTTCTGCGAAAAGTTTTTTACAGATAGCGAATCTCAATTAATTAAAGACTATGTAGATACGGGAAAAGTTAAATTATATTTTAGAGATTTCGCATTCTTAGGAGATGCCTCAGTTGTTGCTTCAAATGCCGTGGCTTGCGCAAATGACCAGGGAAAATTCTGGGAATATCATGATTATCTTTATAAAAACCAGCCATCCGAATCCGATACATCAATGTATAACACCGACGGATTAACTCAAGTAGCTGTAAATCTTGGGCTAAATGGTGATCAATTTAAAACCTGTTTATCAAGTAAAAAGTTTAATGCCGATGTCAGCAAGGATTTAGCTGATGGTCAAGCGGCAGGCGTTTCCGGAACACCAACAATATTTATAAATGGTATCGCAGTTGTCGGAGCACAGCCCTACTCTGCCTTTAAAACAATTATCGATAAAGAACTAGCAAAATAAAATGGCCCTTCCCACTCTTAAGGAAACTTTTAAGAACAACTTTTTAAACCCCTCTTCCCTTTTAATCATACTTTTTACCTCTTTCATTTATTATTGTTTGTCGGTTTTAATTATTAATTATCGATTGATTCAGGCATTTATCTTGGGTGATGGACCGCTTCTATTTAAACTTACCCTTTTAAAAGAATTAATTATTGGGGCATATTCTGCCTTGGGACAAAGAGACTTTATGCTATTAATCATTTCTTCACTTTTAGTAGGCGCTAATTTACTTATACTTGTTAAAACACTTAAAAATCTTAAAGAAGCAGGCGGTAAAATAACTCTTACTATTGGTGGGATAACAGCATTAGGAATAATGGTTGCAGGAAGCTGTTCTTGTGGTTTTTCTCTACTTTCACTATTAGGACTGGCCGGAGCATTATCTTTTCTTCCTTTTGGAGGACTAGAAGTTCATCTTTTGGTAATTGGGCTTTTGGCTTTTTCTTTTTGGTATTCTTTTAAAAATTACCACCAAAAAGTAGTTTGTAAAATTAAATAGCTATCCTAATATTTGAATAAGAAAAGCAATTAGAAGAATCCCCAAAATAAAGAAAAAAGATTCCTTTATAGCAAGACTTTGCTTTGCTTTATTGTGAATTTCAGGAACAAGGTTGGTTGCGGATAGATAAAGAAAATTTCCGGTTGTTATTGCAAGAAGAAAAGGAACTGCTTTATCAAAAATGTTCCCAAGATAAAAAGCTAAAACAGCTCCAAAGATAGCAGTAAATCCCGTTAAGATATTAAACCATAAAACTTTTTTTCTTCCCCATCCTTTATGAATTAATATACCAAAATCCCCAAGCTCATGAGGAATTTCGTGAATAAATACAGTTATACTCGTTACAACTCCTAAGGGAAAACTTACTAAAAAGCTTGCTGCGATAGATGCTCCATCTATGAAGTTATGTAAACCGTCTCCGAAAAGAAGAAAGGGTGTTGAAATTTTAAACTCCGTCTCTTTACCGAAAGCAGTATCTTCATCATGATGATGTATGAAAACAAAAAGTCTTTCTATTATAAAAAAGCCAGCGAAAGAAAGAGCTACCCATAGAAAAACAGAATCTCCCGCTATTTTTATTGCTTCTTTAAATGTGTCTAAAAAAGCTGTTGCCAGTAATGCCCCGGCCGCAAAAGCAACAAGAGAAAAAGAAAAACGGTGTATAAACTTTTCTTTTAATAAAAGTGCTGAAACCAAAAGTAAAGAGACAATCGATGCTAAAAATGTAAAAAATAAAATACTTACAAACATAGATAGAGTAAAATTATATCACTTAAGAATCTGGAAATCACTTAAGATATCCTCCTCCTCCCAATTTACGTCAACCGATTTAACGTCGGAAAAAAATGTTCCCTTCTCAATTATCTTAATGAGTTTCTCAATCTCTGTCTTAGAACCCTGAATAACAGCTTCAACTCGTCCATCATCTAAGTTTCTAACAAATCCCTTAAGCCCAAGCTTTAACCCATTTTTTTTAACAAACCGTCTAAATCCGACACCCTGAACAAAACCCAGTATATAAATTTTTGCTTGCATTTTATTTAACTTTTTTTAAAGTTTTTAACTGTTTTAACTTCCATAAAAATAAACCAATCTTATTATCAGCTTTACTGTCCGACACAAAAGACAGCGCTTGTTCTAAAATAGCCCTGTGGTTAGTTTTTGCCAACTTAATCCACATTCCCCTATTTTTATAATCATCCATTTCTTCTGCCAGATGAATTCCAAGCGCCTGAAAATCCCGGGAAATATATTTATCTTTGGTGGGATTAAAATCTTTTAAGATTTGGGAGACTTTTTTCATTTAGTATTAAAGCGGTTCATGGATCTTTCCATTCCTTCCTCCAAGGCATCTTCGATTGCTTTTACGCCTCTTTTTATTATTTCTCTAAGTTTTCCTTTTTCACTTTCACTAAATCCTCCTAAAACAAAATTATCAATTGGTTTTAATCTTTTTCCTTCAACCTTACTTTTTTGAGGACCAATTCCCATTCTAAATCTCCAGAATTTTTCCGTTCCTAGTTTTTGTAAAATCGACTCTACTCCCTTATGTCCCGCCGAAGAACCCCCTATTCTTATCTTCATTCCACCCAGCGGCAAATCAATTTCATCGTGAACAACCCAAACATCTTGGGCTTGGATTTTATAAAACTTTGCAATTAAAGAAGTTGAAATTCCCGACCCGTTCATAAAAGTTGTAGGTTTTACCAGAATTACTTTTTCCATCTTTCCTTTTTTAGGCTGCCAGACTATTTCCGCAATTTCTGCCTTAAACTTCTTCTCTTCTCTAAATGAGTCTTTTGGGGTGGCATAGTCTTTAAATAAGGCATCAAGTACCATAAAACCGAGATTATGTCTTGTTTTTGCGTGTTCTTCTCCGGGGTTACCAAGTCCTACAATCAATTTCATATTTATGCTATTTTACCACTTTTAATCAAGCCTTTATTACAATATAAAAATATATACTAATATAAACTAGTATATATTTTTACAATTATCTTACATCAAGGCCTATTTATAATAAGATTTTACTTGATACAAGAAATAATAACCTATTAAAAAGCCTACGACTGCTCCAACCACGCTTCCAACGCTAAGAGCAACTACAGAACTTAATACACTTAAAAGAAGGCTATAAAACATTAAGTTCCACCCTTTTACTTTCCTTGCTTTAAGTCCCGGAAAGGCTAAAAGCTCTACAACACCTTGTAGCAAAAGTACTACTGCTGCTAAAAGTCCTGTAAAAGCATATCCTCCGGCACCTGCATACATTGCAACAGGAGAAAGTGCTGTTAACAAACCAAACGCTCCCAAACCCGTAACTATTGCCAATACTCCAAATACCAATGCTAACCAAGGGGCAACACTGACTATAAACTCATTTACTCCTTTAGGAAGTACGGGAAGTTTTTTATAATTTTCATCGAGGGCTTTTGTAAGTTGATTTAAATAATTCATTTTTCACCTCCTTTCCTATATAAGTTAAATGTATCTTTACTAAAATTAAAAGTCAATTCCCAACTGGGTTTTTGTTTCTTGGGATTTCTCCGAAATCTTTTTATCATCCCAGATTTTTACAACTCCATACTGTCCGTCAAAGCCCGGCAGTATTACAATATCTCCCTTTCTTACCTTCCCCACTCCCTCAGCAACTCTTGGACCAGCAAATTTTTCGATATCAGAGATTGGAGTTTTTAGTAGGATATCTAATTCGCTACCAAACTCTTTACATAAATCATCAAATAAAGTTTTTACTTTTAAGCTTGCAACCGTTGACGAAAGACTTTCGGCGATAATTTCATTTAATGGAACCAATTTTACAAACGGAGGATGCTTTTTAGATGGATCAACAATCCATTTAACGCCGTTTTGATTAATTGTTGAAACCTCTTTAGGAAAACTGCCTCTTGCCAACTCCTCAACCCGGTGCATCACGCCAACCGTTAAGGACCGGTGGCAAACCGGACAAATACTCCCTTTTTCTTTGGTTTGGCTTGGATCCTGCACAAAATTGCAGTTTCTATGGCCGGTATAGTGGTATTTCCCCTCTTCAGGATAAAACTCTATGGTATAAAAAATTTCCGTTCCCTTATTCTCTCTTTTGATTGCAGAAGCAATGTCGTCGTAGGAAATTTTGTTTTTTGTAGTTTTAAAAACAGTCGCTTCTCTTCCCATTTTTGCCATTGAATGAGCATCGGAATTAGATAAAATTGAAAGGTTATCTAACTCTTTAATCTGCCAATTCATATAAGGGTCGGACGATAACCCTGTCTCTACAGCGTAAATATATTTTGCATATTCTCCAAAGCATTCTTCGATTGAATCAAAGCCGGAATTTGAGCCATACAAAGAAAACCAGGGTGTCCAAGCATGGCAGGGAATAATTAAAGCCTTGCTATCAATAGATAAAACCATTTCTACCAAAGCAATTGAAGATAAGCCAATAATTGGCCTTCCATCTGATCCTAAATTACAACCTCTTTTGATTAATTCTTTGTTAATTTTTTCACAGGTTACAAAACTTGGTGAAAAAATTAAATTGTGGATTCTTCTTCCCCTTCCTCCTTGAGTATATATACTGGAAACTTCAACTGATAATAAAAATCTTGTTTTGGATTTTTTTTGATTTTTTAATTTAAATAGTCCTTTTGCATCCTCAACTAATTCTCGTTGAATTTCTCTCAGCCATAAAGGGTGTGTCCAGTCGGTTGTTGAAAGAATATCTAATCCCTTCTTTTTAGCCCATAAATCCATATTTAATAAATTCATCTGGGGAGAAACAGCACGGGAGTATTTGGAGTGAAGATGCAAATCAGCAACGAAATCCATACGGCCATTTTAACACAAATAAAAAAAGTCTAGACAAATCTTGTCTTAAAGGAATACAATTAAAATGAATTTATTTTATGGCAATTGCTGAACACGGATTAGATATTGGAAGAATTATTCCCAGAACTCAAACTGCTGAGAAACCAAAGCTTTATTCTCAAAAAGAAATTAATAAAATGATGCTCACTACCCCACCTGACCTAGAAGAAATAGGAAGAGTAGTTACTCCAATTGGAACATGGCATATGGATGGAAAAATTGCAATTTTTGATTCAAAACCTACTGAAGAAATTGATCGGATTACAAAACCCAGTTTGAAAAAGAAATTTTCTGCTGTAGCTAAAGTTTTATTCCAAATATCTTAATCTTGTTTTCCCTGCAGCTTATACATTTCAATTAATTCCTCAACTGACGTTGCATCTTCCGCTTTTTTATCCAACGAGCGAAATGATACTAGTCTAGGAAATCTAAGCGCGTATCCTGATTCTTTATCTATTTTTCCTGCAGTATGAATTGGAGAACGCGTTATTTCATCTGCCAAAACTTCAATTACAATTTCAGGTTTAATCCAAACTGAAGGAATGATTGAGGAACTTACTCTTGCCGGCTTATGTTCCAAACTTATTTTATCTGCTCTTTTGTGAATCTCTCTCCATTCTTCATCGGTTAAGCCGGTACCGATCTTACTAACCGTTACAAATTCATCTAATTTCTTATCATAAACTCCCACCAGTAAGGCTCCTGCTCCAAAAGCCGTTCTTTTACCTTTTCCTGATATGTATCCTAAGACCACACAGTCAATTGTATCGTTTAACTCTCCGGATGAGTGTCGTTTTAGCTTGACCCAGTTAAAGTTCCTACCACCCGCTTCGTAGGGGCTTTCCAAGCGTTTTATAACCAACCCCTCCAAGCCCTTGGAAATTGCATCTTCCAATAAAATTCCCAGTTCTTTTGCATCTTTTACGGTTTGGTTTTCTGTTCTTATCAAAACATCATCTTCGGTAATGGTTTCTTTTAAAATCTCCATTCTTTTTCTAAGTGGCTCGTCCAGCAATTGTTTTCCGTCTTTATATAAAATGTCAAAAACAAATGCTTTTAAAGGAAGGGTTTTTACCATTTCTTCAATGCCGTGCTTTCTTCTTCTTTTTGTTGTTTCCTGAAACGGTAGAAATTCTTCCGACTCGGGATTGTAAGCCAGCGCTTCGGAATCCAGAATAACTGTTTTTGCCTTAATTTGCTTTTTGGCGGCTTGGGTTAATTCCGGAAACATGTGAGTCATTTCCTCCAAATTTCTGGAGAACATTCTAATAATTCCTCCGTCTTTGTGAATCTGGACCCTGAACCCGTCAAATTTTAATTGTACGTTAACCCCTACTTTATCCTGAGCGGTGTCGAAAGACATTTTTTCGATTACTTTTTCAGGGTTTGGGAGTCTTTCGCAAAGTTCCGAGCGAATTGGAGAGCCAACTCTTACTTCCAATTTTTCGACTCCCGAAACACCTTTTTCCCACAAAGTTTTTGCAATTAAACCTAAATCTGAAGTTCGATTATATGCTCCTTCCAAAAGCTTTCTTTTAGATTTATCTCCTAATTTTGCCGTTGCTAGCCCGTCTAGTACAGTTGGATCTCCAATCCCAAGGCGTGTATTTCCAAGTGGAATTCTAACCAAATGCTTTGCAGATGTTGAATCTAATTTCTTAAGTAAATCTGATAAAAGTGTCTGCCTTTTTTCAACGGTTCCCTCACCTTTCATATTGGCAATTTCAATTAAGATTTTAAACACTTCGCCAACTGTAAATTTTGACTTTTGAATTGATTTTTCACCTAACTCTTCTGCTACTTTTCCCATATCTCCTAAGCGCTGATAAGACTTAAGAACAACCTCTCTTCTAATTCCATAAGCATTAGCAATTGATTGCGCCACTGTTTTTTCCGCCATTCCAATCTCTAAGGGCACAAAAAAAGGCGCCAGCCGGCCTTGAATTAAATAAGTTATCATTTCAATCTCCGATGCTGGAGTTTTTTTAAAAAGCTCTGAAAGAATTTCAATTAGGGCAAGTCTTGAAGAGGTATTTTCCAGTTTTTCAAAATAGTCGGTAAGTTCTTTAAATTTCATAAATTACGCCATGATATATTTTGCACCCTTGGTTACACCATGCTTTTTAATAATTCCTACACTTGCCAAACCCTTTATTTCGTTAAGTATCGTATCTTCGGAAACCATCGGAAACAAGCTTTCGAATGCTTGGTTTTGAAGATAACCAACCTTTTGAATATATTCAATAATCTTAATCTGCCTGGGCGATAAAAGAATCGGCTCTCCTCCCAATTTTTCTTTTAACTTTGCGTCAATTGAAATACTCTCTACTCTTTCTCTTATTTTGGAAAGCTCTACCGATAAACCAAAAGTAAAATATTCAAGCCAATCCGTTAAGTCTCCCTCTTTTTTCTCAACACTTTGCAAAGCTTGATAATATTCAATTGCACTCTTATCAAAATATTCCTCCAGCGAAAAAAATCTTCTGATATCATAACCTTCTCTATATAAGATTAAGGTTGCAAAAGCCCTTGCTACCCTTCCGTTTCCGTCTAAAAAGGGATGAATTCTAACCAGTTCAAAATGAACCGCTCCGGATTTTAAAACAGGGTGCATTTCATCTTCTGAATTAATAAATTCCAAAAGATTTTTTATCTGAAAAGTTATCGCAACTGCCATTGGCGGCCTAAAAGATACTTCTCCTGTTTGGCTGTTTTTGACAACTACCTGCGTTTTTCTAAAAACCCCGCATTGCTCAGAAGGCAAAATTCTATCAACAGTTAGCTTATGAAGCTCTTTGATTGTTTCATCGCCGACTGCTTCTTTGGCATTTCTATTTTGTGATTTTCCGATATAATCAATTACTTTTCGATAATTTATTACCTCCTGAATATCTCTATCTCTTGCAACAATATCCTGGCCTTTAATTACTTTTTCAGCTTCGGTTAAATTAAGCTCGTTTCCCTCAATATGAGTTCCATAATGAACACTTCTAACCAAAGCACTTTCCCTGAATTCTTTTTCAAAATACGGAAGCAGTGGGGCATGATCAATAACTTCTTTCGAAGCTTCGATATTACCGATATTTTTGAGGATTTTGTTAGTAATTGAATATTTTGGTTTATACATAAAACGTGCTATAATTATAGCATTAAATGCCGAACAATTCCCGAAAAGAAACACCTAAAGAAAAAAAATTACACCAGGAGTTAATTAAGCAAATGCTAACCCTAGCAACCTCTGGTTTTGGTTTAGTTGCAGCCCTAGCTTGGAATAGTTTAATCCAAGAACTTGTAAATTCTTACGTTAAAAAATTCTTACCAAACGGGAGCGGAATAATCTCTCTTGTAATCTACGCTTTTGTCGTGACTGCTCTGGCAGTATTTGTTACCTATCAACTTTCAAAGGTCTCCGAAAAAATCAACGAATAAACTCCTTCATTATTTTAGGAATTTCATTTACTAAATCAGAAGCATTAAAGTAAAGTCCTTGGGTTTTATAAAGAGAGTCTCCGGCTTGCTTATTGATATAAGAAGCGCAAGTTGCTGATAAGAATGCGTTGTTTTTAGAATAAAATGAGGCTGTAAGTCCTGCCAAAACATCTCCCGTACCACCTTTAGTCATACCGGCATTCCCTCCTTTTATGATTACATTTTTATGCTTGTCTGCAACTATGTCTTCTTTCCCTTTTAAAAGAATTGTGATTCCATACTTTTTGGCCATCTTAATTGCGTTTTCAAAGCTTGCTTGACATTTAAAAAGCATTTCGAACTCTTTTTTATTAGGAGTTATTATTGAAGCTTTCGGTAAAATATTTGGATTAATTACTTGTAATGATCCACCATCTACAACCCATTTTTTATTAGGAAATTCTGTAAGTAATTTTTCTGTTAAATCCTTAGTGCTTTCTTCCTCTTTTTCTTTTCCACTATCTCTTGGAAGGCCTGGCCCGATTAAAATACAGTCTGCTTCTTGTACATATTTTCCAATTTTATGCCGTGGTATTACAATCCCGTTTCTAAATCTATTCTTATCTTTTTGAACAATTTCTTTGTTCATAGAGACTGATGAGTAAAATACCATATCTACAATTCTTGATGCCACTTCTAAGGGCCATAAAGATGCGGCATGAAAAAGAATCGATCCGGCAACAATCATGAGTTTTCCGTTGTCCCCTTTTTTGGAATTTGGAGAAGGGATATAAAGTTGTTTTAAATCAACTGGATTAAACTCTTGCATTTATTTTATAAAACTAATTATCTTCATTTTTTTTAAAAGTTTCGGGGGAATAAATTCTTTATGCGTTGTAGTAATTATCGTCTGTTGTTTACCGATTTGGTCAAAGATATGCTTAATATGTCCTTCATCGAGTTCTGAAAAAATATCATCAAGTATTAATATCGGTCTTTTACCTAAAAACTTTTCTACGTATAAAAGCTGTAATTTTTTAAGTTGTAAAATCGCTAATCTCTGTTGACCTCTTGAACCATAATGCTTAATATCGTGCGCAATTTTACCACCATTTAACATTAAAACGGAAAAATCATCTCTATGCGGACCAACCAACGTAACTCCCGACATTACTTCTTCTTCTCTATATTGGTCGAGTCTTTCTCTGGAAATTAAACTTTTATCATAATGAACTTGAAAATTAAAAATGTCTTTTGTTTCTAAATTTAGATAATCAATAAACTCTTGTCTTTTTTGGGTGATCTTTTGTCCATTCTCAATAACTAAATTATCCCAATATTCAAATTGTTTCTGATTTCTAACGCCCGTTTCTCTGGTTATTTCCAAAAGTGCGTTCCTTTGCCTTATTGCCTTAACATACGATAAATCAGCCAGTCGATATTCTCTATCAACTTGTTCTAAAACCTCATCCAAAAAATTCCTTCTAAGGTGAGGCGAATCAATAATAATATCTAAATCCGAAGGCGAGAAAATAACCGATAAAAGCTTGCCGGAAAAATCAACCCGCCTCTTCGGCACCCCATTTACCAGAAACTTTTTATACTGAGACTTACCGTTAACTTGTCCGTTGGTTAATAAAACCTCAAGCTCTTCGTCTTCAATTTCACCCTTAATTCTTGCGAAATCGCTTTTGAAATTTATCATTTGAAAATCTTTATCAGTTCTAAAACTTTTACCAGAGGATAAAAGATAAATACTTTCAATTAAGTTAGTTTTTCCAGAAGTATTTGGACCAACGACCAGGTTGGTTTGTTCAAAGCTAAATTCTGCTTTTTCGTAGCTTCTAAAATGCTGAAGAGAAATGCTTTTTAGCATGGAGTTATTCTATCACGGTTCCTTCAAATTTTTTATTGTTAAAATAGTTATCTAAATTTTTAAAATCATGGCCTGACAAAACAACTACTTTAATGCCTAATTTCTCTGCTTTTTCAGATGCGACCGGATCAAACGGCGCATGCATGCCGGGAATCCATTTATCACCCACTAATTTTCTAAAATTTTTCCATGAAATCTTATCAATTGGTTTAGCATTTTTATATTTCCTTGGATCTTTATCATAAACTTTTTTGATATTGCTTAAATTAATAACCTCAGAGACTCCATAGTCTTCGCAAAGCAAGATTGCATCAAAATCGGTAGACCAACCAGGCTTCCAACCTGCGGCAACTACAACCGGTTCTGTAACTTTTCTAATTATTTCGTAATGCTTAATTAAATGAGGATGGGCTATTTCTCGAAAAATTGTTCTGATAAGTTGAGCATTTAGCCTGGTGGCGTGAACCCCCAACCAATCTAAATCGTCTCTGGTTAAAGTGTGTCTTATTACTTTTTCTCCAGCATCTCTGTAATGTCTGGCAATTTGTCCGCCTCCAATAACCAAAAAAAACTGGCGGTTTTTATTCTTCGCCAGTTGCTTTCTAATAAAGGTATTAAGTTTAATTAAAAACTTAACATCAATCCCTCCACCCGGAATAATGAGTGATCCTCCTATGGACATGACTACTTTTTCGCTGTAAGCCATAAAATAAAGCAATTATTAATTGCCAGCAGCTTATACTAACAATAAGACTTATAAAAATCAATAATTATTTTTGGTGCTTGGGGCAAAAGTAGGTACCACGGCTTCCTAATTGAATTTTTTCGATGATTCCTCCGCAAATTGAACACTTTTCCTTTTCTTGACCATAGGCTAAAAAATACTGTTGATACTGACCATCTTGTCCTAAAACATTCACAAAATTTTCATCCGAAGATCCACCGAAACGAAGTCCCTTATCAATAACCTTATAAATTGACTTATAAAGCAAAGCTATTTCGTCTTTAGTTACATCTTTTGCTTTTCTTTTTGGATTAATACTAGACAAAAACAAAGCTTCGTTAGCATAAATATTGCCGATTCCTCCAATTTTTTTCTGATCCATTAAAATTACTTTTACCGGCAGTCCGCTTTTTTCTAAAACTGACTGGAAACCTTTTAAGCTTAAAGTTTTTTGACCAAAATCCGGGTTATTATAAGGCTCCGGACCCATTTCCTTAAAAAATGGCAAACTTTTTACTTCCGATTTTTTAATTACCTTAATATAACCAAATCGACGCAGGTCGTTATAATAAAGTTTTGCATCTTTATCTAGAAAAAATATTACGTGACTATATTTTGAGGGAACTTCTCCACCGGCTTTTTTGGACAAAACGACATTCTTAGTTTCTTTTCCCCGATAAATCATTTGACCAGTCATTTTTAAATGCACCACTAAATCAAAATCATTATCAAGCTCAACAATTAAACCCTTGCCTACTCTTTTAATATCAACAACTTTTGCGCCAATTACATCTTTTGTATTTCCTTGAAATATTTTTGGCACGAGGATTTTTATATCTTCAATTTTTCTACCAACAAGGTATTTCTGAAGACCTAATTTTAATGTTTCAACTTCTGGAAGTTCAGGCATGTTTTTCAACAAATTCTTTTATTTCTCTTTTAAATCTCTCTTTAGAAAACTTTTGCGCTTGTCCAATACAATTTTGAGGATCAATTTTTGTGTTCTCAAGCCTTTTAATAGCCGTAATTAACCCATCAATTGAATAATCATTAAATATTATTCCTGTTTTTCCGTCAACTACTGTTTCTTTATATCCCCCGCCATTAAAAGCAACAACTGGAGTGCCTGAAAGCATTGCTTCAACCGGCGTTATGCCAAAATCTTCATCTTTTGCCAAAGCCAAAAAACCCTTTGCACCTTTATAAAGTTTTGCCAACTCCTCATCGCTAACTTGTCCTAAAAATTCAACCTTTCCCTTTGATTTTTTAACTAACTTATTGTGTTCAAAATAATATCCTGCCGGAGAACCGGCAATTTTTAACTTAAATCCTTCTCTAACTGCCGCTTCAACTGCCAACTCCAAGCCCTTTGCCCCAACAATTCTAGAAACAATAAAGTAATAATCGCTTTTTTCAACGTGCTCAACTTTTGGTAAAGAAACCGGCGGATAAATGATAATTGATGGTTTTCGATAGAACTTGTCAATTCTAGCCGCAACTTCTTTTGAATTTGCAATAAAATAGTCGACTTTTTGTGCTCTTTCAAAATCGTAAAGTCTTAAAAAATGCCCAACAATTGCAGCATATATTTTTACAAGCTTATATTTTTGAAAGTTAACACTGGTTGAATATCCGTATAGCCAACGCGGAGGAGTATGACAATAACAAATTTCGGTAAGTTTATCTCCATTTTTTTTGAATCCTTTGGTTATATACCAACTGGCAGATGAAATAACTACGTCATATTTAGAAAAATTAAAACTGCCCCAAATAAGAGGAGTTAAAAACCGAAGGGGTGAGGCTAATTTTGAAGCAAATGGAACATAGTTAAACCAAGAAGAGATAATTTGCCTGGTTTTAAAATGCTCATAAGCGGTTGAACTTTCATCGCAAAATGCAGTATAAATTGGCGCGTTTGGATAAATTTCAGATAAAGCCTCAAGCACCCTTTCTGCTCCCCCATATTCTTTTATATAATCATGAACAATTGCAACTTTCATAAAAGACCAAGTTGGGTATCATCTTTCTTTTTTTCTACCTTAACTTCCTCGGTGTTTGGAAATCTGGTTAGCAAACTTCTAAAGTTTAACTCTTCGAAAACTTTTTTTAAAGCCTCTTGATCCATTTTATTAGCCTGTGCCTCTTCTTTTTTAAAAGTAATTGGTGCATCTTTAATAATAGTAGCCAGTCTTTTGGCCATCGCCGACTGCTCTGCATCTTGAGCCAGTTTTTCCTGTATTTTTAGAGGAAGCTTGGAAATATTGGCGTATAAATTCTCCAGGCTTTGATATTCTGCCAGTAAGCCGCTGGCGGTTTTAGGTCCAATTCCTGTAACTCCGGGATAGTTATCCGATGGGTCACCCACCAAGGCTTTATAGTCAACAATTTGTTCCGGATTTAAACCATATTTTTCTCTAACCTTGCTTTCATCAAAAAGAATCATTTTTGTAATTCCAACAATTGGCGCCAGCATTAAAACTCTATCGTTTACCAGCTGCAACAAATCTCTATCTCCTGAAACAATTATTGTCTGCAACCCTTCTTTTTTTGCCTCAACAGAGATTGTCCCGATTAGATCATCCGCTTCGTATCCGTCTACTTCAAAATGAGTAATCTTAGCCCTATCTAGCGCCTTGTGGACGATATCAATTTGTGGAATTAAATCATCAGACATCTTTGGTCTTTTAGCCTGATATCCAACATACATTTGTTTTCTAAAAGTCGGTGCTTTCTTATCAAAACAAACTATTAGGTATTCCGGCTTTAAGTCCTGAATTACCTTAAAAAGCATCATAAAAAATCCGTAAACTGCGTTGGTAGGCGTACCGCCATTGGCATTTAAAGGAGGAAGTGCATGAAAAGCTCTGTGAATTATGGCATTCCCGTCTATTAGAACAAGTTTATTCATAAAACCGATTATAGCCTATTTGAGGTTAACCTGAGCAAGAAGTTTCCTGTAAACATAAGCCTCGGCAAGCATAGTAAGAGGAACTGTTATCAAAAGTCCAACTAGAAGGCATAATAATCCTAAAATGTTGATAAGGCCTAAAAGTAAACCCAAGAGAAAAAGATTCCACTTAACACCCTTGGTCATTTCCCAACTCCCCTTAAGTGAGTCAACCACGCCAAAGCCCTTATCTACAATTAAATACTGTGAGTACTGAAGTTTTATTGAAAGGATAATTCCCGGAACTATAAAAAGAATAAAGCCAAAAACCGTAATGATTGTTCGTAAAGACGAGGCTAAAATATAATTAAATATTTTTTTAGTGAAATAAATATCTTTAAGTTCTGGCTTTTTCTTGTCAACAAATTCTAAAGCAATATTAATAAACCCCATTGAAATTATTGAATTTACAACCCACATCGCCAGACTGAATATAAAGGAAATAATAACTTGCTTATTGGCATTTAAGGCATTCTGAATAGAGGAAGAGATAATTGCAACAAATGCCCAAACTACAAAAAGACTCAAGAAAAAAAGCACATTCTCTTTGGAAACTTCAAAACCAAAATTAATCGCTTCTTTTTTGGAAAAAACAGTGATTTTCGTAGATTCTTTCTTTACCATAATTTAAATATATCGACAATATTTTTTAATGTCAATTACGCCTAAGCTGTTAAAAGAGCAGGTTTTAAGCCTATCAACTTTTCAAATTCTTCCGATTCCAAAGTTTCCTTCTTTAAAAGTTCTTCGGCTAAAACATCAAGTTTTGTTCTTAATTTTTTAAGAATTTCCACTGCTTGCCTATAGCCTTCATCTGTAAGCTGCTTAACTTGTCCGTCAATTTTTGAAGCCATATCTGGTGAGACTGTCGACTGTTCGTAAGGATTTCTTTTATCTCCGTCTAAATTAATCGGGCCCAATTCACTCATTCCGTATTCAACCACCATTGCCCGGGCGACTTCTGTTGCTTTAGCAATATCATCTGATGCTCCGGTTGTCATATCTTTAAACACTATATTTTCAGCCGCTCTTCCTCCAAGCATTACCGCTATTTCTTCTATTAGATGGGTCTTTGTTTCATGAATTCTATCCATTGGCTCCATCATCGTGTGCCCCAAACTCATTCCTCTTGAAACAATTGAAATCCTGTGAACTGGGTCCATATTTGGCATAAACCAAGAAACCAAAGCGTGACCCGCCTCATGATAAGCTGTCATTTTTCTGTCTAAGTCTGATTGCAATCTCTTTTTTTCAGGTCCCAATTTTACTTTTGTTGCGGCTTCTTCCAAATCGCTCATATCGATTTCTTTTTTACCTAAACGTGCTGCCAAGATAGCTGATTCATTTAGCATGTTTTCTAAATCAGCGCCGGAAAAGCCAACTGTTCTTTTGGCAATTTTTATCCAATCAACGTTTTTTTCAAACGGCTTTCCTTTTGCATGAATTGCTAAAATTGCCTCTCTCCCCTTAACATCAGGAAACTCCAAAACAACTCTTCTATCAAATCTACCGGGCCTAACTAAGGCCGGATCCAAAACGTCGGGTCGGTTTGTTGCTGCCATTACTACCAACTGTTCGTTTGGAGTAAAACCATCCATTTCAACCAAAATCTGATTTAGAGTCTGCTCTCTTTCGTCGTGTCCGCCCATAAAACCTGAACCTCTTTGTCTTCCGATTGCATCAACTTCATCGATAAAAATAATTGCCGGTTGAGCTTTTTTGGCGTTATTAAATAAATCTCTTACCCTCGATGCTCCAACTCCAACCAGCATTTCCATAAATTCGCTCCCTGCCATAGAAAAGAAAGCTACTCCTGCTTCTCCGGCTGTTGCTCTTGCCAAAAGAGTTTTTCCGGTTCCAGATGGACCAACCATTAAAACTCCCTTTGGGGTTCTTGCTCCCATAGCTTTATATTTTCCTGGGTTTTTAAGAAAATCAACTACTTCTGTTAATTCCTGTTTTGCTTCGTCAACTCCCGCAACATCGGCAAAACTTACTTTGGGAGTATCTTTAGAAAAAAGCTTGGCCGAAGATTTACCAAAAGAGAATATATTTTCCTGCGCTCCCCTTGCCTGTCTGAAAATAAAGTAAAAAAATGCAACCATAAGAACAATTGGGAGTACTCCCGAGAGTATATTTATCCAATTATTAAGGCTAGTTTCATCTTTTATAACAACTTTTGTTTTATCTAAAGAAACTCCGGCATTTTTAAAAAGTTGGTAAACGTCAGCATTTGCCTCTTTAAAACTTTCTAAAGTTATACTTTTTTCGGGTGCGCTTATTTTATTTGGATAAACATTAATCGTTGATGCTTTTCCCATTTTTACATCGTTAATAAGTTGAGACAACGGTACTGTTTTTATAGTCTGGTCAAATGAGGTAGTTGAAGATTGACTTGCGCCAAAAAATATAAATCCGGTAAAAAGAATTAGAAAAGCATAAATAATTATGTTTTTCCACGAAAGCTTCATTTTTACTTTAACGTGCTTTAGTTTCTTGGGTCTTTTAAGGCTAGCCATAGTTCGGAAATTATAACACACGGGAGGCTCAAAAGAAAGCTTACAATCCTACTTTTTCTTTAACTTGAGCAAGGGTTTGAGAAGACTTTTCTATTGCAAAATCTCTTCCTTCATCTAGAATTTTTCTAAGCTTTGCTTCATCAGCTCTTATTTCCTGATATTTATTTTGAATCTCTGATAATTCTTTCCAAACTAGATTTGATAGCAAAGTTTTAAATTCTCCATAAGATTTTCCTTCTAATTCAATATAAGAATCTGTTAACGTCTGACTTTTAAAGCTAGAATATATACTAAAAAGATTCGATAACCCTTCTGACCCTTGATCTCTTGAAATTTGAGTACCTGAATCAGTAATAGCTTTTTTAATTTTTTCTTTAACTAAATCCTCTGAATCTAATAAATTTATTGTTCCGAGTGGATTGCTATCAGATTTACTCATTTTAGAAGCCGGGTCTTGTAAGCTCATTATTCTGGCTGTTTCTTTACCGATAACCGGAATTGGAAGTTTAAAAGTTTCGCCAAACTTACTATTGAACTTCTCAGCTAAATCCCTGGTTAGTTCAATATGCTGTTTTTGATCTTCACCAACCGGTACCTCATCGGTTTGATAAAGCAAAATATCTGCTGCCATTAACACAGGGTAATCAAAAAGCCCTGCATTTGCCTCGTGCTTTTCTGCCTTATCTTTAAACTGCGTCATTCTCTCTAATTGTCCAAACGGAGTAATAGTGTTTAAAATCCAGGCTAAATATGGATGATTTGGATTTTCGCTTTGTACAAAAATATGTGATTTTTCAGGATTAATTCCACAGGCCAAATATAAAGCAGCGACTTCCAAAACTTTTTCTTTTAACTTAGTTGGATCCTGAGGAACAGTTATGGCGTGTAAATCAACAATACAAAAAATACTATCCCTTTCATTTTGCATTGCCACCCACTGCGAAATTGCACCGATATAATTTCCAATATGCAAATTTCCCGATGGCTGAATTCCTGAAAAAACAACTTTACTCATGCTTTTATATTATCACACCAACCACTTTTTCTTAAGTGCTTGAAATTTATCCTCAAGAATTACCTTTCTTATTTGTTTTGTTAAATTTACTAAAAAATGAACGTTATGAGTACTAATTAAGCTGTATGCCAAAAGCTCTCTATTTCTGAATAAATGAAAAAGATATGCGCGTGTAAAATTCTGACAAGTATAGCAACTGCAGTTTTTATCCAAGGGTTTTGGGTCGGTTCTAAACTGAGGTTTATTAATATCCATTCTGAATCTATTTTTAGTATTTCCTTGTGGTGGAGAAACAAAGAAATATCCAGTTCTTCCAATTCTAGTTGGAATAACACAGTCAAAAGTGTCAATTCCTCTTTCAATCAGCTCAAAAATATCGTCCACTTCCCCAATTCCCAACATGTGCCGAGGTTTTTCAT
This sequence comes from Candidatus Levyibacteriota bacterium, assembly GCA_038205015.1. Taxonomy (GTDB): domain Bacteria; phylum Patescibacteriota; class Microgenomatia; order Levybacterales; family UBA12049; genus JBBRCK01. The sequence goes on along the minus strand of JBBRCK010000003.1, from coordinate 40,993 downwards.
CCGACACATTGGCAATTGTCCATTCAACAATCTTACTCATATCTTGTTTATTTTTATGAGCACCTCCCAAAGCAATTGCATCAAAGTTTTCATCGATAAATTTGGCAGATTTTACCCTTAAATCCTCAAAGCTTCCCCCATGCGTTACGCCATATAATAATTGATCTTTTCTTTTGTGAGCGGCAATTGAACGAAGTGACCAATCCTCTGTTAAATCCAAAGACTTTTCTGTTTCTTTGTGATTATATTTAGGAGATTCTAAGTCATCAAAAGAAACAATTAAATCAGCTCCAATTTTTTCTTGAATCGCAATTGAAACTTCAGGTGATAAATATTGCTTGCTCCCGTCTAAATGAGATTGAAATGTTACTCCTTCTTGTGTTATTTTATTAAGCCTTGGCTTTGCTTCTCCCTCCTCTTCTCTTAAAAGTTTTCCAACCCCGTGCTCTAAGCCAATTCCTAAAGAAAAAACCTGAAACCCACCTGAATCTGTCATTGTAGGACCACCCCAAGACATCCATTTAGAAAGCCCTCCGAACTTTTTTATTAAATCCTCGCCAGGCCGAAGATGTAAATGGTAGGTGTTTGAAAGAATTATTTGGGCACCCATTTCTTTTAGGTCACGAGGACTAACAGATTTTACAGAAGAATTTGTTCCAACCGGAATAAAAATTGGCGTTTCAATATCTCCGTGGGGCGTAGAAATTATTCCCGCTCTCATTTTTAATTTTTTATCTTTTTTGACTATTTTAAAGCTAATTTGACTCATTTTCTTTTAAGAGCAGGACTTCTCTTTTAAATTGTTCGCCTCTTTCTTTGTAATTTTTAAACATATCAAAAGACGCACAAGCTGGAGACAAAAGAACAACATCGCCATCAACTGCTAATTTTGAAACCGCAACCACTATTTTCTCCATACTATCTGCACCTTCTATAAAGTAAATTTCAGACCTTGGTTCTTTGATTTCTGCTTTTATTCTTGGCCACTCAATTCCAATCCCAATAATTGCCTTTATATTTGTAGCGTTTGAGATAGCTTCTCCCAAAACTTTAAAATCCGAATTTTTAGATGAACCTCCCAATATTAAAATTTCGGGATTATTAAATGCATTTATTGCCGCGATTGCGGTTTCAGGCGTGGTTGAAAACGAATCATCAAAGTATCTAACACCCTTAATTGTTGTGATTAATTCAAGTCTATGTTCTAAGCCCTTAAAGGTCTTTAAAACTTGAGTAATATTATGAATCTGAACTCCTGCCAAAAACGAGGCGAGAGCCGAAGCGCAAACGTTTTCCAGATTATGAGCACCGGGAATTAATACTTCTTGAGTATTAATTACTTTCTCTTCCAAATCACCCGTTCTCATCCAAACCGCGTTTTCTTTTACAAAACATCCCCTATTTACTTCTTCTTCTCTACTAATATAGTAAACCTGTCCGTTTGTCTCTACGTCCGATTCCCGACTTGCCAAATAGTCTTTATTAATAATTGCAATGTCTTCTTCTTTTTGAAATCTTAAAATATTTCTTTTGGCAGTAAGATATTCTTCTTGTGATTTATGCCAGTCCAAATGCTCTGAAGTTGTCATTAACATTACTGCAATATTTGGACTTTTTTCTAAATCAATTAACTGAAAACTCGACAACTCTAAGACCACAACTGAGTGAACATTTAATTTATCCAAAAACTCAAATGGAGAAACACCAATATTGCCTCCTAGATACGCATCAAAACCTTCTTTTCTTAGCATTTCGTAAATTAAAGAAGAAGTGGTTCCCTTTCCTTTTGTTCCTGTTACTCCGATAATTTTTGCAGGAGAAAGATCAAAAAAAAGTTTTGTTTGTGACGTTATTTTTTCTTGAGAAACATCTTTTAAAAGCTCTAATTTTATTCCGGGGCTTCTTATAACTAAATCATATTCATTCAGGTTTTGAAGATAATCATCGCCTTGTTTTTTATCTAGAATTGTGACAATTGCGCCCTTACTTTCTAAATATTTTTTTGAAGAAAGCCCCTCTACTCCCTCTCCGATTACTGCAATTTTTTTATCTTTTAAGTTCATTAATGGCAATTATACAATAAAAACCCACATCTTTCGAAGTGGGTTAACTTGTTGCGGGGCTAGGAGTTGCGCCTAGCCTGTGAGATTATGCACTGTTTCTCCAATTACTTAGAGTGTCGGACTATATCATCATCCCCAATTAAATTGGGGAGCTCGGCGTGTAGTCTCTACGGGGTCTTTTTTAAGGACTTCCCTCGGTATTGTCCTGATTTAATCAGGAGTTCACCGATATAGCCAAGTTCATTTTTAATATTACTATCAAAACGGCCCATTTTATTAAGCCTCACGTGCACTGTACACTACCCCGCGCGTTTTACTATTATAGCACAAATTTGCTTCAATTTGAAGTAAATGTTAAAATAATTGCGAGCCAGGGTAGCTCAGTTGGTTAGAGCACAAGATTCATATCCTTGCGGTCGTGAGTTCGAATCTCACCCCTGGTACTAGAAGAAAAGATTCAGCCACTTTTGCCAGTTTGAAAGATTACTCTTTTTTTGATCCCCGGTATTTAGCTTTAATAAATCTTTTGAGATTAAAACCTGTTGCTCCCCCGGTTTTATTAAAAACAGCTTATTTCTGGCTGTTTCATCAACAAATTGCTGGGTTTTTACATAAGAAAGCTCTCCTTTTAGCTTGGCATTTTTGAGTTTTTCAGCGTCAAGCTGTTTTGTGGCTGTAGTTATCAGGTCTTGCTTGTGCCATAAATCATAAATTGAATGAAGCAAATTACTAATAATAATACTTAAAACTATGACCGTGAATATATAAAGAACCTTTTTCATATCAACTTAACTATATAATACCATATAAATCTGCTATAGGGCTTTTTCGTGCTTGACTAGTGTGAAAATTAGTGATATTATAGGATACAATAATTCTTAGTCTAGCTTTGAATTTATTATTATATGAAACCAATCAAATTAAGAGATGCCCATAATGAATTTAAAAACTTTTTAAAGGACAACAAAAAGTCTGCTTCTACTGTGGTTGCATACGGTAAAGATATTGACCAATTAATAGCCTTTTTAGAAGAGCTTCAAAGAAATCAGGTTCATGAAGTTGCAAAAGAAGATATCGAAGCATTTTTGGCAAAACTAGGTAAAGAAGGCTATACTCCAAAGTCAATTTCTCGAAAAATTAACTCCACCAGAACTTTTTATAGATTCTTAAAAGTAAGCGAATATATTACCGACGACCCTTCCCTTTTAGTCTCACACCCTAAGTACCAGCTTGCTCCACCTAGAATACTTACTCCGACCGAATACAGAGCGCTACGCGATGCTGCAAGAAACGACGCCAGAATGTTTGCTGTTATAGAATTACTCTTGCAAACCGGTATTAGAATCGGTGAGCTTGCTAACCTTAGACTTTCCGACGTAACCAAAGACACGCTACATATTTCACCTTTTGAAAAACATGCCGACAGAATTGTTCCATTAAACAAAAGAGCTCAAGAAGCATTAGCTAGATATTCAGATTTAAGGCCAAAAGTGACTGACGACCACCTTTTTATTACTAAATCCGGAAAACCTTTCTTAATTAGAAACATTAGAACCGCGGTTGAAAGGTATTTTAGATTAGCAGAAATTAAAGATGCCAAGGTAAATGATTTAAGACATACTTTCGTTGCTCATCACTTAAAACATGGGGTGTCACTAGTTTCCCTATCTAAGGTTTTAGGGCATAAAAGACTTTCAACAACCGAAAGATATCTCCAGTATGTGCCAGAACGCGGCAAAGATTCTTCAGTTTTAACCGAACTTTAAAGCAAAAAAATTAAGACGCTGTGCGCCTGCTTGGAGTCGAACCAAACACCTATTGTTTATAAGACAATTGTTCTACCGATGAACTACAGGCGCAAGTAAAGATAATTATACCATAGCTTCAATTTTCGTAGAACATCGATTGGAAATTGCCTTAATACTCATCATAACTTTTTCTTTTAGCCTAACATCATTTACGATCAACCCACATGTGCCATGCCCAAACCCCTTATGGTCAACTGCGGCTTTAGTATTTATTTTTATGTAAGGCTTATAAAATTGAAACTTTGGAATTCCAAGCTCTTTTTCCCAAAATTTTATCTCGCTTAATATATTCATATCCGAATAAAGATGCAATTCTACTTTAATTCTGTTTTTGGAAATTTTTAATGCTTCTGTCATCCAGCGTAAGGCAAATTTAACCACTTGTGGATCTGTATTATTAATTGCCAAGGCGCTTTTTAGGTTTTTCCTCCCTTCTCCCCAATAAAGGAAAAGGCCCGCCAACTCAAGTTCTTTAATACTTAAAGACCGCCAACGTTTTTTTTCTATTTCATAAATAGTATTTATTCGATTTTCTCTTTTCCTTTGTTTTGTTAATCTAATTTTTTCTATGCCCAAAAAGTTATTTCGTTTTCTACTCTTTTCAAGCTTAATTAACTGTTCTGCAGTTAGCGGAAATTTTGATAACCAATCAGAAAGCGTGCTTTTAGAAATATTCAGCTTATGCCTTATTTCGCTGTAAGTTTGACCTTTCTTTCTTAACTCAATTGCTTTTTGTCTATCAATAACTCTTGCCATAACCGAACACCCAAATTAATATTATAAGGATATATTTCAATAGTACAAATTTTGGCGGGGTTTGTCAACTTTACAGCCTGGCTCTTTGCGCAATATTAACCTCAAGGCTCGCCACATCTTTTCCATATTTTAGCCTGGAAAGCTCCCTGACAAGTTCTGCCACTCTTGGATTCTCTAAGCCCTTTTCCTTAGTCATATCTTTTGAAGTATCAATGGAAAAAGGCGTAACCGGCTCGTTCCCTACTATTGTCTTTACATATGCGTTATAAACATCAACATTAATTAAATCTGTCTCTGTAAAAACCGGTTGGAATTCATGCATCAGATAATTTGCATCTGTTACGCCAACTCTAAATGACATTATTGTTCCAACGTTTCCAAAAATCGCGTTTTTAACATCTTCATCCATTTGTCCGATAAACTGATTGGCAACGATTAAGTTTAATTTAAACTTCCTGGCTTCGGATAGAATTTGGGCAAAATCAGGAGTTGCAAAATTCTGGAATTCGTCAACGTACAGGTAAAAGTCTTTTCTATCTTCCTGTGCAATATCTTGCCTGCTCATGGCGGCAATTAAAATTCTAGGAACCAAAACTAAGCCTAAAAAGGCTGCGTTTTCTTCTCCGATTTTTCCTTTAGATAAATTAACTAAAAGAATCTTCCCCTCATCCATTATCTTTCTGAAATCAAAAGCAGATTCACTTTGTCCGATAATGTTTCGAATCATTTTGTTAGTAACAAATCTTCCGAATTTAGAAACTATATAATCAAGAGTTTCGGACTTATGAAAATCATTAGTTTGAGCAATCTGGTCTGTCCAGTAACGCCTGACTATCGGATCTTGCACTTTTGGAAGTAGCTCTTGGACGAAATTTGCATCGGTTAGGGCTCTTACCACCTCTATAAAAGTGCTTCCAGGTTCACTCATTACCGTAAGCATTGCATTTCTAATGGCATGCTCAAATCTAGGGCCAATGATGCCGGTCTTGTTTGGATCGTAAAGCTTGTACATAAGTCCTACGATTGAAGAAACAATATAGTGTTTTTCCTGCTCAGTTTTTGCCTCTAACATATTTAATCCCAGCGGTCTTTCAGTATCCGAAGGATCGAATAAGATTACATCCTCTGCTCTTTCCGGAGGAATCATTTTCATAACATCTTCGATTAAATCTCCATGCGGATCAATTACCGCAAGTCCTTTTCCCTCATTAACATCCTGGAGAATCATTTGTTTTAACATTTCCGATTTTCCAACACCTGTTTTTCCAATAATGTAAGTGTGTCTTCTTCTATCGTCATCTCTCATATATACAGGTTTAGCAATTCCCCTAAAAGTACTCATACCAAGATATAGTCCTGAATCCGGAATTTGTGCCGGCGCGGGAGCTCTTTTTGCGTTAATCCAATAAATATGAGGCGTAGTAACACTTTTATTTGGAAAATGGAACATGCTCGCTAATTCTTCGCTATTTAGAATCGAAAGATTACCGCCCGATGGGAAAAATCTATAGACAAAATCTGTTATAAAATTCCCTTTAAGCCAGTGTTTATTTTTAGTAAAAGCGTTATATCCTTCAAATTGTCCGAAGGAATTAATAATATTTTCAAGGTGCACCGTGGCTGCTTCTTGCGAACTTGAAGACACCACAAGCCTTACTACCGCTTGAAAGCCGGGTTTGGATACTTTACCCTCGACTGCCTCCAGCTCTTTAGGGTCTGCCGAATACTTAGCGGTCTCGGGATTTGATTCTGTTTTCTTGACACCCGAGATAAATTTTCTCCCCATCTTACTCCACTTGGAATCAGCACCTGTTATTAAAATCTGAACTGCCGCACCTTCTCCATGACTCATTTTAGCTAAAACCGAAGTGATTGAAGCCAGCGGATCAACTGCAAAGTCTTTGTAGACTTTTAAAGGCTTATAATTTGAATCTTTCAGTTTTAACGATGCAAAAGCAACTTTTCCATCTTTACTGAAAATATTGTATTCATTACCAATAATATATCCCTCTTTAGCTCCTTTTTCCTCAACCACCCTTATCTCTGCATCCGGATATGAGGCATTAATTTGTTTTTCTACCATATCTCTATATTTATTTGGGGTATAAATATAAAATTTTATATCCTCGGACATTCCCACTATTTCAAAGGAGATATGCGGAGGATTCTTTAAAAAAGCAAACATTCCATGAGCTCGTATTCCGGAAAAACTTGCAAAAAGCTGTTCTGCGGCATCGATTTTTATTTCATTATCCTTAGGAACTGCAATCTGTAAGAGCGTTGATTCAAGAGATTGTTTTTCTCTATCCCTGTTTTTATACCAAATGAATAAAAGGTATAAAATTCCAAGAATTAATAAAACTGTTACAGATAAAATTACCAGTACTAAAAAAATTGCCAGTAAAATATTTGCCCCTGAAGAATTTGAACTTGACACTGTTGTCACAGCCCGCTGAGCAGTAAGAAAGCATAATATGCGAAAGTTTCCTCTTGGACATAAGTCAACTGTTTGTTGTGCATAAGCCATAGGAATAAGCGGCAAGAATGCTAACATTGAGGGACCGGGAACAAGTCTTTTGCGCATTTCTTTAAAAATTTTTTTTATTAACGTTGCAAAAAACGGTAATGAATCTTCTGTATATTCACCTTCTATATTTTCATGTAAATTAAATTTCGACTGGCTCTTATTTAAAGTCTTGTCTGCTTCGCCTTCTGTCATCGGCAAAACAACCTTGCCGGTTGGCTCTGTTTGTACAGGTGTTGATTCTGCGCTAGCTTCTAGGCCTACTTCAGGAACGTGCGGAACAGGTGCTTGAGTATTTTGAATAAATCCCTGAGTAGAAAAGTCAGTTTTAATCTCCGGCTGAGAGCGTTCAATATATGGAGTACTCACTCCAGCTTCTTTGTTGGCTGTACCAACTAGTGGGGGTTGTTGATTATTTACCTGCGGTTGGCCATTTACTAAAACTTGATCGGGTTTCAAATTCGGATTTGGATTTTGTTTCTGAGCAGCGTCGTCCATGAATTAATCATAACATTTAGCTAAATAAAGAACAATAAATGCTAAGGCTTTGTAGTCCAAATGGTTTCTTTTTGTTTTTCTTTATAATTTATATATCTTGCAAATGTAAATAAAAGATCCGAAAGTCTATTTAAATAAATCAACACTTCTTCTAAAACCTCTTCTTTTCCGGCTAATGCAACAGTCCTTCTTTCGGCGCGCCTGGAAACAGTTCTGGCATAATGCAAAAGCGAGCCTGTTTTTCCGCCTGGCAAAATAAAGTTTTTAAGCTTAGGGAGCTTATTTGTTAATACATCGATTGTCTTTTCAAACTCCAGCACTCTTTTTTTTAATTTTTCTCCAAATCCCGAATACCCTTTTTCCCCCGGCCCCGCAAGGTTTGCGCCAATTTCAAATAAATCATTTTGAATTTGTAAAATTTCTGCTTTTATTTTTTTATCTTTAAGCTCGAATAAAACAACTCCTAAAAAACTATTTAATTCATCTAAATTTCCATAGGCTTCTACCCTTGTGCTCGCCTTAGAAACTGTTTTTCCGGTATGAAGAGCTGTCTTTCCTTTATCACCAAATCGTGTATAAATTGGCATGTTATTTTTTAATCGTTAATACCCTACTGAAACCATGCTCTAATATCAAAAACTTAGCTAGTTCATAAGAACCGAAAAACAAACCAACATAACCAAGATCACCAAGCAGAGTATTTCTAAGAAAAGGTATTCCCATGATATAGCTTTGGAAAAGCCCACTAACATCTCTTGCATACGAGCCTTGTGCCCAAACCCCAAAATTTGTAATTAAGAAGAATGCAATTGACGATAATAATGTCCCTCCAACAATATTTCTCGCGTGTCTATGGTTTTTTAGCCATAAGCCCAATATTCCTGTTAAAAGAAAGCTCCCGTAAACATACGGCATAGTTGCATGAAAACCTAAAAAAATGTCTGAAATAAACATAGCAATCAAAGGAATTACTAGCGCAAATTTCTTATTAAGATAATAACCTCCAAACAACGCCATTGCAGCGATCGGAACTAAATTTGGCGGATGCGGTAGTAATCTTAAAATTACTGCGAATAAAATTATAGAGATTGGACTTATTATTTTTTTCATTAATATTTTTCTATTTGCCATTTAATTAAATCTTGATCTTTGGTATTATACTCGGCGGGACCAACATTTGCCATCTTTCCGTTTACATAAAAAGCCCAGAACTCTCTTTTTAAACTAAGTGCTAATCTACCATTGATTGATGTAACCAAACCGCTTGAACCCTGCTCAACTTTCGCCATTTTTTTTAAGATTATTAGCGCGTTTTTTCCATTCTCACCCTTATAAGAAAAGGCATCTGTTGTTTTAGCAGCTACTATTAATTGACCACTTACTGGTTTATTTTTAACATTAGTTATCACTACACCAGTTACTGTTAAAACTAAAACTACTAAGGTGATAAGAATTATTATTTTGCTTTTCATAAAAAAATCCTTCTCTTATTCCGAGAAGGATATGATAGTGTCCTGCTCGGGCATTTAAATTAAATATAGTTTTCTGACTTTAACAGTTGCGGCACAGCCCTGGATTTACACCAAGATTACCTATATTTAACTTTTAATCAACTAGCATTCGGAATATCCGCATGCATAACATTTTTTACAACCTTCTTCATATGCCAAACTTGCTCCGCCGCAGTCCGGACAGATATCATAAAGTCCTGTCGCCGTTCCTTCAGTTACAGACAAAGAGCCCGATGGAGTTTGCAAACTTAATTGCTCAAGCTTAACGATTTCTTCTTTATCTTTTTTAATACTTTCTTGAGCTGCTGACATAGCCTGCGCGTGTCCGTTTCCGCTAGTGTGGCCATTTTCTACTCCATTAACAATTCTTGGCCTATCTTCTACTACCCCGTTAACCCTAAACTCAAAATGCTTGGAAAGTACTTTAGCAACGGCATCGGGAAGAGACAAAACTTTATTTGCACCAAAACCAATTGATCTCGCTCCGCCGATTCCAATCAGCTGCGCAACAATTTGCCTAACTCTTTCTCGTGGTGCAAGTCCCCCGTTAAGTCTTAGATTAAGAGAAATCATTCTTCCTAATGCGTCAGCCATTGCGGTTACGTCTGATCCAGATTTTCCAACCGTTATAAACACTTCGAATGGCTCATTACCTTCATTGTGATTAATAGTTATAAAGGTTTTACCAACCGGAGTATCTGACTGATACGTTACCCCTTCTACCATCACCGGCCTTGGCATAACCGGAAGGCTGGCTAGTTGTTTTGGTAGTTCTTTTACTTCTTCTTTTTTCTCTTCAACTCTTTCTAAAACTCCTTGTCTTGATCCATCCCTCATATAAGTAATTCCCTTAAGACCAGAGTCGTAGGCTAATTCATAAAGTCTTTTTACGTCATCAACCGTATGTGTTTTGGGTGCATTAACGGTTTTTGAAATTGATGAATCGATATAATCCTGAGCAATTGCTTGAACTCTAACGTGCTCTTCTGGAGTTAAATCATTTGCCGAGACAAAATAATCCGGTTTTTCTACATTTGGATTTTCTTTTTTGAACTCTTCATAGAGTGGGTGATACATCATGTGTTCACCAAGCCTATCCTTTCTTATAAACTGGAATTCATAAACTGGCTCAATCCCCGATGAAGCTCCCGAAAGAAGACCTGTCGTTCCTGTTGGGGCAATTGTTAATAAAACTGCATTTCTTATTCCTTGTTTTGCAATTTTTTGTCTTATTTCTTCAGGAAGTTTTTTTAAATGGAAACCTTGTAAATATTTTTCTTTGTTAAATTTAGGAAAAATTCCTTTTTCAACGGCCATGTCAGAAGATGCAATATACGCATTATCTCTTAAGGTTTTAAATATTTTTTCAATAACCGGTAAGGATTCGTCAGAACCGTATTTAACTTTCATTTTGATTAAAGCGTCTGCCAGTCCCAAAATTCCAAGTCCGGTTCTTCTAATATCTTTGGCAACTTTTTCATTTTCCTTATAAAAATAATACGTATCGTCAATTACATTGTCTAAAAATCGCATGGCAACCTTTACATCTTTTCCAAAATTGTCATAGTCAAACTGACCCTTTTTATCAACGTAGGCTGCTAAATTCATTGCGCCTAAATTACAAACTGCCCAAGGAGATAAAGGTTGTTCTCCGCAAGGATTTGTGGCTGAAAGTCTTTCGAAATACCAAGTATTACTTCTCTTATTACTTCTATCCAAAAAGTGAAGACCTGGCTCGGCAGAAGTCCATGCTGCCTTACAAATTAAATCCCAGAGATCCTTTGCTTTCACTGTTTTTATAACTTTTGTTTTTCCGCCTAATTTTTTCCACACATCCATATCTCCTGTCCATTTTGTGTCATATTTTTTATCATCTAAGTCTGCAAAGACTAAATCCCAATCTGCATTTTTCTTAACAGCTTCCATAAAAGCATCGGAAACACAAACCGAAAGGTTAGCCCCGTTAAGCTGAGTTAAATCCTGCTTCTTGGTTATGAATTCTTCTATATCCGGATGCCAATCATTAAGCATTAGCATTAACGCTCCCCTCCTTGAACCACCCTGCTGAACAATATCTTTTGTCGCTACTGAATAAAGTGACGCCCAATTTAAAGGTCCTGAAGAAAATCCATTAACCTTTTTAACTCTTGACCCTCTTGGCCGAAGGGAAGATAAATTAACTCCCACTCCACCTGCTCTTGCCATAATCTCAATCATTTGGGTTAAATTTTCCATTATCCCCTCGCGGGAGTCTGGTGGGTTTGGGATTACAAAGCAGTTAAAGTATGTAACGTCATATCCTGTTCCAGCACCTGATAAAATTCTTCCTCCTGGTAAAAATTTAAAGCCATCCATTACGTCGTAAAACTTTTTCTCCCATTTTTTGCGGTCTTTTGGTTTTTCAACTCCGGAAATTGCCTTTGCAACCCTCTTCCACATCTCATCCGGGGTTTTCTCTGTAGGATTACCCTTGGTATCTCTTAAAGAATATCTGTCTAAAAATACTTTTTGTCTCATTCCGTCTAATTTCATAATTATTTTATTAATCTTTTTACTTCTTTTTCAAAATCCTCTACATCTACAAATCTTCTAAAAACGCTCGAGAATCTGATGTAAGCGACTTTATCTAGTGCCTTAAGCCTACTGGCAACCATTTGTCCGATTTTCTTACTTTCAACCTCAACACTCGCTTCTCCCCTTAATTCTCTTTCGATTTCCGTTACTATTTTTTCAATATCTTCAAGAGATACTTTTGTTTTTTCGCAAGATCTGATTATTCCGGCTTTTAATTTATCTCTGTTAAACTGCTCCCGTTTTCCGTCTTTTTTGATTACTATTAAATTAATGTTTTCTATTCGTTCGTAAGTTGTAAACCTTTTCTTACACGTTATACACTCTCGCCTTCTTCTTATTGTCTCCAGGTCTTCAGAGTCTCTGGTTTCTACTACTTCTGTTTCTTTGCTTCCGCAATATGGACACTTCATAAATTTAAAAGGCAAAAATCAAAATTTCCTATTTTTGACCCTTAACTCTTAAATTTTGACTTTCAATCACTAGATATAGTGCCAAAAAAATAATATGACACTAGGACTATGGCGTCAACTATTAATATCTGTATCAAAGAGGGTCAGTATGTTTTTCAGCTTCAGTTTTCCTATCTTTTGGTAAAGTTTAAAAAAAGGAACAAAAAACATATTCTCTATACATAAAGTTCCGGGTAAAAAATTTATTCTTAAGGGGCAGAAAAAGCACTTATCTAGGCTTATTTTGTTCTACCTTTATTTGAAAATCTCTTGCTCTTTCCAATAATCCTAGGACCGCTTGTTTGTTTTTTCCGCTTGCTTTTCTTGTCATTTCAGAAATTATTTCTTGATGTTTTTTTGACGCCGTTAAGAGTTTGTCTAATAAAGGATTGGCATTTTGTCCTTCTTTTTTCGCCTTTACAATATTTTCAATAGAACTATAAAAATAGTTGCCAGACTTTGAAAGCGTGGTTATCGATAAATCTACTTTACCTTCGTCTAAAAGTTTTTGCGAACTGGCTAATCGTTTATCCGACATTAAAAGATCATATTCCCCTTTTTTCAAAGAGTCCGTAATAAAAAACCTAATCAGGTTATCTCTAACTGCTTTTAGAAAATATAAAGGATTATCCGGTAAAATCCCAGGGTACGGAAGGTCGTACTGAACTATTTCTGCCGATGGGCTAGAAACGGCATCTTTTGCAAAAGAAAAACTGGTTAAGGAAAATATAAAAAATAGTACAAAAAAGGGTATAAGCTTATTCATGTTGCTATTATACAATAGTAATGCAATAACTATTTATGGAGTAATTTGAGGCGGCAGGGGCTCTTGAACTGTAGGCCTTTTCCCCATCATAATTACTTCCTCAACTAATCTATTTGCATAGCCGTATTCATTATCATACCAAGCAACAATTTTTACCATATTACCAATTACTTGAGTTAATGATAAATCAACAATTGAAGAATATGAGCTTCCAACAATATCCGATGAGACCAAGGGCTCTGAAGTTACTGAAAGAATTCCGGCGTATTCGGGAGCAGCCGCTGATTGCTTTAAAATATCATTAACTTCTTCTACCGTCGTGTCTCTTTTAAGCAGAAAGGTAAAATCCGACAACGAACCAACTGCAACCGGAACTCTTAAGGAAAGTCCTTCAAACAGTCCTTTTAATTCAGGAACCGCCTGAGCTGCCGCAATGGTTGCGCCTGTTGAGGTTGGAATTATGTTTTGCGCCGCTGCTCTTGCTCTTCGGTAGTCTTTGTGTCCTCCGTCTTGTAATTCTTGGTCCGAAGTATATCCATGAACCGTGGTCATCATTGCTTTATCAACCCCGAATGCGTCAACCATTGCCCTTGCAACCGGCGCAATACAGTTAGTGGTGCAAGAAGCATTGTTGATTGCGGATTCACCCTGATACTTATCGTTATTAACCGACATAACGTAAGTTGGCACATTTCCGTCTTTTGCCGGTGCAGATAAAACAACACCCTTAGCACCTGCCGTCAGATGCTTTTTTAGCCCTTCTTCGTCTGTAAAATGACCCGTTGATTCGATAACTACATCTATTCCTAAATTTCCCCAAGGAAGAAGTGTTGGGTCTTTTTGTGACAAAACAGGAATTTTTTTACTATCTATTAATAAATAACCAATTAAATCTTTAAGTTGAGGATTTGCATCCGCCTCTTGATACGAAACATCCATGGAATAGATTGGGCCATAAGAAGTGTCGTATTTTAATAAATACATCCAACCCTTAATGTCGGTTGAGGAACCTGCATTAATTGCAACAATATCGATTTCTTGTAGATATTTTTCTAAAATTACTCTGTGCGCTACGCGCCCAATCCTTCCGTATCCGTTAATGGCAGTTCTTATCATGACAGTGAAACTAGTATAACAAAGTTTTTAAATTAAGAACAAGTGGAAAATCTTAAATACTAAGCTAAGTGAATTAATCCAAATCTTTTGGGATTTCTGTTGTAACCCAGATATCATCTTCTTCGCACCAATAAATCGTTCTCTTATAATACTTGCTGTTTTTGTGACTAATAGTTGTATCTACGGACAATAGTTTCATTTCTTGGCCACACGTAGAGCATTTCATAAAACAATTATATCATTTTGAGGCTAAATTACTCAATACTTCCCTTGCAATTACTAATTGAGTGCTATAGATTTATCTTATGAAGAAAAGTCTGCTTCTGCCTATAATTTTAGAAATTTTAATTATAGTTGTCGTCTTTACCTTCATGCTTTGGCCTCCAACTGATCCGGATTTAGGATGGCACTTAAGATATGGGCAATATTTTTGGCAAACCGGAAAAATATTAACTAGAAATATTTTCTCCTCCTCCTTACCCAATTATTATTGGGTTAATCCTTCCTGGGGTTATGAAGTCATACTTTACCCATTTTTTAAAACATTTGGCTTTGTCGGATTGTCTATCTGGGGCGCAGCAACCGTTACTCTGGCATTTATATTCATTACTTTAGCTTACAAGGTTAAACCATGGTTAAAAATGTTCTTATTACCCCCATTTCTCATACTCTCTGGTGTCGCTTGGCTTGGAATGAGAGCGCAATTGGATACTATCCTAGGCTTAGCCATTGTATATTCTCTTATTAATAAAAAGCGGTTTATTTACCTCCCTTTTGTTTTTCTGATATGGGCCAACCTACATGGCGGTTTCATTCTGGGGCTTAGTATTTGGTTTATATTTTTGGCATGGAGGATAATCTTAGGATTTCGTGATGTAAAAAAACAAAAAGAGTTGTTAACTGAATTAAGCATTTTTATACTATCTGTGTTAGCCTGTTTTATTAACCCCTTTACTTATAGGGTTTTTACAGAAGATTTTAAAAACGCTATATCTTCACAAATGCAATCTCACATAGCAGAATGGAGGCCGATTCCCAACGGCTCCCCGGGACAAATAATCTTTTTTATTTATTCCGCAGTACTGTTGATAATATCCGCTTTTATACTTATCAAGGATTGGAAAAAATTTTTACCGCATGTCCTTATCAACACGATTTTCTTTTTTCTAACTTTAGGCTTTCGGAGATATCTTTTAATTTATGTCTTGTGTTCTTTTCCCGTCGCCCTTATTTTCTTCAAGTATATTCAAGGCATGGTGACTGTTAAATGGCACAAAATTCTGAATTTACTGGCTTTGTCAATTACTTTTGCATTGCTTTGTTACGCTTTACTGATCAGATTACCAGCAGTTAGCCTTAATACATTTAACTGGAATGTTTATTGCTTAAATTTACGTTGTTCCGAAAAACTAAGCGATTTCTTAAATGAGAATCCACCACGGGGACGGGGATTTAATAATTACAGCATGGGTAGTTATCTTATTTGGCGCGTTCCTCAAATAAAAACCTTCATTGATGGAAGAATGACTGTTTGGGAAGAAAATGGAATTAATCCGTTTAAAGATTTTGTCGACATTTATAATAGTAACGTTTGGACACAGGCTTTTGAAAAACAAAATTTTTCTTGGGCCATTGCTGTGCCGGGCACAAATCTTGATATGTATCTATTGTCGGCAAGCAGTATATGGAAACTCGAATATTCTGATAGCAAGGTAGACTATTATATTAAGCGCTAACTATTCTTTATTCTGAAGTATTAGATTCTTAAAATTAATTATGTTCTGCAATCTGGATTACTCTTTTTATGCGATGCAAATGCCGAGGTTTTAAACGGAATAAAGACATACTTCAAATTAATTACGGCTTGAAGTTATTTTTCTAAAACTACTAATCCCGGAAGTTCTTCACCTGCCAGAAGCTCAAGCATTGCCCCACCGCCAATTGAAACAAAATCATAATGTTTTAGCAGATTATTTTCTTTAAGAAAACTTAAAGTGTCTCCTCCCCCAACTATTTTATATCCAAGAATTTTTGAAAGTCCAGTTGCCAAATCTAAAGTTCCTGATTTACTTTTCTCTTCTTCTACCATTCCCATTGGCCCATTCCAAACAATTGTTTCGCACTTTTGCGCAATCTGTAAAAAATTTTGCGCACTCTTTTGCGTTATATCTTTTTGATTGGATGTTAAATCTGCAATTAAAAGAGCAGACTTTGTATGTTGTTCTGCAGATATTTTCTCGTGTGCAACTTTTAATAAAACCTTAGTATTCTCTGCAATTTCCCCACCAACCAAAACATAATCCGCAAATTGGTGCATTTTTTCAACCAAGGGAAGTTTTGTTTCGATTTTTGCTCCACCCAAAATCACGCACATAGGCTTTTTTGGATTTTCCAAAATTTGAGATAAAACTTTTACTTCCTCCAAAAGCCTTATACCTGCAAACGAGGGCAGAAATTTGGTAATTCCAACAATTGAAGCATGTGCTCTATGACTTGAGGCAAAGGCATCGTTTACGTATATGTCTGCAAATAAAGCAAGTTGTTTAGAAAATTCCTCATCGTCTTCCTCTTCTTCTTTATAAAACCTCAGATTTTCCAGAATTATTACACTTCCTTTAGTTTTAAAAGCTTTAAATCTGTTTACCTCTACCTCATCTAAATCCGAATGCAACTCAAGCTGATTATTAACCCATTGTGCAATCGGCTTTAAACTAAATTTCTCGTTTTCTTTTGAAAATTGGAAATTAGAAATTGGAAATTGCTTCTTAGGTCTTCCCAAATGACCTGCTAACACAACTTCTGCGCCATTTTTAAGAAGAAATTCTAACGTCGGAAACCAAGCTTTAAGCCGCAAATCATCCAATATTTTTCCCGACTTTATCGGTACATCTAAATCTACCCTTAAAAATACTTTTTTGCCCTTAAAGTCTTCTCTTTCAATATTTTTTAAATTCATATTCAATCCATAAATTCCTGACAAAACATCTCGCCATATACTCCACCATCAATTACCCCAATTCCAACCCTGTTAAAATTTTGAGAAAGGATATTTGCTTTATGTCCCGGACTTTGCATTAAACCACTCATTGCCAACTCAATACTAGGCGCCAATGCCAAATTTTCCCCCGCATAATTAAAATTTATACTCGCCGCCATCATTCTGTCAAACGGAGATAATCCCTCGGGAGTGTAATGCGAAAAATAGCCTCTGGCAAACATATCTTGGCAATGTGCTCTACCAACTTTTGCCAAATCTTCGGAAAAAGATAAACTGTTTAAGCCAACCTTTTGCCTTTCACCATTTACCATCGTTAGCATTTTTTGCTCATCAACTTTGCTAACACTTACATCTTTAGTGGTAAAATGAAGGTCAACTTTCTCGTTTCCCTTTGGCTCAACTGTTAAAAAAGACAATGTGTCGTTTACTGCCCCACCAAAAACATCACCCCATTGTTTTGCAAATCCTTGAGTATTAAAAACCAAAACGCTACCAATTTTTGAATTATTTACCGAATTTTTTAAAAATACCGATAAAGGAAGAGTAATAATTAAACTTAAAATAAAGGCCGCTAACAAAAATCCCGACAAAAATCCCGGAACTACGCCTAAGAAATTATTAATGCTTTCAATTGTTTTATTTTTAAATCCTTCTTTCTCAAAAAGGCTGGTTTTTAAAACTAGATTTCTAATTAAAACGGTAAAAATTACCTCAAAAAATACTGCGGCGATAAAAAATCCGATGGCGTTAGCAAACCCATGCAGTAAATGAAAGTTATTAACCAAAAATGAGGCGATCTTTCCATAAAAAGTTAGCCCTAATGCAAAGGAAACTATAAATGAAGCGAAATCTGTGGTAGCTACCAAAAATCCTTGGGAATAGCCTTCAAAAGTGTAAAAAGCTAATATTAAAATAATAAAAATATCAATCCAATTAAATCCTAAAAATGGTATCGATAAAGTAGTGATAAATTGAAAGACGTTCATCTACTCTACAATTATAACAATTATTAAAATGCGTTGTAAGCAAGTTAAAGTAGTGATATTATATTGAGCATGCGCTTTGAGTTTATTCGCAATCTTTCTCCACACAAAAAAATAGTAAAAAAAATAAAAAATAGAGACTTTACAAAAATAGAGATTCTCTTACTTTCTTCTTTTATAATTTTTTGCGGTCTGTTTTACTTCTTTATTCTCAAAGATCTTCCTCTCCCAACCAGATTATCGAGCTCTTCAAATCCTCAATCAACTGTAATTTATGATAGAAACGGTGAGCTTTTATACAACATTTACGATAAAAAAAATCAGACTTTTATAAAACTTGCCGTTGTCCCCAAATACATGCAACAAGCCACTATTTCAATTGAGGATAGAAACTTTTATGAGCACGGCGCAATCGATTTGCGCGGAATTACCAGGGCTTTTATCTCAACTGTTTTTCACAAACAAATTCAAGGAGGATCAACTCTTACTCAACAATTGGTAAAAAATAGCCTCCTGACTCAGGAGCAAACCGTCCTCAGAAAGATAAAAGAGATAATTTTATCTTTTGCAACAGAAATAATTTATTCAAAAGCACAAATTCTTGAGATGTACTTAAATCAAAGCCCATATGGAGGAACTTCTTATGGAATCGAGGCGGCGGCGCAGCGTTATTTTGGAAAACATGCCAAAGATCTGAATTTAGCTCAAAGCGCACTTTTAGCCGGCCTTCCCCAATCTCCAACTAAATATTCCCCGTTTGGCTCACAGCCCGAGCTTGCCAAAGCAAGGCAAATTGAAGTCTTAAAAGCCATGCAAGATCAAGGCTATATTACCAAAGCTCAAATGAACAAAGCAGCGCAGGAAAATCTAAACTACAAGAAAATCTCAGATAACATTAAGGCTCCTCATTTTGTTTTGTATATCAAGGATTTATTAATTGCCAAATACGGAGAAAAGGCCGTTGAAGTAGGCGGTCTTAAGGTAATTACCAGTCTTGACATAAAAATCCAGGATTTGGCGCAACAATCAGTCGCCGATGAAGTAAACGCACTTCCTAAATATTATCACGTTACCAATGGTTCTTCACTAGTTACTAAGCCAGGAACAGGAGAAATTTTGGCAATGGTTGGAAGCAAAGATTATTTCAATAACGAAATTGCCGGGAATGTAAATATTACTACCTCCTTAAGACAACCTGGGTCTTCAATAAAACCGGTAAATTATGTAGTTGGATTAATTAATAAATATAACGCAGCAATGACTTTTGTTGACGGACCAACCTGTTATCCAAATCAGGGCGGAAAAGATTACTGCCCGCTAAACTACGACGGAAAATGGCATGGATTGGTTCAGATGCGCTATGCTTTAGGAAATTCTTTAAATATTCCTGCCGTTAAAATGCTAAAACTAAACGGAGTGGATGAAATGACTGCTACGGCTTCAGCCATGGGAATTACCACTTTTAACCATCCTGAAAATTACGGACTTTCCCTGACTCTTGGCGGAGCGGAAGTCAAAATGGTAGATATGGCAACTGCCTTTGGAGTTTTTGCAAACGGAGGATATAGAATTGACCTCCATCCTATACTAAAAATAACTGACAAGGGTGGAAAAGTATTAGAAGAATATAAAGCTCCACAGAGTCCTATTTTTGGGAAAAAGGTCTTGCCTGACGGTGTTTCTTATATCATTTCCGACATTTTAGCTGATAACGGAGCTAGACTTTTGGAATTTGGAGACAATTCCCAACTTAAAATTAAAAATCAAATAGTATCTGTAAAAACCGGTACCACTAATGATTATCGCGACAACTGGACAATTGGATACACCCCTTCCATTTTAGTTGCAACCTGGGTTGGCAACGACGACAATACGCCAATGAGCGGGCTTGTTTCTGGTATTACCGGAGCAGCGCCGATTTGGAATGACATTATGTCAGAACTTCTTAAAGAAAAACCGCAGGAAGCATTATCAAGACCGACAAACGTTATTCAAAAACAGGTTTGCTCTGATACCGGTTTTTTTCCGCAAACCGACGTTGCCTGCCCAACCAGATTTGAATATTTTATCAAAGGAACCGAAAAATTAGCCGGATCGGTAGCTAAGGAAAGTGTCTTGATCGATAAAACTACTCAGGATTTAGCCAAAAAAGGACAGGTTGATAATACGGAACCCAAAGAACAAACAATCTTTACCGATGCAACTGGAGATAAATACTGTATGTCCTGCCCGCATCCGACCCCTACTCCCATGCCTAAACCATAAAGTAAGGCTTTTAAACTTAGCTTACCTATAGTATAATTGGCCACAACCTTCAACTTACCTATGGATATTTTAATCATAATAATAAAAGTTATCGTTTTAAGCTTAACGGCAATCGGTAATCTTGTGATTTTCTTTTTTAAAACCGTCTTTGAGCTGCTTCTTAAAACCTATTTGTATCTTAAAAGCACTTTGATAAAATCCGAAAAAGAAATTAAATCCTACAGAAAATCAAAACTAAAAAAAATACGCTATAATTTTGAAATTTTTAAGTTTAAAAGTCGCTTGTTTTGGAAAAGGATTACCAGAAAATTTAATTCCCAAAAAAGAAAAAAACGAATCCAAAAAATTAAAACGCTACCGCAGAATGAAATCACAATTTATCCTGTTCCAAAACATATAGTAATTAAGTTTAAATATTTTGTTTTAGGCTTTATATTTTGCTTTTTAATAGCCTTCATCCCTTTCGGAGCTTATGTTTTTGTACATAGCCTTCCTAATCCAAGCCAACTTTCTGAACGAGAAATACCTCAAACTACTAAAATTTTTGACAGAAACGGAATCCTTTTATATCAAATTTTTGCCAATGAAAATAGAACTTTGGTGCCTTTAGGGTCAATTCCCAATAACTTTATCAACGCCACTATTGCCATCGAAGATAAAGATTTTTATAAAAACCCCGGCTTTGACATAAACGCAATGATAAGAGCAACCATAGCCAATTTTTCCGGAAAATCAATTCAGGGAGGATCAACGATTACCCAACAACTTATTAAATCCACTCTGTTAACGCCCGAAAAAACAATTCAAAGAAAAATTAGAGAGCTTGCTTTGGCATTTTGGGCGGAAAAGATTTATACAAAAAACCAAATCTTAGAAATGTATTTTAACCAAGTACCATATGGTGGAACAGCCTGGGGAGTTGAGGCTGCATCCGAAACATATTTTAATAAAAATGTTAAAGACTTAGACCTTGCAGAAAGTGCCTTTTTAGCCGGCATGCCGCAGGCCCCAACTACCTACTCTCCTTACGGTCAAAATCCCGATCTTTGGCGTCAGAGACAAAAAGAGGTCTTACAAAAAATGCTTAACTTAAAATATATTACCAAAGAGGACGAAGAAAGTGCTTTAAATGAAAATTTGACTTTTCAACCACCACAAACTCCAATTTATGCACCTCATTTTGTGATGTACGTTAAAGAGTACTTAATTAAAAAATACGGGCTTCCTATGGTTGAAAAAGGGGGATTAAATGTAATCACCACTCTTGATTTAAAATTACAAAATAAGATTCAGGATATCGTTACTCAAGAAGTAAATCAAGATGCTTATTTAAATCTAACAAATGGTGCGGCTTTGGTTACTAATCCTCAAAACGGAGATATTTTGGCAATGGTTGGAAGCAAAGATTATCAAGACCAAAACAGCGGAAATGTAAATCTTACAACCTCCTTAAGACAGCCTGGATCTTCAATAAAAGTTGTTACCTACGCAGCAGCACTATCAAACGGATTTACCGCGGCAACGGTGCTTGATGATTCTCCCATTACTTACGCTATCCCCGGCTCGGCTCCCTATTCTCCTGTAAATTATGATGGTGCATTCCATGGCAGAATCCCTTTAAGAATTGCATTTGCCAATTCCTTTAATATTCCTGCCGTAAAAACATTGCAAAAAATCGGCCTTAAGCAAATGATGGATACAGGGAAAAATATGGGGATTACAACCTGGGGAAATCCTCAAAACTACGGTTTATCAATTACGCTTGGCGCTGCAGAGGTAAAAATGACCGATATGGCAACTGTTTATGGTACTGTTGCAAATCTCGGAAAAAAAGTTGAACTTGATCCAATCCTTAGATTAACCGACTATGCAAAGGACATTAATTATCGAAAGCAAATAGAGTTACCCAATCAAATTCTTTCTTCTGGAGTCTCTTATATAATTTCAGATATTTTGGCCGATAACGGCGCCAGATCTTGGGAGTTTGGATTAAATTCTCCGTTAAACATCGCCGGCCATACAGTGTCAGTTAAAACAGGAACGTCAGACAGTAAAAGGGACAACTGGACAATTGGCTTTACCCCATCATTTCTTACTGCCGTCTGGGTTGGAAACAACGACAACTCACCAATGAGTCAAAGTCTTGCCTCAGGAATTACCGGCGCTGCCCCAATTTGGAACAAAATCATGACGTTACTATTGCAAAATTCTCCTGACGAAAAAGAAAAAATACCATCTGACGTTTTGCAAAAAACATGCTTTGGAAAAATGGAATTCTTTGTTAAGGGAAATGATAAATGCGAATTCGCGGCAACCCCAAGCGCGACCTTTATAAGACCTAACTAAATGAAAGGAGTTTTTCAAAAGCCTGCATCGGATCCTTGTCTTTAAAAATATGACTGGTAACGACAAATCTTCGCGCTCCTTCTTGGTTACAACTTACAATCGTTGTTTCATTAACTCCTCCGTCAACCTCAATTGGAAGACTGGTTTTTGCCCGCAACGCCTTTATTTTATTTAAAACTTCCGGCATAAAAACTTGCCCAGACCTACCTGCTTTTACAGCCATTAATAAAACAGTATCTAAATCATCAAAATTTATCGATATTGATTCAACCGGCGTATTAATATCCAAAGCTAACCCGACTTCTCCAAAAATCTGTCCCTCAGCCACAAATTCATCCAAATTTTTCATTTTTTCAACTTGACCCAAAAATCTTTTAAAACCATTCGCAGCAAAGGGCTTAACGTAAGATGCTGGATCTTCAACCATCAAATGAGCTTCCATAAAGAAATCACTGGCGTATTTTTTAAAAAAAGTGGGGTCGTTAAAACTTATTTCCGGACAAAATTTACCGTCTAAAATATCGATATGAACTTTATTTGAAAAACGCTTAATAAAAGAAAGTTTTTTTTCAATTTCCAAAGAATCTGTTTCCAGAATTCCGGGAATTACATTATGCATAATTTTTCTCCTCAATTTCTTTAATCTCTTCTATTCTTCTTTTGTGTCTTTCTTCGTTTGAAAAAGGAGTTTCTAAAAACAGCTTAACAAGTATTAAGGCTTTGTCAAAATCTTCAAAAGCACAGCCCAATGATAAAACATTTGCATCATTATCTTGTCTTGCCAAGATAACATTCTCCTTTGAAAATCCTAAAATAGCTCTAACGTTTTTAAACTTATTTGCAACAATCTCTTCTCCTGATCCGGATTTTCCAAAAATAATTCCCTTTGACAACGGGTCCTTAGAAACCATTTCGGCAGCTTTGGCAATAAATAATGGGTAATCGTCTCCCGGAGTTGGATTAAAATCTCCACAATCTTTTACAACGTAATCTAAAGTTAGAAGATATTTTTTAACTTGTTCTTTTAACTCAAAACCGGCGTGGTCTGATGCCAAATAAATCTTCATTACTTACCTATTATAACAACAGCATCGGAAGAAAAACCATCGGAAAGATTAGCCGAAGTAGTTCCAATAGTATAAGTAAATCCTAAATCTTTTTTTAATAAATCCAAAAACTTTGAGTTTGATGACTTCACCTGAATCGTAACATTTGAATAATTTGAATTATCGGCATTTGCAATTGCTATAACATTATAGCCAAGATTTTTTAATACATCCGAGGCCTTAGATGCAGCGCCTGTTTCGCCACTTCCGTTTTCAACGGTGATTGAAAGCTTACTTCTGTCCAAACTCATTACCTTATCAACAGGATTTACCGTTGGTTTTGGAGTTAGAGTACTGGTAACTGAAGGTGTTGGCGAAATAGAAGAAGTAAGTACTGGTGTTTCAGTTGGAGCTTGAGTTGGAGTTGTTACCGCAGCTTCCTGATCAATTGTGTTTTTTTTGTTAGAACTTAAATACATAAATCCTAAAAATATTAAAACTATTAATAAAATTGCAAAGCTGAGGTAGATAAATCTTTTATTTATCCTTTTTTTGGGCAAGGGTGCAAATGATGGAATCACTTCTAAAGGTGCCTCTTCCATACGCTTTCCTTTCAACTGGAAGATAACACAAACTTTTAAGATTTGCAAATTAAAACGTGATTGTTTGGTATAATAAAATGCAATGAAAAAAATCCTCTTTTTATTTTTTTCTATAATCTTTTTAACGGTTGGTATTGTTTTAATTCCTTTTTCCAAAGCTCAAGATACCAGTTGCGATATGTCCAATGTCCAAAATGCTTGCGGTGGCAATAACGGCTTTGGCTCTGCCTGCCAAGATTTGTTAAAGCAATGCGAAGCAACTATTAATCAAGCACTCCAGTCTTCAATTAATGCAACTACTCCTCTTCAATCAAGACTTAACAGTTTAAATACGCAAATTAAAGGCATAAAAAACACCGTCTCATCAATTGAATTTAGTTTATCGGAAAAAAGAAAACAGATAGACCAAGGTTATAAAGAGATGGAAAAGCAGCAAAATATTTTAAATCAAACTATCAGAGATTATTACATTAAATCATACTATAACTCCCCGTTAGTTATTTTCTTATCAGCCAATTCCGCATCGGAATTCACCCAAATTTTGGGATACCAAAAAGCCAATGCCGACAGGGATAAGGCAATAATTACCAATATTGTAATCACAATCCAGGATTTGGAAAATAAAAAGAAAGATTTAGAGGTTAAAGAAATAAGCTTGAGTTCTCTAAAAGCAAACCTCGACGCCCAATCCGCACAACTTGATAAAATTGTATCCGGCGCAAAAGCTTATCAATCAACACTTACTAATCAACTCTCCCAACTTAACTCCATTCAACAAGGCATTTTAAGCACCAGACTAAACGGACTTAATATTCCACTTTATGCCTATAACACTCAAGGTGGTTGCTCCTCAGACGTCGGCAAGGACCCGGGTTTTTCACCCAAGTTTGGTTTTTTTAGCTACGGTGTCCCCAATCGGGTGGGATTAAATCAATACGGCGCAAAAGCAAGAGCAGAGGCGGGTCAAAATGCAGAGCAAATTTTAAAAGCCTATTATAACGCCGACTATACTACCGGATATAATACCGGAATCAATATTCACGTAGTTGGATCTAATGAGTACGGACAATCCTTTGACGACAATTGGGGTATCGAGGAGTATCTAAAACATGTTTACGAAGTCCCAGCAGCCTGGCCATCTGAATCATTAAAAGCACAAGCAATTGCCGCCAGAAGCTACGCTTTATCAAAAACCAACAACGGTGCATCTTCGATTTGCCCCAGCCAATCCTGCCAAGTTGTTAAACGCGAAGAAAATTCGGATTCCTGGAAGCAAGCAGTATCAGATACTGCCGGCATTGTGATGTCCAGCGGTGGAAACCCAATTACCGCTTGGTTTTCATCCACGCATGGAGGCTATGTTCACTCATCCGCAGATATCGGCTGGTCAGGAACCTCATTTACAAAAAATGCGCAGGACTCAACCGGCGCTATTAATAGTTTTTCCGATTTAAATAGCAACGCCTATGATAAAAACTCTCCTTGGTTTTACTGCGATTGGGGTTCAAGA
This sequence comes from Candidatus Levyibacteriota bacterium, assembly GCA_038205015.1. Lineage (GTDB taxonomy): Bacteria > Patescibacteriota > Microgenomatia > Levybacterales > UBA12049 > JBBRCK01. The sequence continues at coordinate 15,178 of JBBRCK010000003.1, read as the reverse complement.
GCAGATTATAATAAAACTGCCTGGCTTAAATCTTCCGAAGCCGCTGACATAGTAAATGTCTTGCTTTTGGCACAGAAGGACTCAGGTACCACAAACCACTTATACCAAGTTGACAAACCAAATCCTGCTGGAACAGACACTTGGGACGGGGCAAAAGTGAGGCAGGAACTTTCATCAAGGGGAGTAACTCCCTATTCTTCAATTGATAGCATTTCTATCTCTGCTGATTTTGGATCAGGAAAAACATCTTCGGTAAGCGTATCGGGAGATGGCCAAAGCACAAACTTCTCCGGAAGTGATTTTAAAAATTATTTTAACCTTAGGGCACCTGCGAGTATACAAATTGTCGGTCCGTTGTATAATGTAGAAAGATAAAATGCCAGATATTTTTGTCGCAGAAGAAAAAGAAGCACCCGCTGCCAAAAAACCAACCGAAGTTTTGGATAAAAAACCAATCTCCACAACTCCCTCATATTATGAGGAAGAAGGTACTGTTAGACTCTTTACAACCTACTGCAAAAATCCAAACGACATAACTTTTGAGAATCAAGAAGTGGATGAAAAAGTAATTCTTTTCATAAGAAAAGCGCTAATTACAAACCTACCTTGGTTTTCAATTAGCATGCTTCTACTCTTAGCTCCACTTTTTATTATTCCAATTTTAATGTATTTTAAAATTTCAATATTTATCTTTCCGCAAAAATTTAATATGTTTTTTGTGATTTACTATTATCTTTTAGTAACAATTTATCTATTTATTAACTTTATAACTTGGTATTTTAATATCGATCTTGTGACTGAAAAAAGGGTCATTGACGTTGACTTCCAAGGATTAGTCTATAAAAATATTGCCTCGACAAAAATAAGCCTAGTGCAAGACGTTAGTTATGCCCAGATTGGCGCACTTAGAACTATTTTTAATTACGGGGACGTATTGGTACAAACCGCAGGAACAATAGACAACTTTATTTTTGAATCTGTACCAAAACCTGAGGACGCTGTTCATGTGGTAGCAAATCTGATAGGAAAAAGAAATGAATAATCTAAATACTTTAAATTTTAATAATCTTTTTAAACTTAACGGATTTTTCTTAATTTTCAAGCTTGTTTTTTTGATTGCCGATTTTTTTGCAATTGTATTTCTGCTAATTGTTATTAGGCAGATTTTATCGATGGACCATATTATTCATGCTTCAAAAGACTTTGCAATTATTAAAATGTTTGCGCTTTTATTATTGCTTATTACTATTTCGCTTTTTATCGTTTCACTTGTTATACTATAAAAAATGACTGAATCTAATCTTTCATTTGCTAAAATCGTTGCCAACCCAAACGTTTACAGTTGGGCTCAGGCCTATAATGCCGGCAAACTCTTTGCAGTGCTTTCTCTGGAAACTCAAGAAGAATCTGAGGAAAAAGATTACTTAAATGTCTTGGGAAAAGAGATTCTTGATAGCTTAGAACAAGAATTTTTTACCTTAGAAACAAAAGATCTAGAATCAATCAAAAATGCAGTTTTGCTAACTTCCGAAAAAATCCCCCAAGAAATAAGCTGTTCTTTTGTGATCGGAGCTTTTATCGACAATGTTTTATACGTTTATATTTTAGGGGATGGTAAGTTATCCTTAAAAAGAGAAGGCAAACTTGGACATCTTTTGGAAGCAAATGATCAGGAGAATAAAGCTATAAAAGTTGCTTCCGGATTTTTACAAGACGGCGATGTTTTAATACTTCAAACTAAGCAATTTTCCAAGGTTATTTCAACCGATACTCTTTTTGAAATGCTTGACGGCTTAAGTCCTAAAGATGCGGCCGAAAATATCGCTCCCCTTTTACATGAAAAAGATGAATCAGGCGCATCTTCGATTATTATTAACTATAAAAAACCTGTTGAAGAATTAGTACCGGCAGATGAAAAGGATTTGCATTTTTCAATAGAAGATGACAAAACAGAAGAAACAGAAGAAATAGAAGAAAAAGTTGAAGAAAAAAAACCTTTTTATTCATCAACCATTAATCAACAAGTAGGCCTGATAAGTAAATTAAAATCTTTTACCAATTTATTGCCACACCCTAAACTTACTTCTAATTTGGGATTAAACCATCCTAAAAAAGTCCTTTTAACAATTGTTGTAATTATTATTGTAGTTTTTGTAGGAAGTGTCTTTTTTGCTCTAAAAAAACAAGGTGATACTAGAATAAAAACAGCTTTTGAAAGCATCTATCCTCCGGCTACTAAAAAGTATAACGAAGGACAAGGCTTGATTGGCTTAAATCAGAATTTAGCAAATGATAGCTTTACCAAAGCTAAAGAAATTTTAGAAAATGGCAAAAGCAGTTTCCCGAAAAATTCATCCCAGGAAAAACAAGTTTTAAATTTATTGGCTAAAGTAAATACGGCTTTAAACAGCACGTCTCAAGTTGCTAAAATACCTCAAAAACAAATCGATTTATCGCTAAGCCCCCTACTTTTGGCAGAAACGAAAAATAGCGCTCTGTATTATTTTGAGGATGATAAGAATATTTATGGATTAACTGCCAATAATATTTTTACTCTTAAAAAAGACGGCTCCAACCAAAAAACTTTAATCAAAAATGACAGTGATTGGCAAAGCGCAGGCGGACTAGCATTATATTTTGGTAATGTTTACGTTTTAGATAAAAAACAAAATCAAATATTAAAATTTGTTCAAACAGACTCGGGTTTTTCTAAAACAAATTATTTAGCCGATAGCTCTTCTGTCGATTTTTCCAAAGCCAGCGCAATGACAATTGATAGTTCGGTCTATGTGCTTTTTTCAAATGGAACAATTATCAAATTTACTAAGGGCAAAAAAGACAATTTTACTCTTAATAATTTAAGTAAAAACCTTTCAAACCCAACTAGAATTTATTCCAATATCGACTTTGACAATGTTTATATTTTAGATAACGGTAACTCAAGAATTGTTGTATTGGATAAAAGCGGAAATTATAAGGCTGAATATCAAGCTTCTTTTATTAAAAACGCCAGCGATTTTGAAGTTTTTGAAAAAGATAAGAAAGTGTATGTGTTATCCTCGGGCAAATTATACGAAATTAACCTTAAATAAATTGCCATTTTTTAGGTTTTAACGTATTATTGTGGAATGAAAATTACCAATAAAAAAGCCTTTTTTAATTACCAGCTCTCAGACAAGTTTGAGGCAGGAATTAATCTTTATGGCCACGAAGTAAAATCGGTAAGACTTGGCAAGGCAGATTTAACCGGTTCTTTTATTAGAATTGTCGGAAGTGAAGCTTATTTGGTTAATGCTAAAATCTTCCCTTATCAACCAGGACAAATTGAAGGATTCGACAATAGAAGAACGAGAAAACTTCTCTTACATAAACAGGAAATTATTTCTTTAAAATCAAAAACTGAAGGCTCTAATTTAACTTTGGTACCGGTATCTTTATACTTAAAACACGGCTTTATTAAGCTTGAGGTTGCGCTTGGAAAAGGTAAGAAAAAATACGAAAAAAAAGAATCGATTAAAAAACGAGATCTTAATAGAAGAATTGAACAGGAATTGTCCTAAATTACCCTCAAAAACTTGACTTTTGAAGCTAAAAGACATATAATTCCAACTATTGGGGATGCATTGCATCGACAAGATTCGCACTTTAAAAAATGCAAGCCGGCAATGACTAAACGCCGTTAACTTAGTCAAAAATTAAATGCTAGAACTTCACGTTCCAGCGCACAACCTCTTTACGCATTTGCTTAAATAGGTTGAGCTGTTCATAATGTCTTTTCTCAATGGGACTATATGAGCATAAATACAGTTGAGAAATTAATAAGGAAGCCGATTAGGTCCTTATCGAATTTATAATCTAGGTTTTATTTATTCCCGTCTATTGGAAAAGAGTAGAACGACACTTAAAAGTAGAATAAGCTTGTAGACGTTTTTAAAATGTTTTCTTGGACTCGAGTTCATAGCTCGACATCTCCACAAAAAAACCCTAACGTATTCGTTGGGGTTTTTTATTGGTAATTTGACTTAATATTTTAAATCTGTCATTTTTAATTTATGGGTCCAGACACAGAATCGCAACCAACCGCAATAGCGCCCGAAGATACTAAAAGCGAAGCTCAAGCAAGCCCAGAGCCAGATTTTAGTCAATTTTCAAAAGAATGGAGACTCCTTGGCACAGGAACATATTGGAGCGAATATGAACAAGCAAGATTTGAGCATGCGCTAGCTTCAGTTACTCCAAACATATTAAAAGCCATGGAAGATGGACCATTGTTTGCCAGATGGAGCCCGGATATCGAACTTGATAAGACTCCGGGGAAAGTTAGCAAAGCAGTATGGGGAAATTGGATGGGACAAAAAGAACCCCTGGAAGAAACTGGAATTAGCGTGTCTAGTGTTGATAAAAGAGATCCAAACCTTAGGCTAAACTTAAGATATAGTATGGCCGGAAGATATGAATATGAACCAAGGAAGTTATATATTATTAGAGGAAAACCCGTAGGAAACGGGCTTGATGGAGAACCGGTCCTTGAACCCACCAGCATGCAAACTGTTTTAACTGTACCTTATGAATCACAAATTTTAGAAGATTTTCCGGACCTAAAATATTACGATCCCTACGCCTAATCTCTTACTAGATACGATATGTATAATACTATATACTAATTTTATATGGCTAAGATATTTATCTTCCGGCACGGACAAACTATTGATAATCTCGATCATGATTTTTCAGGAATTCACGATGTTGACTTAACACCTGCGGGTATCGAAGAGGCAACGGGAATCGGAGAAAGACTAAAAAATGAAGCAGTCACTAAAGCCTATCAATCGAATTTAATCCGCTCCAAACATACTTTAGAACTGGTTTTAGACGGATTTCACCTGGGAGTAGAAGTTATCACCGACCCCAGAATTAAAGAACGAGACTACGGCAATTTAACCGGTAAAAATAAGGATGAATTGGCAAAAATGGACCCAAAAGATTTTGCCCTATGGCACAGATCATACGATATTCCCCCGCCTAATGGCGAAAGTATTAAAGATGTCGAAATTAGAGTTTTAGATTTCCTAAAAGATGCACTACCAACCTGGAAAAAAGACGACATTATTTTTATCTCAGCACACGGTAATTCGATTAGGCCAATGCGAAGATATTTCGAACACGTCACAATCGAAGAGATGTGCTCTTACGAAAATGTTCCCGGCAAAATCTTTTCCTACGAAATTTAATATTCTTTATTACTTTTATCCTAATTATTTAAACTATTAATTATTTTATTTTGTGGATTTAATCTTAAATAACTGAGCTGCTCTGCCTCAATCTCAAATACCAGAAGACTAACGTAAATAATATATGCAATTAACAACATGCGTTTATATTTTATTTTTATTGTCCATGATTTTATTATGCTTAAAACTACCCCTACCATACCAAGTGCCCCGACGATTGGAAAGTATAACCAACGAGTCGCAATTGGCACATCTAGAGGAATAATTTGTGAATGAAAGCTAATACCGATTACAAACCATGTTGTAAAAAAAATGAATATAGAAAAATATGAAGAATAATAGTGCTTAATAAAAATTCCTATAAATACTATGAGAATCAAAATTAGAATAATTGCCAACAAAGGGCCAATACTGGTGATAATATTTGTATTTTGCAATAATTTAACATCAGGAAAATACATAGATGGAAAAAGTAATTCCTTGAGGTAAAAATAAATTATTTTGGGAATAATTATTATTCTGTCCTTAAAAGGCATTTGTTGAATTGGTGTTGAAAGTAAAACTAAAATAACGTGATTTAATGCTAATAACTTAAGGCCTAAATAGATTAGGCCACTAAAAATAAATGAAACCAAATAGTATTTAACAAGATTTGTTTTAAAAATAATTAAATAGACAATTGATATCGTTAAGAATAATAAGCCTGTTTCTTTAGAAAAAATTGAAAACAATATTAAAATAGATACGCTAATTACGGTAAGTAATTTTTTTGTATCTTTTAAAGTCAGTAAATTTAAAGCTGTTATTCCGAAGAATAAAAATAAAGTATCTTGAAGACTGGCAATATATGAAACCACTTCATTATTAGCTGGATGCAGTAAAAAAATAATAGATAATAAAAAAGACATATTTTTACTGAAAAATTTATTAAATAATAAAAAAACTAGCAACGCGTTTAGAATATACAACGCCAATTGAAAACTATGAAAAGGAAAGGACGATCCATTGCCCAACGCATATAAAAAACTATAAAAAGTATATAAAAATGGTTTGTAGTAATACGTTAATAGAGATTGTCCTTGTCCTGGAAATGCTATGCTTTGAGTAAAAAATAAGGGAATATTCTGAATCCTATGAACACTAATATTTCTAACTATTTGCCCATAATCATCAAGGGCAAAAGGAGATTTAGGAATCATGAAATAAACTACAACCCCAATTGCCACCAGAAGTATTAGGTAATATATATTGCGCATACGAACAATATACTAAAATACCAAGGACTGGTCAAAGCGTAACGCTAATTAAAACATTAAGCGAAATCAAAAACAGAAGATTTCAAAAAATTGTAAAATGAAAAAGTTACTAAGGCTTATAGATAACATTCCAGCATGTCTTCCAATTAGTATTTGGTGATTATCATGAAAATGTAGAAGTATTAACTGATCCAAGAATTAAGAAGTAGTTCTACCTTTTATACATGATATGTTGGCAGATGATATTGCTTTCTATCCGCATACGGAAACTCAATCAGGACGATGAGAAAATATTTTGAGCACTTATTTTCAAGCGATATTGCTACTTACGAAAATACCCGGGGAAAATATACGAGTATCAAATTTAATTATTTGCTCAAGATAGGGGTTTTAACTATGCTATAATAATTACTCTGGAGGGTTGCTAGAGTGGTAATAGAGCGGCTTGCTAAGCCGTGACGGTGAATAGCCGTCCACAGGTTCGAATCCTGTACCCTCCGCCACCATGAGAAAATATCAAGACAAAGACTTAGAAAAAGCACAAAACCTACGCACAAAATACCATTATTCTTTTACAAAGCTGCAGGAAATAACAGGAATACCGGCAACCACCATTCGTAATTGGTGCAAGCACGATAATTCCTCAACACGTTGGGACACTTTATTAAAAACATATGAGAGAAGAAGAAACGATATAAAAACATCAGAGAAAGATATAATCAAAAACTTTAAAATTTTTGATAAAACTACCGCAAAAATACTTGTCTCTATTATTTATTGGTGTGAAGGTTCAAAATATCCCTCTACTAACAAACTTGATATGACAAACTCCGATCCTTTACTATTACAATTGTTTATAAGACTGCTTCGCATAAGCTTTCCGCTAAATGAAGCAAAATTTCGAGTAAAACTCCAAATTCATTCCACTCAAAATTTTAATGAAATAAGTAAATATTGGAGTAATTTATTAAAAATTCCCACATCTCAATTTATAAAACCTACCATTACGATACCAAGGGGCAAAAAATATAGAAAAGATTATATGGGAACATGTACAATAAGATATTCTGACTATAAAATACAACTAAAAGTGATTGGAATTTATGAGCAGTTTGATAAAATAATAAATATACCCGGAGGAGTCGCATAGTGGCCTAGTGCAGCGGTTTACTAAACCGCCATCCCGCAAGGGATCGTGAGTTCAAATCTCACCTCCTCCGCTTGAAAAAATGAACCAAAAAATAAATCTAATCAAAGCCTTTAAAATTCCTGCAATTATTACGGCTGGTATTATTATTTATCTAGTATTACTTTTATTAAAATTAAATATTCCTGCAAATTTACTGGTTATTTTTATTACACTTTTAGGAAGTTACCGTCTTTTTTACGAAACAGTAGCTTCAATTCTCAAAAAACAGTACGCTTTAGATTATATTGCTATTTTGGCAATTTTAGTAGCGTTAGCAACCCGCGAATACTTAGTTGCATCAATCTTAGCTCTAATGATTTCCTCTGGAAGAACGCTGGAAGATTATGGCGTTTCGCAGGCTAAAAAATCTTTAACTAAGCTGGCCGAAAGAATTCCCAACGAGGTTTTTCTTTGGCATCAGGGTGCAATGGGGCAAAAAGTAAAAATAGAAAGTATTAAAAAAGGCGTAGAAATTTATATCAGAAAGGGCGAAGTTATCGGACTGGACGGAGTCTTAGTCTCCGAAGGGGGATTAACCGATGAATCATCACTAACTGGAGAGCCTTATACCATTGAAAAAATAAAAGGAGATCCAATTAGAAGCGGAACCATAAATATTGGAAATCCAATTATCATAAAGGTTATAAAAGAACAAAAAGACTCAGCCTATAACAAAATTGTGGCAATGGTAAGAAATGCCCAGGATGAAAAAACTCCTTTTATCAGGCTAGCTGATAAATATTCTGGCTATTTTACAATTGTTACCCTAGTAATCACAGGGCTTGCCTATGTATTCTCAGGATTTGATTTAACCAGAGCTTTGTCGGTTTTAGCAATTGCTACACCTTGCCCTTTAATCATTGCCACTCCGATTGCCCTGCTTGGAGGAGTTAACGCCGCCTCCAAAAAACATGTTATTGTTAAAAAACTCGCCAGTTTAGAAGTTTTATCAAGAGCCACGGCTATTATTTTTGATAAAACTGGCACTATTACCTTGGGAAAACCTAAAGTAACTGAATTTAAACTCTTAGAAGAAAGCTATCAAGAAAAACAGCTTTTAGCAATTGCCGAAGGGATTGAAAGAAACTCATTACATCCATTAGCTAAAGCCATTGTTGAGTATGCAAAACTGAAAAAAGCACCGGTTATCAAAGCTGAAAGTATCGAAGAAAAAATTGGCGTTGGCATTACCGGAGTAATTAAAAATAAAAAATACATGTTGTCAAAGCTAAAAAATCAAAGCGGAATGACAATTGGAATTTTTGAAAACAATAAACAAATCGCTCAGTTTTCTTTTGAAGATGAAATAAAAGAAGATTCGAAAAATATTATTAAGGATTTAAAAAGAAAAGGCTTTGAATTGCATATTTTTACCGGAGATAAAAAAGAAGCCGCCGAAAAAGTAGTTGCATCTTTGGGAGAAAATATTGTAATTCAAGCAGAAGCAACGCCCGAAGATAAACAAAAAGGCATAGTAGAACTTAAGAAGCAGGGCAAAATTACAGCAATGGTGGGAGATGGAATTAATGACGCACCGGCTTTAGCCCTGGCGGACGTAGGAATGGTTTTTAGTAATGAGGAGCAAACTGCTGCATCCGAAGCTGCAGATATAGTTTTCCTAGGAGGAAATTTTTCGCTGGTAGTTGATTGCTTAAATATCTCCAAAAAAACTGTTGCTATTGCCAAACAAAGTATTTTTATTGGAATTGGAATAAGTATTTTGGGAATGGGATTTGCATCGCTAGGTTTCATTTCTCCAATTCAGGGAGCTTTTTTACAAGAAGCAATTGACGTTGGGGTAATTATAAATGCTTTACGAGCAAGTAGATAAATTAATTCTTAAGTGGCCTACTTGTTTTCGCGGCATTAATTTCTCTAATAATCATTTCCATGCTTTTTCTCGCTTCTTCCAAATCAAGCGTTTGAGATGATGAGGCCAATAATTCCCTAATTTCATCATCAGTTCTGTCGGCTGCTTTTTTATAAAAAGTGGGATCAAATTTTTCACCGTTTTTATCCGCTTCTGTCATAATTTTGTCAACATTATTTTTAAGCTTTATATCATACACCATATAAAATGCTTGCCAAATAATATCAGCGGTTCTTGCCTGTTCTTCTTCCGACAAAGTATCAAACTTCTCTAACAAGTCGAGTTTAAACTCGCTTTGAAATGGTAATAAATTAATTATGGCTTTGGTTGTAATCATATTCTACTTAAACTTTCTCCCCACTGCCCAAATTCTCTAACTGCATTGCGCCCTAGCGCTCTACCTAATTCCATACTAAAAGTTGGACTGGTGTTTTCTCTATTTTGAATTTCGGCTGCGAACACATTAATATCGGGTATGCCGGGGCCAATTGCCGGTGTAAACTCAAAGGCGCTATTTAATCTTTCTAAAAGTATCCCGTTGGGTACAGAACCAAAGTTTCTCCAAATCTGTGAAAAAGCGCCATTTCTATCCGACTTATTTTGATAATCAGTTAAAATATTAATAATTTCCAGTACATTTCGCGGAAGACCCGAAGCTACTTCTGCGGGAGTATAACTATTGGCCACCACCGTTACGGGATTAACGTCTTCAAGGCTGGTTCTAACCTCTCTGTCAATCCAGGCATTATTTGCCCGAGCTTCAATTTGCTGTTTATGCTTAACAACATCTATTACCATTTCAAGCTGCTCCCTTTCTTCTTTCATGTCAACCCTGGCTAAATTTACATCCTGAACTCTTTCTGCAGATTCAATATTGGTATTTTCCTGTCTAATCGCCTCTTGCGTATATCTTACTTTTTCTCTTGCCCACAATTGAGCTCTTATTAGCTGTGGTCTTGTCATCCGTGTTGTTCCAGCTGGAGTTCGCGAGGTAGATAAAATAACCAATTCATCCGAAGTTAAAATTGAAAGCTCTTCTAGGGTAAAATTTAAAGCCCGCGCTGTGTTAAAATTAGTTTCTACAACAGTCGCATTAGGCACGCTTGTTCTTTCTCTATTATTTGCTCTAGCTTGAATTATTGCGCTTCTAAGATCCGGACGCATTATCTCATTATCGCTTTCCGGCCAACCCAAATCAGGATTCATTGAGTTCAAAAGATTAGCGTCTGCCATTTCTTGATCAAAATTAAAAGCTAACAAATGTGCTTCCGTAAAACCTGCCGTAGTAACTCTATCAAATGCATCTTGTATTTTAACGAGCTCTTGTGCTCCTTTAATTACTTCTCCGGATTCTATAACCGGCCTTGTTTCTGTGGTGGCTTTTTGAGCAGCTCTTAATTTAGTAAGCGTATCTCCAATCAATTTACGCTGAACCTTAAATTCTTCCAGTTTTGCAGTGAGCCTATCATTAATATCGGTCTCGGCTTTTTGGAGAAATCTATCATATTGCATTGTCGTCATAGTACCCTGTGGTGGAATGGCAGCTATCGCTGCTCTTGCGTCGGCTTTTGCGGCTTCCTCTTCAGCAGGAATTGCCCTAATCTCAACCGGAACACCGTCTGCATTTTCAACTCTAACACTAGCGCCCGCTGCAACTGTAGTACTTAACATTTCATTTAAAGCCGCGACTGCATTTATATAATCTAATGCCCCAGCAGGTCCAACAATTTTTGCTAATTCATCATTTAATACAGTATCTGCGTCTACTAATGTTTTAATTTTCCCTGCCATGCTTTCCACTGCCACCCGTGTTACCTCAACACCCGCTTTGTCTTTTCCCAACAAGGTCTTTTCCTCTGCCGCTTCACGTTTTCTGGCTTTATCAACAGCTCCACCGGGTTGCATTTCAACCAGCTTTCCGGTTAATAATTTTGCCGTATCAACCGCAGGTTTACTTTCTTCATGTATTAATCTAAATTGCTCCATAAAAACAATTTCTTCTGCTCTTCTAAATATTATCCTTGCATCCTCGGGAGTTGCTGCCATAGGACCACCAAGAGTATTAAATTGCTCATTAATTGCCGCCTGCATTTTAGTGTCAGTTTTTTCGGGCGTCTGTGCGCCATCTGGACCCCAATTGTTATCAATAAATTGATCTGAAAACGCATCCAAGTTGCTGGGGTCAACTTTTAAGTCTTTCATATACAGCGCTCTAAGATAAATCAGCTTAATCGCTTCTCCCTCTGCTAACTGCTCTCTGGTTGTGCGTTCGGGATGATTAGGATCAACTTTTATAATCCCTTCCATTCTGGCCTGCTCTTCCGGCTGTTGTGCCCGATCTAAAACACTTTGATCGCGCACAATATGTATACTTGGACCCTCTTTTGTTAGCCTACTTCCAACAAAAAGACCTGCTCCTGCCAGGGCGCCTCCAACTGCAGCTCCCCCTGGGCCACCAAATAAAAGCCCCGTAGCCATGCTTGTGGCAAGAACACCTCTGGATGTACGACTATTAAGTCTAATGCCTAAATCTTGTAGGTTGGTATGATCACCCACTCTTCCACCCTGTTCTTGCCTGGCGTTTGCCCACTCAACCACTCTGCTATATGCCTCTGTCACTCTTCCCTGACCAACTGGTAAATCGATTACTCTTTGAGCATCTTCAATTCGCGTTCTTGTTCCGGGCCTATCCATATAAGCTCTCATTCCTAGGGCTGCTAAGTTATCCCGTGCAACTCTTTCACCTATAACTGCAAGGTTTTGTATCATATATGGGTGTTTTGCGATAATATCTGCAACTTCTTGTTGAGATTTTACCTGAAGCAGCGTTCCGTTAGCAGCAGTTTCTGAAAAAAGTCTAAGTAATTCATTATCCTCCAGATACGCCACCTGACCTGTGGCTTGCTGCGCTTTCATTGCCTCATAACGTCCAGCATTTACTAAATCTATTAATTTTTGCGTGTGGTCCCTGGCAAAATCCCGATAGCCACTTACAACCACCGCGCTTAATTCTACTTTTGTATCAGGACTAACTACGCCTTCAATTTGGCGACGATCGCCACGCTCCAGCGCCACTTGGCCAGATGAGCTATCCATAAACCTGTTTCTGTCAAATTTCATTACCGGTCCAGTCGGGGTTGCTGTTTCTGTTTTTCTTACCAGAGCAAAAGGATTACTGGTAGATTTTTCACCCGTAGTTGTTGTTGCTAAACTTGCTGCTGCTTCTGCGCTTATACCGCCCATACACTATTATTAGTTGATTTAACAAAAAAAATCAACTAATATTTAGTTATGAACGAAGCAAGTGAAGTACCAATCGGGCCGATTCCAGATACAGTAGCTGAGCCAGCTACCCCTTTGCCCGAAGCTGAACAAGCCGCTCCTCCAACTATTGCCAGCATAGAGAAAGGCGCCGGAATAGTTGGAAAAAGTATTGCCAATCGATTAGTGAAAGAAATAGCAAGTCAAGACCTAGCAAGCCTAAATACTGACGCGGAGCGAGCAATAAACATCTTATTTACAAAAAAAGCTGAAACAGAATCGGGGGGTCCGGAACCAATATCCTATGTCGATCCCAAGAATCCAAATGGCCTGGAAATAAACGGAAATCCTGTAGTCGTTGAGATTAATGGACAACAAGTACAAGTCATGAGCCTTAGGGGACAAATTAATAAAAGTGGTGTGGCTATGGCACAAATTGAACTCCGGCCCGAAGGATTATCTACTGCGGCAACTAGTTATGGCGAGGTATCTTGGGATGCCTTAATTCAGGCTCAAATAATTGCAGAGCAGATCGAATTAGGCCAAAGACTACCGGAAGAAGAAGGGGTTCTTTTTGAATATCATGTTGCCCAAATTGCCGGAGGAGACGAAGCAGAAGCTGCAAAAGGACGATTATTTGCAGATGATAAATTAGATTCAACCAGAAAAACGGTCGAAGCAACTGCGCAAAGGAGGGGCATTTTTACTCGAGATACAATCGAGGCTTATCTTAATTCCCCGGCAGGAAAGATACTTCCCCCAGAACAGCAACAGCGTATTAGAGAGCGAATAGGAGAAGAAATTGTGGTAGGTGGAGATATAGTTGCAGAGGTTTTAACGGGTAACTCCGATATTACCACGGAAAATGTTGGCTCCGCGGTAAAAGAAACCGAAGAAAACGCACTCGCATTATCAGGAGAACTACGAGAAGTTGAATCAAAATTACAAGCAAGCCCAACAGGCCCCGAAGCAGATGCCTTAAAACAACAACAGGCTGAGCTTGTCGCAAAACAACAGACACTTGTTAATGAACATGCTAGATTACAGCAACTACAAGAAGTTGCAACGCTTACCAAGGATGGAGACTTGGGAGAAGCAATAAGGCAATATTGTCAAGCAGTAGAAAACGGCGAAGTTCCGGAAGATGTTGCAAAAGGGATTGAGCAAGCCTTCCGCTCAGGCAATATGAATAACGTTCTTGATAAAATGGTTGCAAATGGTCAACGCCAAAAAGATGCAGGAGAAACCGAAGAACAAGCTGCTGATCGACAGGAAAAAACTAAAAAGATTGATGAATTGAGAAAAAAAGGGGAAAACTTCGGATTTCTAGCCCTTTTGGCAATAGCTGCAGTCAGTATCGCTTCTGCCGAAGTGATGAAAAAATAATAATTTTCTCTGCGGAGAGAGTGAGATTCGAACTCACGGTCCCCTTGCAGGGACAGCGGTTTTCAAGACCGCCGCACTAGTCCACTATGCGATCTCTCCTAATGCTTGATCAGTATATCAAAATAAAGCTATTAATTAAACTTTCTTGACTTAATTTATTTAATGTCTTAAAGTAAAAATATGCCATCTAAAAAAGAGTCTGACAACAGGCCGAAAGTTGAAAATAGCAAAATTTTTGAATGGAAGTCCCCAGGAAGACCCTTTAGAAAAAGAGCCAAACAATACTTTCTAACCGCACTATTAATGATGCTCTTGGTTGAAATAATTTTATTTCTTTTCTCTGAATATCTTTTAATGGCGGTTGTTTTAGCTTTAGTTTTTGTCGCTTTTGCTCTTTCCAGCGTCCCGCCTAAGGAATTTTACTACAAAATGAGTAATGAAGGAATTCAGATTGAAGACGCTTTTTTTCTGTGGAAAGAACTTTATGATTTTTATTTTATAAAAAAAGACAACGTAGAAACAATCCGTATTCGAACAGAGGCTTATCTTCCTGGAGAATTAACCATCACTTTTAATCCCGAAGATAGAGAAAAAATACAAAAATTCTTAGTTGAGTACCTATCGTTTAGGGAATATGTTAAACCGTCTTTTACCGATAAGGCCGGAGATTGGCTTTCTAAAAATTTTCCTTTAGAGGAAAATTGAGCGGTGTTTTTTGAACGAAGTTCGAACATTTTTTGACGAAAATCCTGAAAATTAATTTGGACTCGGCAGGGCAAACTATTTTTCTGGGGGAATGGAATGTCACAAGTATTTTTCTGCTGAAAAATCTCGCGACCCCGTCTCGCGCCGTCGCGCTCCGACCTTGCGAAGCTCCAAGTATTCGCTTCTCACCCCGCTCGGCTACCGTTCCGCCCGCAGGAGGGGTCTGGGGAGGAATGCGGGCGGGTTTTTGAACCTTTCCTTTTTTGTTTCCAAATTTCGT
>JBBRCK010000002.1:0-107487 GCA_038205015.1 Candidatus Levyibacteriota bacterium | reverse complement strand
GATGTAAATAAATTAGAAGGAGATATCACAAAGCTTAAAAACGATAAGATACATGAAAATAGCGACATTCCGATGGATATTGTTATGGAAGTGGTATCTGATTACTTGGAACACCTTGAATTTTTAATACTGGGGAGCTCAGATAGCCTCAAGAGAGCAGCTTATTTTGGTGTAATGTTCGATGAGGCTCCTACCTACCAAGATTTAATTTCTGGAACACCTAAATTAGCTCCTTATATCAAGCTAACTAGTGAATTAAGTGATCCAGAATTCCAGACAGTGAGCCGGACAGGATTCGAACCTGTGACCAAGAGCTTAAAAGGCTCCTGCTCTACCGCTGAGCTACCGGCCCAATCATAAGATTATACCAAGCTAGCCATTACTTGACAAGGTTAGCAAAAAGGATATAGACTGAATCTGATTTCTACAATGAAAGGAGGTGAATGAAATGCCAAACATTGGTTCAACTCTAGCTGCCTCCTTTAATAGTGCTTTTTACTCTGTTGTTACTTTTATCCCAAAATTTTTAGCCGGAGCAGTTATTCTTCTTATCGGAATAATTATTGCGTCTATTGTTAGACAGGTTGTAATTAGCGTTCTAAAGACTGTAAAGCTAGAAGTGTTCCTTAAAAAATACGGAGTGCCAACCGTTAAAGATGAATTTACTTGGACAACAATTCTTGCAGAGATAGTGAGATGGTTTGTAATAATAGTTTTCTTAATTCCAACTGCAGATGTCTGGGGACTTCCAAGAATTATTACCGTTCTTAACGAATTCTTAAATTACATTCCAAATGTTTTTGTAGCAGCAGTAATTGCAATGGTGGGTTTTGTTTTCGCAAGACTTTCCCATGATGTAGTTTTGGCATCTGCTAAAGGAGTGGATGACCAAACAGCAGTTACAATTGCTTCGGTAACTAGGTGGGCTATTAATACTTTTGTGATCTTAGCCGTACTTAGCCAATTAGGTGTTGCCACAGATTTAATAAAAATTTTGTTTACGGGTTTTGTTGCAATGCTGGCTATTGCCGGGGGAATTGCATTTGGCTTAGGTGGTCAGAAAACAGCTGGTGATATTGTTGAAGGAATACGCAAAAAGCTAAACAGAATTTAATTTGCCTAAAACTAAGGTTTTAGATATAATTAGGTTTGTTACAGGCTTACTTAGATGGCGCCATCGTCTAGCGGCCTAGGACACAGGGTTTTCATCCCTGTAATCGTGGGTTCGAATCCCACTGGCGTCACCATTTTGGAAATGGCAGCAGAATTGGGGGTCCCGCTTTGCGGGACGCCCCCAGAATTCAGCGCTGCAAAGGGATATTTTAAATTTGGCTGGAGTCGCCGGTTAAATAAAGAATAGTTCGAGCCGACAGTTTTTGCCATGCTTGCCAAATCATGGCACTCATTTTTTGCGCGCGCGATTTTTTGCGCCTGCAAGGCGCTAATTACGAATTCTCTCATGGGTTCGAGCCAAGACGAACCGGATTTTGAAATTCTGGAAATTTGCTCCTGAATTTTTAGTTTTTCGTCAAATAGTTCGTTTTTCTTTTCCTTGTAAACTTCCGGTTCCACCACTTGATCTAAATAGCCGTCAAGAAGTCTGTTTAGTTTCGTTTCAATTTCTTTTGAGTTCTCGCCAAGCTTCTTTAAGTCATTTTCGGAATTAGTCCGATCTTTTTTCTCATCTTCAGCCATCCATTTTTCAAAATATGGTTCCCAATTTTGGTGCAAGCCGCAATCACCAACCACTTTTTTTAGTTGTAGTTCTAAATCATCTTCGGGAACATATTTTTGATTACAAACTTTTAATTTTTTAGTACAGCGGTAATAGATGAAAGTTTGGGAAGTTCCATTTTTATACTTTTTAATATGTTGCTCTGCCGTGATTGCGGCGCCGCACTCTCCGCAAGTCATTAACCCTGTAAACGCAAAATTGTGACCTTTTTGACGGGGACGCAAAATTTTCTCTACATTCTTTTGGACTTCATTAAAAAGAGGTTTTGGGATGAAGCATTTATGCGAACCTTGATAATATTCTCCCGCATATTTTAAAATTCCCACATAAAATTTGTTGGATAACATTTTTTTAATCTGATCAACTTTAATTGGTTTTCCACAACTTTCCCGCTTCAACCCAAACTTAAACATAAAGTTTGAAATTTCCGTAAATGATTTATTGCCTTCGGCCATAAGCTGAAAAGCTTTTTTGACCACTTTGGATAATTCGGGATCAACATCAACCGCTCTTGTTTTGGGATTATTGATATAGCCATAAGGCGCTTTACTCGGCCATTCGCCACGTCGAAGTTTTTGCCTGTTGCCTCTTTTTACATTCTCACTTAAATTATCCACATAATATTTTGACTGGCCGAAGGCAATTGATAACATGAATTTTCCTTGCGGGGTGTTTTCAAACCAAAAAGACGGAAATTTCAAGTCAATTAATTTTCCTAAATCAAGAAGGTAGATTACTTTTCCGCCGTCAATACTATTTCTGGCTAAACGATCGGGGTGCCAGCTAACAATTCCTTGGGCTTCGCCTTTTTCAATTTTCTTCAACACCAGCGCAAATTGCTCTCTACCTGGCATTTTGGCGGTTTTGGCTTCGGTAATAAATTCAGTAATTTCCAGATGATCGCGCTTGGCAAATTCTTTTAATTCGGCAATTTGCGCCTCGATGGATAAAACTTGTTTGTCTTTTTCGTCGGTGGATTTTCTGCAATATGCTATGTATTTATTCATACTTTAGTCTAGTACATGTGTACTCTTTTAAAAAGTTCTTTAACCTTTTCTAAATTTTTGCGTTTTTTCTTTTCTGTCCTTTCATTCTAACCGGCGACTCCAGCCAAATTTAAAATATCCCTTTGCAGCGCTGAATTCTGGGGGCGTCCCGCAAAGCGGGACCCCCAATTCTGCTGCCATTTCCAAAATGGTGAACGTTTACGAAAAAATTCGAACCTTTTTTAAAAATTAATTGCCGCATTGCGTCAGCTCCTCGCTCGTCCGGCTTCGCCGTCCTCGCTTCGTCGCTATTCCCTGCCTGTCGGCAGGCAGGGCGTTCTGCGCGGCGCCCCCACCCGCCGTGCCTCCGAAAAAGTCGGCTCGAACAATCCCGATGAAATCGGGATCAAAAGAAAAAAATGCAAAAATTTTTAAAGAACTAAAAAATTAACATAAATATATCTTACTCATGTATTTTCTTTTCAGCCTCGCTTTTAGCCGAGTCAATTTTATCCTTAACTTCATTGTATGCTTTTTCACCCATCTTCTGAACTTTTTTACGGGTGTCCTTATTAGAGAAGAGGGCTGCTCCGACTCCGGCCGCCACAGTTGCCGCACCAACAACAGCCCCGACTACTCCGACAACTGCTGGGTTCATACCTTTGTTTTCGTTATTTGCCATATCTAATCACCCCCTCTTTTTTGAAAACATACTTAATTAAATATTATCGCCCTTCATCGGCAAATACTACCAGACGTTTGGTGTTACTTTTTTGCTTATTTACCTGCGTGATGCGCAGAATCTTTTGCTGAATCTGTTACTTTCTTTACTTCGGCTTTACCTTCAGCAAGTTTTCCTTCTACTTCTTCTTTTTTCTCTTGTCCGGCATTTTGTAAATCAGAAGCGTATTCTTTGACTTGGTCCTTTGCATTTGATAGCGCTTCCTTTACTTTATCTCTATTCTTTTCATCAGATAGAGCTATAGCTCCGGCAACGGCAACGCCTGCGGCGATAACGGCTCCGGCAACGGCAGCTGCAACTGGATTAACTCCGCCTTTTTCGTCTTGTTTTGTTATTGTCATATTTTTCACCTCCTTTCCTTCGTATTACTTTACCTTATTTATGAATCAATCGTCCTAAGAAAATAAGGACAACTGCGCCTCCAATGGCAACAAGAATACTATAAAGATTAAACCCTGTTACTCCTGGTTGCCCAAAGGAATTCATAATGAAGCCTCCGACAAATGCACCAATGATGCCTAAGATAATATCTTCAAGCATTCCATGGTCACTTGCCATAACAATACCTGCAATCCACCCAACTATTGCTCCAAAAACTATCCATAATATTATTCCCATAATTATTTCACCTCCTTTCTATTTCGTAATCAGTCTTATTTAGGCTGATTTACATTTACGTCAATATTTTTTGGAACATTGACTTGGATTCCACCGCTCGTCATCTGCTGCACATACGGTAGTCCATAATAAAACAAAAGCCCTCCGACTATGATTAATACTATTATACCGATTAACAACCCTATGCCATTATCTGATGAATTGTTTGCTGGAGGAGCGTTCACGATTGTTGTTGCCATTGAGAGTCACCTCCTTCCTGTCGTCCGCCAATCGCTAGCGCTCTAGGCGCTTGCAGACGGACCATAACTTGAATATCACTTTTGTAAAATAACACTTTCATATATTTAATACTAATTATAGCATTGAGATCGGCAAATACTACCAGTCGGTTGGTATAGCTTTTTTTGGATTTATCCCAGACACCATCGCAGGTAATTAGATTAATATGAATACCCTCGCTTTGATAAAAAACATCAGGCACATCTTCTCCTGGATTATAGGTACGAATTTCCCGAACAATGAAAGAAATAGACGCTCCTTTGTCGTCTTCAATATACAGCTTGTCCCCTTTGCGTAATTTATATAAACTATTAAACACCGCCGCTTCCCCATTTTTCCAGTCGATGTGACCTGCGATAACAGCACTACCTTTCTCCCCAGGGCGTGGTCCGAGAGAAAACCAGGCAACATCTTCAGGACTCCTAGGCACGTCCATTGCTCCTCTTTGCGTGAGACCCACATACTCGATTGCGGCATCGACTTTGATAACTGGAATCTTCAAACGCACTGGAAGTCCAATGCTCGCTTGTTCCTGGCTTTGTAGAGCGGCAGTATTTGAAGCAAGTGGTATCGAATCGCTCTGGGTTGAACGGAGAGGTAAAACGAGCAATAGGCAGAGTGCGAATCCTGTAATGATAATTACAAACAATCGTTTTCTTAAAAAAGTTTTCATTACTAAAAAGCGTGGAACTAAATTGTTTGCTTCCTTCGAGTTGCCAAGAGCAAAAGCAAAGACGCAATTGCACCAAGCGAGATGATAATGTTCCATGGAATATTTTTATCATCGGGATCAATCCCCGTATTTGGCAGACCTATTCCTGCAAGTCTTGCAACCGAATAACTTCCTACCGCACAATTGTCTGTAGCTGCCACCCGAAACCAATAGGGCTGGTTGGGAGAAAGAGCGTTTATGGTCGTCGAGAAACCTGTAACTTTGACGTTGTACAACCACTCCCCATTTTTAGCACCATATTCAACAATAAAAGTATTTACTCCCTCATATGGACCCCAATTTAAATATATACTCGTTGGACTGGTTCTTCTGGTTTCTATTATTAACGGTGTAGCGTTTACGCCAGTTGAGACACAAACAGCAGGAGCATTGGTCGACGAAGTTGAACTGGAGCTGGAACTTGGAGTCGGAGTTGAAGTTGGGGAAGCGCATGTTGGTCCTGAAATGGAGTTGGCGTTTAATGTCATTGTAGCGGCAGATAGCCCCACCCATCGACCGTTTAAGGTTGCCCCACTATTCATGGCGTTCACACCATTAAGTGCAAAAACATTTCCTCTAAACGCAGTAGTCGTGCCAAGAGTCGCAGAGCTGCCAACTCTCCACCAAGTATTACAAGAGTCACCACCGGTAACAGATGATCCGGCCGATGTAATGAGCGTTGACACAGTTTTAAAAATATGGACGCCTGAACCGGTTAGAGTTAAGGTTCCGCTCAGTGAGAAGCTACTGGTGGAGCAGTAAACACCCGGCGGGGCGGAACCCACACCGCCACCGTTAGCGGAGAAATCGGCTGTGGTTAAATCCTGCGCCCCAAAGTTTATATCGCAGGTTTGGTCGAGAGTGCTGAAGGTGGTAAGCGCTTCAGTCTGAGCCGCTATAGCGCTCGCGGTATTTATTTGCGTTCCGATTCCTCCGGCAGTACACGGAACTGGAAAGCCGGTAATTGAGGTACCAGGACTGACACCCACTCCTCCGGTGGTAGTGGTTGCTCCAGTACACGTTACTTCCTGGCCACCCAGGACGGAGAAATCTGTTAACGCACTCAGTGTTGGGGATGTGGCAGCATACACTTTAGGCACGGCAACAAACAGACTAACAACCGGCATTAATACCAAAAGTAAAAAAACAAGAAGAGAGAAGAGGGTTTTTATCTTTTTAAATTTCAACATTCCATCCATACTTATATTTAACTCTCTCTCTCTCTCTGTCAAGAGCATGTCATGGTCGGATACATTTGGCACTTTGGGGGTTGGTAATTTGTTGCTGTAAGTTTAGCAGGTATTTTTCAGGTGTTAGTAGATTCAAAGAATGATGAGGTCTTTGGGTGTTGTAGTAAACAAGCCAATCAGTAAGCATCTGGTCAAACAGAGGCTTGTCGATTACTCCCAGGTCGATGTGGTAATCAATGAACTCTTCTTGAATGACACCGTTGAATCGTTCCACATAGCCATTAACTTTGGGAGAGTGTGGTTTAGACCAAAGATGAGTCACGGAAAGCTCTTTGAGAGCCTCATCAAAGTATTTGGCGAACTCAGACCCGTTGTCTGTTTGGACGGTGTGGATTGGATATTGTGCCTTGTCCACTGTCTCTAAAAGAAACTGTTTAGCCTGAAGACTCGACAAGGAAAACACCCGTTTGGCGTAGGCATGTCTGGTCTTTAACTCTACCGCACAGAAAAACTTAATCTCTTGGTTTTCCCAGACTACTTTTACTCCATCTACCTGAAGATATCCAAGGGTCACATCCGTCTGTTTGGGACACTTAAATATGCGTAGTTTGGGTTGTTTCGCCTTTCTTTGCCTCTTTACCGGCTTTCTGGTGTTAAAGAAGAATGAGTTTCTCCTAATCAATTCACCAATCCAAGTGTTTGAGTGAATAACTAGATGATGTTCTTTACAAAACTCATCAAGAAATATCTTAATCTTGTATTTAGAAAGGTTGGGGTGTTGTTCTCTCATGGCCTTGATGAAACTAAATATTTCAGAAGGAACAATCATCTGGCGTACTTGATGCGGTCTTGTTGATCTGGGGATTAAACTAGACAATTTCTTTCCTGATTTGATGTATTTCTCCTGCCAGCGGAATACACTTCGTCTCCCGACGGAGGGAAAGGCCAGGTGAACTCCCTCGAATCCCTGTCTTTCCAGTATTTGAAGACACCGGAATCTGAACTGGGCAACGTCACTTTGAGAGAACCCCAGAGAGTTATTAATTGATTTCATGAAGCCAACATACGCTTCATACTTGAGAATGGGAAGAGTCCATCTTAGTCGCATTTATTTATATGGCCAGAGTGCCATATGTATCGCGACCTAGTCAGAGCATAATAAAAATTGCAAGCGGCGGAGCCGCCAACAACTAATTGGGTGGGTTGATACGGTCTTGTAGTTTTGTACTATTGTACAAAAGCGAAGTATCACAAGGGGCGGGAAAAGGAAAATAGGTTTGTCTTTCTTCGACTTGGCGAGAACTCAAAAATCTGAAGTCAAATTGTGGTGGAACTGGAAGTTTCCGAACTTGGAATCCTTCAACAAGTTCAGGATGAATCGGCCAAAATGGTGGAGATTGGCCGATTCACTGTGATATTATAAAGGGAACGGAACGTTCCCAAAACGCGCGCAAAAAATAACGGAAGCGCGGCGGGTGGGGGCGCCGCGCAGAACGCCCTGCCTGCCGGCAGGCAGGGAATAGCGACGAAGCGAGGACGGCGAAGCCGGACGAGCGAGGAGCTGACGCAATGCGGCAATTAATTTTTAAAAAAGGTTCGAATTTTTTCGTAAACGTTCACAAAATACTTATTGAATTATCAATCTACTTTCTGTAAAATCCCCACATGTCAAAAAAAGAACAAAAAAATGACGGGTTCCCTGAGATAACACCCCCCCCAATGAATCTTGTTCGGGTTGAAACGCCAGAGGATATGGAAGTTTTTACAGCAAGGATGGCAGAGTACGAAAGTCTAAGAACTTTAAATGCTCAAAGAGTCGAGCAAGTTGAAGAAAGAGGGCAAACAGATCTTGCAGAAATTCACTCAATTGCCGAACAAGAGGCTAGATTGTTATCAGATGTTTCCTGGATTCATGCTTTATGGCATCATGGATTTCCAATACAAGCAATTTTAATTGTTACAGACACCAAGGATGAAACTTCAAGATTAATAAGAGATGGGGAATCAAGAATAGTTTTTAATGCTGTAACAAGAAGACAAAAGAATAAAAAGAAGTAAAGCTATTTTGCCTATTGACAGGGTTTAATAAACAGTATAAAATATTTAAACCTTCAGATACGTAAGTATCAAAAAGGCAGGAAGTCTAGCAATAGACGCCCCGAAAGAACCCCGCAAGGGGTTTTTTTGCGGCTATTTTGTATCTGTGATAATTTTTTTGAGGTTATTTAGTGCTTCCTCATCATACACGGACATTAGGAAAACATTTTGATTAATTTTTTTAATTTGACCTAATTTCAATTGCTTATCTTTATCGTTTACTAAATCTGATTTGGTAATCAACACAATTTCTGGTTTACTTATTAAAGCTTGATTATATGTTTCTAATTCGTTTCTAATAGTTTTGTAATCTTTTAAAATATTCTTAGAAGTTGAATCTATGCAATGAATTAGAAGCTTTGTTCTTTCAATATGTTTTAAAAACTTTATTCCCAATCCTTTTCCGCCACTTGCTCCCTCGATAAGTCCCGGTATATCTGCAAGTACTAAGCCATGTATAACTCCTAAATTCGGTTCGAGTGTGGTAAACGGATAATCGCCTATCTTAGGATGAGCATTGGTTAGGCATTCCAAGAGACTGCTTTTTCCGGCATTAGGAAGCCCAATTAGTCCAATATCTGCAATTAGCTTAAGTTCTAATCTTAATTTTTTTTCCTCTCCCCTTTCACCCGGCTCTCTATATCTAGGTGTCTGAACTGTTGCTGATTTAAATTCATTATTTCCTCTTCCACCCTTTCCACCTCTGGCTATTAATAATTTTTCGTAAGGTTGTTTTATTTCTAAAACTTGGTTTGTCTTTAAATCTGTAATTTCTGTACCTACTGGAACTTTTACAATTTTATCTGTTCCGTTTCTGCCGTATAAATTTTGTTTTCCACCATCAACACCATCTTCTGCAAGAACAGATTTTGTATAAGAAAACTGAGAAAGAGCGGTAAAATCATCTACCCCTTCAAAATATAAATTTCCTCCGTTTCCACCGTTTCCTCCATCAGGCCCTCCCTTTGCGGTTTGAGCATTTCTTTTAAAACTTATTCTGCCGTTTCCACCGTTTCCTCCGCTTACTAAAATATCAACTTCATCAACTAACATAACTGTATTTTACCATTTTATGGTAGAATTTCCTTATGCAAATCGTAAAAACAGCTGGCTGGGAAGATTATGAGCTTTTAGATAGTGGCAATTTAAAACGCCTTGAAAGGTTTGGAAAATATGTAATTTCAAAACCTGACCCTCAAGTTATCTGGAAGCCGGGTAAAAAAGCTTGGGAAAAAGTTGATGCTACATTTCTAAATGATACTTGGGATAAACAGTCAGACTTCCCACAAAAATGGGAAATGTCCTACAAAAATATTAAATTTTATGCAAAGTTAACTCCGTTTAAGCATACCGGTGTTTTTCCTGAACAAGTTATAAATTGGGAGTTTATGGAAAAAAAAATAAATATAGCAAAGAAAGAAATTAATGTGTTAAATCTTTTCGGATATACTGGGATTGCTTCTTTAGTTTGCGCTGTCAATGGTGCGAAAGTTACTCATTTAGATGGATCAAAGCCATCTATTGCCTGGGCTAAGGAAAATCAAGCACTATCAAATCTATCCGATAAGCCAATCCGGTGGATACTGGATGATGCAATTGCCTTTACTGCCAGAGAAATACGAAGAGGCAGTAAGTATGATGCCATCATTATGGATCCACCGGTTTATGGTCATGGACCGGATGGTGAAATTTGGGACTTTAATAAAAGCTTTCCAATACTTCTAGAAAATTGTAAGCAGATTTTATCGCAAAATCCAGTATTTTTTATTGTTAATGCTTATGCAATTTCATCTTCTTCGCAAATGCTTTCAAACATGCTAGAAGATTATTTAGGTTTTCAAAAAGAAAAAATTGAATATGGAGAACTGGCTTTGGAAGAAAAAGAAAGAAGTAGACTTTTGTCAACCGGTCTCTTTGCAAGATACTCTTCTGTTTAATTAATTTACATATTGATGTAAAATATCCAAGCCTATGAAAAAACTAATTTTGATATTGTTTTTAGTATGTTTCTTATTATTTCCTCGTTCCTCCTTTGCAATTTATGACGCAACTTCTCATGCTAATAATAAATTTGGGATTCATATTTTATTTCCTTCAGAGATTTCCGAAGCCGCAACATTGGTAAATTCAAGTGGGGGTGATTGGGGTTACGTGACAATACCCATTCAATCCTCAGATAAAGATTTGATTAAATGGCAGAGTTTTATGGATGATTGTAAAAAACTGCATATAATTCCAATTTTAAGAATTGCTACAACCGGTGATTATTTTAATACCATTTCATGGTCTAAGCCAACAGATTATGATGTGCTGGACTTTGCCAATTTTTTAAATAATTTATCCTGGCCGACAAAAAATAGATATATCGTTATATTCAACGAACCAAATAGAGGAGATGAGTGGGGAGGAATACCGGATGCTACTGAGTATGCGAATATCTTAAGTTATTCGGTAGATGCATTTAAAGAAAAAAATCCTGAGTTTTTTATAATTATGGGGGGCCTAGATAATGCCTCAATTAATATTCCCGACCAATCAATAAATAACTATTCTTTTATGTACCAAATGGAAGGAGCAGTTCCGGGAATTTTTAATAAAATCGATGCAATTGCCAGTCATTCATATCCTAACCCGGCGTTTTCAAGGCCACCGTCCAAATCTAATACCGGAATATATAGTTTTTACTATCAAAAACAGCTTGCAAATGAGCTTTCTGGAAAAAATCTTCCTGTTTTTATAACCGAAACCGGCTGGTCAAGGGATTCGGTAAGTGATGCTACGCAAGCTAATTATTACAATGACGCTATTTTTAACTATTGGAATGATGAAAGTATTGTTGCGATAACTCCATTTATTTTATATTCACAGCAAGGACCGTTTGCCAATTTTTCGTTTATTAGAGATGGCGAGAAAACAAAAATTTATCAAAGCTATAAAAGTTTCTCTAAAATTAAAGGAGAACCGGAACTTTCATTTAATCCAAAAGATTTAATTGAACTAAACAAGAAATTACCGTTAGAAACGTTCCCAAATACTAAACAAATAGATAATGTATTTGAGGGAATAGACAAATCTACCAGGTCTATCTTTAAATGGCTGCTAAAAATTTGATTATGGTATAATTTAGCATTGCCTCAAGGCTTATGAACAGTGATTTATCAGACGAAATATTCCAAAGTCACACTTATGGAATGCTTTCGATTACTGAAACAATTGAAAAAATTAAATTATTTTTGGAAGAGGATTCGGATGCAGAATACAGTTTGGTTATCGGGACTGATTCTCATGAAAAAAGATCAGATGATAAAAAAGTTGGAAGTACTATCAACTTAGTAACTGCAATATTAATTCACAGAAAAGGTTATGGGGGTCAATATTTTTGGCGAAGACAATATGTTAAAAATATTCATTCTCTAAGAGAAAAAATATATTCCGAAACTATCACATCATTAAGCTTTGCTACTATTTTTGTTCCACTTTTTAAAAAACAATTAAATGGTAAATCTCCTAATTACAACTTGGAGATTCACGTTGACGTTGGAGAGCACGGTGACACCAGGAATATGATTAAAGAAGTTGTGGGCATGGTAACCGGTAACGGATTTGTTGCCAAAACAAAACCATACGCTTATGCGGCTTCGTATGTTGCAGACAAACACACATGATAAAGTTTATAACAAAACATTCTAGTGCGAAAAGTAAAAAACTTGAGTGGGAAGATGCCGA
Organism: Candidatus Levyibacteriota bacterium; assembly: GCA_038205015.1. Lineage (GTDB taxonomy): Bacteria > Patescibacteriota > Microgenomatia > Levybacterales > UBA12049 > JBBRCK01. Next base: position 95,402 of record JBBRCK010000002.1, on the reverse strand, counting down.
AGACGTTGACTTAAAAATTAAAAAAATACTTTCTGTTTTAGACTTATCGCATATTCCATTAAGCAATGTACATGGATATCGGACGCAAGGCTCTAAATCCAGGGCTTATGCCAGAATATGGTCTATGCCAAAAATTTTTCAAAGGGTTTTAAAACTTGAGCCACACTACGTTGTAGAGGTCTTATCAAAATACTATGATAAATTAGATGAAGATAATCAGTATCGAGTTCTGATTCATGAACTTTTGCATATTCCAAATAATTTTTCCGGTGCTTTGGTTCCCCATCACACGAAATCCAGAAATTTGCATAAAACCGCAGATAAATTGTTTGATCAATTTAAAAAATTAAGATGATTACGATAATTCACGGAAATGATATTCAAAAAACCAGAGAAAGTTTTTTTGAACTTAAAAGTAAAACAGAATCTTTTGTTTTACTAAATGGTGAAAAATTAAGTTTTGATTTATTTTTCCAAAATATTGAGGGTGATTCTTTTTTTGAAAGAGAAAAAACTATTTTTATCGAAAACTTATTCGCAGGAAATAAATCTAATACTTTAGAATTTAAAAAAATAATTGATTACATCAATTCCAAAAAAAATTTAAACTTAGTTTTTTGGGAAGGTTCAGAATTATCAAAAACACAAATTGGATTGATAAAGAATTCCCAAATAAGTAATTATTCAATCCCCTCTTTACTTTTTGTATTTTTAGATAGCTTAAAGCCGAATAGTTATAAAAACTCTTTATCTTTATTTAATAGGTTAAGAGTAAATTTAGAAGAAGAGCTAATTTGGTTTATGCTAGTTAGGCAATTCAGACTTCTTATGTCGACAGTAACTAACTCATCAGATATTGATGAAGCAAAAAGATTAGCAACTTGGCAACTATCAAAACTAAAGAGTCAAGCCAACTTGTTTGGAGAAGAAAAATTAAGAAAGTTATACAAAAAACTTTTTGATATTGAACAGAATCACAAAACAGGAAAAGTTTCATTCGGACTAAATAAATCCATTGACTTTTTCTTAGCCGATTTATAATATAGACTAATGAATGTTAACACTAGTATCTTTAAGTCCTACGACGTACGAGGTGTTTATCCAACTGACTTCAATGAAGATGTTGCAGGCAAAATTACTCAGGCCTACATAAAGTTATTCAATCCCAAGAAAGTAGTATTAGGACGAGATGTAAGAGAATCCGGAGAAAGCTTATTTAATGCTATTCTTAAGGCTTTTGTAGATGCTGGAGTGAGCGTTTTTGATATTGGAGTAGTTTCTACTGATGAGTACTATTTTGCAGTTGGAAGTAGCGATGTTGACGGTGGAATAACTGTTTCAGCTTCACATAACCCTAGGGAATATAACGGAATGAACTTCTGCAAGAGAAACGCTGAGCCAATTTCGGGTGAATCTGGACTTTCTCAGATGAAGGATATGCTTTTAGACAATTCTTATCAAGTACCAAATGCAGACATAAAAGGAACAGTTGAGAAGCTTGATATCAGAGAAGACTTTATTAAAAATTCAATTGGTTTTATTAACAAAGACGTATTAAAGCCTTTAAGAATTGTCGCTAATGCAAATTTCGGAGTTGACTATTTAATTCTTAAAAAAGCGGTTGAAATGTATAATCTTCCACTTACAATATTTCCATTAAATGAAAAACCAGATGGAACATTTCCAAAAGGACCGCCAAATCCTTTGCTACCTGATAATCGGACCGAAACTCTTGCACTTATAAAAAAAGAGAAAGCGGATTTAGGAGTATCGTGGGATGCCGATGGTGATAGATGTTTTTTTGCCGATGAAAACGGAGAATTTATTGAAGGCTATTTTGTTACGGCAATTTTAGCCAAAGAAATACTTTCTAAAAATCCGGGTGGAAAAGTCTTAATTGATCCAAGACTTGTCTGGGCAACGTCAGAAGAAATTGTTAATTCGGGCGGAAAAGTAATAATTTCAAAACCGGGAATGACGGTCATTGCTGCTAAAATGAAACAGGAAAATGCAGTATTTGCAGGAGAAATGTCCTCACATTTTTATTTTAGAGAAAATTATTTTAGAGATAATGGAGTAATTCCATTATTTTTAATCTGGGAAATGATTTCAAAATATAATACTACTCTTTCTAAATTAGCTCTTCCCTACACTTCTAAATACTTTAGTCCCGGAGAGATAAACTTTGAGACAGAAAAAAAAGATGAAATCATAAAAATTGCGGAGAAGAAATATTTTGATGGAAAAATTGAATATATCGACGGACTGTCTGTTGAGTACGAAAATTGGAGATTTAATTTAAGAAAATCCAATACAGAGCCACTTTTAAGGCTAAATTTGGAAGCAAAATCAAAAGAATTACAAGATCAAAAAACAAAAGAGCTGGTTGATTTTATTAAAGAAAATTCTTAATGAATAATTTAAATCCATTAGATATTTCTAATTTTAGACAATTTATTTTAGATACTCCGAATCAATTTAAAATTGGAATGGAACTTGCAAAAAGTATTAAGCTTGATGGAGAATTTAAATCTCTAACAGTTTCTGGAATGGGTGGCTCTGCACTTCCTACAAATCTTTTAAAAGCCTATTGTGATAATCAGAACCTTCTTTTTCCTGTTGAAATAAATAGATTTTATTCACTTTCCCAAAACGCTTTAGGTAAAAATAACCTCAATTTTATTGCTTCCTATTCTGGAAATACCGAAGAAACTCTTGCTTCACTTGAAGAATTAAGAGCAAACGGACTTAAATTTGTCGGTTTTTCCAGTGGTGGAAAACTTGAAGAAAAATGTAAAGAATATGGAATGCCACACGTAAAGCTTCCTATTCCGTATCCAAACTATCAACCTAGAATGGGAACGGGTTATTTTTTTGGCGCAATGTATCAAATTCTTGTAAATCAAGGAATGGCTGACGATAAAACTCAAGATTTACTTAAAATGTCAGAAAAATTTAATGAAAAAATGGAAACGTATGAACAAAAAGGGAAAAAATTGGCTCAAAAACTAAAAGGCAAAACACCAATTATTTATGCTTCTTCTAAGTATATGTCAGTTGCTATGATATGGAAAATTAAAATTAATGAAAATGCAAAAACTCCGGCATTTTGGAATTTTTTCCCGGAACTTAATCACAATGAAATGGTTGGTTTTACAAATCCTCAGTCAAAGTTTTTTATTATTATGTTAAAGGACTTAGATGATAATCCTAAAAATATTAAAAGATATGAAGCAACAGCAAGCTTATTAAAGGAAAAAGAAATTGAGTCAGAGATAGTTGAAATGCAGGGAGAAGATGTTTTTTCAAAAATGTTTTTAAGTATCACTTACGCTGATTGGGCATCATATTATTTAGCTTTAGAGTACGGTCAAGATCCAACCCCGGTTGAAATGGTTGAAAAATTGAAAAAAATACTTGCTTCATAACTTCTCCTTGAAAATTTTATAAATAAATCTCATAATAAGAATATATGTCTAGATCTGCCCCATATGTAGTTTGGTTTTCCGAAGTTGGCAAGGAAGATGTCGCTTTGGTTGGAGGAAAAGGCGCTAACTTAGGAGAAATGACTAAGTCAAAATTTCCTGTTCCCCCGGGTTTTGTAATTACCTCACAAGCATACTATGACTTTATAAAAGAGAACCGACTGGATATAAAAATCAAACATCTAATCTCCACTACGAATTTTAATAACAATAAGTCTCTCGATCAGGTATCCTCACATATTAAAAAATTTATCATAGAAGGTATTTTATCTCAAGAATTAACTAAAAATGTTTTAAAAAACTATAATTTATTAGGAGGAAAGTTTTCGGATACCCTTGTGGCTGTAAGATCATCCGCAACAGCAGAGGATTTAGCCGGAGCGTCTTTTGCCGGACAACAAGAAACATTTTTAAATGTTAAAGGAGATGCTGTATTAATTGAGAAGATTAAAGAAGGTTGGGCTTCTCTTTTTAATGCCAGGGCAATTTTTTATAGACACAATCAAAAATTTGATCATATTAAAGTCGGCATTGCCCTAGTCGTGCAAAAAATGGTTGAATCCGATGCTTCAGGAATAATGTTTACGCTTGATCCGGTTACAAACGATAAATCAAAAGTAACGATTGAATCAATTTTTGGATTAGGAGAATTAATTGTTCAAGGGGCAGAAAATCCCGACCACTACGAAGTTTTAAAAAGTGACTTATCTATATTAAACAAAAAAATGTCTATTCAGAAAAAAATGATGATTAAAGCCGGTGTTGATAATAAGGAAGTTAAAGTTGAAAAATCAAAAGCCGGAAAACAAAAAATTTCTGATAAGCAAATTATTGAACTTGCCAAGTTAGGCTTGCAGCTTGAAAAACATTATTATTTCCCCCAAGACATTGAATGGGCAATTGAAAAAAACCAGGTATTTATTGTACAAACCAGAGCTGTAACCACCACGCAAAATAAAACAATTAACGTTTTAACTCAAATACCGATTCAGTCAGATATCATAGTAAAAGGAGATCCGGCGAGTCCGGGAATCGCCGTTGGACCAATTAAATTAATTTTATCAGCAAAAGAGATCGGTAAAGTTAACTCAGGAGATATTCTGGTGGCCCCGCAAACAAATCCGGATTATGTTCCTGCTATGAAAAAAGCGATTGCAGTAGTTACGGATAGTGGCGGGAGAACTTCACATGCTGCAATTGTTTCAAGAGAATTGGGAATTCCAGCGGTTGTTGGTACTCAAACAGCCACAAAAGTGCTTAAAACCGGAAATATTATTACGGTTAATGGAACTAAAGGAGAAGTTTATAAAGGCGGTTTTGCAATTAAGCAAGTTATGCAAAAAACTCCCTCGCAGCGAGTCAAAACAGCTACTAAACTTTATGTAAATTTAGCCGAACCCCAACTGGCTGATGATATTTCTCAAAAAGATGCAGATGGTGTTGGGCTCTTGCGAGCGGAATTTATCATGGCAGATATTGGTATTCATCCCAAAAAAATGATTAAAGATGGACGATCAAATGAATTTGTAGATAAACTCGCCGACGATATCGCTAAATTCTGTAAAGCGTTTTATCCAAGACCGGTTGTTTACCGGGCATCGGATTTTAAAACTAACGAATATAGAAACCTTATAGGTGGAAAAGACTACGAGCCTGAGGAGTCAAATCCAATGTTGGGATTTAGAGGAGCATTTCGCTATATTAACGACCCAAAAGTTTTTGATTTGGAACTTCGCGCAATTATAAAAATCAGAGAAAAAATGAATTTGAAAAATCTATGGCTAATGATTCCATTTGTTAGAACTGTTTCAGAGCTTGAGAAAGTTAAAGTTTTGATTAATAAATCGGGTCTTCAACGATCTTCGACGTTTAAATTGTGGATGATGGTAGAGATTCCTTCTAACGTAATACTTTTAGAAAAATTCATCCAGGTTGGAATTGATGGAATATCAATTGGTTCAAACGACTTAACAATGCTCGTTATGGGAACTGACAGAGATAATTATGAGGTCGCAAGCGAATTTAACGAAATGGATGAATCAACACTTTGGGCATTTGAACATGTAATAAAAACCGCCCATAAACACGGGATTACCTCGTCAATGTGTGGACAGGCTGTTTCTACTTATCCTGAGCTTGTTAAAAAACTTGTTAATTGGGGTGTAACCAGTGTTTCTGTTTCACCCGATGCAATTGAAAATACTAGAGTACTTCTTTCTAAATCCGAAAGAGAATTTATAAACAAATAGTCATGGCTAAAATCAAAAAAATCTCGGCAAGAGAAATCTTAAATTCTAAGGGGCATCCCACAATCGAAACGGCTGTTATTTTATCAGACGGATCAACCGGAATTGCGTCAGCACCAACCGGCACTTCTACTGGAAAATATGAGGCTGTTGAAATACGTGACAAAAATGAAAAAAAATCTCAAGGTCTAGGCGTACAAAATGCAATAATTAATATTGAAAATGTTATTGCTCCTAGTTTGATTGGTATGGAAGCAGCGCATCATCCAGATGTCGACAAAAAAATGATTGAATTAGATGGTACAAACAACAAATCAAGGCTTGGAGCCAACGCAATTCTCTCTGTCTCTATGGCTGTTGCCAAAGCATCTGCAAAAAGTGCTGTGCTTCCGCTCTTTTTATACCTTCGAGAGTTTGTTAAAAAGGATAATACTCCGATAAAAATTCCAATTCCTGCATTTAATTTAATAAACGGAGGAAAACATGCTGAAGGAGGAACAATCGATTTTCAAGAGTTTTTAGTTATTCCTGCCAGCTCTAAAAGTTTCGATGAATGTTTGGAAATAGGCACAAATGTTTACTTTTCACTTAAAAATCAACTTCAAACGAACAATTTATCAATTCTTTTAGGTGACGAAGGCGGATTTTCTCCAAAGCTGGCAACTAACCAAGATGCCTTGCTCATACTAAAGCAATCGATCGATTCTGCTAATATTAGGCTTGGATTTGATGTTTTTCTGGGGATGGATGCTGCAGCAAACAATTTATATTCAGAACAAAAATACCATATTAAAGATAAAACAATTGCCATGACTTCAAAGGATATGGTTGATTTTTACATTTCGCTTAACAAAGATTACCACCTACTTTACTTAGAAGATGGACTCTCGGAAGATGATTGGGAAGGCTGGAATCAACTCTATACTTCTCTATCACAACAAACTTTAATAGTCGGAGATGACCTCACGGTTACAAATCCTTACAGACTTCAAACTGCGCTAGAAAAAAAGACAATTACCGGAATAATTATTAAACCAAATCAGATTGGAACTGTTATCGAAGCGTTAGCGGTTGCTGAAATGGCAAAACAAGCGGGTCTTAAAATAACGGTTTCGCATCGTTCAGGCGAAACCAATGATGATTTCATAGCTGACCTAGCAGTAGCGGTAAATGCAGATTACGTAAAATTTGGAGCTCCGGCAAGAGGAGAAAGAGTAGCAAAATATAATCGTCTTTTACAAATTCAAGGTCAGATTAAATCACTTTAAATTAAAAAGAACTACATATTCCCCTCTTGGTTTTGTTTTTGTATAAAAATTTAATAACGTGTCTATCTTTTCGGACCTTACTTCCTCATGAATTTTTGTCAGTTCCCTAGCAAGCGTTACGTTAATATTTCCAAAAACACTTTTGAGTTCTTCTAGAGTTTTTACTATTTTATAAGGAGATTCATAAATTATTACGGTTGAGCTGAGTATTCCCTGTGATTTCTGAACATTTTCTAAAAGTGTTTTTCTGTGCCCTGATTTCTTTGGAAGAAAACCAACAAATGTAAATTTATCTGTAGGTAAACCAGAAATAGATAATGCAGAAGTTATAGCATTGGCACCGGGAATTGAAATAACTTTTATATTTTTTTCAAGACATTCTCTGACTAATTTGAAACCTGGATCTGAAATTGTTGGCGTTCCTGCATCAGATACTAATGCGACATTTTTATCATTTATAAGAAGATTAATAATTTGGGGCATTCTTTCAAACTCATTTTCTTCATAAAAGGAAAATAGTTTTTCATACATTTTAACTTTTATGTCCTTAAAATGTTCATGGATTAAAATTTTAGTAACTCTGGTATCTTCGCAAGCAATTACATCTACTTCTTCTAAGGTCTTTAGTGCTCTTAGCGTTATGTCTTGTAAATTCCCAATTGGTGTTGATACAATATATAAATTACCCATAGATTATGTTAGAAACATTATCAGGCTTAATTATACATCTAATTCAGTCCACAGGCTATTTAGGAATATTAATTCTGATGATACTAAACGCCTCTGCAATACCAATTCCTTCTGAAGTTACTCTTCCATTTGCCGGATTTTTAGCGAATATTGGCAGTTTATCTCTAATTCTCGTAATCTTAACGGCAATTTTAGGTGATTTAATCGGTTCGATAATCGGTTACTCAATTGGATATTTTTTAGAAGAAAATTTACTGCTTTCTTTAATAAGGAAATATGGAAAATTTATTTTAATTACAGAACATGATTATCACAAAGCAACAGGATGGATAAGTAAATATGGAAGTCCAATTGTTTTTGTAGGAAAAATCTTACCGGGCGTTAAATCGTTTATGTCCGTAGCCGCTGGAATATCCGAAGTTAAATTTGTTAAGTTTGTAATAGCAAATTTATTAGCATCTACTGTTTATGTAAGTCTAGTAACATATTTTGGATTTTATTTGGGTAGTCAGTGGAAGAATATCGGAGGATACTTTAGGCAATTTGAAGTCGTAATTGTTGTTTTACTTATTCTTGGAGTTTTATTTTATATTAATTACAAATTAAAACTTGTCAAATTCAAAAGAAAATAATCTACTAGAATTTTCTTACCAATCCTACAACTTTTCCTTGAATTGTTAATTTTGTCGGGTAAATTGGCGACATTTCCGAATTTGCTGGTTTTAAGACCACCCTACCATCTTCTCTAAAAAATTTCTTTAAAGTTGCGAGGTTATCATCCACCATTGCTACAACAATATCTCCATTACTGGCATCACTCATTTTTTCAATTACTACATAATCACCGTCCAATATTCCATCATCTATCATCGACCTGCCTTTAACTTGTAAAACATAAGCTGTGTTTTTGCCGGACAAAAGCGATGCGGATACAAAGAATGACGCATTAGGGTCTGTGTGAGGCTCTAGGGGACTTCCTGCTGCGATAAAACCTAAAAGTGGTAATTCTATCGCCGGCTTACTGCCCATAAGCGATAATGATACTTTTTCATCAACAATTTTTAGTACTCTGGTATTGCCGTCAACTTTTTGTACATATCCTTTTTCAACCAGAGATTTAATTAAAGTATGAACTGTTGAATTACTCTTATGATTTGTCCCCTGTGCAATTTCAGTCAAAGTTGGAGAATAACCGTATTGTTTTTGAAACTGTGCTAAAAATTCTAAGACTTCTCTTTCTTTTCTGTATAATACTCCTGACATATGTATAAAATATACGAAAAATAATCAAACTTTGTCAAGAAGTCAGACTATATCAATATATGTTAAAATTAAGATTATGAACTTTAAATTAACTTCAAATTACAAGCCTAAAGGTGATCAGCCCGAAGCTATTAAAAAACTTGTAGAAGGTTTAAAAAATGATTTTAAGCATCAAGTGCTATTGGGAGTTACAGGAAGTGGTAAAACTTTTACTATGGCTAATGTTATTGAAAGAGTACAAAAACCGACTTTAGTTATTTCTCACAATAAAACCTTAGCCGCTCAGCTTTACCAAGAGTTTAGAGATTATTTTCCTAATAATGCAGTAAGTTACTTTGTTTCTTATTATGATTATTATCAACCGGAAGCTTATGTGCCACAAAGTGATACTTATATCGAAAAAGAGGTTCAAATCAACGAAGAAATAGATAGGCTTAGACTAGCTGCAACTACCAATTTATTAACTAGAAAAGACGTAATTGTGGTTGCTTCTGTCTCCTGCATTTATAATTTGGGTTCTCCTTTGGAATACGGAAGATTTGTTTTGGAACTTAAAAATGGACAAGATTTGAGTCAAAACGAAATAATCGAAAGACTGGCAGATCTTCAGTACGACAGAAATGACTATAGCTTTGAAAGAGGAACCTTTAGAATTAGAGGCGAAGACATTGATCTTTTTCCTGCATATTCTGATATTGGTCTAAGAATAAACATTTTGAATAATAAAGTCATAAAGCTTTCAGAGTTTGAAACCCTAACCGGAGAAATATCTAAAAAACTAGAATCAACAATAATTTATCCAGCAAAACATTATATGACTGACCCATCAACCTATAAGGATGTCTTTCATACAATAAAAAATGATTTAGACATAAGATTAAAGCAGTTTAAGTCTGAAGGAAAACTCTTAGAGGCCCAACGTCTTGCACAAAGGACCAATTTTGATTTGGATATGATAAGAGAGATTGGATATGTTAATGGGATTGAAAATTATTCAAGATACTTTGAAAAAAGAGAACCAGGACTACCACCTTTTACATTACTTGACTACTTTAAACAGTGTGACAGCGATTTTCTTACCGTAATTGATGAATCGCACATTACATTACCCCAGATTAGAGGAATGTATAACGGGGACAGAAGCAGAAAGCAAACTTTGGTAGATTATGGATTTAGACTCCCTTCGGCGTTAGATAACAGGCCGCTAAGATATGAAGAATTTGTAAATAGAATTAATGACTCAATTTACGTAAGTGCAACGCCAGATGAATATGAAATAAGTTTAGCTAAAGAAAACAATGCTGTTGTTGAGCAACTGATTAGACCAACCGGTTTAATCGACCCGCAAGTTATTATTCGACCATCTAAGGGACAAATCGAAGATTTAATTTCTGAAATTGAAAAAAGAGTTATCAAAAAACAAAGAGTACTAGTTACCACTCTTACCAAAAGGATGGCGGAAGATTTGTCGTCATATTTTCAGGAAAGAGATATCAAAGTTTCGTATTTACACTCAGATATCGAAACTTTGGAAAGGCAAGACGTATTAGATAAGCTACGAGAGGGAGATTACGATGTTTTAGTTGGAATTAATTTATTAAGGGAGGGTTTGGATTTACCGGAAGTATCTTTAGTTGCAATACTTGATGCAGATAAAGAAGGATTTTTAAGAAGCAGGACTTCTTTAATTCAAACCATGGGAAGAGCTGCCAGAAATATTGATTCACTCGTTTTAATGTATGCAGACAAGATTACTGGGTCGATGAAAGCGGCGATGGATGAGGTTGATAGAAGAAGAGAGGTTCAAATTGCATACAATAAAAAACATCATATAACACCAAAAGGAATTGAAAAAATCATTAGAACAAGACTTGTTGAGAGAGAACAAAAAAATGAAGAAATTAATTATTTACTGACTTTAAGCAAAAAAGAGGTCATTCTGCCAGATGAACGGGAAAAATTAATTAAGAAAATATCTAAGGAAATGAGAGAAGCTGCTAAAGAATTAGACTTTGAAACTGCAACAATTTTAAGAGATCAAATTAAACTTCTTAAAAACCAATAATGTTTTTTGAGGCGATTTATTCTACAAGCTTTGCAATTGGATTTGAGATTAAAATGTAGTTTTATTTTCCGATTGTTCTTAAATAATAAAGCTTAGCTCGTCTTGGTTTATTTTTTGAATGGGCTTTAACAACCACTTTTTCTATGCTTGGTGAATTAACCGGAAAAATTCTTTCTACTGCAACTTCTCCTACTACTTTTCTTACGATAAACATTTTATTTTCTCCCCGACCAGAAATTGATAAAACCGCTCCTTCAAAGATTTGAATTCTGGTTTTTTCACCTTCTTGTATTTTTTGATGAACCTTAACAACGTCACCGGGTACGAAATCAATATTTGCAATCATAGCTTTATATTATAACTTAACTTTTCCAATTACTCAATAGTTTTTACGCTGGAATCTATAAACTCTAGAAAAATTGGGTGTGGTTTTAAAGGCCTGCTTTTGTATTCCGGATGTCCCTGCGTTCCAAAGTAAAATGGATGGACAGTTTTAGGAAGCTCAATTATCTCTGCGAGATTCTCAACAACCGATCTTGCGCTAATAATTAACCCATTCTTCTTAAAATCACTGCTAAATTTATCGTTAAATTCATATCTATGCCTATGTCTTTCTGAAGTTAGAGATTTATTTTCATTATCAAATCCATGATATTTTTTATATATCTCATAAGCCCTAGTTCCTTTTTCTATTTTTGCTTGCCACGAACCTAACCGCATAGTACCACCATATGATTTTTTACTTAATAAATCTTTTTGGTTTGGCATAAAATGAATAACGGGATGCTTGGTAGTTTTATTATTTTCCTCAGTATTTGCATCTTTAAAATCCAAAATATCTCTGGCATAGGCTATTACTGCCAGTTGCATACCATAGCAAAGACCAAGGTAAGGAATTTTTTCCTCTCTTGCATAAGAGGCCGCTTGAATCATACCCTCTGCTCCTCTTTCACCCCAACCAATCGGAACAATTATGCCATTTGGCTTTCCAATAATCTTTTCAGCACCTTCTTGTTCGACTTTCTCCGCATTTACCCATCTGGTTTTTATATTCACTCCTAATTTCCAGCCAGCGTGGTCAATTGCATCAAAAAGTGCCGCATAAGAATCCCTAAGCTGATATTCACCAGTACCAAAATATTTACCAACAATTGCGATTTCGATATCTTTTTTAGCTGTTTTTGAACTTTCAACAAATTTACTCCAACCTTTAAGATCAGTTTTCTTAATCGGAAGTGAAAGTTTTTTAAGTATTTTTTTATCTAGGTCCTGCTTATGTAATACAAATGGAATCTCGTAAACCGATGGAAGATCTGGACTAGAAATAATATCTTCTTTGTGCATATTACAAAAAAGCGCTAATCTATCTTTTCTTCTTTGGTCCAGATATTTTTCGCCCCTAGTAATAATAAAGTCTGGCTGAATTCCCATGGAATTTAAGGTTCTAACCGATAGTTGCGTAGGTTTTGTTTTTGGTTCTCCTAAGTGCCCCGGAGTTGGAACATAACTCACATGAATATGAATAACATCTTCTGATTTTTTTAAAGTCATCATCCTTGATGCTTCGTAATAAAAAATGTTTTGATACTCTCCGGCTGTTCCGCCTAACTCTATAATTACAATATCGGCATTTTCCTTTTTTCCTAATGATTCTATTCTTCCAATTATGTCATCTGTTATGTAGGGAATTGCTTCGACATCTTCACCGTTATACTCAAACCTTCTTTCCTTATCGATTACCGTTTTGTAAATCTTTCCAATTGTTACGAAATTATCTTCTCCCATATCTTCATCTAAAAATTTTTCGTAAGTACCAATATCCATGTCTGCTTCTGTACCGTCTTCACATAAAAATGGATCACCGTGCTCAATTGGGTTGATCGTTCCCGCATCAATATTCAAATAATTTTCAAATTTGATTGGAGCAACTTTATAGCCTGCAGATTTTAAAAGAAGAGCGATAGAGGCAGCGGTAGTTCCTTTCCCAATTCCTGAGATTACACCGCCTGAAACAAAAATATATTTTATTGATTTCAATTTTCTAGTGGGCACGATTTACTATATCAAAGTTTTAAGAGGTAGTCAATGATTTTTTGAGCGGGATACGAGAATTGAACTCGCTTCTCTACCTTGGGAAGGTAGCATACTACCGGTGTACTAATCCCGCGACTTAAATATTTTATCACAACAAATGCTATAATTTTCTCAAAATGAAATTTTTATCTAAAGTTTTCCCGATAGTTTTGTTCGTAGTCGCTTTTCTATTAATGTCTAAAGTAATTTTTAACGATTCTTTTCCGGATTTTCGAAGCTATTACTATAATCCGATCATTTCAATCCAGGACATAAACCCTTATTTAGCGAATAAAAATTTATTTACCCCTTCTGTTTATCCACCATTTATATTCATATTTTTTCTGCCACTTTCTATTCTTTCGTTCGCTGTTGCACAAAAGCTATGGATAATTTTATCTATCTTTGCATTGCTTATTTCTTTAAAACTATTATTTAAAGTTTACGAAATCAAATTCTCTTCTTCGCTTGGATTAATCTTATCATCGCTGGTTTTTTTATCGTTTCCAGCTAAATACACGCTGGGAATGGGACAAATTAATATGCTTATTCTTCTTTGTTTATGCATTTTCATTTACTATTTTAATAAATCAGAAATTAAAGCAATTCCATTCCTGGGATTATCGCTTCTATTAAAATTTTTTCCTCTTATTATGCCATTATATTTAATCCTTAAAAGAAAATGGAAAGCTTTATTTATTCTTGTAGTAGTAACAATTCTCGGATTATTATTTTCATTTATCTTTGTAAGACAAGAAATAAATATATATTTCTATCAAAAAATTCTTCCAACATTAGTAAATGCCTGGCAAGGATATTACTACAACCAGTCGTTGTCCGGTGTAATAGTTCGCGCAGGAGTTGACCCTACTTATAGGGGATTTATTAGAGGTTTGGTAAGCATAATTATTTTAATATTTACTTTTTTACCGATAGTTTTGAGTAAGCTGAAAGATAAATTCACAATAAATTTAGAAATTAGCACTATAATTACAGCCAGCTTACTTTTAAATAGCTTCTCGTGGCAACACCATTTCGTCTGGAGCCTAGTCCCTTTTATTACAACTTATTTTTTTATCAAGAAATACGCTAAAGGAGAACAAGGGATATTTTTATATATAGTTCTTTTTATAAGTTATCTACTAATTTCAACAAACTTAAAGTCACCATTAAATTACCCGCAACTTATTCAGTCACATGTATTTTTTGGCGGATTAATATTACTTATCCTTCAACTTTTCCTGCTTTTTAGATTATTGCCTTGGAAGCCTAAGAACGTTTCCAGAATAGATTAAACTTGGATTGGCTAAATTATTAGCTTTTGCAATTTCAACCCATTTGTATCCATCCCCATAAGCTCTTATTGCTATATTCCAAAGATAATCACCCTTTTTTACAGTATAGGTATCCCCTTTAATTAAGCTTTGCTCAACTGCAGCGTTAACAACAGTTATTTGTTTTGACATAACATCTGGAACGATTAATTTTGTGTTAACAAAAAGAATTCCTGGATTTACTAAGTGATTAGCGCTTGCTAAATCCACCCAGTTATACCCCGATTTATATATTTTTTCCGATATTTGCCAAAGGCTTTCTCCTTCTTTTACTGTGTATGTTTTCGGCCTTGTTTCTCTTACTACTTCACCAGAAGTTGTAGAAGTAGATTGAGTTTGTTGGTTTTGCATATTTCTAGCTTTCAAGAATGAGAAAAGTAAAATTAATGCAACGACTACCACAACTGCGCCTAAAAATAAGCTGGTATAAGATTCTCCCCAATTAATTTGAGCAAGATATCCATCTTTTTTTACAACAGATTTTTTTAATGTTTTTTTGGGCATTTTCCTCCTTTCTGGACAGAAGTTATTTTAAATAGTTTTAGTTAGTGAGTTATACTTTCCGTCACGTTCCCAAAAACTTTTACATCCAACTTTGTGGGCAGTTCTGGTGCGTCGAATGTGCGGGGTGAACGGGACTCGAACCCGCGACCTCTTCCGTGACAGGGAAGCGCTCTAACCAAACTGAGCTACCACCCCAAAACTGAAAGTATCCTAACAAATTATTGAAACCTAGTCAATGACAAGCCTTGTACCAGACCTTACTAAGTGCTATTATTTTTTAACTGTGAGTAACCTTGAAATCTCAAAACTTTTAAAAAATGTCGCAGCCTCATATATTATCAAAGATGAAAATAAATTTCGCTTTCAGATTATCGCTTATCAAAGAGCAGCAGATACAATTGCTAACCTTACCGGTGAATTAAAAGATTACTACCGCGAAAATAAACTAGACCAGCTTTCTGGAGTTGGGAGAACAATACAATCTCACTTAATTGATTTATTTAAAACAGGAACAACGGCACAGTTTGAATGGGCTTTAAAGGATATTCCCGAATCCGTCTTTGTGCTGATGGATATTCCATCTTTTGGTCCTAAAAGAGCATATAAGCTGGTGCATAAATTTAACCTATCAGATCCTAAAACAGTAATTAAGGAGCTAGCAAAACTTGCAAGTAAAGGTAAAATCGCGTCTTTAGAGGGTTTTGGAGAAAAGTCACAAGCAGATATCTTAAGAGCAATTGCCGAATTTAAAGAAGGAAAAGGTAAAACCACCAGAATGACTTTACCTTACGCTTTTGAGATTGCCGAAAAGCTTATTTTGTATTTAAAACAATGTCCTGATGTTGATAAAGTTGAGGCTCTTGGTAGTCTAAGAAGACGCATGCCAACTGTAGGTGATATTGATTTGGCAGTAGCCTCAAAAAATTCTAAAAACGTAATTGAATATTTCGTAAACTATCCCGGGAAAGAGAGAATAATTGAAAAAGGAGATATTTCAGCCTCACTTTTGGTATCCGGAGGCAGACAGGTTGATCTTTTAATCCAACCAAGCGATGCATTCGGCTCTTTACTGCAACACTTTACAGGCAGCAAAAATCATAATGTTCATCTAAGAGAATATGCTTTAAAAAAGAAACTATCTTTATCTGAATATGGAATAAAATCTAAGGATGGCAAAATTACTAAATATGAAGATGAGGAAAAATTTTATAACGCTATTGGATTACCTTGGATTCCCCCAGAAATTAGGGAAGACACTGGCGAAATTGAACTTGCAGATAGAAAGAAACTTCCTGATTTAATAAAAATTAACGATTTAAAAGGAGATTTGCACATTCACTCGAGCTTTCCAATAGAACCAAGCCACGATTTAGGAAATAATTCAATGGAAGAAATGCTAATCAAGGCAAAAGAACTCAATTATGAATATTTAGGATTTTCAGAGCATAATCCTAGTTTAAGTAAGCATACCAATGAAAAAATATACGAAATCATAAATAAACGCAATGAAAAAATTGAGCAACTTAAATCTAGCAATAAATATGTTCGAATAATTAAATTGCTCGAAGTTGATATTTTACCCTCAGGAAAACTTGCAATCGATAATAAATCGCTAAACTTGCTTGACGCAGTAATTATTTCTATTCATAGCGTTTTTAATATGGATAAAGAGAAAATGACCGAGAGAATTATAAATGGATTATCACATCCAAAAGCTAAAATACTCGCCCACCCTACTGGAAGACTGTTAAACGCTAGACCGGGATATGAATTAGATTGGGAGAAATTATTCAATTTTTGTAATAAAAATAATAAAGCTTTAGAAATCAATAGTTGGCCTGGGCGTCTAGATTTAACCGATTCAAATATAAAAATGGCGATAAATGCTGGAGTAAAACTGGTTATTGATTCTGATAGCCACGCAAAGAATCAAATGGATATGCAAAAATACGGAATATTTATGGCGAGACGTGGATGGGCAACAAAAAATGACATCTTAAACTCTTTATCGTATAATGAATTTAGAAATTGGATTGAAAAATAGAAAGGAGGTGCCACGATTAAATGAATATTTACTTAATATTAGGAATAGGACTAGTACTTGTTTTTGTATGGTTTCTGTATAACAGCATCATTGTTGCAAAGATGCGAGTATCAGAAGCTCTCTCGCAAATTGATGTTCAACTTAAAAGAAGAGCTGATTTAATTCCAAATTTGGTTGAAGCCGTAAAAGGTTATGCCAAACACGAAAAAGATCTTTTTGAGAAAGTAACAAAAGAAAGAGCTAATTTAGTTTCTGCAAAAGGACCACAAGAAAAAGCTGCAGCAAATTCTCAACTTAGCGATACTTTGAAATCAATTTTTGCAGTAGCAGAAAGCTATCCAGATTTAAAGGCTAGCCAAAACTTTATGGAGCTTCAAGGTGAACTTTCCGACACGGAAAATAAAGTTGCTTACTCAAGACAGTTCTATAACTCAAATGTCTTGGATTACAACACAAAGTTACGAGTTTTTCCAAACGTATTTTTTGCAAAACTCTTTAACTTTAAAGATGCAGAATTTTTTGGAGCAACTGAAGATGATAAAAAACCAGTCAAAGTTAGTTTTTAAACATGAATATATACTCAGCTATATCTTCAAATAAAAATAAAACTTGGGCGATAATGTTATTGTTTGTTTTAATAATAACTACCCTTGTTTATGTGTTTTCCAAAGCACTTGGCTATGGAATAGGTTTTGCAGTAATTGCACTTATTCTGGCAACTATTACTAGCGTTAGCAGCTATTACTATTCCGATAAAATAATTTTGGCAACCACAGGCGCGAAAGAAATTGCAAAACAGGATAATCCTGAGCTTTTTAGAATTGTTGAAAACCTTTGTATAGGAGATGGGATTCCCTTGCCCAGAATATATTTAATTAACGACCCCTCCCCTAACGCATTTGCAACCGGCAGGGATCCTAAGCATGCAATAGTTTGTGTAACATCAGGCATTCTTGCAATACTGGATAAAAGCGAGCTTGAGGGTGTAATTGCCCATGAACTATCCCATGTTAAAAATTTTGACATCAGGCTAATGGGAATTGTGGCGATATTGGTCGGATTTGTGGCAATACTTTCTAATCTTTTTACTAACCAGCTTTGGTTTGGCGGATTTGGAAGAGGCAGAGATAGTAAAGATAACAGCTTACAATCTGTTTTTTTAATTATTGGCATAATTCTCGCGATTTTATCCCCCATTGCAGCAACTTTAATTCAGCTGGCAATTTCAAGAAAAAGAGAATTTTTAGCGGATGCCTCCGGAGCACTTTTAACCAGATATCCTGAGGGATTAGCCAGTGCTTTGGAAAAACTTGAGCAAAATAAAAATACTTTGAAATCAGCCAGCAATGCAACAGCACATCTATTTATTGTCAACCCATTTAAAGGAAAAAATACAAAACAAATGTTTGTATCTTTGTTTGACACACATCCTTCAATTGAAGAAAGAATAAAAATCCTTCGCAGCATGTAGTAATGAACAATTTAATATTTTTTTTAGGAAAGGCTCTATCTTTTGTCAGTACCAGATTAAACCTAGGAAATGGCTCAACTTGGCCCGGACACATTGCCTTAAAGTTAAATAAAAAATTTGTTCAAGAAGTTTTAAAGAAAAATAAGTTAAAAACTGTATTTGTTGTTGGTACCAATGGAAAAACAACCACCTCAAAGTTAATCGAGACAATTCTTGAAAAAAATAACATTAAAATAATGATTAATTCCTCAGGCGCAAATTTATTAAGCGGGGTTGCTTCGTCTCTAATAATTAATTCAGATTTTTTGGGAAATTTAAAAAAAGAGGTTGCGATATTTGAAGTTGATGAGAATGCCCTTTCTGTATTATCAGAAAAGATTGAGCCAGATTATCTTATTGCCTTAAATCTATTTAGAGATCAACTCGATAGATATGGAGAAATCGACTCGATTGCTAAGAAGTGGAAGAAAACAATCGGAAAATATAAAAATACAACTCTTATCTTAAATGCCGATGACCCACAGATTGCATTTTTAGGATTAAAACTAAAGCTTAAAACATATTACTTCGGACTAAGCGAAAAATCACTTCAAACAAAACTTATTCAACACGGAGCAGATTCAATTTTATGCCCTAATTGTATGACTAAGTTAAATTTTGAAAGCTACTATTTTTCTCATTTAGGAATTTGGGATTGTCCTAACTGTCAACTTAAGAGACCAAAGCCTGATATGACCAGTTTTTCTTATTATCCGCTGTCTGGCACTTATGCTATTTACAATACACTTGCCAGCGTAGTCTTTTCAAAAGCTTTGGGACTTGAAAATGCCCAAATCGAAAAGGCATTAAAAGAATTTAAACCTGCTTTTGGGAGACAAGAAGAAATTATTTACAAAAATAGAAAAGTAAAAATATTTTTATCCAAAAACCCAATTAGTTTTAACGAGTCTTTGGATACCGTTAATAAATTAAACGGAAAAAACTTGTTATTTGCATTAAATGACCAAATTCCTGATGGACTTGATGTTTCCTGGATTTGGGATATAGATTTTGAAAGGCTCTTGGAAAAAGATATGAATATTTCAGTTTGCGGCGATAGAAAAGAAGACCTGTCTTTAAGGCTAAAATATACAGATTGTTTTAATCACGTATTTACTGATTTAGAATTAGGTATTACAAAAATTCTGGGAAATTTAGATGATAGCGAAACACTTTATATTCTTGCTAATTACTCGGCAATGCTTGAAATAAGAAAAATTTTAACAGGCAAAAAAATATTATGAAGCTTAAATTAACCATTGGCTGGCTATATCCTGAATTAATGAGTACCTATGGAGACAGAGGTAATATTATCGTATTACAAAAAAGATGCCATTGGCGCGGTATTGAGACTGAGGTTAAAAATATAGGAATTGATTCAACAAAACAAGACCTTTTATCTTTAGATTTAATAATGATGGGCGGAGCACAAGATACCCAACAGGAAATTGTTGCTAAAGACTTAATTAAGAAAAAGGAAACATTAAAAACAATAATTGAATCAGGTATTCCCGGACTTTATATTTGTGGAGGTTTTCAGTACTTAGGAGAATATTATAAAACCGCCAACGATAATAAATTACCTCAACTTGGAATACTTGATATGTATACCGAAAATCCTGGAGGAGAACGCCTGATTGGAAATATTGCAATTGAAAACATCGATTTATTTACTAAGCCAACCACTATTATCGGATTTGAAAACCATGGAGGCCGAACTATACTTGGCAGCAGTATTAAGCCGCTAGGAAAAGTAATTAAAGGTTTTGGAAGTAACGAAGCATCAAAAGAAGAGGGGGCAATTTATAAGAATTCGATCGGAACATATTTTCATGGACCAATATTACCTAAAAATCCCATGCTGGCAGATTATTTAATTTCTAAAGCATTACAGGTTAAATATAAAAAAATAATTGAGCTTAAAACTCTTGATGACACCCTGGAAGAAAACGCAAGACTGCAAGTTGCTAAAAAGCTCGGTATTACAATATAATAATTGGGATGAAAATAGATGTTACACATATAGCAAAACTCGCAAATCTTCCACTAACCCCCGAAGAAAAAACCAAACTTGAAACCCAACTTGAAGAAACCATTAGATACGTTGAGGAGTTAAATACTGTGGATACAAAAGGTATCGAACCAACTAGCCAAGTTACTGGCCTAGAGAATATTGTCCGCGATGATATCGCAAAACCTTCGCTAACCCAAGAACAAGCCTTATCTAACGCAAAATCAATACACAATGGTTTATTTAAAGTAAACGCAATTTTTAATAATGAATAACTTAACAACAATTTATTTAGTAAGACATGCCGAATCATTTGATAACATAGGACAATATAAGGTAAAAAGTGATGAATTTGAAAGCAAACTTACAAATAATGGAATTAAACAAGCAAAAGATTTAACAAAAGAATTTAGAAATACAAAAATAGATGCAATTTATTCATCTGACTTAAATAGAACAAAGCAAACTGCAGAATTTATTGCCAAGAATAAAAATCTTAATCTTGCACTAACTAATCAGATAAGAGAAAGAAATTTTTGGCACTATTTAATGACCTTAAGTGGTAAATCTGAACAAGAGTTAAGAAAAGATATCCAAAAAGATTTAAGTAATCTAAGCGAAAAAGAAATTTTAGAATATAAACATACAAATGAAATGGAAAGCGTAGAAGAAGCAGCAATTAGATTAATTAATTATCTAAAAGAAATATTAGTTATTCACAAGAATCAAACAATAATGATTGTTTCTCATGGCAATATAATAAGATGTTTTTTAAATTATATCGGGCATGCTAAATTTCATCATTTACCTAGTGGCTCTATTGAAAATACCGGGTATGTCGTAATAGAAACTGATGGAAACTATTTTAAAATAGCTAATACACATAAAGTAAATATTCAACGAAAAGGTATTCGTACTTTTTAAAATATATGAATCTAAACCAATTAACAATTAAAAAAACGCAGGAAGGATTAAAGAATAAAGATTTTTCATCTGTTGAACTTACCAATGCTTGTCTTGATCAAAT
The DNA here is from genome assembly GCA_038205015.1 of Candidatus Levyibacteriota bacterium. Lineage (GTDB taxonomy): Bacteria > Patescibacteriota > Microgenomatia > Levybacterales > UBA12049 > JBBRCK01. The sequence goes on along the minus strand of JBBRCK010000002.1, from coordinate 73,882 downwards.
TAAACAAACCGATGATAAATTAAATGCTTTCGTAACAGTTACCCAACAAGAGGCTTTAGAACAAGCAAGGAATGCTGATGAAGCTTTAAAAAATGGAGTCGAACTTCCGCTTTTGGGAATTCCAATTGCTTTTAAAGACAATTTTTCAACCCAAGGAGTCAAAACAACCGCTTCAAGCAAAGTTTTGGAAGATTATATTCCTCCATACGATGCAACAGTTGTTAAAAAATTAAAAGATTCCGGAATGGTAATGATAGGAAAAACAAATATGGACGCTTGGGCACATGGCTCGTCTACCGAAACATCCGATTTTGGACCTACTCGAAACCCTTGGAACACAAATCACTTACCTGGAGGCTCTTCAGGAGGCTCAGCGGCAGCAGTTGCAGCAAACCAAGTAATAGCTGCTATTGGATCTGAAACTGCAGGCTCGATTAGGCAGCCAGCATCATGGTGTGGGGTGGTTGGCTTAAAGCCAACTTACGGAAGAGTCAGTAGGTATGGTGTTGTTGCCATGGGTTCGTCGCTTGATTCCCCCGGCCCAATTACAAAAACAGTTGAAGATTCGGCACTAATCTTACAAATTTTAGCCGGAAAAGACGAATTAGACGCTACCACTTCCCCGCAACTGGTAGGGGATTATTCTAAAAATTTGGACAAATCAATAAAGGACTTAAGAATTGGAATTTCCAGTGAATATTTTATTAAAGGAATCGATAAGGAAGTTGAAGAAGCAGTGAAAAAGGCTGTATTGAAATTATTGGAATTAGGTGCAAAACAAGAAGATATAAAACTTTTTGATCCTAAATATGCAATAGATGTTTATACCATCATTCAAAGATCAGAAGTTTCTTCTAATCTAGCCCGATACGACGGAATCAGATTTGGATCAGGAAGGGAAAAATTTATGGAGGAAGCAAAGAGAAGAATTATGTTTGGAACATACGCACTATCTTCTGGATATTACGATCAATATTATAATAAAGCTCAAAAAGTACGAACTGTAATTATAAACGACTTTAAAAAAGCCTTCGAAAAAGTAGATGTAATTATTGCTCCCACCAGTCCATCATTGGCACTACCCGTAGGGGCAACTAAAGATCTTTCTATGTTTGGTGAAATTGCAGACGTTTTAGTTGAACCTTCATCAATTGCAGGTCTTGCAGGAATAAACATTCCGGTAGGGTTTTCTACCTCTAAACTTCCAATCGGAATGCAAATAATCGGCCCGCAATTTAGCGAAGAATTAATACTTTCCGTCGCTAATCAATATGAACAAGCTAGTCAAAATGAAGATTGGAGAAGATTAAAGCCAAAATTATGAAATATACAACGGTAATTGGACTTGAAGTACACGTAGAACTTAAAACAAATAGTAAAATGTTTTGTTCATGTTCTGCGGATTATTTCGGACAAAAACCAAATACTCACACTTGCCCAGTATGCCTTGGATTACCAGGAGCACTTCCCTACCCAAATAAAAAAGCAATCGAATGGTGCGTGATGATTGGCCTGGCATTAAACTGCGAAATTCCTTTATTTAGTAAATTTGACAGAAAGAATTATTTTTACCCTGACCTCTCAAAAGGTTATCAGATTTCCCAATACGATAAACCGTTTTGCGTAAGCGGCCACATTACTCTTTCAACCGGAAAAAGAATCGGTATTACCAGGGTGCATATGGAAGAAGACACGGGAAAACTAATACACGAAGTAGTCAACGGAAAAGATGTTAGCTTGATAGATTTTAACCGTTCTGGCGTACCTTTAGTTGAGATAGTAACCGAACCTGATTTTGAAACTGCAGAGGAGGTAAAAGAATATCTTCAAAAATTACAACAAATTGTTAGATATCTCGATGTATCTAATGCCGATATGGAAAAAGGCAATATGAGACTTGAACCAAATATATCTTTAAGAAAAGATGGAGAAACTAAGTTACCAAATTACAAAGTAGAAGTTAAAAACATCAACTCGTTTGGCTTTGTTAGTAAGGCAATTGAATACGAAATTAATCGGCAAGCAGAAATTTTAGATAATGGAAAAACTCCGGCTCAGGAAACAAGAGGATTTGTGGAAAAAAACTCTTCTACAGTTTCACAGCGCGTAAAAGAAGAAGCTTCCGATTATAGATATTTTCCAGAACCAGACATTCCACCGATCAGATGGATTAAGCAAGAAATAGAAAATATAAAAAATTCTCTCCCCGAGCTTCCAGATGAAAAAGTAACAAGATTAGCAAAAGAACTTAATATTAAAATAAGCGATGCTATCACTGTATCTGACAACATAAAAGCATCTGTTAATTTTGAAGAAGCAATAAAAATTGGTATTAAAGAGAATATCGACCCTCAAAAGCTCACAAATTTTATTGTTAATAGAGACGTTAATCTTGCAGACGAACTTCCGGCAAGTATTATTAAACAATTTATTCAAGCAACAGCTATATTAGCTGTAAATGAAGATGAGTTAGATAAAATTGTAGAAAAAGTTATAAATGATAATCCGAGGGCTGTTGAAGACTTCAAAAAAGGCAAGGAAACAGTTATAATGTTTTTAGTAGGTCAGGTTATGCGTCAGTTCAAAGAAAAAGTTGACGCTGAAAAAATTAAGGCGGTTTTAACCGCGAAATTAAAATGAGCGAAGCAGTAGAAACACCAACTAATATTCCACAAAATCAAACAGAAAAAAGAAGTGAAAGGAGACTTGGAATTGATCAAAGAATTCAGTCTAATGTCGATTGGCTTAATTCACTTCAAAATCAAGTTAATTCAGGGACACTTACCCAAGAACAAAGAAATGAGCTTATTGCTAGATCTATGGTAGCAAGAGATATATTAACAGAAAGAGTAAAAGGTCAAAAAAGAAAAGATCCAATGACGGGACTTTTAGATAATGGCGCATACAAGGAAGAAGTTAAAAAACTCATTGAGAACGGAGCACCATTTGGATTGTTAATAGTTGATATAGACCACTTTAAAAAAGTTAATGACAGTTACGGTCATGCTGTTGGAGACAGCGTTATAATTCAAACCGCACAAAATTTGACATCACATTTAAGACAAGTACGAGCAGAAGCTGAGCAAAATGATCAAATATTTCGCTATGGAGGAGAAGAATTGGTAGTACTACTTCCAGGAATGCATAGCGAAGAAGATTTAGAAAAAGTTGCTGAAAAATTAAGAACAGCAGTTGGAGGCTCTCCTTATTCGGTAACAAAAGAAGGTCAAGACTTACAAATTCCAATAACAGTAAGTATTGGTGGAGGAATAAACCGACAACAGGAAGAAAGAGCATTTTTTGAAAAAGTTGACACTCTTGGTTTATATAGTGCTAAAGAAGGAGGAAGAGACAGGACTGTCATTGTTTCCCCATAAATATGGCAGATTTTGTTCATCTTCATAATCATAGTGAGTTTTCGCTTCTAGACGGTCTTTCAAAAATTAAAGAGATGGTTTTGCGTGCAAAGGAATTAAATATGAAAGCCATTGCCATCACAGACCATGGCAATATGTATGGAATGATCAACTTTTACAAAACCTGTATCGAAGAAGGAATTAAACCGATAATCGGAGCAGAAATTTACATTGGCAAGCGTTCAAGACACGATAAAGAAGCTGGAATAGATTCAGATTCTAATCATTTGGTTTTACTTGCAAAAAATTTTCAAGGTTATAAAAATTTAATGAAAATAATTTCTGTTGCCGGATTGGAAGGATATTATTATAAACCACGCGCAGATTTAGAGCTACTAAACGAATATCATGAAGGATTAATTTGTTTAAGTGCTTGCGTAAGCGGATTTATCTCCGAACCACTCTTAAGAAATCAGGAACAAACTGCAATCGAAAGGGCAAAAAAATTAAACGAAATATTTGGACAGGATAATTTTTACTTGGAACTCCAAAAACATATTAATATTCCACCACAAGAAATTTTAAACCCAAAATTAATAAAGTTATCTAAAGACTTAGGCATACCCCTAGTTGCAACAAATGATAATCATTATGTAAAAAATTCTGATGCAGAAGCACAGGAGGCTTTATTGTGTGTTCAAACTCAAACCACGCTTGATACGAAAGATAGAAAATTATCAATGATTAATTCTCCTGATTTTTATATTAAAACTCAAGAAGAAATGACCGGACTTTTTGTGCAAAATCCCGAAGCAATCGAAAATACGGTAAAAATTGCTGAGATGTGCAACGTTGAAATTCCTCTTGGAAAATGGATTATGCCTTTGTTTGAAGTTCCAGGCGGAATTACTGCTGCTGAATATATGAAAGTTAAAGTTAACGAAGGATTAATAAGAAGATATAATACTGTTACAAATGAAATTTCAGAGCGAACTGAATATGAACTTTCTATTATTTTAAAAAAGGGATACGAAACATATATTTTAATTGTTGCAGACTTTGTAAATTGGGCCAAATTGCAAGGAATTACTGTTGGTCCTGGAAGAGGTTCCAATGCTGGTTCGATAGTATCTTATGCACTCGGAATTTCCGACATTGATCCACTTTTCTTTAAGCTTCCTTTTGAAAGATTTTTAAATCCAATGCGTCCATCCCCTCCTGATATTGATTTAGATTTTGCGGACAATCGACGTGATGAAGTAATTGAATACGTTACCGAAAAATACGGACGAGATAAAGTCGCTCAAATAATTACTTTTGGAACGATGGAAGCGAAAGGTTCGGTTAGAGATATTGGAAGAGTTTTAGGCTATCCCTATTCAGTTCCTGACAGAATTTCTAAAATGATTCCTCTTGGCTGGCAAGGACACGCAATGACAATTGATAAGGCCCTTGATCAAAGCCCGGAACTTAAAATTGCTTATACCACCGAGGATGAAACCAGAAGGCTTTTGGATTTAGCCAGAAAAGTTGAAGGGGTTGCTAGACATGCCTCGGTCCACGCGGCTGGAGTAGTTATTGCCGATAAAGATATTACCGAATATACCCCACTTCAAAGAGAAAGTAATGGAGATAAAATTGTTACTCAATATGATATGTACTCAATTGGCGAAGACGGAGTAGGATTATTAAAAATTGATTTCTTAGGACTTAGAAATCTAACCATTATTCAAGAAGCTTTAAAATTTATACTCGAAAATCAAGAAAAAGTCGTAGATTTTTCAAAAATTACGTTTGAGAATGAAAAAACTTATAAATTATTAGCTTCGGGCGAAACAACCGGAATTTTTCAGCTTGAATCATCAGGAATGAGAAGATATATCAAAGAGTTAAAGCCGACTACTATTTTCGATCTGCAGGCAATGGTAGCTTTGTATCGACCAGGCCCTATGGCAAATATCCCAGAGTTTATTCGAAGAAAGCATAACCCTAAGCTTATCAAATTTCCGGACCCAAGACTTGAGGATGTTTTAAAAGAATCATACGGAATAATCACTTTCCAAGACGATTTACTTCTAACCGCTATTAAAGTTGCCGGTTACTCGTGGCTTGAGGCAGACAAACTCAGAAAAGCAGTTGGTAAAAAAATTCCTGCTGAAATGAAAAAAGAACATGATCATTTTATCTCAGGATGTATTACAAATGGAATGGCAAAAGATAAGGCAGAAGGTTTATGGATTTTATTCGAACCATTCGCAGGATACGGGTTTGGGAAAGCACACGCAGCATGCTATGCAACAATCGCCTTTAGAACCGCTTACCTAAAAGCCAATTATCCTGTTGAGCTGATGACTGCTTTACTAACTGCGGAATCAAGAGGAACTACCGGCCCAACCAAAAATGAAAAAATAGCCCAGGCAGTTGCCGAATGTAAAAGAATAAAAATTCAAGTATTACCTCCTAATATTAATAAATCGGGTGATGAATTTACTATTGAAGATAATACTAAAATCAGATTTGGTTTATCTGCTATTAAAAATGTCGGTAAAGCGGCAATCGAAAATATCTTGGAAAATAGAAATAAGGGAGATTTTCTCTCATTTGACGATTTTTGTAAAAGAGTTGATCTTTCAACGATAAACAAAAAAACCGTCGAAAGCTTAATTAAAGCTGGCGCCATGGACACTTTTGGCAAAAGAGCAAAATTGTTAATAGACTATCCGGAAATTATTGAAAAATCAAATAAAAAGAAAAAAGAAACTAAAAGTGGACAAACTAGTTTATTTGAATCTGAATTTGAAAAACAAGATACTTTAACTGAGTCATCTTCCGAATTTAATGATTTTACGGATGATGAAAAGCTTGCTTTTGAAAAAGAGTTTTTAGGATTTTACTTAACCGCCCATCCGCAATTTGATAATTTAATTAAAATTAAAGCAGAAATTACCCACGAATTAGAAGCCTTGGAAGAAGAAAAAGCTACCACTCAAGTTACAATCGGAGGAATTGTTGAATCTATAAGAAGAATTTTTACGAAAAAATCTAATAAAGAAATGGCATTCCTACTGCTATCAAATGAAAATGGAGTTAGTGCCGAATGCGTTATTTTTCCTAAAGTTTTTGACAACTACAAATCTCTACTTACTAAAGAAAATGTTATTCTAGTGAGCGGAAAGATTGATTCAAAAAACGACAAACCGGTAATTCTAGTTGATAAAATCAGATCTTTTAGCAATTTAGCTTCTTGACTTGAACTCAATTTATAAATAAAATATAACAATGGTTTCATTTGCAGCAGAACCTATTTTTCGTATTGGCTTTTTTAGCTTTACCAACTCTTTTCTAGATACCCTTCTAGTTGATGCGGCCTTAATTGGCTTGATAATTTCATTGAGGAAAAAACTCAGCCTAATCCCTGGAAAACTTCAAACAATAATTGAAACGATTATTCAGGAATTTTATAACATTACATATTCTGTCGCCGGAGAAAATACAGTAAAAATATTTCCCTTTTTTATGACTTTTTTTCTTTTTATTTTAATTGCAAACTGGTCCGGCCTTATTCCGGGAATTAGTGTAATCGGTATAAAAGAACACGATAAGATAATTCCCTTTTTTAGAGCAGCAACCAGCGATTTTAATGTCACACTTGCCTTAGCTTTAGTGTCTATTTTTGCAACACATATCTTAAGTTTTAATACTCTGGGGATAAAAGAGTATCTTTCCAGATATTTTTCTTTAAATCCCTTAAGTCTTTACATTGGAATACTTGAACTTATTGGCGAATTAACCAAGATTGTTTCACTTTCTTTCCGTTTATTTGGCAATATTTTTGCAGGCGAAGTTGTTTTAGGAACGGTTGCTACAATTTTTGCAGTTTTATTTCCCCTACCCTTCATGATGCTTGAGGTAGTTGTTGGACTGGTTCAAGCACTAGTTTTTTCAATGTTGACCATGGCTTTTATGGCTGTCTTAATGACGCCACATAAAGAGCATGCTAAGGAGGTGAGTCACCAGTGACATTTAGTATATCCGGAGGATTAATTATTGCTATCGGAGGTCAGATGGCAGCCTTGGCAATTGGATTAATCGGAGCAAAAGCAATGGAAGCGATCGGAAGAAATCCAGAAGCATCAGGAAAAATTTTACCAGCAATGCTTTTAGGTATGGCATTCGCAGAAGCTATCGCAATTTATTCATTAATTTTAGCTTTCATAAAATAAGATATGGATTTTTTAAAAACCCTTGGATTTGATCCCGTAATGCTGGGGGCTCAAATCATAAATTTTTTAATTATATTTTTTCTATTAAAACGCTTTTTATATAAGCCCGTTATGGATATGGTGAAGAAACGGGAAGATGTAATCAAAGAAGGTTTAAAACAAGCGGAAGAATCAAGATTAACCTTAGAAAAAACAATCGAGAAAGAAAAAAAGATTTTATCTAATGCTCAAGATGAAGCTAAAAAGATTATCGAGGATACAAAGACACAAGCTTTAGAAATTTCAAAAGAAATTGAACAAAATACAAAGAAGCAAACAGAAAAAATGATTATGGAAGCAAAAACGCAAATTGAGCAGGAAGCAAAAAATTTAGAAAGAAAATTGACCGAAAATGTCAGCATTCTAGCGGGAAACATGATTTCAAAAACACTTGAAGGAATGTTTGGAGAAAAGGAACAAAAACAAATCGTGGAAAAGGCTATAAAAGATATTAAAAAAATTAATTAATTATGAATTTTAAAATTATAAAAAAAATGGCAAATTTAAGTTATACAAATAATTTATTGGACGGAAAAAAAGTCGATAAAATTGTAAAACAGTTATCACAAAAAGATCTTAAAATGTATATAAAATCTTTAAAAAACATCGAAAATAAAAATACTGTTACAATAGTTGTTCCTAATCTTTTAAAGAACAGTACTTTATTAAACGAGGTGAAAAAGTTATTTGCCAATAAGAAAATTATATTAAAAGAGGATAGATCATTAATTGCAGGGCTTCAATTAATCGATAATGATACAATTTATGACTTTAATTTAAAAAATAATATTAAACAAATGGTTAACTATATTAATAAGTAATTATGGATAAAAGTAAAAAAATAATCGAAGATTTAGAAAAAAAATTATCATCATTTAACGCTGCTGGGTCTCAGAGCAATGTTGGTGTTGTTGAAAAGAATAACGACGGCGTTATCGTCGCATCAGGACTTTCAAAAGCAATGATGGGAGAGATTGTTGAATTTGAAAACAGCTCAAGAGGAGTAATATTAAATTTAGATGAAGACAGTGTTTCAATAATACTTCTTGATAAAGCTGAAAACCTTAAGGAGGGAGACAGCGTTAAAACTACCGGAATTCTTTTAAGCATTGAGGCATCTGAGGATCTCTTAGGAAGAGTCATTAATCCTCTTGGAGTTCCGTTAGATGCAAAATCAAAACCTAAAAAAGGCAAAGCAATGCCTCTGGAGAGAATTGCAGCTGGTGTTGTTGAAAGAGAACCGGTAAATACTCCACTTAAAACAGGTATTAAAGCGATTGACTCAATGATTCCTATCGGAAGAGGGCAAAGAGAGTTAATAATCGGAGATAGAGGTACCGGTAAAACTGCAATAGCCATTGACACAATAATCAATCAAAAACAGGCCGCAAAATTAAGAAAAGAAGATCCGGTAATCTGTATTTACGTTGCGATCGGACAAAAACAATCAACCGTTGCACAGGTAGTTGAAAAACTTAGAGAGGCAGAAAGCTTGGATTATACAATCGTAGTTGTTGCCTCGGCTTCCGAACCTGCTTCCCTTCAGTATTTAGCTCCTTATGCAGGTGTTGCTATCGCCGAATACTTTATGGAAAAAGGTAAAGATGTTTTAGTAGTTTACGATGATTTAACTAAACACGCTTGGGCATATAGACAAATATCGTTAATTTTAAAAAGACCGGCAGGACGAGAAGCTTATCCTGGAGATATCTTTTATTTACATTCAAGACTTTTAGAAAGAGCAGTAAAAATGAATAAGGCAAATGGCGGTGGATCAATTACCGCTTTACCCGTAATTGAAACTCAAGCAAACGACTTGTCAGCTTACATTCCAACCAATGTTATCTCCATTACCGACGGACAAATTTTCTTCTCAACTGACCTATTTTATTCAGGAAATAGACCAGCAATAGATGCGGCAAGCTCTGTTTCCAGAGTTGGAGGAGCAGCGCAAACACCAGCAATTAAATCTATTGCCGGAAAAATGAGACTGGAACTTGCACAATACAATAATTTAGCTGCTTTTGCGCAATTCGGATCAGAACTAGATGAAGCAACGTCTAAACAGCTTGAAAGAGGAAAAAGAACAATCGAAATTCTAAAACAGCTTCAATACAGCCCACTTTCAGAAAGTTTGGAGTATTTAAGCATTTGGGTTGCTACAAACGGAATAATTGATGATATTGCCGTTGAGAAAGTATTACAATTTGAAGCTGACTTTCATAATTTTATGAAAAGAAAATATCCTAAAATTTTAGAAGAATTAGCGACAGGTCAAAAACCAAACGAGGAACTTTTGAAAAAAATAGAAAAAGGAGCATTAGAATTTAAGAAAATGTTCAATTAAATATGGCAACACTCTTAACACTTAAAAGAAGAATAAAAACAACCAAAAACGTTTCAAAAACAACAAAAGCAATGCAAATGATTGCCGCTTCTAAGCTTAACAAAGCAAAAGACGCCGCAACATCTTCTAAACCATATGTTGAAAAGCTTGATTTGTTATCAAAAGGAATTTCTAGTCGGTTAGAATACGATAACTTACATGAATATATGAAATTTAGTGATAAAACTAAAGCAAAACTATTAGTTGTTATTTCTCCGGACAAAGGTCTGTGCGGCGGACTGGTAACCAACCTTTTAAGAGAGGTTATAAAATTTGGAAGCGGAGAAAAAACATATTATTTAACAATTGGCAAAAAAGCCCAAAATCTTGTCTTGTCACTTAATAAGGAAATTGTAGCCAGTTTTGATTTTGGAACTTCACTTCCTCCATACGATAACATTTATCCGATTGCCAATATTGTTAAAGATTATTTTCTCTCGGGAAAAGCTTCGGAAATAGTAATTTTAGCAACTAAATTTAACTCCGTATTTACTCAAAAACCTGAATTTAATACCTTACTTCCTATAAAACTTGAAGAAGTTAAAGATAAAGATGCTTCAGTTACATTATTTGAACCAGGTACAGATGAACTTCTTCCCGATCTTTTAAATCACTATTTGGAAATGGTGATTTATCAAAACTTACTCGAGAGCTATGCCTCAGAACAAGCAGCCAGAATGATGGCAATGAAAAATGCAACCGACAATGCTTTGGACATTATTTCTGACTTACAACTTGAGTATAATAAAACCAGACAAGAAAAAATTACCAACGAACTTTTAGATATCGGAGGAGGAGCGCAAATTTCTTATGAATAAAAAAATTACCAACAAGGAAGGAATTATCGTCAGAATTCAAGGACCGGTCGTAGACGTCAGATTTGAAAAAGAAACGCCACTAATAAATGAAGCGTTAACTGTTGAGACAAAAGATAAAAAAATTCTTACGCTTGAAACAGCATTATTAATTGGAGATAACGAAGTAAAGACTTTAGCAATGGGCTCAACAGACGGTCTTTCTAGGGGCATGATTGTAAAAAGAACTCTCTCCCCTATTATGGTTCCGGTAGGGAATAAGTCTCTGGGAAGAATTTTTAATGTTTTAGGTGAAGCAATTGACGGAGAAAAGTTTGACCGAAACCAAAAAGATGTAATTTTGGAACCTATTCACAGAAAAGCTCCTCCCCTATCCGAGCAAGAAACTAAACCACAAGTTCTAGAAACAGGGATTAAAGTCATAGATTTAATTGCACCTTTTACAAAGGGAGGGAAAATTGCTGTATTTGGTGGTGCGGGAGTCGGAAAAACAGTTATTGTTAAAGAATTAATCAGAAATATTGCTACCGAACATAAAGGCCATTCAGTTTTTGCAGGAGTGGGAGAAAGAACAAGAGAAGGAAATGATTTATGGCTTGAAATGAAAGAAGCAAACGTTCTGGACAAAACAGCCATGGTTTTTGGCCAAATGAACGAGCCACCGGCAAATAGAATGAGAGTTGCCTTAACAGCACTTACAATGGCTGAATATTTTAGAGATCAAAAAAATGAAGACGTACTTTTATTTATTGACAATATTTTCCGTTTTGCCCAAGCTGGTTCTGAAGTTTCTGCACTTTTAGGTAGAATGCCATCGGCAGTTGGATACCAACCAACCCTATCTTCTGAAATGGGAGAATTGCAAGAAAGAATCACTTCAACTAAAAAGGGCTCTATTACCTCTGTACAAGCTGTATATGTGCCTGCAGACGACTATACCGACCCTGCGCCGGTTACTGTTTTCTCTCATTTAGACGCTACAATTACATTAGAAAGATCTATTGCAGAACAAGGTATTTATCCGGCCGTAGATCCACTCAATTCAACTTCGAGAATATTAGACCCAAATGTAGTTGGAAAAGACCACTACGAGGTTGCTAGAGGCGTACAAAAGGTCTTACAAAGGTATAAGGATCTACAAGATATCATTGCCATATTAGGCATCGATGAGCTTTCTGATGAAGACAAGCTGATTGTTTCTAGAGCTAGAAAAATTCAAAGATTTTTAAGCCAACCAATGTTCGTAGCAGAAGTATTTACCGGAACTCCAGGAAAATATGTAAAAATTGAAGAGACAGTCAAAGGGTTTAAGGAAATTTTAGACGGAAAACATGATAAACTTTCCGAGCAAGCATTCTACATGATCGGAACCATCGATGAAGCTGTAAAAAACGCAAAATAATGAAGCTTATTCTGGAAATTATTACCCCAACAAAAGTAATTCTAAAAGAAGAGGTTGACGAACTAACAATTCCTACAACAACCGGAGAGATATCTATTCTTCCAAACCATGTTAATCTTTTAACAAAAATTGTTCCCGGGGAAATGATTATTAGAAACAATAATAAAATTGAGCATTTTGCGATTACAGGCGGTTTCTTAGAAATTGCAAATAATCATGTAAATATACTGGCAGATTATGCAGTTAAAGCCGATGACATCGAAGTAGCAAAAGCTCAAGCAGCTCAAGAGAAAGCAAAGCAAGCTATGAAAAACAGAGAGAATCAAAAAGACTTTGTGGTGGCAGAGGCAGAACTTAGAAAAGCTATACTCGAGTTAAAAGTCGCCAGAAGAAGTAAACACTCCAGAACCTCTTAATTTGCCTTGATAGATAAAATTTCATAGAATATACTAATGCCGAAGTAACTCAGCTGGTAGAGTAACTCTTTCGTAAAGAGTAAGTCGTGAGTTCAAATCTCACCTTCGGCTCATTATGAGACGTTCCAGACTTAATAAAAATACAGAAAAGAAAACAAGAAAAACAATTGCTTTAAGCATAATTGGAATCGTAATGATACTTTTTATCTTATTTAAATTTGGCTTGGATTTTTTAGTCAACTTTAGTCTGTTTCTAACAGGACAAAAAACACAAAGCACAAACTCGGTAAGCGGAGATAAAATCATCTTCTTAGATACACCCGTATTAAATCAACTTCCAACGGCTACAAACAGTGCTCAAATAGTTATAGCAGGCAAATCTAAAAAGGACGCCAAAGTTTATTTATATATCAATAATAAGGAGGTCGACGATGTCAAAGCAAATAGTGATGGAGCATTTGTATTTAACGAGAATCTCTCAAGCGGAAATAATCAAATTAAAGTAAATGCGCAAATTAACGATAAAAAGAGTAGTTTTTCAAATAATGTTGACGTCATATTTAAAAATTCTCCACCGTCACTAGATGTAAACTCTCCTTCTGATGGACAAAGCTTTAAAAAAGATCAAAATACAGCTAATGTAACTGGAAAAGTGGATTTCGGAGTAAGCGTTACTGTTAATGGATTCTCTGCAATAATTGATTACAGCAACAACTTTTCTTATAACTTATCTCTCCAAGGCGGAGATAATCAAATTAAAATCATAGCAACCGATCAAGCTGGTAATAAAACGGAAAAAGACCTAAAAGTTAACTATTCTCAGTAACGCCGGAGAGTATCCAAATCCACTCTAATATAAAAACAAAGAAAAAACTGTTTATAAATAAACTGTTAGCCAACAAGCCAACCAATACTGAAAACAGTATAATTCCGTTTTTATTTAGATTTAACTTTGCGAGATATAATAATTTATAGATTAAATAAAGAAAAGCTAGTAAACCTATAAAACCGGTTGTTGCAATTACGAACAAGAGACTTGCGTCAGTTCCTGCTCCGGCATGAGTAACTTGCCAATAAACGTTGTCTAATCCTAACTTATTCTGAGCATACCTATAAGCATTAAAACCTACTCCGAATAACGGATTTGCTGAAATTACTTTAGTTACTATTTGGACAGATTGTATTCTTTCAGTAGTTGAAACTATTCTTAATAAATTAGTACCTTCTGTTTGAAAAGCCCTAGGTGAAATAAAAATTAACAGAAAAAGAACAATTGTAGAAATTATTATTAATTTCTTTTTATTAAGTAGGATTAAATACGTAGCCGTACAAATAAATAACATAATTAGTGCGCTTCTTGAATATGTCAAATATATTGAAAAAAGTGTAAATATTGGGATTAATAAAAAAAGCGATATTTTAACCTTTGATAATTTTTTATATCTTTTTCGGAAAAACTCTAAGGAAAAAATTAAATAAATATTAAAAAATGTTCCAGCAAAATTTGGATCAAGAAATACCGAAACCATTCTATATAGATGAATATCCCAACCTAAAAATGATAAGCTCTTAAGACTCGGGTAAAAAAAATATTGAATATAACCTAATATCAGTACTATTAATCCAGAAATTAATAAATATTTGTTAATCTTAATTTTAAAAGAGTTTGTAAAATCTTTTACTATAAAATATAACAATGCGTATCCAATAAACCTTGCAAGGTAAGTAAATGATATTAAGAATTTATCAAATCCAAGATTTGGAAAATTTAATATTAAAGAAAATAATCCCAGAAAAATAAATATTCCAATCGGTTTTGATAAATAATATTTGCCTTCAAAAGATTTGAGTTTTATTCTATAAAATACCCAAAAGAGAATTAAAATCATTAATATTAAATCATTTATAGAGATTGCAAGTCCATTTGAAAATTGAAGCCTGGCAATTACGCCGGTGGGAAAGGTAAATATAAATAAAATAAATAATTTTTCTAGTATTCCCATATTATTGCTTCCTTTGAGTATAGTCCAACTCTTGTTTGATTATTGTAATAAACTTTTTTCCAATCTAAAAATCTATCCGGAATATTTGCATTTTGAACTGCAATATAATTAAACTTATCTCCTTTTTTAACCCAGCTTGAATCAATGTATGGAAAATTTACATAATATAAATTATGAAATCCATATAAAAGTACTTTATCGGATTTTTGAATGTTATTTTTAAAATATCCATCTACATCATAAAAATCTCCAAAAGAAAAATTTAAATGATTAGTAAGAAAATACTCTCTCGATTCTTTTCCGATTACAACGGGTAAAAACTTAATATTCGCAATTAATCTGTACCCAATTGAAGTTAATGAAATAATAATAATTAATACATACAAATATTTTTTTATAATTATACTTTTAAATGATTGAATAATGAGAATACACAAAATTGATGCTAATGGAAGATAGGGAAGCAAAAATCTTGTTCCTCTCCCGGTTTGAGTCAAAAACCATATTAAAATTCCAGTAATAAACATAATAAAAATCAACTTTGTATTCTTATCAAATTGTTTATAACTTAATAAAATAATAGGAAGTAAAATTAAATAAATTGGCGAAATTGGATCTGAGAAATTTATAAGCGAGGACAACGTTGGCATGTTAAGAAAATGTCCGGAATCAACAGGTAAACTAAAATATGGATAAAATAAGTTGCCGGTATTTAAATATGAGAATATAAACCAAGGTAAAGGAATTAACAAAGAAATGCCACTAAACTGAATTATGTTTTTAAAAATGTCTTTCTTTAAATATACAAATAGACATAAGAAAATTAGTAAATCAAATATAACTACTAATTTTACTGTTATTGCAAAACCTAAAATAATCGCAGAATAAAATAAATACTTACTATTCCTATTTTTAAACCAGATAATAAATCCATAAAATGAAAGTAGTTCAAAAAATGTTCTTGCTAAGTCTACATAAGCTGTAATAGATTCCCAACCTACAACTAAATTTGAATAAAACAGAATCAAAACTAATAATGATAAATTTTTAGACAAAAACCTAATAGAAATTATATATAATATAAACAAAACTAGTATTCCGAAAACAAAGTGCAGAAATTTTGCGCCAATTTCATTTCCAAACATTAGAAATGGTACATAAAGCATTTCTACTAACTTTGGCATATCTGAATAATATAAAAGACCACCGGAAATATGAAAAATTGAATGATTTAGAATATACAGCTTTGGTAAAGTAAGATGATACCAAAGCGCATCAAAGGATACTTCAGGTCCCAAGACTCCTATAAAATTGATCAAAATTTGAACTGTTAATAGAATTATTAAAACTAATGACAATCTATTTTTTAAAGCTTCCTTAACAATGGATGTTTTTTTATAGAGTTTAATTGCTAATACCTTTGGATAATTTTTAAATAATATCAATACTAATAATACATAAATTACAGAAGAAACTAGCACATAATTTCTATATAGCTGTCCAAATATTCCTAGAAAAAAAATAATGTATGAATATATACCAGTTAAAAAAGCAAATGCAAACACAATCCTCCTTTACATAAAATATAAGAAAAATAGTTGTAGAGAACAAAAAACGACCAGAGCAGAAAAATAAAATATATTATTTTTTTTGCCATAATATCCATAGCTTTCCTCTTACTAAAAAGGAGTGAAAACTCATTATAATTGCCAAGATTAAACCTTCAGTACCGTCTCTAATTCCCTGTTTTACTAAATAATTCATAATAAATTTAGCCATTGGATAAAATATGATTTGTAAAATATTAGTCTGTACTCCTAAGTTAAACAATTCTTTAGATCTTATACTCGTATAAAAATTAATTTCGGTTAAAAAATCACTGATTGATTGATGTGGAAAATGCAATAGTCCGTTTTCTAATTCTTCAACTCTTTTTTCTGCGATAAACTGCTCATGTACTTTTCCTTTCCATTTACCACTTCCCTTTTTTATTAATCTTAAAAGTCTTATACTACCCATTTCTCCATGTTTAATCATTTTACCCCACATAACGTCCTTTCTTGATAAATAAAATCCATAAAAAGCAGGATTTGTTTTTTCGCTAATTAAAACCAAATGTATTTCTTCCCTAAGCTCTTTTGTTACTCTTTCGTCAGCATCTACAAATAATATCCAATCATACTTTGCTTTTAAGATACCAAAGTTTCTTTGAGAAGAAAAATCATTATCAAGCCTTTTTTTAATTATGGTGACCTTTTTATTTAAATCAAAATTCTTGGTAACCTCAATTGTTCTGTCTGTTGAATAATCATCTATTAACAATATTTCATCGGCCCAAGAAACACTCTCCAAACAATCAATTATATTTTTTTCTTCATTTTTTGTGAGTATTACAACGGAAAGCATAACCAAATTATAACTTAAAATTGTATTTTTCTCTAATAATCATATTTGCTATACTACGTTCATGAATTTACTTAAGACTTTTTTTAAATATAGGTATCCACTATCGCTGTTTCTGTTAACTTTACTTTTTTTCAACAAACTAATTACTAATCCTTCACAAATTATTTCAGCTTCAGATATTTTAGGCTCTGCCTATTATCCCAAATATTTTTTTTCAATCTTTTTTAATCAATACCACCAAATTCCCTTTTGGGAACCTGCGATGTTCTCTGGAACACCGTTTTTAGCAAATCCTTCCTCCGGAGTTTTTTATCCTCTATATCTACTATTCCTAATCATTCCCGTAGGATATGTTTTTGGGTATTTATTTATTATTGATATTTTTTTAATTGGTCTTTTTACATATTTATTTGCCAAAAAATTAAATTTGGGTAGTTTTAGCGCGTTTATTTCTGCAGTAATATTTATGTTTAGTGGACCAGTTGTTTTCAGAATTTATCCAGGACATTTATATATTTTGGATGCCATAGTTTGGTTACCACTTTTGTTATATTTTTATGAATCTTTATTAAAAACAAAGAAATATATTTTTGGGCTTTTAGCAGGAATAACGATTGCCTTAACAATACTAGTTGGCCATTCTCAATTTACTTTTTATAATTTGTTATTTTCGTGTACATATTTTTTTATCAGACTTTTTTTTGATTATAAAGAAAACAAAAATGTATTATATATTTTAAAACTTATTTTCTTATTTTTATTATCTTTCCTGATTGGAGTTGCTCTATCTGCAATACAGCTAGTTCCCTCTCTAGAACTAACAAATCTTTCTGAAAGAGCCGGTGGAATTTCTTTTGAATTTGCTTCTGCGTTTTCTTTAAAACCTTATCAAATGATTTCTTTTATACTTCCTTATTTTTTTGGCTCTCCATTTAATCAAACTTTCTGGGGAATAGGAAATCTTTGGGAAATGAATGGGTATCTCGGACTAGTACCCTTAATTTTTGCTTTAATAGCAATTGTGTTTAAACGAAATAGATATGTATTTATCTTCTTGTTATCTACACTCATTTCACTATTATTCGCTTTTGGAAAATTTACACCAATATATTCAATTTTATTTCATTATATTCCGGGGATTGCCTTATTTAGAGCCCCATCAAGATTTTTATATATCTATTCCTTTAGCATTGCCATTCTTTCTGGATTTGGAATAAATTATTTTTTAAATTTAAAGTCAACCACTAAATTTATTAACAAATTAATATTAATTTCCAAATATTTATTTACTATTTCTTTAATAACGTTAATACCAGTTATATTTATTTATTCACAAAATCTTTTACAATTATACGAAAAATACATTCTTAAAAACTCTTATGCCGTAGATATAAATCATTTAACAATCTTTAGGCAAACACTTTTTGATATTTTTTCACTTTTAACCTTTTCATCAATAATATTTATAAGTATATATTTATATTTAACAAGACGAATAAAACCAAATATATTCAAACTATTTATTCTATCATTAATTTTTATTCAGCTTTGGCTATTTAGCTATAAGGTAATTGAAACAGGAAGTCCAAATGAATTATTCAAAACTCCCCAAGTAATCAAAGATATAAAAAAGGATAATTCTACTTATAGAGTTTTCGCAATGTCTGGTACCTACAGCACTATCGCAATGATAAATGGATTACAAATTCTCACAGGATATGAAGGAGTGTATCTTAACAATTACCGGAATTTTCTTTGGCTTATTGGCAAACACTCAGATGCTCCTTTTGAATCATTTATACAAATTCAATCAATTATTAATCCTAAAATATTAGACCTACTAAATACAAAATATTTAATTTGGGAAAAAACAATTGATAATACAAACTTCAAGCTTTTACATTCTTATAAAGATAATATAGGCAATAAAACTGTTAATTTTTATTTATATGAAAATCTATCATATTTTCCCAGAGCATATATTATTTCGGAAGATTTAATTAAAAGCGGTAAGTTTTCAATTTCTAAGGACAATCTGGCTGTACCGAATTTAACAGATATAAATAAATTAAAGTTTTTAACTATCAATAAATCAGACATACAGCAGTATTTAGATATAAATAAATATTCCGCAAATAAAATAATTATAAATACTTCTATTACTAAAGCGGGATACTTGGTTTTAAGTGAAATTTGGTATCCGGGTTGGAAAGCATATGATAATGGTACTTTAATTAAAGTATTAAAAGGTGATTATATTTTTAGATCAATCTATTTAACAAAAGGAGAGCATAAAATAATATTTGAATTTGAGCCATCAAACTATAATCTTGGAATATTTATTACTGGGTTAACATTAGCGATAGTTTTATTTCTTATATTTATTAACTTAAAACCTAAATTTTTTGGTATATATAAACTAAAACCGCGCCGTCAGCGCTAACTGTATGTATTAGTTTGTAGTCCCCTTTAATTTTACTGTCATCGAATCTTTCTCTTAAGACATGAAAGTAATTTACAACAACATAATCGTATTTAATTTTTGAATCATATACTCCCCTAACCGGATCTATTAACATTATCTTTTGATTTTTAATTGGCGGGAACACACTTGTTGGAGAAATAAATAGTCCTATTTTAGAATTAGGTTTTGCGTAATTTTGTAAATAATAACCTGCTTCTCCAAGCCCTTGTCCCCACCAACCAATTTCAAAAAGTCTGTTTTTATAAACGCCATTTGTTCCCCCAACCAAACCATTATAATAATCTAAATAATAGGGAGTAAGTTTAATAAGAGATATAGCTAAATATATAATTACTACAAATAAAAACAATATACGAGCCATCAAGGTTTTGGAAAACTTTGATGATATACAATTTAATCCGATTGCAGCAATTATTGATAAAGGTGCGTAAATTTCTATAATAAATCTGATTCCATGATGGCGATAATTATAAAATGATTGAATAAATGGAATGCAAAACCATGCAAGAAGTGAATACAAAAACCATTTTGAACTAACAAATCCACTCTCTTTAGCTTTCTTAGCAATTTCCTTTTTACTGGTATAATCCGAAATAAATTTGGAACCGATAAAAAATAATAATACGATTATTAACGGGGTTGTTATTAAAAACATTACGGGATAATAAAATACAGGAAGATGCATTAATCTTCCATAAAAAACTTCAATGTCAGGCTGCAAATTTCCCATCACCCTCCAGTTATAGTTAAAACCAATTACATAACTTAAATTTGCCCATGGCATTGGCCAAGCAATAATAAATGTAAGGATTGCAATCACAAACATATATAGTGTTTGTTTTAAAATTATCTTGGATAATTTATCTTTTATTTCTTTATTCCAAAAGAAATATATTCCTAAAATTACAGGAATTAATAACACATTCGTATACTTTGATAAAATCGCTAAACCAATTGCAAAACCAGTTAAAAATACATTTAATTTCGATGGCTTTCTCAAAAATCTCAGGTATAAATAAACAGAGAGTGTAAAAAAGAAAAATAAAGTACTTTCTAAAGTGGCTAACTGTGATAATCCAAGAAAAAACGGAAGCATTGCCAAAATAATTGCTGCCGCTATTCCTACAAAGACGGAAATAAACTCAATCCCAATAAATAGAACAATTACTGATGAGAAAGAAGAAAATATTATCGATATTAACCGTGCATAAGTATATTCATAATTAAAGACAGGAATACCGCCAATTATACTTTTAATATCTAAATTACTTGCAATTCCAAATAAATATCTTGCCAGTGGTGGAGCATCTGTAAAATGATAAAAATAACTATTAAATATGTTTTTATTCAAAATTAACTGGATCATTTTATTTCCAACCTCAACATATGCAGTCTCGTCCCAAGTCCTTCCCATTGAATTTAAGTTCCATAAGCGCAATAAAAAAGCAAACACGAATACAAATAATGCGGCAAGAATTTTTTTCTTTTTATTCATGGGTAATATTATACTTTAAAATATTTTATAAACAAATAAACCCTGCTATTGATAATAACCTTGTGTATAATTTATAATAACCTACCTGCCAGAACGTATGAATAGTTTAGTAAGTATTAGAACCACTTGCAGGATTTGCAAACATAAAAAACTATTTAATTTTATAACCCTTGATAAAACTCCTCTCGCAGATTTATTTGTTAAAAACGTAAAAGACAAGGAACACAAATTTCCTTTAGATGTAAAAGTTTGTCCAAAATGTTTTTTAGTTCAACTCGTTGATGAAGTAAATCCTAAGCTTTTGTTCGGGCAAGATTATGCATTCTATACTGGAGGATCTCCTGCATCAATTGGATATTTTGAGGCATACGCGGAGGCTGTTATGCAGAGGTTTCCAAAACAATCTAAACAATTTGTTGTCGAGGTAGCCAGTAATGATGGCACACTGCTAAAACCATTTATCACTAAAGGCTATAAGGCCTTAGGGATTGATCCTGCAAAAAATGTTACCGATGCGGCTAATGCTAATGGCATACCGACAATTAACGATTTTTTTAATAAACGGTCTGCCAATGATGTGGTAACAAATGCCGGCAAAGCAGGAATAATTATTGCAAATAACGTTATTGCTCATGTTAATGATTTATATGATTTTATATCCGGAATTAAGTATTTACTTGACGAAAATGGTGTTTTTATCTTTGAGTGTCAATATTTTCCGTATCTATTATTTAATAATCAATTCGATAACATTTATCATGAGCACCAATCTTTTTTTTCACTTTATCCCCTGCTTAAACTGTTAGAACAATTTGATTTGGAAGCATTTGACGTGGAGGAACATAATACTCAAGGCGGCTCTATAAGATTATTTGTCGCTCATAAAGGTAAACAAAAAATTGAAAATAGACTTTTAAATGCAATTGAAAATGAAATTCATATGGGTATAACAAATATAAATACTTATCTTGGATTTCAAGCTAGAGTTAATTATATTAAAATAAAACTTGTCCAACTGTTAAAAGATCTTAAAAGCCAAAATAAAAAAATAGCTGGGTACGGTGCATCTGCCAAATCAAATACCTTACTTAATTATTGCAATATCGGAACTAACTATCTTGATTATATTGTTGACAAAACACCTTACAAATACGGTTTATATAGTCCGGGAAAGCATATTGAGGTTATTTCTCAAGAAGAGGAAATAAAAAGAGGAGAAAAGCCTGATTATTATCTGTTACTTGTTTGGAATTACGCAGAAAAAATAATTCAAAAAGAAAAAGAGTTTATAAAGAACGGGGGGAAATTTATAATTCCGATACCAACACCCTATATTAGGTAACCTAGCTAGAATATTCAAACCTCATTTTAAGAACAAATAGCAAAGATTGGAATAATTCATTAAAATCACGAGTAGAGATACCGTATCTTCTGCTATAAATTGTAACCGGCACCTCAGCCATTTTAATACCTTTCCTGTTTAATTTATAAACTGTCTCAGTTAAAGTAATAAATCCCGTAGATTTTATATCCTCTTTGGCTATGAGTTCTACTGATCTTCGGTTGTATAATCTAAAACCATCAGTATAGTCTGTAAGCTTAACTCCCAATAATAGATATAGAAATTTATTTATAATCCTACTTAATATTATCCTAGATTTAGTAACGCCAATTGTTCTACCGCCTCGAATATAACGTGATCCAACTACCAAGTCTACGTTTTCTTCATTCATTTTTTTTATAAACCTAATAAATTCCTTGGGATTCTGAGCAAGATCCGAATCCATTTCGAAGAAATATTTATTTGTCTTATCTTTCAAACCAAGCTTAAGACCTTCAATTATTGCGCTCCCTCTTCCTAGCTTTTTTAGTCTTGAAATAAACTGTATATTTGTAAATTGTTTAACGCTGCGTTTGATTACTTCATTTTCTTTCCTTGGTGAATCATCAACGATAATTATTTTCGATTTTGGCAAAGCTGCTCTAATTCTTTTTACCAAAATAGAGACATTCTCAACTTCAATAAATGAGGGAAAAACTACAACAAAGTCATTGCCTAAAATATTATGCTTATTTTGTTTCATATTTATCAATCATTATGCCACCTGATTCTTCGCTTATAACAATTTGCATTTTCTGCGGCACCTTGCTTGGTTGATGACCTTTCCACCACAATAGATATTCATAATTCATCGTAAAACTTTCGAACTGACTATTCATTCCTTTACCTGATAAATTATATTTACTACCATTTGTTAAAGCAATAATCTTTTGCACTGCTATTTGCCTTTTCTGAATCTCAGGCGCAAACGATTGTTTATATATAAAGTTAAAATTATAAGTAAATATGACAAATAAGACAAAAATGGAAAAGTACTTTAAATATTTGTTGTTATATAAATGATCGAATAAGATTGCTATTGCGAAAATAATAAAAGGGAATGAAATTGGTAAATAAGCATCTGAAGGTGTTTTATTAACTATAACTCCGGCAAGTGTGGTAAGAATAAACAATAATAATATAAATTTAGAATTTAAAAAATTAGATTTATTCTTTAAACTATTAAAAATTAAATATAGAATAGAAAATACAAATAGTAAATTAGCAAACAAATAATTTTCAGCAAAAATTAAAATCTGAAGTTTGTTTGTAATAAATCTATAAATATCTAATAAGCTGATCCCTCCGGAATGGTTTGAAAAAAATAATCCTAAAAATTTATATCCAATCCATATAGCAAACACTAGAGTTTGTTTAAAACCGTTTGAGAAATCATATATTAAAATTGGGGTCATGGGAATTAAGAATGCAAAAATAGATAGTAATATTAAATTTTTACTAAATAATGTTTTTAGGTATCCTGTTTTAAATTTAAATAGAAAAAATAAAACTAACAAAAATGGGATAATAAGGGTAAATGAGGCAAGTTCTAAGTTATATAAAATAACTAAAATAAATATCGACAAAGGTAAATATCTCCTTTCTCCTCTTATTAATTTTACCAATGAAAAAAAGTACAAAACAGTAAAAAATGGCATTAGACTTGGATCAAAAGCCTGACGATCAAAAATTATTACCAACGGAGAGGTTGTATATAAAAAAGCAGATATTAACCCGACTCTTCTTGAAAATATATTCGATCCCATTTTGTACATTAGATAAACTGTTCCAACCCCAAAGAGAGCTGTTATATAACCACCAGAAAATGGATTAAAATTGGATAAATACAAGCCTGCAGACAAAATATAAGTCCACAATGGCCCCTGATGAAGCCATGTATGACTTGAGGTAATTCCTACTAAGGGAATTTTACCTGTTAGTAACATATCTCTAGCGGATAAATAGAACCATCCTTGGTCACCTATAAAAGGCATGCTGATAGAAAGATTGTATATCCTCAAAAATAGTGCTGTTGCTAAAAGGAAAGTAATAAAAATAGAAACCTTATTAATTCTTAAGAAAAATTCAACAAGTAACGTTTTTATTAATCCGAAATGTTTTCTAAAATATAAATATCTACTTGAGTTAAAAATTTTGTCTATATTTTCAAGCTTACTCGTACTTTTCCCCCATTCGTGAACGATTTTAGAATCTGAATCTATAAAAATATTATACCCAAGCTTTCTTACTCTTCTACAAAGATCATATTCTTCAAAGTATAAGAAAAATCTTTCGTCAAATTTTCCAATCTTCAAAAATAATTCTTTAGAAATAATCAATGCTGTTCCAGGAACAACGTCTACCTGTTTTAATTTATTTTTATGATTTTTTACCCAAAATTCTTTTGAAATAGGATTATTAGGATATAGTTTATCTATAAACGATAATTTAAATATGGCAACTAATGGCGTAAGCGCAATAGACCCCTGCTCTAATGACTCTTTGCCATTAATAATAAGTGTTGGGGCAATAATGCCTGCATTTTTGAATTTAAAATCGTCAAGAAGTTCTTTAAGATTTAATGATTTAACATAAGTATCTGGATTTAAAAAGAATAAATATTCTCCTTTTGCATATTCTTGACCTAAATTATTTCCTGCACCATAGCCAATGTTCTTTTTGCTAAAAACATAAATTACCTTAGGAAATCTCTTCTTAAGTTTTTTTTCGATAGTTCTAGTTTTATCGTTATCTACAACAATTATCTCAAAACTTATGTTTTGTTTTGAATCATAAATTGACTCTATGCATTTATATAATTCCTTCTCAACTTTATAATTAACAATAATTATTGAAATCATATTAAAAATATAACTGACTAATCTTCTAACACTCTTTTTATAATAATTTTCTCAAGTATTCTAGTATTCTTTTCCCACGTCCAATTTTGTAAAATATGACTCCTTGATTCATAACTAAATTTTTCTAAAATTTTTTTATTCTTAAGCAGATAATTAATTTTTTTTTGTAAAAGGACTGTATTTCTTGAAACCAAGAAACCTGTTTTACCATTTACTACTGACTCTTTATATCCTCCCTCATTAATTGCTATTATAGGCACACCACAAGCCATAGCCTCAAGTGGTATTAAACCGAAAGGTTCATTATGAGACAATGCTAATGCAATTTTTGATTGACTGTAGAGACTTCTAAGCAATAAATCGTTATCTATCCATTTTCTTTCTTGGGCTAAAATTAATACTTTATATTTTTGAGTATTTTTTGATAATATTTTTTTCAAGTCAGTATATCCGTCTGAATAGGCATATGCTCCAATATATAAAATGTCATTCGTTTTTTTAATTTTAGAGGGCTTAAATATATTTGTATCTACTCCCATATAACAAACTTTTGAGGAAATGTTATATGCACTAAATATATTTCTTTTTGTAAAATTTGAATTCACCAATACTTGATTTGCCGATTTTATATTTTTTTTATCAATTATTTTTCTTATAAATCTATTTACACTTTCATAAATGTATTTATATTTTGGCAGTTGTTTATTAATTCTGAATGATTTATCGTATACTATTCTTAAGCTTTCCTGACAATAATACATATTTTTACTTTTTAAAAACCTGAGAATAAAAGGTGCCTGAGTTAATTTTGATGGCTGAACAAAAACAATGTCGTATTTTTTTTTATCTATAACTTTAGCTATATTTTTATGTAATTTGTAAAGTTTATACAGCTCATAAGTATCTTTATAAAGCTTACCCCTCCAATCATTACCATTCCATTTTATAGGCAGAAATTTGAAGAAGAAAATTCTATCATAAAAATTTTTTTCTTTAGAATTAAGACCTTCATCAGTGATGTATAAATCTACTGTATGGTTTTTTCTAAGCTGTTTTGCAAATTCATTTGAGGCTCTTCTTGCTCCCCCTGCATGTAATTCATGAAAAAAAGCAATTTTCATCTAGAAGCTTTCCTTATTATTACTAATCCATTGTGCAAGTTGCTTTAACCCATCGTTCAAAGTGACTTGAGGCTTCCAGTAAAAATCTTTATAGGCTTTTCTAATATCAGAAATATATATTGGCTGATCACCCGGTCTTTGCTTGCTGTACTTAAATTTTACATTTGTATTAAACAACTCATTTAATTTAGGACAAAATTCTTTCCAAACAGAAATTGTATTCTTACTTCCGCCTCCTATATTATAAACTTGTCCCTTGGTTTTTTTAATATTTTTGATTGCTAAATCATAAGCACGTATTAAATCGTCTACAAATAATGCATCTCTTACTTGCTTACCATTACCATAAATTGTAATAGGTAATTTTTTTACAACTGCAATCATAAACCAAGCAAGCCAACCTTGGTCTTCAATTCCAAACTGATGAGGCCCATAAATACACGATTGTCTAAAAACAATTGTATTTAATCTATAAATCCTTGCATAGTCATGTACATACTGATCTGCTGAACCTTTGCTACATCCATAAGGTGAATAAAAGTCTAAATTTGTTTGCTCAGAAACACCATTAGGTAAATTTTTAAATCTATATCTTTCTTCAGATTCAACAATTTCATAATTAGACAAATCACCATATACTTTATTTGTTGAACTATAGATTAATATGGGTTTCTTTTTTACTAATCTTATCGCTTCAAGAATATTTATTGTTCCCCTAACATTAATATCAAAATCCGTTATTGGATCTATTACAGACGTCGTAACTGCAACTTGACCAGCAAGATGAATTACCACATCTGATGCGTTTATTAAATTAATTAGTTTTTTATTAAATATTCTAACATCACCTTTTACAATTTTAAAATTTTTCTTAAAATTCTTACGCAGAAAAATAATATTTTTTTTACTACCCTCTCTTGAGAAATTATCAAATATAGTTACTTGATTATTTTTTTTTAAAAAATATGCAGTCGCATTTGTTCCAATAAAACCTGCTCCACCAGTTATTAAAATTCTTCTCATAAACTTAACGATTATACTACTAGAATAGACGAAAATATAGTGGAACTATAAGTTTAAAACAACTTTATGAAATATTCTTAACATTGAATTTGAATAATTTTCCCAAGATAAATTTGAAAATACATAATCTCTAGCATTATTTCCTATTAATGTTCTAAGGTTTTTATTCTTGATTAATGTTTCCATCTTATTTGCTAAATCGTTAACGTTTTTACTTTTAAATATAAGGCCATTATTAAAATCTTTAATGACTTCATGAACACCTGATTTGTTTGAAATAATACATGGTTTACCTAATGCCATTGCCTCAATTGCGATGAGTCCCCAAGTTTGATTAAAATTTGGATAAACGAATACATCACACGCTTTTAAAAAATTTAACATGTGATTATCATCAAGAAATTTATCAACTATAATCACTGACCCTTGTAGATTATTGTCATCAATAAGCCCCTGTATTTTTCTGCAATAGCTGGTGTCATACTTACTTGATCCAATAATATACAAAATTAAATTGCCATATTTGAATTGAATTATTTTAATTGCTAAAATTACATCTTCAAAACGGCGGTGCGGAAAAAAAATTGACTGACAAAGAAATACTATCTTATTTGTGTCAATATGTAGGCGTTTTTTTTCAATATTAATTATATATTTATTTTTATACCTATCTATATCAATACCACTTCTAACTACAATTGGAGTTTTATTATAGTACTTACTAATAATCTTTTTAATTCTACTATCTAAAACGACTGTTTCATCGATAAATGAAAATAACAATAAGTCAATAAATCTGAAAAAATATTTTTTTATAAATAACATTCTTCTTCTATTTTCATAAATATCCTGTTCTGGCATATGCCAGACGTCATTACACATCCAAACAACTGGAATTTTTTTAAATATCTTCACAATAACAGCTGCCCAACTAGCTGGCCACTCATGAGGATTTAAAACGTCTAAATTATAACTACCAATCTCTCTGCTTAATTTAATTGAGATAATTAATGGTTCTAATAAATTATAAATCCAAAACTGAGGTTTAACTTTTTCTTTATTTATAACAATAAACTTAATATCATTTATTAGTTTTTCGTATGCTCCCTCTGTCAAATCTGAATAAACAAAAACAAAAACATTATTTTTCTTTGACAATTCTTTAGCTAAAGAAAGCATTTGATATGCTCCTCCACCATTATTTAAATTTCCATAAATTAATCCTATATTATATTTTTTCATTATTTAGCTTTAATCCGGATAGTGTTTTGCTAACAAAAAATAATGATAACAATAAAACAATGAATGACGAGGTAATTACAGATACTGCCACTCCTACTAATCCATAATTGTTAATTGCAATAAATATTATCACTAAAAGTGTAAATAAACTTATAAATGATAATATCGCTGCGTATTTTTGTTTTCCCAAACCCATAAAAAATGCTGATGTTGAATTAGATAATGCTCTAATTATCCCAAAACCAGCAAAAATTTGAAATATTTGACTTCCAGCCTGCCATTTTTCTCCTAATAATAAAGTGAGTACTTCTTTTGGAAAGAAAAAACAAACCAAAGATACGGGAAAAATAATAATTATTATTAATACTGTGGACTTTAAAAATGCTTTTTTAAGTCTACTTGCATCATTTGAAATTTTAATATAAATTGGAAAACTTACCCTTCCAAATACATCTGTTATTTCATTTAACGGAATCATAGATACTTTATAAATTAAGTCGTATAATCCCAACGACGAAGCTCCAAGGAACTTACCTACAATTAGATTGTCTATATTTTGATATAAATAACTAAATATTCCAGCATATGTAATCCATTTACCTTTATGTATTATCATTCGTGCATGTTTTTTATTAAAGATAAATTTTGGCTTTGGACTAAGATAGAACATTGATAAAAAAACTTCAATTAATGCACCAAGGATTAATCCATATGCCAATCCTGTTGCGTTCTTTGTAATATATACAAACATAATTGTAAAAATTACCTCCAGAATATTAATAATAATTCTAAAAGATAATTCTTTCTTGAATAACATGTTTTTTTGAAATAATATTTCAGCTGGATTGATAAACCCTTGTATTAATGGCACAAGACTGATTAGAATTATCAAACTATAAACTTCACGGATGTTAAAAAAATGAGAAATTAAGGGTGCAGACAAAAGTGTACAAATAAATACTACAAATCCCCTTGTAATTGTAATTACCCATGCGGTATTGATATATTTACTTAATGATTCATTATTCTGAACTAATACTGTATTTACGCCCGTTTCGGTGATAATTGTCGAAAATCCATAAACTATAAATGCGATAGAAAATGCTCCAAATTGAGATTGAGATAAAATTCTTGCTAAAACGATAATCTTTATTAAGGATAGCAGCTTTACAGATATGCGAAGAATTGATACCCATGAAATGCCAATTATAAAATTTTTTGAGTAGCCCATAGGCGAAAATTGAATTGGAATATTATAACATCAAGTAAATAAGCTTTCTATTTTTTGTAATGAGAATGTTTTGCATAAAACATATTTAGTATTTCTTCCTCAAATTTCATTTTTATTACAAATATTAGTGAATTCAGCAATTCTTTTATACCCATAGTTGACCTTCCAAATTTTCTAGTAGAAATGGTTACCGGTACTTCTTTGATCATAAATTTATTTTTATGAAGCTTATAGGATATTTCAGAAAGCGCAATGAAACCGGTTGATTTCAATTTAGATTTTACAAGAAACTCAACAGCACTTCTACCATAAAGCCTATAACCACTTGTGTAGTCAGTTAGCTTAAAGCCTAACATTATACGTAAAAATCTATTTATTATTCTGCTTAAAATTCTTCTGGAAATTGATACACCTACAACTCTTCCACCTGTCATATAGCGTGACCCTATAACAAGGCCAGCATTAGTCTCTTTAATTTTTTGCAAAAATCTTTTTAAATGTGTCGGTTCATGTGCTAAATCGGAGTCCATTTCATAAAAATATTGTGCCTTTTTATATTTTAATCCGAATTTAAAACCATCCATTACCGCACTTCCCCTACCAAGCTTCTTTCCTCTTGTTATTAAATCTGTATTTTCAAATTTTGAAATAACATCTTTAAGTTTTTTATTTTCTGCTTTATTTGAATCATCAACAAAAATTATCCTTACTTCCGGAAACTCATTTCTAATACCACGAATTACTGCTGGAACATTTTTTGATTCGTTATATGAGGGAATAATTACATTTATATTTGCATTTTTCATAAAATTACCATAATTCTTTTATACTATTATCGTTAACTTTTATAAGCCCAACTAAAGAATTATCGTTATAATTTATCGACTTAATTCTTCTATTTTTATAAAACAATGGCAGATTTGATAAATTAATATAACAAAATTTTAGATCACATGATTTAAAATTTACGTTTGTGCTTAAGTCGTTTTCTGATTTTACACTAATTTGAATCGATTTTGCAGAGTTAATATTATTTTTTACTACTAAAACTATGTTTTTTGAATTTACAACATTTTTATTTAGAAATTCATTTAATAACCTACTGTTTGAAGCGTTAATTATAATTATATTATTTATTAAAGACCTAGATTTATATATGCCTTCAGAATATGGAATTGATTCCAAATTAACATTTAAAAGATAATTTATATATTCTTGTACTTTGTAATCATTGCTTTTAGTAAAAAAATCTTTATTAGAATTTCTTTCTAATATTAAAAAATTACTAACAGTATCCTTTACTGAATAATTATTAAGAATATACTTTAATTCATAAACCCCACGTATATAGTTAGGCACGGTATCTTGAATTGATTTATTACCTATATTAATCACTACGTACCAAATATTATTGTTTTTCATATAATCAATTATCCTTTGCTGTGACTGTTCAGATGATGCTTCGTAAATACTAGTAAAGTAAGGTGGGATTTGTTTAAGCAATGTGTAAAAAATTGGATCACCGGGAAAGCTAAAAATCTTATTATTAAATTGACTATATGTTCTTAATTTATTAATTACTGCAATATGACTATTATAAGTTGAAGAATTATTTTTATTTGTAAAAAAAGTATTAAAATTATAATTTGAAAAGTAAAATACGATAGTAATAAATAATAGAATCAATAAATAAGTGAGCTTTAATGGTTTTAAACCTCTAATATTTTTTTTATTCAAAATAATAAAGTCAAATAAAACGATAAATAACAACGCAAAAGATACAAATGTAAATGAGATTGAAATCGAACGGATAACATTTTTTTGTTCAAATAACAAAATTAGAATAATTAATCCAATTTCGATATACATAAATAAAGACTTCTTTCGTTTTTTAAGTAATTTATAAATAACAAAAAATATCGAAAGGCATAGTACGGCAATTGAAAACAGGTTGTTAAACGTAAAGAGAAAGTTAAAAAAAGGTGTCTTAGACAAAACTGGAAACTCAGGAAGGCTTACTGTTAAGTAATACCAAAATTCACTAACTGCATTATGTTTTATAAGATATATAAGAAAAATAAATAAACCAATGAAGCATCCAAATAAAAAAGAAAAAGTATTTTTAAAGAACTCACCGAAAAATCTAAGTTTATTCTTATAAAGCATAAACTTATTAATTTCTTTACTAAAAAAGAATACAGCAAAAATAATGTATGCATAAATTCCTTGATCATGAAGCATCCAAAAAATAGTAGAAATAATAAATCCCAAAGCGAATAGTATTTTTTTAGATGTTTTTGTAACAAAAAATACGTAAGATATGATTAGTGTTAAAGCAAATGAAACTCCATATCTATTAAATGTCTCTAAACCGGGGATTAGCAGAATAAATACTAAAAAAATAATTGATACAGCATATGAAAGAAAATTTTGTTTAAAAACTATTTTAAATATATAAAATGTAACATTAAAAGCTAAAACCGAAATAAATATGTAAATTAAGGAAAAATATATATTTTCTTGTCTATAATACGAAAGTAAACCATAAGGATAATATAAATCTTTATATGGGATTAAGTTTCTAGAAGCAGCATAATACCAAGTCAAAAATGTCTGTAAGTCAAAATTTGAAAGTTTTAAATCGCTTATGTGCAAGAAGAAATAATTAATTATAGAAATTAGTGTATCAATAATTACAATAAATATTACTTCAAAAATATTCTTCTTAATATATAAATATAGCTTCTTCATTTCTTATGGTGCAGCATAAAGATTAAAAATATTAAACTTGGAACTAAAACTAAAAGAAAAAATACTACAGTATCATAATAGAATGGATACCCAAAGTACTGAGAATAACCGACTATTTTAAATCCTGAAATTTCCGGAGGAAGAAAAAAAGTTCTAAAATATCTAAAAGAAAATCTAAAAATAATCAAAAAGATTAAATACAAAATAGTCGTATAAAAAATTATTTTCTTCATACTTAAATTTCTACCAGATACTTAAATAATCCATCTTCTATACTTGGTAAAACAATTCCAAGCTTCTTAGCTTTACTATTTTGAAGAGCTGAAAAAAGTGGACTTTGAAAATTTATATTTTCTTCATTACTTTCAAACGGAATTAGTTTTACATTAATTTTTTTATATTCCAGTATTTTCTTTGCAAAGTCGTACCAACTGCAAAAACCTTCGCTAGCAAGGTGATATATACCTGGCTTTGGATTTAATTTCAATAAACTTATTGAGTATTTCGCTAAATCTCCGGCATATGTTGGATTTACAATTTGCTTAGTACTTGCGCGTATTACTTCGTTAGTCCTTGCTTCATTTAAAATTTTTAGAACGTAATTCCCTTTTTTACTTTTGCTACCCGAATACCCTCCTCCGTAAACTCCGCAAGTTCTTATGATGTAAGTTCCACTAGGATATTCATTTAAAGCTGACATTTCTCCTGCAAGCTTACTTAATCCATACATTTGCAGTGGGTTTACAATATCGTTTTCAAAGTATGGTTGACCTTTTTTACCATCAAATACATAATTTGTGCTATAGGTAACAAATCTCGCATTAACTGCTTTAGCCAATTTTGCCAAATTTGAAACTGCTATGCAATTAACTTTAAATGCATCAAGGGGTTTCTTTTCACAAAGCGCGGTAACGTGAAATGCAGAGGTATTAATAATAATTTTTGGCTTAATTTTCTTTAGTATTTTTTCTACGTGTAAATTTTTTGTGATATCAAGTTCGTCTTTTGAATATGCCTTGAAGCTAAGTTTTTGTTCTCTCGAGGCTTTCACAAACGCTTTACCAAGCTGCCCGTCCTTCCCAATAATTAGTAAATCAATCATAACTATTTATTAAACAATGGCCGCTTAAGGTCTTTTTCTGCAATCAAAGTAGGTTTTAAAGGCCAAGTAATATTAAAATGTGGATCATCCCATCTAACACCAACATAATTTGTTTTAGAAAAATGCCCGGACATCATATACAAAACATCACAGTCATTAGTTAAAGTTTGGTAACCATGGGCAAGTCCTTTTGGTATGTATAAACTTTTTTTATTTTTATCTGACATAGCTTCTCCAAACCATTTTCCGTATGTTTTTGATTTTGGCCTCAAATCCAAAACCACATCGAAAATTCTTCCCTTCAAACAATGAACTATTTTTGCTTCCTCATCAGGCTTGAATTGCATATGTGGCCCACGAATAGTACCTTTTTTCTTAGTAGAAGAATATTTTACCTGTGTTAAATCTAATTTAATATTATTTTTTTTGTAGGTTTCTTTGTCAAAAAATTTAGCAAGATATCCTCTTTCGTCGTCAAATTTATCAAATTCAATAACAATTAATCCAGAAATAAAAGTTTTAGTAAATTTCATAAAACATATAGTATTTTAACAAAGAATAACATCATAATCTATATTAGTTCTCATTCTTTAATTCTGCATGTTATTTTTCTTAAAAATTGTAATATCTCCCGGATATGCTATAAGACCAGATGAAACAAAATTAAATGTATTACCAAAAAAATAATAAAAATTTAAAGCTGGCGAAAAGGTAGTAATAATTTTATAATTTTCCTTATTTAATTTATTTATAAGATTAATTTTCGAGGTATTTCTCTCAGACTCCTCTGATAATTTCACGTCCGATACAATTATTACTTCCGGAAGATTTTTGGTATTGTAATCTACAATTTGATAATTATATTTTAATTTCAAATTCGTTTTATACTGCTTATTATAAAATTCTTTTAGAACAATGTCAGGTTCTTTTTGATATAAAGGTATATTTTCTAAACCTATTGTAGTATATGGTTTTATATTTTTTAAAACCCAGGAAGAAGATGTTTCTTGAGGAGCAGGAGTATGTTTTAATAAAACCCAACAATAAGTTTCAAAAATTTGTAAAAAAATACAAATAAATAGTATAAAAATCACTAATATTTTCTTGTTACCACTCAAGTTTTTAATAAATTCGCTTACTGAGATAGCTATTATTAACACCATTGCGGGTAATATAACTAAAACTCTGTTTGCTGATGGTCCCAAATTAATAATCGGATAAAAACTAAAAATAAAAATAATAAAGTACAACAATATAATTAAATAAAATTTATAAATCTTTTCTTTATTAATTACGCTTTCACGTATTAATTTTAAGAAGTAGATAAGCGATAAGCAAAACAATAAAAATAATGGATGGCCAAAAATTGTAGGAAAATTATGTAACATTATAAAAGAAAAAGTGGAGTATCCAGTTTTAACATAATTTGACAAATTAGCTGTTAAAGTTAAATTTGAATATAAATATTCATAAATACTTTTTCCATTAAATATAATATCCGGAATTCCAAAGAAAATTACAATCAAAAAATAGGAAATTAATCCAATAACTAAATCTTTTATCCTATTAAAAGGATTATTGGAAAATAAAAAGAAACTTACAATAATTAATCCAATAAGTGGAATTCCCGTAACCTTAACTGATAGAGTCAATGCAGATACGATACAAAGTAAAACTAAATTATGAATTATAGGGTTTTTAAAGTATCTTAAAAAACAATATATTGAAAATGTCAGCCAAAACGTAAGTGCAATATCATACTTAAAATTATTGCTTAACATTATCCAAACCGGAGTAAATGCAAGTAATACAATTGGAAGCATTGATTTAATTTTTAAAATCTTTGAAGTCTTATAAATAGTAAGTAAAGTTAGTACACCAAACAATAAGGTATTCAAACGAAGAATAATAAATATTAAATGTTGCATGTTTATCGCATCTATAGCAGATTTTATTGTGAAAGGATTTACAATTTTTAGTAAAACAAAGGGGGAAAGATAAATTCCTGAGAGAAAGAAATGAAACATAGGTCCGTTCGCAGATGCTTGAAAATTTGGACTTCCATATTGAAAAACAAACCTTACAGATTGAAGCTGATGCCATTCATCCATATGGTATAAAAATGGGTGATTCTGATTTGGAATACCCCACGTAATTGAAGACAAAACTGTTAATATATAAACAATTAAGATAAAAAATAACCCCTTATTATGTAAAAACACAGCTTTAAAATCTAAATTAATAACACGCTTTATAACCCCCAAACTCGTACCAACCATTACTGCAATATCAGATGTCAATTGAATTAGAGGAAGTAAAAAATATTTTTTTGAGTCATTTATATACTTAGTATTTTTTGCAATAGACCAAGACAGATAAGCTACAACTCCTAAACTAATAATTATCGATAAAATTTTAGATTTGTATAAATAATCAAGAAAAAGCAAATAAAATAACAAAAAATATCTTAAGAATATATATAACACCTTTTCTCGCAAATTCCCTGATTCTCCGTCACCAAAAGCAAACCTAAAAAACATAACAAATGCCTGCTTTAAATTTCTTCTAGGAAACCAACTTACAATCGCTTTGTCTGTAAATACAATTTTTGCATTCCTACTTTTAAGTTTGTTTGCAAAATCATAATCTTCATTGTGAGAAAATTTTTCATTGAATTCACCTACCTTTTTCCAAATATTTTTTTTAAATGCCATAGACCTTGTTGCAGGTAAAAAATTATTCTTATTTATCCTTTCTTTCATTACGAGAGCATAAGGAATCATGCATTTTTCAAACGCTGTCTTTCCAATCCCTTTATAGTATCCTGCTACAACTTCTACCCTTTTATTAGAAAAGGGTCTGGTAATTTCTTTTACCCAGTTTTTATCCAATAAATTTCCCGAATCGGTACAAAGAATTATTTCGTTAGAAGAATTTTTGATTGCCTCATTTCTGCCAATAGACCTATTTCCCATCTTTTGTAAAAATATTATCTTAAGTTTGTTGGCATATTTTTCTATTAATCTCTTAAGTACAACATCTGTATTATCTTTACTTCCGCCATCCACAATAATAATTTCGTTTGGAATAACTGTTTGCTTTGCAATAGATTTTATGAAGCTTTCAATGTTTTTTTCTTCGTTAAATATTGTGCAAATTAATGTTGCTCTTACCTTAACCATAATAGTGGTTGGAATTATAACATTCTTTAATTAAATAATGAACTAACTTTAGAAAAGAGTAACATAATGCTTTTTCTTAAATCTTTTAAGTCTATTAATTTCCAGAAAACTATTGCAAGATAGAAGAAAACTAATGGTGCAATATGAACATATAATCTTTCGGCAGAACTTTCTGGATTAAAGGCAGAATTTAAAATATAAATTAAAAAATATATAAAGATTTGTGAAAGTATAATTGTATTTATAATTATTAATTCCTTTTTATTCTTTATTTTTACTATTAAGAAAGAATAAAAATACACTATCCAAAGCATATTCCAGCTTTTTATATTTATAAACTCTTTTACCATTCCTAATAAAGTATTAACCACTCTTTGCCAGGATAGGATGTTTTGATAAAACGGGTAAAAATTAGGCGGCTTAGCTATATCGTTTTTGTATAGCTGCCAATCAATTATTGGTAAAACCCAAAAGAAGAGAATAATTAAATGGTTATAATGCTTAGTTTTATAAATTTGATATATAATTGGAATTACAATCGCAATAGTAATAAATAGAGCTTCAGATTTTATAAGTCCAGTAATTCCCAAATATATTGAGAGAAGTGACAGTAATTTAGCTTTATTTTGTTTAAAATAATCTAAGAGCAATATTAGGCAAACAAAAGTATAATACCCAAGCGGTAGATCAGCTTGACCTGCCTCCATTCTCCCACCATGCCTAACAAAATTTTGAGTTGTAACAAAAAGAAAAGTAAAAATTAATGCATATGTTAAACCAAATCTTTTCTTAATAGTGGAAAATAATAAAAGAGCCGTAAAAAAGTAAAAAGCAAACGAAGTCAAAAGCACTGCGGAATCATTTATGTGACCCAGAATTATATATATAAAAGTTCCAAATAAACTAACTACCAACGGATAACCAAAATCAAATAAATATAGCAGATTAGTCGTTATGCTTTGGTCAAAATAAAAGATTTTTGATTTGTTCATCCAAATCGCTACAGCATCCCAAACGCTAACCGGACGAATTAAAGCTTCAAAAAAAGTATAACTCGCTGCTGCAATAATAAAAAACAAAAGGATAAGATTAATTCCTGAAGTAATATTAAACTTAGGGATTTTGAATTTAGATAGGCTATGTATATTATTTATAAAAACAAATAGCATAAGCATAAACCAGGGAAACATTATTAATTCTCTACTCCACTGCAAGCCGATTCTGGAATAAATATACAACTGCATAGAAATGAGCCCAACACCTAAACCATAAGAAACTGCAGCAATTGAAAGATTATCCGCTTCCGACCATAAGCTAAAATATTTGATTATTGAAAATCCTAATAATGCAACAAAAGATATTGCTAACGAAGTTAAAATTATGTCAATCATATTTTCTTATAAATTATTCCAAAATGAAATGTAGTTTTTGATTGATATTTAGCAAATAATTTATAATTTTGTATTATTTTCTCTTTATCATAAAGAGAAATATAATCAAAGGATTCATGCTTTAAAAGATTAATTAAATTACTATCATCTTTAGTCACATAGAGCTTGCGGGGATAAAGGAAATATCTTGCAATTAAACCAATTTTACCATCTTTTGAAAATATATAGATATTTGAATTTTTTGGTGTTTTTGAATTTATAAAATAAATATAATCATATGTATCCCCGAAGATCTTTTCTCTTTTTTGGTTATCTGTTAAAAAAAACCATGATTTAATATCTAAAACCGTATTTAAAGCATTATAAGGCAAAGTTAAAATACTTAAAATAATCCATAGAAAAAATAAACTCAAGAATACTTTTTTCATAAACAATAATTTCACTTGATATTATAAATTTACAAAGCTATTATATCATCATGTTTGATCTCCATAGAATGGCTTTTATAAATTTAGTTTTATCTGGTTTACTTTTGACTGGAACTATAATTTATAAATATATTTTCCCAAAGAAAAAGATTAATTTTTTTGTCCTACTTATTTTAATATCTATTTTACCTATTGTAAGCATTTTTAGACCAGGAGATTATGAAAGTGGTGATTTTAACATTCATATTAGAAATGCAATGTCTTTTTACAATAATTTAAAAGATGGACAATTGATTCCATCATGGGGCGGAGATTTAAATAGTAGTTATGGATATCCGTTATTTATTTTTAGCTATGTACTTCTATATTACTTTGTTTCATTTTTACATATTATTGGATTTTCTTTTATTGACAGCATGAAAATATTTTTAGGATCATGTTTTATTCTTTCTGGAATAGTAATGTTTAAATTTGCATTCGAAGAATTCAAAGATAAAAAAGCTGCTTTCGTCGCAGCAACATTTTATTTATTTTCTCCTTATCATTTAGTTAATTTACATTTTCGTGCAACAGGCGGAGAAATCGCCGGTTTTCTTTTTATTCCTCTTTTACTATATTGTTTTAAAAAAATTATTGATAAACAAAGTTTACTCCTGTCTATCTGGACCGGAGTAATACTATATTTATCATATCTCGCTCACTCTCCTTCAACTGTTTTTGCTGGATTGATTATTCTTCCATATATTTATTTTAAAATCTGGAAAAATCAAAACAAAATACAAATTATTAAATACCTACTGTTAACTGCAACAATAGGCATAATTCTTTCTATGCATGCTTGGATTGCAGACATATTGTTATTACAGTTTACAAATTATCATAAAAGCATCACTTCTGCGATTATATTTGTACCTTTTTGGCAATTATTTTATTCCCCATGGAGATT
This sequence comes from Candidatus Levyibacteriota bacterium, assembly GCA_038205015.1. Taxonomy (GTDB): domain Bacteria; phylum Patescibacteriota; class Microgenomatia; order Levybacterales; family UBA12049; genus JBBRCK01. The sequence goes on along the minus strand of JBBRCK010000002.1, from coordinate 34,197 downwards.
TGGATTTCTATTTCAAGGACCAAACGGCGAGTTATCTTATGTTATTGGATACACTCAATTGGCTGTAGTTACTCTTTCTATAATTGCAATATTAACCAATAAAGTTAAATTAAAATATAAAACTTTTATTATATTTTGGTTATCCTTATTTTCTATCTTATTATTCTTATTAACTCCAATCTCACGGCCTATCTGGTCAATAATTCCAACTCTAGATCTTGCGCAATTCTCTACAAGACTTCTTATTTTAGTATCCTTTTGTACATCTATGCTTGCAGGGTATGTTTCATTAATTTTCTCTAAAAAAAGAGCATTCATAACTATATTGGTAGTTTTAACTATCGGCTATACAATATTTAACTGGGGACATCGTAGTGACTTACAAAATATAACAGATAGTAATTTATCGCAGGATATAGGAAATACTTATGGTGCGAGTGCAAATGAAAGTACAAAATGGGTTAATCAAAATAATCCATGGCAAAACACAATTCCCACAAATCATTTGGAAATTTTAAATGGAAACGCAAATATTATAAATTTAAACAGAACTTCGACTAAACATACTTACATTATAAATGCTAAATCAGCAGTTAAATTAAAAGAGAATACGTTATTCTTCCCGGGATGGAAAATATACGCTAATCAAAAAGAACAAAAAATTATCTATACTGATAAGCAATTTTCTGGAATCATGATTTTTTCACTTCCTAAGGGATTATATTTTATAGAAGCAAACTATAACGATCTTACTTTTCATAAATATGCAAAAATTTTAACTTTTATATTACTAGCTGCAATAATATTCTATTCTTTATTCGTTTATATTAAAAAGAAATCATTAAAACTTCCAAAGTTTTGAATATATATTAACCATTCCCTCCCAATTTTTATCTTTTACCCAATCATAAGCTTTATCTAAATTAATATTAGAATTGTTAATCTTATATGCGTTAAATTCCTTAATTATTTCTGTTGAGTTTTTTGAAATTGAAATATATTTTGCAAACGGAGTCATTTGCAAATAATCTTTTTTAACCTTATTACCATATTCTGCAAAAACTGGTCTTTTTAAAGCCATTGCTTCTAAAATTCCTAAATATCTTGAAGTAAATACGTATTTATATTCAGGAATATAATCCGTTGCATTCCCTAAAAAACCCTTAAAATTTACCCTGAGCCCATTATCTTTAACGTATTTTCTTGCTTCTTTTTCTAAACTACCTTCTCCGAAAACATCCAATTTTAAATTAATTCTTTTTAATGTTTTTAGATATTTCATAAATCCAGTTTCATTTTCAAGTCTTCCCAAAAACATTATGTCTTTATTAGGCTTTTTTATTTTCTTGCCGTTCTCAATTAATTGTTCCTCTACGGCTCCAAAAGATATATATGTTGGATTTGTACCATACCATTTTTTATAAAATCCGCCTATACAAATATTTCCATATGATAACTTTTCCGCTAATTTATGCATAAATATAGATTGCTTATTCGGGATATTATTTCCCTCATATCCGTGAAAGGTCGTGTAATTCTTTTTAAATGGGAGGATGCATCTAAAAGGCAGATACCAAAAGAATATATCGTGACAGTGAATAATGTCGGCAGACTTAATTAATTTAAAGTATTTAATTAGATTAAACCACACAGTAAATTTTTTTAAACTTCCCTCATGACCTGCGTTAATTCTAATTATTTTTATTCCCTCAACATTATCAATGACAGACAATGATTGATAATTCTCTGTTATTACGATTACTTTATGACCTTTTTTTATTAATCTTTTACTAATTTCAAAAACGTGCTTCTCAACACCACCAATGTGTGGATAAAATAATCTGGAAAAAAATAATATTGTCATAATTATGGTTTTTTACAAACTATTAGAATATTCGATTCTCCAAAAATAGGAATTGTTAAATTATCGATGATTGTTACCACATCTGAAACAGACCATTTAATAAATCTAACAAACTTTCCCGCATTTGTACTTAGAAATAAATAATTCCTAAGTACTCCCTCAATTTTTTTAGTCTCAATTATTTTAAATCCGGACTCTTTACACATTTTTACTAAACCTTCTGTTGAATATCTTCTAAGATGCCCTACTCGTTTATCAAATTGCTTCGCATAACCTATTTTATGAAGTAATGCATTTACTGAAGGAGTAGAGATAATTAAAATTCCGTTCTTATTTAATAATTTGTAAATACTTTTTAAAGCTAATTTATCGTCTTTAATATGCTCAATTACTTCAGTAAGAATTACTAGATCAAATTTTCCATTTATTGATTGTTTTGGAAAATCTATGGCCTTAAATGAAGTGTATTCTGTTAGATTAAGAGTTTTTGAACTTTCTATACAAGTTTGAATTGCTTTTTTTGAAATATCTATTCCAAGAATATTCTTTTTTTTATTTGCAATATATAAACAAAGTGTACCCGAACCACAGCCAACATCCAAAACTTTATTTTTACCATACAAGTATTTATCTACAAAATATAATATATGTCTGTATGTAAAATTGTTTTTCTTAATAGTTGATGATTGAGCAGATGTGTTTTTATGAAAAGTCTCGTATAGCTTTGACATGAACGAATTTTAACATATTTAGCCTTATTGTGGACTTGAGAGGATTCGAACCTCTGACATCTTCAATGTGAATGAAGCGCTCTACCACTGAGCTACAAGTCCAAACGCTATTTATACTAGCATAAATAAACCTCATTGACAAAGCTAGGTAACTCTGGGAAAATTAATTGATTAATGGAAATATTACGCAAAATCTACCTTTTTCTTCTTGATACTGTTCAAACCTTTCTAATTGCAGCAGCAATTTTTTTGATTATCTATATATTCTTATTCAGACCCTTTGAAGTTAAAGGAGAATCGATGTATCCGAATTTTTATGATAAAGAGTATGTAATTACAAACCTAATTGCACTAAAACTTGGGCACCCAAAACACGGAGACGTTGTTGTTTTTAAAGCACCACCTGACCCTACCAAAGATTATATTAAAAGAATAATTGGCGTACCGGGAGATGTAGTTAATGTTAAAGACGGTAATGTCTATTTAAACGGCAACATATTAAGTGAGAACTCGTATTTAAAACCTGATGTAAAAACCTATTCCGGGCAGTTTTTGGGAGAAGACAAAAGCGTTACCGTGCCCGAGGGATATTACTTTGTAATGGGAGATAATAGACTTTATAGCTCAGACTCACGAGAATGGGGCTTTGTTAAAGAACAAGACATAATTGGACAATCAATGCTAGTTTATTGGCCGGTAAATAGAATAAGAGTGATAAAAAATCCTTTTTAAATTACTCTTTATTAAGAAGCTCGTAGATTTCTTTAACTTTTGGACCGGTTACATCAATATCCCCTTTAATAATTATTGAGACTTTTGCCTGAGTTCTGGACTGAGAAATTGCAACTTTATTAAACATGTGTTTTTCCTCAAGACTTTTTGCCATTTCGTCTAATTCTGGAACCCAAAGCTTGTGAACCTTGTTTCTTGGCTCCCTAGTTTCTAAATCTCCTTTTGCTTGTCTTGCCATTTCTTCGGTTTGCCTTACAGTACTACTCTCTTTAAGAATTTTCTTGAACAAATCCAGCATTAGTTTTTGATCTCCAAGAGATATTAAAGGTCTTACGTGACCCTCAGTGATAACACCGGCAACCAATGCATCTTTTATGGCGTCAGGGAGTGATAAAAGCCTAATCGTGTTAGAAATGGTTGGCGCACTTTTACCAACTTTTCTTGCAACCTCATTAGTACCTAAGCCAAATTCTTCAATCAACCTTTTGTAAGCCTGAGCTCTTTCAATTGGATTTAAATCTTCTCTTTGAACATTTTCTACAATCGACATTTCAAGCATTCCTTGAGGAGTTGTTTCTTTAATTACAACCGGAACCTTTTCAAGTCCTAAAATTTTTGCAGCCCTCCAGCGCCTTTCTCCGGCAATAATTTGAAATCCCGCAGGAGTTCTAGCTACAACAATCGGCTCAAGTATTCCTTGCTCTCTGATTGAATCTACCAATTCCTGAAGAGAATCAGCTGCGATTATGCCTCTAGGCTGAAGGGGATTAGCCTGAAGAAGATGTATTTCCAATTCAAATATATTATCTATTTTTTCCATCTACTAAGCCGCGCTTGGCGCGGAAACTTCAACAAATTTTTTACCTTTTTGCATTTTAAACTGTACTGTTCCTTCAATTAAAGAAAAAAGCGTGTGATCTTTTCCCATCGAAACACCTTTTCCGGCATGAACTTTTGTTCCTCTTTGTCTAACTATAATATTCCCTGCGATAGCCCTTTGACCACCGTAAATTTTAACGCCTAAGCGTTTTGCTCTTGAATCTCTATTTCCTTTTACTGCTCCTTGTGCTTTTGTATGTGCCATAGTTAATCCTTGTGAAAACTTTTTATATTTTATCTTGATTTTTCACAGTAGTCAAGATATCAAAGAAGATTTATTTCGCTTTTTTGGCAGTTTCTTTCTTTGGCTTTTCCTCTTTTGAAGCTCCTATTTTTTCTATTTCTACTTGTGTTAAGCTTGCTCTAAAACCTGTTACTCTTCTATATCTTGCTTTTGCCTTAAATTTTGAGACTCTTACCTTATCCCCTTTAATTTGATCCAAAACTTTTCCTTCAACTTTATCAGTTAGAAAAGGCTTACCTATTTTAACTCCCGAATCAGATACAGATAATAAAACTTCATCAAAGACTACTTTTCCATCTTTTTCTAAAGCTAATCTATCAACTTCAATTACATCACCTTCTGATACTTTGTATTGTTTTCCACCTGTTTTTATAACTGCATATTTCATAACGACTAATTATAACAAATATCTTATTTAATTTCTAGGATTGTTCTAGATCTTACTTCTTTGGAAATTGATGCTAAGAATCCTAAAAATATAAAGTTAGATAAAAGCGAGCTTCCGCCCGATGAAACAAAAGGTAAAGTTACTCCAACTATTGGAAGTAATCCAATATTCATTCCAATATTAACAAAGATTTGAATTAAAAAAGAAAAGAATACAATTGCAGAAAATATTTTACAAAACCTATCATCTGTATTTAAAAAAATTAAGTAAATTTTATAAAGTAAAACCGCAAAACACACCAAAAGAATTATTGATCCCACTAGACCCAATTGTTCAGAGATTGTTGCAAAGATAAAGTCGGTATGGCGTTCAGGTAAAAATCTTAAACCTGATTGAGTTCCCTGCCCTAAACCTTTTCCAAAAAACATCCCCGATCCAACAGCAATTACCGATTGTATTACGTTATAAGACGTTCCTAATGGATCACTACCGGGATTTAAGTATGTTAAAACTCTTTGTCTTTGATAATCATGTAATAGGGTCCAAAAAAACGGAAAAGAAATTAATATAGGAAAGATTATTCCTAAAAAATATTTCCAGGGAAATCCCATATAAATAACGGTAAAAATAACAACGCCTACATAAATTAAAGCACTACCAAGGTCTGGCTGTAAAAATATTAGTCCTGCTATTGGAACAATAAGTAAAAAAACTTGCAAGAAATTTTTAAAATTATAGTTTCTTCTTTCAGTTAAGTAACTTGCCAAACTTATAGCAAGAAATGGTTTTAAAACTTCCGAAAACTGTATTCTAAAGCCGAATATATCAACCCATCTGACCGATCCTCTACTTTCTATTCCAATAAATAAAATTAAAATCAATAAAATTAACGAGAAAATATAAATTGGCACTGTATAAATTTTTAATATTCTGTAGTTGGTTTGTGAAAAAAAGAAAAATGCAAATAAAGATACCGCTAAAAAAATTAATTGGTTTTTAAAAAAAGAGATATTTAAGGAAAAAAGCGTAAACAGACTAATAGTTATTAAGGCGAAAACGGGTAGAAGTAAGTACCAATCAATATTTAAGATTCCGTTTCTATTCATCTTTTAAAACCGAAAAATTATCTGCTTTAATGATTTTTGATATCAAGGCTTTTCTTTTTATATATTCCTCATGCTCCTGTGGCCAGAAAGGAATCTTAACTATCACCTTTCCATTTGCTTTTGTTTTTAAGTTTTTCCTTTCCTCTTGAATTTTTCTCACAATATCTCTTGCCAGGCCAAAATTTAAATCTAAATTATCATCACTTGTCTTTGCGATAACTTTATACAAATCCTCTTTATTATCAAAGATAAGATTGTAAACATTTATTTCTTGCTTAACAATTTCCAACACATTACTTGATAATTCCATAGGTCCGTTATAAACCATTTCTCTAATTGGAATTCTTACTTTTATCTCCGCTTGCTTTCTTAAAGCATGTGCTTGTTCTACCAATTGTCTTGCAAACATCATTTCATTTTCTAATTTTTCATCAATATATTTTTTATCAAATTCCGGCCAATTGGAAAGATGTACCGACTCTTCACCTGTTAAATTCAAGTATATTTCTTCAGATAAAAATGGCGTGAACGGAGCCAAAATTTTTGAAAGATTTACTAAAATATAATATAAAGTCTCATAGCATTGATTTTTATCTTTCTCAACTTCCGAAGATGGACCAATTCTGTCTCTGCTTCTTCTTACAAACCAAAGCGATAAATCGTTAACAAAACTTTCTATCTCCAGCGATGCCTTTTGAACACTATATTTTTCTAAGGACAAAGTGACTGTCTCCAATGTATTGTTATATCTTGAAATAATCCATTTATCTAATATGTTTTCCGAATTTTTATCTTCTTTTGGCTTCCATTCATCAACTTGAGCATATGTTATAAAAAAATTATAAATATTCCAAAGCATTAAATGAAACCGTCTTCGTGTCTCATCTGCTCTTTTGTATCCAAATAGAAGATTTTGTTCAGGATTATGTGTTACAAACATCCACCTCATTACATCTACGCCAATTTTATCTGCTCCCTCATTAAATTCTATGGAATTACCCCATGATTTATGCATTGGCCTACCGTCTTCACCAACCATAGAAGCAAAACCCAAAACTGTTTTAAACGGATTTTTCTTTTCCAAAACCGTTGACATGGCAATCATTGAATAAAACCAATTTTTAAATTGACCCGGAAAAGACTCAGTTATAAATTCTGCCGGAAACCACTGCGACCAATACTCTTTATTTGACGTGTAACTTAATTCCTTTGTCTTTGGATCAACGTAAGTTGAAAATGGAACAATGCCTGCATCAAGCCAAACGTTTCCAACATCATTTAGTCTACTAATAACATCTCCGCACTTAGAACATTTTATTTTTACTTCATCTATATAAGGCTTATGCGGAGAATGTCCTTCAAATTCTTTCCAACCCTCAACCGCTCTGTCTTTAAGTTCGTCTTTACTCCCAACTACCTCAAAGTTTCCGCAAGCTTGGCACTCATATATAGGAAGTGCTAATCCCCAATATCTATTCTTTTTGCTGATTAACCAATCATGCATATTAGAAAGCCAATCCAGTTCTCGCTCCAAACCAAAATCCGGATGCCAATCAATCATTTTTGCGGTTTCAACCATTTGCTCTCTTAATGTTTTTCCGGTTTCTTTTTCCTTAATATCCATCGCAATATACCATTCCAAAGTGACTTTCCAAACCAACTCAGTTTTGCATCTCCAACAAGCAGGATACCTATGCGTATATCCCATGGTTTTTAATAGATACTTTCCGTTTTCTTTTGATTTAAGAAAATCAATAATAATTTCCGGGTGTTTTTTAGCATTTTGACCACTAAACTCATCCATTTTATCTAAATAAGATGCATCATCAGCTATTAAAGATATTATTGAAAGATTTTCTTTTTTACCCAAGTCAAAATCTTCTTTTCCTGCACCGGGAGCTACATGCAATAATCCTGTTCCCTCAGTGGATACAACTATATCCGAACCATCAACTACCGTATGAAATGTTTTAGGATTCTCATCTCTTGCTTGGCTAACTAAAGGAAGACTATCAAAAGCTGCTTCATAATTTAATCCAATTAAATCTTTTCCAGATATCTCCTTAACTTCTGAGTATTCATCCTCTACACCTGTAAATATGTATTCGGAAACTGGGATTAACTTTCCTTTTAAATCCCTAGTTGGAATATTTCCTAATTCATCTTTTCCTATAAAGATAATTTTTTCTTTTGATTTTTTGTTTTCATAAATTTTATATGTAAATTTTTTGTTTATACCAACAGCAACATTTGCAGGAATTGTCCACGGAGTAGTTGTCCAAATTAAGAGAAAAGTATTTTCCCAACCCTTTGTAATAATTGGGAGTTTTGCAAAAACTGTTTCGTGGGTTAATTCCTTATAATCCTCGGTAAGCATCTCATGTTGAGAAATAGCTGTTTCGCATCTTGGACACCATGGGACTGAATCTTTACCCTTATAAATCCAACCCTTATCAAAACAAGTTTTTAAGAAATACCAAATCATGTAATTATTTTCATCAGACATCGTGTAATATGAATTTTCCCAATCCATAAAATATCCCAAACGCTGGCTTTGCTCAGATTGAATTTGAGAATACTTAATTACCCTTTGTTTGCATAGCTCAACAAACTTAGCAATGCTTTCTTTTTTGTTTCCTTCAACTAAATTCTCTATGTCCTTTTTATTTCTTATTCCTAATTCTTTTTCTACCTCTACTTCTACCCATAATCCCTGACAATCGAAACCATTTTGAAACCTTTGCCTACGGCCTCTCATATTCCAAAATCTTTGCCATAAGTCTTTATATGTTCTTCCCCAGGCGTGGTGAACTCCCATAGGATTGTTTGCAGTTATGGGTCCATCTAAGAAGGAAAATTTTTCTTTGGAAGAATCATTTCTGTGAAGATATTTTTTAACTAGATCGTCCTTCTCCCATTTAGAAAGCAAATCTTTTTCAAGAGTTGGAAAATCAATAGAGGGATTAACAGTTTTAAACATATGACTAATTTTATATTAAACTGGGGTCAGGTACAACTAAATAAAAATGTGCTTAATTCCTATTCCTTAAGAATGCGGGAATATCCCATGCATCATCCTCGTCATCTGCTACGGGCTCTTCCATTGGTAAAGGAGGTTCTGAAACATTTGAATTTGATTGCTGTTGACTTTGTTCCATTACTCTGTTGACGGTTGGGGCCATAAATTCTTTTAAAGTTTGCCTTGTCGAGTCAAACCCTGTTGCGATAACAGTAATTTTTATTTGATCGTGCATTGTGTCATCAATTGTCGCACCAAATATTATATTTGCATCCGGATCTGCTGCCGAAGCAATAATTTTTGCTGCTTCATCAACTTCTGACATTGTTAAATCCGGTCCTCCAATAATGTTAAAAAGTACTCCTCTTGCTCCATCCATCGAAATCTCCAAAAGCGGTGATGCTACTGCAGCCCGTGCCGCTGTCTGAGCTCTGTTCTCTCCTACTCCTGTACCAATTCCCATTAATGCGCTTCCGGCATTAGACATAATTGTTCTTACATCTGCAAAATCAACGTTGATAAGACCAGGAAGGGTAATTAAATCCGAAATTCCCTGTACTCCTTGAGTTAAAACAGAATCAGCAACCTTAAAGGCTTCCAAAAGGGAAAGTTTTCTATCAACAACGTCTAGAATTCTTTGATTTGGAATTACAATTAAAGTATCAACTTTATCTTTTAATTCTTCTATTCCATCCTCCGCAGCAACCATTCTTCTTGTTCCTTCAAATGCAAATGGTTTTGTAACCACCGCAACGGTTAGAGTTCCTAATTCTTTAGCTGCTCTTGCGATTACCGGCGTTGCGCCCGTGCCTGTTCCTCCACCCATACCTGCAGCCAAGAACAACATATCTGTCCCATCAATTAATTCTTTTATTTTTTCATATGATTCCTCTGCCGCCTCTTTTCCTATATCAGGACTGCTACCCGAACCCAAGCCCTTTGTTAAATCTTCACCAATTTGAAGTTTTGTTGCAGCTTGATTTAAAAGAAGACTTTGAGCATCTGTGTTTACGGAGATAAAATCTACTCCTGCAATTGTTGATTGAGAGATCATGGAATTTAATGCATTACTTCCACCACCACCAATACCCATCACTCTTATTTTGGCAAAATTAGTTGTCTGAGGTTTAATAAGCATAATTTAATATACGGGCATACTAGCAAATACAAAAAACTTTTGCAACTCCGATTAGATAGGGCAGATTTATGTTTAAGGCAGGAAAGATTTTATAAATGAAATCGCTTTTGAAAATAGTTTATTATTTATTTTAATTCCCGGGATTTGTGGAAGCGAAAATCCAAATGGGAGCGAAGATTCAACCTCCAATGTATTGGCATACTTCGCTAAACCAATTACAGTTGAAAAAGAAGGATGTCCAACCTCATCAATTATTCCTTTTATATTCGTTGCTATTGCAATCCTAACTGGCATCGCCAACATTCTTTTTGCAGCATCGCTTACCCCAATGGTTCCCGCCCCTCCACCTGTAATTACAATTCCGGAAGGCGTTTGCCCGACAAATCCACTCTTTTTAATTTCTATTCCAATTATTGTAAAAAGCTCATTTAATCTTGGTCTTATTATTCCATCAATTAATGTTTTTTTAGAAACCTTTTTTAGCTCCTCCGATAAATTTAGTGGTGAAAGATCAACTTCATCCCCTGTTTTTTCTTCTTTTAAATTTTCTTCTCCTTCTTCGAGCCTGGATTGTTTTTTTAAGGGATTTGATAAAAACATTTTTATTTTTTCAGCAGATTCCAAAGATATTCGAAGTCCTATCGCTAAATCATTGGTGATGTGTCTTGCTCCGATTGGAATAACCGAAGAAAAAGCAACCGAACCATCTACGTAAATAGAGATATCTGTTGTCCCGGCGCCTATATCAACCAATACCACGCCCAATTCCTTTTCTGTATCTGATAACACCGCTAGCGAACTTGCATAGCCCGAAAAGACAACTCCATCTAAGTCTACGCCAACTTCTGAAAAAGCTTTTTGCATGTTTTTAATCGAGACGCTATTTGCAGAAATTATATGCGTATCTACTTCAAGTCTAACTCCGGTCATGCCGATTGGCTCCTTTATACCCTCCTGACCGTCAACAATATAGCTTCTAGGAAGAACATGGATTATTTCTCTGCTGGATGGAAGAGAAACTGCTTTTGCTGCATCAAAAACCCGGTCTATATCATTTTCCGTTATTTCTCCCTCAGGTCTTGCAACCGCCACCACACCTCGTGAATTTTGAGATTCAATATGACTTCCTCCAATAGAGGCAACGATGTGGGTAGCCGAATACCCGGCCATTCTCTCTGCAGCCTCAAGGGAATTATTAATTGATAAAACTGCTTCGTCGATTGCTACAATTTGACCTTTTCTTATACCACTCGCAGGAGTCTCCGAAACTCCCATAATATTAACTTCTTCATCAACTTTTGCTATTAAAGTAACAATTTTTGAGGTACCTATATCAATTGCTACAACTATTTTGTTTTTACTTTCGGCCATAGTTTAAAACGATACAACAGGACTATCAAACCTAAAATCTAGGCTTTTTAGCTTCTTTCCTTCTTCTATTGTAAGCCTAGAAAGGATTAATTGTAAAGAGGATATTTGAGTCTGAATATCCTTTTTTGAAGACAAAATTACTTCACCCCCATCTTTGAGTTTTATGCTTAAAGAATTATCCTTTTCAAGGCTTACACTTATAAAAATTATTTTTTCTTTTTCCAGGAGTGATTCAGTATTTAACACAATTGAGGTTGTATTCTTAGCAATAGGGCTTAAATATGTTATCTTGCCAAAAGAAAAATTAAAATATATGTATTCACATATTAAAAATGTAATCAGTAAAATAAACAAAGATATGAATATTTTTTTTGATTTTTGTTTTAATTGATCTTTTTTAAGTAGTCTTTTGCTTTGAAACATCTTTTAAAATTTTTACTATTTCTCTAGGCGAATCCTTAAACTCAATTTTATTTTTAATTTTATAATTATTTATATTACTCATCATAAAATGGATTTTTTCCATAAATAAATTATTAGTTACTTCGTTTTGATCCAAAACTTCGGCTAAACCCAAATCTTTTAGAAACAGAGCATTCTTTAACTGCTCATTTTTTTGTGAAACAGATAATGGAATAAGAAGTGCCGGCTTTTCAAGATAAGCAAGCTCTGTAACCGTATTTACTCCAGCTCTTCCAATTACCAATTCGGCTTGATTCAAAACATTAGCCGAATCTAAAGAGTTAAAAAATTTAGTTACCGTGTATTTTTTAGAGAACTCGAGAGGCAATCCATTTTTTTTATTAGTTAATTTTTCAAAGTCATTAAATCTTTTAGAGTCACCCGTTTGATGAACTAAGTAATAATTTTTAAGTAAGCCTTCCAGATTTTCTTCAACTAACACATTTATTGCATGCGCTCCAGTACTTCCTCCAGTAATGTAAATTGTTAGATTTTCTTTCTTTATACTCTTTTGATTTTTAACTGAAATTATTTCTTCCTTTACCGGGTTTCCGGTAAGAATCGTCTTGTTTTTTGGGAAATACCCTCTGGAAGATTCCCAGGAAATCAAGATTTTATTGGCAAAGTTTGAAAGAGTTTTGTTAGCAAGGCCAGCTTCAAAAGTTTGTTCATGAATTACTGTTGGAATTTTTAGCAAATGTGCCGATATTACAACCGGAATCGATAAGTATCCTCCAAAAGCTAAAATAACATCTGGCTTCAGTTTTCTTAGAAGCTTTAGGGATTGATAAAACCCAACCGGCATTTTAAAAAGTGAGGGAAGAGTATATCTTGTAAATCTTCTTTGCAATCTCGCAGTTTTTATTGAATAAAACGGAATTCCAAGTTTAGATATTTCCTGATACTCCAAAGATAACGCTCTATCTCCTTCGTGTGGACACTTCCTTCCAAAGTAATAAATCTCGTCTTTTTTATCTAGTTTTTTTATAACTGCCAACGCAGGTGTTAAATGTCCACCAACAATAACAATTTTCATATTTTATTTCCTTGCTTTGATATATTTAGTAGTATACCAATTGCAGACAAATTTATTATCAGTGCCGATCCTCCATAAGAAATAAATGGAAGAGGAATACCAGTTAAAGGTAAAAGAGCAGTTTGAGCAGCAAGATTAATAAATATTTGTCCTGCTAAAAATGCGGAAATCCCCCCTGCCAAAAGCTTCCCAAATGAATCCTTTGCCAAAGATGAAATCATAAATCCTCTCCAAATTACAATTAAAAATATTCCGATAATAAAAGTTGCTCCTATAAAACCAAGCTCTTCGGCAATAATTGCAAAAATTGAATCAGTGGCATTTTCGGGAAGATAAGCGTATTTCTGTAAAGAGTTTCCCAAACCTACTCCAGTTAAGCCCCCAACTCCTAAAGCGATTAATATTTGCCTAACATGATACGATGAAGAACTTATATCCTGATTTGCATTAAAAAAAGTTGCCAAACGGGCTGCGCGGTATGGTTCAATTTTTGTAAAAATTAATCCTAAAAAGGCAATTACCGGACCAAGCAGTAGGAAATACATAATTTTAGCTCCCGATAAAAAATATAATACCAAGGCTTCAAAAAGAATAATTGCAGCAGTACCCATATCCGGCTCTAAAATTACAAGTAAAAGAATTAAAGAGATAAGCGATAAAAACGCCCATAATCTTCCTTTTTCTTTATTCGAAAACCAAGCCGATAAATATATAGCCAGTGATAATTTAATTAATTCTGAGGGCTGCAAAAGAGTAAATTTTAAATCAATCCACCTTCTGGCACCCAAAAGCTTTACTCCAATCCCTGGAATAAATACTAAAATTAAAAGCAAAACCGAAACTGTTAATATAGGGATCGCCAAGTTATAAAATTTACGGTAATCAAAAAAAGAGAAAAATCCTAAAGCAAGAAAGCCTAAAATAATCCAAAAAATTTGATCTTTAACATAATGGTATTTATCGGAAAAATCCCTGAATGCAACGTAAGAAGATGCATCATAAATCATAAAAAGGCCAAAAATTGTTAAAAATACTACAGAGATTAATAGATATATATCTATCTTTTTCATTTATTTAATAAATGCGAGGTAAAGACCTAAAATTGCAAAAAATGCTCCAAGAAGCCAAGCTCTCATAACTATCTTGGGCTCATCCCATCCCCTTTTAAAGAAATATAAATGAAACGGTGCAACCGGGAAAATCTTCCTTTTTAAAAATCTTTTTCCCAATATTTGAATTAAAGACGAACCAACTTCTATTACAAAAACTCCACCAATGACCACAACTGCTACAATCTTTCCCGTTAAAAGTCCTATTATGGCAAGAGAAGCGCCCAAAGACATCGATCCGACATCCCCCAGCCAAATTCTCGCCTTGTAGATATTAAAATATAGAAAAGCTGCTACGCTTCCCATTAAGACCGCAATAAAAACTCCTAAAGATTGATCTAAATTTGTAAAAGAAATTGCTAAAAAGGCAACCAATCCTATCAGCATTAATCCCGAAGAAAGCCCGTCTAAACCATCCGCAATATTAAATGCATTTGTAAATGAAACAATAACAAAAGCCGCAAATGGAATATATAAAAGACCAATATCCGTAAGCCCTATTCCTTTTATAAAAACAAATGTATATCCAAGTTTGTAATATAAAAGTAATGCCGGAATAAAGGCTAAAATAATCTGCAGTAAAAGCTTATGTCTTAGTCTTAAACCAAAAAAAGCTTTAGCATTAGTATCAACAAGTTTTTTAATATCATCGTACATTCCTAAAACACCAAAGCTTATAAACGAGAAGAGAATAATAAATATTTCCCATGAATTAGCTTTAATCCCTAACATCCCTAATGACCATAAAAACAAAATAGAGACTACAATAATAATTAGAAGTCCCCCACCAAACGGAGTTCCCACTTTCCAACTGTTAAATTTATCGAAAAAAGGAGTCGGTATATTAAAAAGACCTACTGTTTTCTGATCTTTTCTTCTTAAATTGATTTTATACAAAAAATCTATAAAAGGGACTATTAAGATTAATGTTATAAAAAGAGAAAGAAGCGTAATGCCTAATAATTGAGCCATATTTATATATTATATTACTGTTAGATATTATATTCAATCTAAACGAGAGTAGATTTACTTCATAATCTTCATTATTGCATTAGCAAGTTTTTCGGAATCGTGCCTAATTATACTTCTTCTTAAAATATCTGAAGGATTTTTATCTAAAATTAAATCTTTTATTAGATTTTCGCTGATTACCTGAAACTTGTTATCTCTACTTAAATCAGCTATAACAGGATGCTCTTCAAAATCTTTGTACCAAGCAAGTGTTTCTTTTTTGGGAGTTTTTTTGTTAACTAAAACAACGTCCAAAATATCTTTTCCAATATATTTTTCTAAGTCCTCTACGTGGTCTTTAGCCGTATGACTAGTTGTTTGGCCATATTTAGTCATAAGATTTAAAACATATATTTTTTTACCCTTTGATTTTTTAATCGCTTCACTAATTCCATTTACGAGAAGATTTGGAATAATACTGGTGTATAAATCACCTGGGCCAATCAAAATTATATCAGCATTCTTAATCGCAAGTTTTGCATCTTTATTTGCCTCTACTGATGGTTTTAAGAAAGCACGTTTAATCTTTGCTCTTTTAACTCTATTCTCAACTTCATCAATATGAGTTTCTCCTTCAATAATTGATCCGTCTTCAAGCTCTACGCATAAGTCCGTGTTTTCATATGTTACTGGAATAACTCTACCTTGAATACGCAAAATCTTACCAACTTCTTCAATTGCTTTTTTCATGCTACCAGTAGTTTTAACAATTGTAGACAAAAAAATATTTCCAAATGTGTGACCCTTAAGCTCACCTTCCTCAAATCTGTAATCAAACATATCTCTTAAAAGTTTTGAAGATTTTGCTAAAGCTACTAGACATTTTCTTACGTCTCCTGGAGGAAGAACTCCTAACTCATCCCTGAGCCTACCACTTGAACCGCCGCTATCCATCATGGTAATAATCGCTGTTAAGTCAACCGGATATTTCTTAAGACCAGACAGTGCCACAAAGGTTCCCGTACCGCCACCGATTACTACTATTTTGGATTTATTAATGTTTTGCATATTTTTTGCGTGTTTTAAGTGGTAAATTATTTCTGTTGAATTAGAATTTCTGCTTCTATTAATTCTTCTTTTGTATTTACGCCTCTCCAAACAATGCGTCCTGCCCTAAGGGTTTGAATATTCTCATTACTTCTTATTCCAATATCAATAAGGCTTGTGAGATAATATTCGCCAGTAATAGGACTTTTTTTAATCTTAGGTAAATATTTTCTTAAAAAATTAGTTTTAGCAACATAACAGGCAGGGTTTATTTCCCTTATCTCTCTTTGCTTTTCATCTGCATCTTTTTCTTCAATAATGCCTTTAAGGTTTCCTGACTCATCTCTTAACACTCTTCCTAAACCAATAGGATTTTCAACATCGATAGTTAAAAATGTGAAGGCAGCATTACTTTTTTTATGTTGCTCAAAAAGCTTCTCTATGATCTCTTGCTTATAAAATGCAGAATCATCACCTTGCAAGATTAAAACATCTTCTATATCTCCCGGCAACTCTTTTAACGCAGAAACTACGGCGTTGGCCGTACCAAGTCTTCTTTTTTGCTCTGCAAAAAGAACCTCCTTGTTAAATAAACCTCTAACCGAATCTTTCGCAAATCCAACTACTATTACAATTGGGTGAATATTAACTTTTCTTAATAACTCCGTAGTATGTAAAATCATGGGCTTTCCCGCCAGCGGAAGAGTCACTTTATTAATACCCTTTGATTCCATTCTTGTACCCTTTCCTGCTGCAAGAATAATTGCACCTAATTTTTTTTTCATAACTTATTCTTCTTTAACTCTTTTTATTTCTGCTCCAAGCATTCTTAAGCGCTTATCAAATTGCTCATAACCTCTGTCCAAATGCTCTACTCCAAACAAAACGCTTTCTCCTTTTGCTGCAAGTGCAGCTAAAACCAACGTTGCTCCTGCTCTTAAATCAGTAATATATAAAATTCCATTATGAAGCTCTGTCGGACCTAAAATCTCCGCTGCATGAAAGTTTTTTCCGTTATCGTCCTTAATATTAAAGTTATAAACTTTTTCGAGATTTTTTAATTTTGGATTATAGAGATTAATTTGAGCCCCCATTTTTTCTAATTCTTCGACATAAGTAAATCTATTTTCATAAACGGTTTCATGAATTGTTGATTTTCCGCTTGCTTTTGTCATTAAAACTGCCCAAGGACCTTGCCAGTCAGTCATAAAACCTGGATAAAAAGTAGTAATTACGTCGGTTGACTTCAATTCTCCCTTATAAAAAAACCTAACACCATCTTTTTTTACTTCATATCCGGCCCCTGATTTTTTTAGAAGTTCTAAAAATTCCTCTAAGCCTCTTTTTTTGATATTTTTTACAAAGATATCTCCCTCCGTAATAATTGCAGCAACAGCGAAAGTTAAGACTTCGTTTCTATCTGGAACAATAACAAATTTTGCTCCATGAAGTTTTTCTACTCCTTGAATAACAATTCTTCTTGGTTTTACTCTTTCAATCTTTGCACCCATTCGATTTAAAAGCCCGATTAATTCATCAACTTCAGGCTCTTGTGCTGCATTTTCCAAAACTGTTTTTCCTTTTGCTAAAACTGCAGCCAAAATCATTGTTTCGGTTCCGGTATGACTATTTTTTGAAAATTTATAGGTTGTACCCCTTAAACCATTTGTGCAATATGCGTGAAAGTACCCGTCCTTACTGTCGTATTTTATTTTAACGTCCATTTTTTTGAGTCCGTCTACGATTCTATCTATCGGTCTTGCACCTATTCTGCAACCGCCGGGATTTGGAATAACTGCCTCATTCATTCTTGCCAAAAGTGGAGCTAAAAACATGTAAGAGGTTCTGACTTCGGCCGCTTTATCTAAAGAAATCTTTTCGCTTGAAAAATTTTTTAAACTAACGGTGACTGTGTGATCCTTAAAACTAACCTTTCCTCCCAAGTGCTCTATAATATCTGTCATGATAAATAGATCTGAGATTAATGGAACGTTCTCAATAATCACATCTTCATCAGTAAGACACGCAGCCACTAAAACTTTAAGGGCAACATTTTTAGAGCCTAAGATTGAAATTTCTCCTTTTAATTTTTTACCGCCAGTAATTATTAATTTATCCATTTAGTAAATCCTCCGCTATTGTATATACATCTCCCGCTCCCATAGTGATTATGATATAGCCCCCGTTATATTCTTTTTGGTCGAGGTATTTTACCACATCTTCAAGTTTAGCAATATATAAGACATCTTTTTTAGTCTTTGAAACACTGTCTGCCAAAATTTTTGAAGAAACGCTTAAATCGGGCTTTTCTCTTAATGATGAATAAATATCTGTAAGAATAACTTCATCCGCACTAGAAAAAGAACTACTAAATTGTTCGAACAAACTTTTTGTTCTAGAATAAGTATGTGGCTGGAATATACAAACTATTTTTTTCTCGGGATAGCTTTTCTTAAATGTTTCTAGTGTTTTTTTTATTTCCGTAGGATGGTGAGCATAATCATCGTATAGATACGCTCCCGAAGCAATATTTCCCCTGAACTCTGCTCTTCTTTTTGAACCCTTAAACTGTAATAACCCTGTTTTTATTTTCTCAAACGGTAAACCTAACTCTAAACAAACTACGATTGAACAAAGAGCATTTAAAATATTATGCTCACCTGTAACGTTTAAAATAAATTGCCCGATTAAAGTTTCTTTTGCATTCACCCAAAAATAGACCCTGTCTTCTTCTAAGCTGTATTTTTTTATGTTAAAATCTGCTTGACTTGAAAACCCGTATGTAATCAACCTCTTCTGGTATTTTTTTATCACAGTAGCTGTTTCTTTGTCATCTAAGCAGGCAACAAGCGCTCCCTCATCTTTAATATTATTCGTAAATTTTTCAAATGCACTTTTCATCTCCTCGATTGATAAATATACATCCGGATGATCAAATTCTATGTTCGTTATTACTCCACTTAAAGGCTTTTGCCATAAAAATTTTGGGGTTTTATCGTAATTTGGCTCGGTTGAGTATTCATCCGCTTCTGCAACAAAGTATTCTCCTTTGCCATAATGGCCACATGAACCAAGTGATGGAACATTTCCGGTTCCGACTATATATGAAGGATCCAAACCACTTGCTTTTAAAATTGTGGCAATCATTGCCGTAGTAGTAGTTTTACCATGAGCTCCGGATATAGAAATTCCCTTAAGTTCTCTTCCAAATATTTCACCATCCATGAATCTTCCAGCAGCTTCTCCTTGTGTCCAAACTGGAATTTGCTTGTTCTTAGCTTCGATATTTTCAACATTATCAAACCCTCCATGAGCACCAGTTGTAATTACCAAATCAACATTTTTTATGTGTGCCTTATCAAAACCAATTTGAACAGTGATACCGGCTTTTTTTAAAGACTCATCTGTTATAAATTCCTGATCTACGTCGCAACCGGAAACAACAAACCCTGCTTCTTTTGCAATAATGGCTAATGGCGTCATTCCGACACCTTTTATTCCAACAAAATGTATTCTTTTTATTTTGTTCATTTGTTTTGTTGTTTTTTATCAATGGCTTCTTGCACTGCCAAATACTCATTCCATGGCTCTTCCCCTTTTCCGTAATTCATAGATTTTTCCTGCGCTTTACCGGTAATAATTACTAAATCATTTTTGTTTGCCATTTCTATCGCAGCCATAATTGCCTCTTTTCTATCGGGAATCTTAAAAACTTCTATTTTTTTATTCTTAATTCCTAATTCAATTTCTTCAATTACTTTATTTACATCTTCACTTCTGGGATCTTCTGAAGTTAAAACAATAATATCTGAAAAATTAGAGGATATTTCTCCAAGTAAAGGTCTTTTAAGATTATCTCTCTCCCCTGCACTCCCGAAAACATGTATCAGTCTCCCTGTAACAAATGGCCTGATACTACTTAATACTCTTTGAAAAGCATTAGCTGTGTGAGCGAAATCAATCATAACCTTAAAGTCTTTTTCGTACACAAAATCTAGTCTACCTACGGGTAAGGTAAAAGCTGTAATTGCTTTTTTTATTTTTTCATCACTTACGCCTAGGGATTTGCATACCGCAACCGCAGCCAAAATATTATAGTTATTAAATTCTCCAATCAATTTATTATCTTTAATAGGAAAAGAGGCAGGATTCACATCTGATTCTTCAGACATACCATAAGAAATCCAGTTTTCTTGTTTTTTATTTACAACCGACTCTCTTAAGGAGTTGTATGACGAATCATCTTGATTAACGATAGCGATTTTAGACATTCTTATCAGTTTTTCTTTAGTCTTAAGATAATTATCATATGTCTTATGATAATCAAGGTGCTCGCTGGTAATATTTGTTACTACGGAAACCTTAAAAGGTATTCCCCAAATTCTGTACTGGTCTATCGCATGGGAAGTCACCTCTAAAACAAAATATTCACTTTTTGATTTAGCCGCTTTCTTTAATAGCTTTTGCAAAGAAAAAGGCGCGGGGGTTGTTACATGAAATCCTGTATCATACTTTTTATTATCTACAATTGCCCCAATACTCGAAGCTAAAGAGACTCTATACCCCGAGTCTTTTAAGATATTATAAATTAGACTTACTGTAGTAGTCTTTCCATCGGTGCCAGTAACTCCAATTACTTTTAGCTTCCTTCCGGGAAACAAAAAAATAATGTTTGCAATTACGGCTGTAAATAAATGATAAATGTTTTTAATTTTTTGCCACATGCGTCATATTATACCCTTTATTAATCTCATTCTCTAGTTTAGTATAATAAAGTTAATGATAAAAAATATAACTAAAAACACGGTAATTTCCAACGATTACTTAAAAGTATCGGGAATTGATAAAGTATCAGGACTAATCGGTAAAAATAATAAGCAAGCCTTGGTATTTAACACAAGATTTGGTATCCATACTTTTTTCCTTAAATATCCAATTGACGTAATTATTTTGGGTAAAAACAATAAAATTAATTCTATAAAAGAAAATTTAAAGCCTAATAGATTTTTTTTCTGGAATCCTAAATATGATCTGGTAATTGAAGCAAGGGCTGATTCAATTAGAAAATCGGGTAGTAAAATTGGAGACATAATTAGTTTATAGAGTTTTTTCTCTTATTTTTTGCCAATAATCTCCTCTTCGACAAAGCTTATCGACATCTTTCTTGTTATTTAACAAAAGCTCAACAGCACGCTCTAAAAATAAAGTGTTTTGGGAACCTTTAACCAAGATTAAATCTTTAGGTTTAATTATTTCTAAAATTGTCGATTTAGCTAAAGTAAAATTAATAAAAGAATAAGCCTTGAAATCTCTCTTTTTTAAAACAGGCAAAATGTACTGTTGACTTAAAGGACCAATTAAAACTACCACGTCTAAAGTTTCTAAAATTTTTCTGGCTACCTCTTCATGAAGCGGCTGGCTAACTGTTCCAAGCTCTCTCATATCCCCGATTATTCCAATTCTTCTTCTTTGACTACCAATCTCCTTTACAAAACCCAGCAAATCAAGCATCGGACTCAAAGTAGCATTATTATAAGAAGAATCAATCAAAACCGTATCTTTTACTCCTTTAAAAAAACTCATTCTTCCCGGAGGAAGCGCAAAGCCATCCTGCAAATATTTAGTTGAAGTTTTTAAATCTATTCCCAGTTCAAGAGAAGCAGCAAGAGAAAGTAAAAAAGAATAACCAAAATGCTCAGGTAAAGGATTACCAATTTTTAACTCGTAGCGTTTTCCCTTATATTTAAACTGAAGTAAAAATTCATTAACGTAGTTTTTAATGTTTTCGATATAAAAATCGGCGGATTTGTCTTTTTTTGAAATTGTCAACGTTTTCGCACTAATATTTTTTATTCTTTTAATATTTATGTCGTCTAAGTTTAAAATTGCTGTTTTTGCTCTAGGCAAAGAGGTTAAAAGCATACTTTCCTGTGCAATAGTCATATCCAATATCTTCTTCTCTCTATCTTTATCCTCTTCGATAAGGGGATCAAAATAAACACTATGCTCGTATGAAATATTGGTTAAAATTCCTATATCCGGCTGGATTATTTTTAAGAGATACGACATGTTTTTAGGCTCAACAGGACTATCTATTCCCATTTCGGCAATATAAATGTCATATTTTTCCCAGTCAAAAAGAATTCTTAGTGGAGCTACAAGCATCACTTTTAACCATTCTGAGTAGGTGTAATTTTTAATATTTAACTTTAAAATATCCAAAGGTATTCCGGTTTCACTATTTTTTCCTTTACCCTGCTTTACCTTATATTTATTCTTAAGAATAATATATATAAAGTTAGACAATGAAGTTTTACCGCTTGCCCCACCAACACCAATAATTTTTGGCTTAATCTTTTTAAGTTGTAGTCTAGTTAAGGTTCTTAAATACCAAAGAACAAACAAAGATAATCTTCTTTTCATTTCTCTATTATATCTTATTCCTTTTCCGGTGAAATCCTGTAATATTCCAAAATCGATTTTGCAATGTTAAAAAATATTGGCGCAGCAGTCTCTGCGCCATAAATTGAGGTTGAGGGCCTGTTTAAGATCACTAACATGACAAACTTTGGCTGATCGGCAGGGGCAAAACCGACAAAAGAAGCGATTGTTTGCGTTGAATCATAATGACCTTGAATTGGTATGGAGGCAGTACCTGTTTTTCCGGCAATTCTATAACCTTTTAAGCGAACCCAGGACGCCTCACCTTTGTTAACAGCGTTAACCATGATTTCCGTCATCACTCTGGCAGTTTCCGATGTTATAGGCGAATCTAGCGCCTTTGGAGGTATTCTTACTAGACTACCGTCTGGACTTTCTATTGCCTCTACCATATGAGGCTCCATTCTTGTTCCACCGTTGGCAATTGTTGATATAGCGTTTAAAATTTCTATTGGAGTAACCGATATTCCTTGTCCAAAACCGGTAGTTGCCAAATCTACCGCATACCATTGGTTTTTTGGCCTTAAAGGAGCAAAAACTTCACCTTGCAAATCAATTCCCGAAGTTTGCCCAATTCCAAACGTATTTAAATAATCAAGCATTCTATCTAAACCCAATTTTTGGGCCACAAAAACCATTCCCGTATTATCCGAGTGCTGAATTACCTCAGTCATAGTTATATTTGGTATATATTTATCGTTCCAAGTATGGATATCGTAATCACTAACCGTAACGGGGCCAGCACATGCAGTGCATTTTGTATCAGGCTTAACTAGCTTAGAATTTAAAGCAGAAGACATTACTATTGGCTTAAAAGTTGAACCTGGTTCGTATAAGTCTGAAATAAAGGGATTTTTGTAAAGCTCGTCTGAAAAATCCTGATAGCTTCTTTGATCGAAATTTGGAAAAGAAGCCATTGCTAAAATCTGACCTGTCTTTGGCTCCATAATGCCAACCATTCCCGAAATTGCACCATAATTATCTATTCCTTGTTTTAGTTTTTTCTCGGCGATAAATTGAATCGATCTGTCAATTGAGAGTATTAAATTCTGTCCATCTACCTCACCTGCTGACTGATTCATTTTGGCCAAAATCGGCCTTCCAAACGCATCATGAACCTCAATTGCCAAACCCTCTTTTCCCTTTAAAAGGCGGTCGTAATATCCTTCCAATCCAAAATATCCCTTATCGCTTCCCTGATCGTCTTTACCGACAAATCCTAAAACCTGCGCTGCCATTGAAGCTTCAGGATAAAAACGGTCATAGCTTGAGTCAAAACCAATTCCGGAAAGATTCTCCTTCTCAATTTTTTGCTTTGTTTCCAAACTCACACCATACTTTACCGGTACCCAAAACTTATCTTGCAATAAACTTGCGCTAATCGACGCTAAATTAGTATTTAAAACAGAAGCAAGATAAGCTGAGGTTTGTTCCTTATTTTTAACCTCTTTTGGATTTGCAAAAAGTAAGTAGGTAATTTTATTAGAAGCAATTGGAAATCCATCTGAAGTTTTTATTAATCCTCTTTGAGGCGTAAGTTTAATCGTTGTACCGTATTGCTTTTGCGCTAGCTGGGAAAGTTCGGAGGCTTTAACTACCTGCCAGTAGAATAATCTGATAATAACAAAAAGAAACAAAACTAATATTCCTAAAAAAGCTGTTTTGTATCTCCAGGTCATTGTTTCAAAGCGACAGATTGTTGTGAGCTTATCACATAATCTGATTTTTTGTCAGTATATCCCAACTCTTGAGCCTTTGAATATACTTGAGTTAAAGAAGACTGTGAATAAAGCTTCTCTGAAATAATTGAATTCTGGAGTTTTAAACTTCCGATTTCTTCTTCCATTTTACCAAGCATAATACCTGAGGTTGCAACAGAATTGGCAATATAAATTTTAACGGTAGAAAGCATAATTACTGTTAAGACTAAAATTCCAATAATTCGGGCAGGTCTTTTCATATTAATTTTTCTCAAAAACTCTTAACTTGGCGCTTTTCGCCCTCGGATTAATTGCTATTTCCTCATCAGTTGCTTCAATTGGTTTTTCGGTTAATATTTTTCCCATATCTTTTCTTTCAAAATCTTTAAATGTTTTCTTTACCATCCCATCTTCGAGTGAATGAAAACTTATTACCGTAATTCTTCCTCCACTTTCCAAAATTTCGTATGCTTTAGGAAGCGCTTCCTGTATATTTTCAATTTCACTATTTACCGCAATTCTTAAAGCTTGAAATACCCTTTTGTTTATTACATTTTTTGTAAAATCAGTTATGTCGTCTCTTCTAATCCCGTACGCCTCTTGTATGATTTTTGTTAGCTCTCCGGTTGTCTTAATCGCTTTTATTCTACGGGCCCTAACAATACCATTAGAAATGATCCAAGCACGACGTTCCTGACCAAACTTATTAAATATGTCATTTAATTCTCCTTTCTCGAGTAAATTAACCAATGTTTCTGCCGAAAGAGCCGAACTTTTATCCATTCTCATGTCTAAAGGTCCTTCTTTTAGGAAACTAAAACCTCTTTCAGGCTTATCTATTTGATGGGAAGAAACTCCCAAATCAAAAAGTATTCCCGAAATCTTGTTAAATTTATTTAAACGTGCAATCTCATCTATATCTTTAAAATTTCCTTTTGCCAGAGTTAAATTTTTATTATTTCCCTGATTTTCCCTTACATAACTAATCGCATCTTCATCCAGATCTATCCCTAAAACTAAAGCTCCTTTTTCCAAAAGCACTTTAGTGTGTCCACCGCCTCCCAGTGTGGCATCGATATATTTCTCGTCTTTTTTTACTTTTAAAAAATTTATTATTTCTTCTAAAAGTACAGACGTATGGTAATTACTCATCGCCTTTGCCTCCGGCATCTTTACTAACTAATCTTTTAGAAATCGTATCGATATTTTTTTCGAGATATTTTTGATACTGACTCCAGGATTCTTTATCCCAAATTTCTACATATCTTGATAAACCTACGAATACGACCTCAGCTTGAATTTTTCCAAACTCTCTAAGATAGTTAGGCAATACAAACCTTCCTTTATTGTCAAGTTCAACATTTGATGCTCCCCCAAGAAGAAATCTTTGAGTTTCTCTTGTTGCCGATTCGATAAATGGCCTTCCCTCTGTTCCTTCGAGAAGTGAGTTCCAGTTTTTTTCTGATACGACAATGAGCGAATTTTCATATCCAAATGTAACAATCAGCTTATCTCCTAAGATTTCTCTGAATTTTTTAGGAAATGCCGTTCTGCCTTTAATATCAATCTTTCCATCATATTGCCCTATTAACATACCTGCCCTTCAATGCGTCCCACGTTTTCCCACTTGAGACCACTTATTCTCATTTTGCGTCAGTTTTAATATCGTGTCAATAGGTAAACGGGGTTTGTAGTGTTAAGGATAAAAAAAATCACTATATTTAGTGACTTTCGTGAAAATTCTTATGAAAATTATTCAGTTACATTAGGGAGAGAAATTTCCGACTGATAAACCTTACCGTCGGTTTTTGTTATTTTAACAATTACTTTAATATCGGCTACACCTACATCATAATGACATACATCCGAACAAGTTCCTAAGGTAATTTCTTTTGAAGCAGGTTTTTTTGTTAAATCTAATGAACCGTTTCCGCCTCTTAAAACTTTTTCGCCGTTAACTAGCGCCATATAGGTTAAATTAAATTCCATCGATGATATTCCTTGGGTATTTTGAGCCGAAACCACAACCGTCTTGCCACCCAAACCAGACTTTAGGACAAGACCAAGCGCACCTGCCGTAATAGTTGGAACAGGAATTTCCGTAGGCATAACATTAGCATTTTGATTATCCTGACTTACAGAGGATTTTTTAGAAGTTAATAAAAATAATCCACCTACCAAAACTAACAAAACTACAACTCCGGCGGCTATTAAAACTGGCTTATTCTTTAATAAATCTTTCATTTAGGTAAATTTAGCATAAACAAAACTTTTAAAAGTGTCAATATCCCATAAAAACCAATACTTAAAAAGTATATGTTATAATTTTTAAAATTATGGAAAGCAATATAATTAATAAAAAACACACTATGCCAAAAGGAATTATAATAATTTTAACCGGAAGAACCGGAACGGGTAAGACAGAAATACGAAAAAAACTTCATCAAAACCATCCCGAATTAAAATCACTAATTACATCAACCACAAGAAAAAAGCGATTAAGCGAAACAGACAACATCGACTATCATTTTTTAACAAAAAACGTTTTTGAGCAAAAAATTAAAAATGATGAATTTGTAGAATTTGCGCTTTATCCTTCAATTGGAAACGATGGAAAAGTTGCATTGTACTATTACGGAACAACAAAAAATGAATTAGCTAAAATTCTAGCAAATGGCTCTCTAATCTCTACTATGGAGATATCCGGTGCGGCAAAATTTACTCAAAGTATAAAAAAAGCATTTGACAAAAATACAGCAACAAAAATCTTAAGTAGAACTCTCGTAATTTTAATAGAAACAGAGTCAATTGAAATTTTAAAACACAGATTTTTAAAAAGAGGAGGAAACGAAAACGAATGGCAAAAAAGACTTCTAGTAGATGAAGCACTCTTAAAACAATATGGAAATCAATTCTCTCATACAATCATCAATGAGGAAGATAAGCTAAGTCATGCAGTATTGAAAATACAAAATATTATAAATTCGACTTTTTAGGAATAAATACAAAACTCAGTGAACCTTTTTCCTAATCCTCTTTATTCAAACTCAAACCATTAACTGGACAAAATACATTTTTGCTACATTACTAATTAATCTTGTAAATTTATTTCGTAAAAGTTGAAATTTTATTTTCACACATTATCACCTCCCCTATTTATTTATTTGATTTTCTAATTTAATTTATATACTCTATAGATAGTGTTTGCAGTAATTAAAATCACTAAATGTATTGTTAAAATAAAGACTTAGCTATTGCTTGTCTATATAAAACAGTTAGTCTATAATTTCATTTAATAGAAATGGCTTTAATCAATAAATCTATGTTAGCCTTAGATAAAGATTTTTTTGCAAAGTTTAAAACGCTTAAGCGATACAAAAAAAATCAAATAATTATTAAACCCGGAGAAAAACCTTCGGAAATTTTTTATGTTAAATCCGGTTTTGTTAGACTTTATTTAATATCAAATGAGGGAAAAGAATTAACCTTTAATATTTTTAAACCTGATACATACTTTTCAATGATATGGGCACTGAATGAGTCTGTAAATATTTACTTTTTTGAATGCATAACCAGTACTGTAATTTTAAAAGCTCCTATAGAAAAAGTTACGAAATACATCGAAGAAAATCCTGCTGTATTATATGATCTTACAAAAAGAACTCTTAGTGGTTTAGAAGGAATGACTAAATTAATGGATGCGCTTTTATCTAAAAACGCTTATCACCAAATCATGTTCGTACTGTTAATTTTAGCTCTACGTTTTGGTAAAAAGAAAAATAACTATACGATAATCGATTTGCCTTTAACGCACAGACTTATTGGAACCCTTGCCGGACTTTCACGTGAGGCAACCAGTAGAGAGATAGAAAAATTAACAAAAGAAAAAATTATATCTCAGATAAATCACAAAATCGTGGTTAAAAATATTAAGAAACTGGAAGAAGAAGCTGCAACAATTTCTGAAGAAAATATTATTTTTTAATCCTATTTAAGTTTATTTTGAAGATATTCTAAAAGATTACCTATTTCTATTCTCTCCTGTTTTGCGTTATCTCTATCCCTAACCGTCACGGTCTTATCCTCCAAGCTTTGAAAATCTACTGTTATACAAAATGGGGTTCCTGCTTCATCCTGAGCAAAATATCTCTTACCAATATTTCCCCTATCATCCCAAGCAACCATCATCTCTTTTTGAAGAGTTTGATAAATTTCCCGAGCCTTTGAAACTAATTCTTCTTTATTTGCCAATAATGGAAATACTGCTACTTTGTATGGAGCTAAGCGTGGATCTAGTTTTAAGATCTTTCTTTCTCCATCTTCTTGATATGCGTCAATTAATAAAAATAAAAGAGACCTGTCTACTCCTGCAGAAGTTTCTATATCCCAAGGCAAATACTCCTCGTTTGTTAATTGGTCTTTATACTGCATGTCAACTCCCGAATATTCCATGTGTCGTTTCAAATCAAAATCTCCACGGTTATGAATTCCCATAAACTCACTCCAGCCAAATGGAGCATTATATTCAATGTCTACCGCTTTTATTGCATAATGCGCTTTTTCTTTTTCGTCATGCTCTCTAAACCTTAAATTTTCTTTCTTTATTCCAAGTGATAAATACCAATCCATTCTATTTTGTTTCCAATATTCAAACCATTTTTCCCCTTCTTTATTATCAGGCTTTACATAAAACTGAACTTCCATTTGCTCAAATTCACGGCTTCTAAAAGTAAAGTTTCCCGGAGTTATTTCATTTCTAAAGGCTTTTCCAATTTGCGCAATTCCGAAAGGAATTTTAACTCTGGTTGAGTCAACTACATTTCTAAAATTTACTTGCGCCCCATTGGTAATTTCACCTCGAAGATATATTTCCTGTTCTTTTCCCTCGATTATTCCAAGATAGGCCTTAACTAATAAATTAAACTTTTGAGGAGTTGTCCACTCGACTTTTTCTTTATGGGTTTTTTCATGAAGTGTAATTTCTTCTTTTAAATCTTCCCTGAATCTTTGATGACATACTTTACATTCCACCAGCGGATCTGTGAATGCCTCTACGTGCCCTGAGGCTTCCCAGGCTTTAGGATTCATCATAATCGCAGCATCTACACCTACAACGTCATTTCTTAGCTGAACCATTTCTTTCCACCACAAGTTTTTAAGATTATTTTTTAAAAGTGTTCCCAATGGCCCGTAATCCCACGTACCGGTTAATCCACCATAAATTTCACTCCCCGGGTAAATGTATCCACGTCTTTTGCAAAGTGCAACAATTTTATCCATCAAATTTTCCATAGCCTAATAATACCAAAAAACGAGAAGCTTTGAAACTAAAAAGAAAATTGAGGTAAAATCTCCCTTGTTTTTAATTTTCTTTCTAAAATCTCTTCGATTACTTTCTTTGTATCTACCTTTGCAACGTTAGGAGTATGAAAACCTAAAAGTGTTAAAAGTCCAATCTCAAAATCATAAATACAGCTAACTAATTTTTCTTCTTTTGAAATCTTATCAAGAGTTGTTTGAAAAAGGTTAAAGATTTGCTCATTTTCCTGATTCTCTGCGCAAAGCCCATCAATCAATTCGCAAACATGAAATGCAGCCATCATTTTTTTTAAATCTGTTTTTAAATCGGAAAAATTATGAAGTGATTCAACCTCGGTTAAAGTGGCCATACCTGAGGCTTGATGTAAATTAAAAATAGCGTGGGTTAAAAGTTCTATATGAGGAGCACGCCTACTGGTTATTTTTCTGACTCCCGATGCTTTTATAGTTATTTTTCCGTTTCTTTTTGAAAAAACCGTAATTATTCTGTCCGATTCCTGAAAGTTTCTTCTTCTTATTACAATTCCCTCGGTTTTAAAAGACCTCATAACTTATTTTAACTTAAGGCTTTGTGTTAGATCTGAGGATAATGTAAATTGTGAAAGCGGTTTTCCACCTACCGTAAGAGTATAGTTGTCGTCTTTTGTTCCAGGCTGTTTTTGCACTAAAAATGGAAGTTGAGAATTCTGAGCTAATTTAAATGGAAGCTTGTAAGAAACTGTTAATTTTGAGACTCCCTGTGGCCTGACTGTTAAGAATCCTTCAAATACGGTTTTTCCAAGATCTTCATAACTGGTAACCTTTACTTCCGAACCCTGACTAGACAAAAGCTGGCTGCCTTTAGGAACATAAATTCTAAACCAATTCCTTAATACTGCATTCAAGCATAAATTTCCTCTTTCCAAATTACAATCCGAAGGAGCAAATGGATTTTTATAATTTATAGTAACTGTTTTTGTAACTGTTCCATCATTTCCAACTTGATAATCCTGAGTAACATCTTCAGTTACGAATAAATTAGACTTTGCGCCGCCAAAATTTGCTTGATTAAGATGAAAATAATCACCCTCATAAGGAATAATTCTTCCGGCAGCAGCTAATCCCTCAAATCCTTTTTGAGCATCTTGATTATTCATGTAAAAAAGAACGTGTTTTTCGGAAATCTGCGTAAGCATTGTCTGGAAAAGTGGACCCCAATATTTCTTAGGCGAAGACGAAAACGCTTTTGTCATAATTGCAAACATCAAATCCCCGATGATTCCTTTTCTATTCTCTTTTATAATTCCCGCCGGCTGATCTGCGAGAACTTCTAATTGATATATGACTTGCGGGCAATTGCATCTTGGATCAATCTTTGTCGTAAAGGTCATGCCGTCGGCTGTAATGTCTCCTAGAACATTCATTGCTGAAACTAAAGCATTAGTATCTACAGCAATTATTCCGTCAACTTTCGCAGCACCCGGCGCTGTTTTATACATTTTATAAAAATCATCCATCGAAACTTTAAAGTCAGGAGAAAGATTGTTATCCCTTAAATTAAGCTGTGAAACTTTGGGAAGATACGTAAGAATCGGTTTTGGAGCAACCGGCTTATTGGAGATAGTTGCATCCAATGCGTAAATATCACTGGAAATATCAACCTTAATTACTCCGCTGTTTAATCTAAAAATTGCGTAAGCGGTAATAAATCCTCCGGTTGGTCTAAGTTCTTTGTCGTTTTGAAAAATAATTAAATACTTCTTTTCCGTAGGCTCACCTAAGACCTGAGGTAAAATTTTAATCAATGGCTTTGAACTGGTTATTAAACCAACACTTTGATCTGTTAGGGTTTTTATTTCGTCAATTGTTGTTCTAGCTTTTTTACCAAAAAGCAAAGTTGGATAATGGCTTGGCTCAACTTTATCTATCTCTGCTCTTACAACCGAAAGCTCTAAGGAAATGTCATCTATTTTGGGGGTAATTTTCCCAATTGTCTTAACTGCTGTTTCAATTCTTTGCTGTGCAGTTCCGCCGACAAAACTTCCTTGCCCTTTTAACCCCAAAACATCAGCATACGGCTTGATTGTTTCTACCAATATCGTAGCCGCATTTAAACCATGCTCTCCCGCCTGCATTGCATGGTATGCGTCGTTATAATACCAACTTGCAAGGGGAACAAACTTTAAATAAGCCATCGACCCTAAATCTTTTTGCGTTTGAGTCAAGTCAGTTTTTGTTTTTGCCAACTGTTCCGAAGCAAGGGCAACATTTTGAGTTTTAATTGCCCAAGCAGCAGCTTGAGAATCTGCATAGGTAATTTTTGCTGATTTATAGACTTTAGCTGCCGGAAGATAAATACCAAAAACTGAAAACAAAATTAAAACAGCAATTATAATTAAAACTGTAAGGGATTTTCTGCTTTTTAAAATCTGTTGTAAATTGATTTTTCTTTTTATCATTGAAGAATTGTTATTTAAAGTTGGATTACTAATATCATCTTTTGCATTTTCGTTATTTTCAAGATTTAAATCTATCTTTTTTAAATCATCCATAACGTCTATAATACCTTGAATTTGTTAATGCTGTCAACAACTCGCAGCTTACAGGGCGCCTTTTCCGGAAATCATTACCCAAGGGGTTTTAAGAATTATCCAAAGATCATAAATTATTGACCTTTTTCTTACATACATTGCATCCATTTCTATTCTTTTGTCAAAGTTAATTTCACTTCTTCCCGATACCTGCCAATAACCTGTAACTCCCGGTTTTATCGAAAGAACAACTTCGACTGCATCCTTAGTATTTGGATACTTCTTCTGTTGGTCACGTAGCTCATCTGGGTAATAGGCGCGTGGTCCAACCAAACTCATATTGCCCTTCAATATATTAAAAAATTGTGCAACTTCGTCCAATGAATGTTTTCTGATAAAATGTCCGACTTTGGTAACTCTTGGATCATTTTTAAGCTTATAACTGCCTTTTTTATAATTTTCATACATATTTGAATATTCAGGATTATGTCTTAATAATTCATGTGCATTTTCTACCATACTTCTAAACTTAAACATCTTAAAAAGCTTACCGTTTTTACCGACTCTCTCGGGCGTATCAGCTAAAATCGGACCCTTTGAATCCAACTTAATTGCAATTGAAACGATTATTATTACCGGAGAAAAAATAGTAATTAAAATTATGGCAAAAATAATATCCATTATTCTTTTTGTAAACTCGTAAAATCCGCTTTTTGTAATTTCTTTATCAGACATAATTTAAGTTAAATTTTCGTGCTCTGTACCTGATAAA
This sequence comes from Candidatus Levyibacteriota bacterium, assembly GCA_038205015.1. Classification (GTDB taxonomy): domain Bacteria; phylum Patescibacteriota; class Microgenomatia; order Levybacterales; family UBA12049; genus JBBRCK01. The sequence continues at coordinate 1,378 of JBBRCK010000002.1, read as the reverse complement.
CTTTCTACTAATTTTTTTATTTTTGGCACTGAATCTTTAGTACAAACCAATAAAACATCGTCTGTATTTATAACAATCATTTTATTTAAATCTATTCCTACAACCAATTGGTCTGTGTAATTAAAAGCCAGGTTATCTAAGGAATCTTCCATCAATACTTTTCCCCTGGTAACATTCTCACTAGTTGAAACTTGCAAAGCTTCCTTTAAAGCCTCCCAGGCTCCCACGTCGCTCCATCCCAAATCAGCTGCAATTACAAAAACATGTGATGTGTCAATTTTTTCCAAAATTGCGTTATCAAAACTTATTTTTTCAAATTTTGGATAAACTCTTTCTAAAACCTCTTCATAATTTTTCTCTCCAACAGCTTTTTGTATCTCCATTATTCCTTTCCAGGTGTCGGGTGCAAACTTTTGATATTGAGACAAAAGAAAAGAGGGAGTGGTTACAAAATAGCCCGGATTCCAAGCATAATCCTTGCTGTGTAAAAATTTTTCTGCATCTTCCAGGCTTGGTCTATAAATCAGCTTTTTAAATTTAAAAACTTTTGTTCCCCTAATATCTTTTACTTCCTCTCCAAACTCAAGCCAACCCAAATTTTGATTTGCAAACCGGGATCTTTGACCAATAAAAATTAATGAATCCTTGTTTTTTGAAACTATATCTTTTGCAAAATTTAGTACTTCTCTAAAGCGCCTTTCTTTCTTAACAAAATGATCGCTCCAAATTATCGCAACAGGACTATCCGGATTATCTTTTCCAACTATCCCCATCGCAGTACCAACCGCAGGCCCGACATCTCGCATTTCGGGTTCAAAAATAAAATTTTCCGGTGGAAGTTGGGGTAAGTGCTCACGCACAATTGCTTCATATTTTTTTCCAGTTGAAACGTAAATATCCTGAGGCTTAAAATCCGGTTGTAATCTATCGACTGCAAGCTGAAGCGTAGATTTATCTCCAATTATTTTTTCGAATTGCTTTGGGGTGTTTTTTCTAGACAACGGCCAAAGTCTTGTTCCTACTCCACCTGCAAAAATTATTACTTTCATATTTTATTCTTCTTGATAAATTCTAGCAAATTATTTTTAAAATTAGTAAAGGAAAAATTTTGGGCATTTTCAACGCACAATTTACTATTATAGCTTTTGCTTAAGAATTTTTCCAATGCTCTTATAAGACTTTGCTCATTTTGCTTTGTAAAAAATTCTCCGGTTATTCCTTCTTTAACTATATCTAATGCCCCACCGCCTTTAAAGGCTATAACCGGCTTACCAAAAGCCTGGGCTTCAATCATTGTCAGTCCAAAATCTTCTCTTCCCGGAAAGATTAAAGCTCTACTGTTTTTATAATAGAACGAAAGCTTCTCATCCGTCAAATC
>JBBRCK010000001.1:0-125541 GCA_038205015.1 Candidatus Levyibacteriota bacterium | reverse complement strand
AATTTGGAATTGTGCTTAAATTTAGACATTTATAAGCATCTTCAACCGTTTTGCCAACCCAAGAATCATCTCCAATATATGGAATAATTTTTATATCAAACTCAAGTTTTGCATCAAAACCTTCGGCATCTGTTTTTCCGTTGCAGTAAACAAAATAACCAGTTTTTGAAACCTTAAAACCGTTTTGCCTAAACAACCACTGATAAATTTCCATTTGCCTTTTGTAACCGATTTGCCACTGGGCATCTAACGAAACTTCTCCGGCTTTTGAGGTTGCTTTGTAGTCAACAATTAGTAATTCCTTTTCCGGGTTTAGCCAAATATCATCAACACCTCCGGTTATAGTAAAGTTTGTATTTTTATCCTGGTAAGTAATTCCTTTAAATGGATCCCGCCATTCATCTAATTTTTCATTTTTGTAAGGAATTGCATCAATGCCAAATTTTTCCATTAATGGGTGCTTCTCACCTTTTTCTCGTAAGATATCGAATTCTTTTTTCAAAAGCTTATCTACTGCGGAATTTAGAGAAAATGGAAACCCTGGGGGCTGCGAAACTCCCAGCTTTCTATCTAAATAAAAACATCTTGGACAATTTAGGAATAAATCAATTTTCGAACGACTTAATCTGTATGGAGCATCTTGGGTGTATAAATTACCTTTTCTTCTGGGGTTATAATAATCTGACATTAACCCTATTTTAGCAGTTAAAGCTTTGGTTCACCAGAGGGATTGCTTCTACTTTCTTCTTCCACTTTTTCGAGCTGTCTTTGCTCATCTAACTTTTTCATGTAATCCCTATGTGTTCTACTTGCTAAGTCATCCTGGCTTAAATACTTCCTTAAAGGCTTTGGATTTTCTTGGCCCTGAATTACCGGGTCAATCTTTGGCTGCGATCGTTCTCTATTGGGCATTGTGGCCTCCTCTAAAAAAATTTATTACTTTACATAATTTTTGAGGGCTCTGAGACTTAGATGTTTTCTCAACTACTACTATCCTAGGCAATCTTTTTGGACCTACATATTCGATTTTTGCGCTAGAACCCTGAACACTTTTATCCGCTGTTCGTCCACCATCAATTATTTCAAATGGAGCTATGTCTTCGATTCTTATCATAACTTCATCTACAAAACTCTTTCTGGCTTCGATTGTATAATCTTGTGCACTTAATGCATCCCCATCTATAATTTTCCAGCTTGGATGTTTTCCAATAACTCTTTCACTCATATTATTTTGCTATTAAATTTTTTCTTTTAACAGTTCTTTGCTTTCTTCTTTGTTCAATTTCTTTCATTTGTCTTGTAGATTCAACTAAACTCTCACTTATACCATTTACTTCTAAAATGGTGTTGAATACTTCAAAAACATCACCCAACTCTTCTCTTCGTTCATGTCTACTTGTTGCTTCCGTTAATTCTCTTGCTTCCTCTTCTAATTTTCTGTTTAAAAGAACTAAATATAAATCTCTATTTTCAGAACCCAAAAATTGTGTAGATAATTTATCCCTTACTAATCTTAACTCGTTTACGCCTTTAAAGGCGTGTTCCTGAACAGCTCGTTTTTTAAACCCTCCTCTTGCAAACCTTTTATCCTCCATGTCTGATTGAAAATCCATTATTTCAAGATTAAAATGATTCATAAAACTTAAAACATTTTGCTTAAAATCAGCTAATCTAGCTTCCAAAGGGGGTTGCTTAATTTCATCAGTATCATGCTTTCCAACTGCTTCTGCCGTATCTCTTATTGCCAATAACATCGGTTGTGGAGTTTCAAGCTTGTGAGCCATTACTGGCCATTCTCTTTTTTGCTGAAAATTATCTTTTGTTTCCATTCTACATATTATATCAAATTTTGTCTCGAAATTCAAACTATGGGATATTTTATGCACTATTGTTTTTTAAAAAACATAGTGATAGAATACTTGGTACTTCTGCCCCAAATAAGTATGTCAGCCGAAAGACCTTTAAATAAATATAGTTTACCGGGCCGAATAAAACCATTAAATGAAAGAACGCCTAATGCTGCGCAGCCTTCGTGGGATACTGTCAGCAGAATACTTGATATAACTACCAGAAATCATCAGGAAGACCATAAATTATACATCAGGCACAGGCAAATATTAAAACGTACATACGACGGATGGTTTGATGTTGTAACTAAAGGTGACCGCACAAAATTAGAAAAAATATCTGATGATTTTACTAATCTTGCGTCTCCAATGTATAATCCAATGTTGCTTGATCAGTTAGGACCACTAACATCTCAAATAAGAGATAGCTTTCCCGCATTAAGATCGCAAAGAAGCAAATCTTAACGTTTCCACAAAGCATATAAACCTTTACTGAAAAAATAGACCTACCTTTGCACTAATTTTCCTCTTGTAACTGTTATTGATAATTTTCCTTTCCCGGAGGTAGCTGGTAATCTTGTAAAAACCTCAAATGATTCCCCTTTACGAATTACTGCGGGCAAATTCTCAGTTTGATTATCATCAAATAAAACCTGTGATGGTATTTCTGAATTTTTACCTCTTATCCTGATTTCCATTGGATAAATTACATGAATAGTAGATAACGAGTCATCCGGTTTAACTTTAACCCTCATCATTTTAAACCTTCCATCAGCAGTTAAGCTTGGAATTTGTATTTCCTCACCTGGATAAACGATTGCACGTCTTTTCCACTTTTGATCCTCCTCAACCGAGGGATCTTCTGTGGGTACATATGCGAATACTTCTAACGGCATAGAATGTAATTATAGGACTTTTCTCCAATTTGTCAACTATAGGATAGTTATCGGCGTCCTTACTCTATTTTTGTGCTAGAATTACTTAATGGGATATATTAAAAATTACTCAAAACTTGCAATAAATGAAAACAGAAGCTTAGTACTAGATTTACTGGAAGAAGCCATTGCCTCTATTCAACCTCAAACTATTTTAGACAAAAATTTTGTTTTAAAAAACTCCGAATTAAAAATATCCGATAAAAAATTTAATTTAAAAAATTATGAAAGAGTATTTCTAATCGGATTTGGCAAGGGCTCTGCCGGAATATCCTCAATTCTTGAAGAGAAATTAGGAAATTTTTTAACTAAAGGGTTTGTTATTGATACTTCAAAGAAACATTTTAAGAAAATTGACTTTACCCTAGGTTCTCACCCACTACCTTCTCAGGAAAATCTTGATTTTACTTCTAATGTTTTAGAGAAAATGAAAGATTTAACCGAAAAAGATTTGGTTTTGTTAATTATTTGCGGTGGCGGTTCGGTAATGTTTGAGTCTCCAAACATAAATCTTGAAAAACTGATTGAAGTTAATCAAACACTACTTCATAGCGGTGCGACAATCTCGGAAATGAATATAATTAGAAAACATTTATCTAAAGTTAAAGGCGGAGGCTTAGTAAAAAACTTATTTCCGGCAAAAGTAGCTTCTCTTATCTTTTCCGACGTACCAGGAAATGACATATCGGTTATTGCATCCGGAACGACAGTAATGGATCAAACGACAATTGATGATGCTTGGCAAGTTTACAATAAATATGATTTACATAAATTAGAGCTGGGTGAAAATGATTTTATCGAAACCCCAAAAGACGAGAACTTTTTTTCAACCGTTGAAAATATTCTAATGCTAAGTAATCTAACCGCACTTGAAGCAATGAAAAAAAAAGCTGCATTTTTTAAAATAAAAGCAGAAATTTATTCCGATAAATTCCAATCCGAAGCAGACTTAGCAGGAAAAGCCTTAATCGAAAAAACTCCCAAAAACTCAATACTCTTAGTCGGAGGAGAAACCACCGTAAAAGTTGCAAATCCTAATGGAAAAGGTGGAAGAAATCAAGAAGTTGTTCTTTCGGCTTTATACTCACTGGACGGCAACACTGTAATTGCATCTTTTGATTCAGACGGCTGGGATAATACTCCGGTAGCCGGAGCAATTGGAGACTTGCAAACTTTAGAAAAAGCAAAAGATTTAGAACTTAATCCCTTAGAGTTTTCTAAAGAAAATAACAGTTTTGTGTTTTTTAAAAACGTACAAGATGCAATCATTACAGATAGACTTCCATCTAATGTTTCTGATTTAATAATAGTGTACCGAAAATAATATGGATACGACTGCCCTTTTGCAAGATAAATTGGTTGAGCTTGAATTAAAAGCAAACCAAGCCAGACAACTATTAATCGAGACTCTTCTTGAAGCAGGCTCTGGACATAGTGCCGGCCCTCTAGGGATGACAGATATTTTTACCGCTTTTTATTTCTATATTTTAAAACACGATCCAAAAAATCCCGATTGGGTAGACAGAGACAGACTAATTTTATCCAACGGCCACATCTGTCCTATTAGATATGTTTCAATGGCAATGGCTGGATATTTTCCAATAGAAGAATTAAAAACCTTAAGAAAAATTAACTCAAGACTTCAAGGACATCCTCATCGTAGCGCACTGCCGGGCGTAGAAACAACTTCGGGTCCCTTGGGAGAAGGACTTTCGCAAGGAATTGGAATTGCCTTAGCAGCAAAACTTGATAAAAAGAACTATCAGGTTTATGTGCTGGCTTCCGACGGAGAGCATCAGGAAGGAAATACATGGGAAGCGGCAATGTTTGCCGGAAAACATAAATTAAATAATTTAACTTTAGTAATTGATAGGAATAATATCCAAATTGATGGATTTACCGAAAACGTTATGCCACTTGAACCTTTAAAAGAAAAATATTTATCTTTTGGATGGGAGGTTTTGGAAGTTGACGGAAATAATATCGAAGCTTTTATTAACACAGTTAAAGAAGCACGAGGTATTTTTGAAAAACCGGTATGCATAATCGCCCATACTATTCCGGGCATGGGAGTGTCCTTTATGGAAAAGGACTTTACCTGGCATGGAAAACCACCGAATAAAGAAGAAGCACAAAAAGCTTTAACACAGCTTCGAACATTACAGGGAAGAATACAAAGCGAGCATCAATAAATATGTTAAATCCTGATTTAAAGTTAAATGAAAAATTATTCGACGAGGATGTAGAAAGCTTAGCAACGCGCGATGGCTTTGGGCAGGCTTTAGTTGAACTGGGAGAAAAAAATCCAAATGTGGTTGTATTAACGGCCGACTTATCTGAATCAACCAGAACAGATGGATTTGAAAAAAAATTCCCAGAAAGATTTTTTGAGGTTGGAGTTGCCGAACAAAACATGGCGGCAATTGCGGCAGGACTTGGCACCAGCGGAAAAATGGCTTTTATTTCCTCTTACGCCACTTTTTCTCCCGGAAAAAACTGGGAAACTATTAGAACAACTATTGTTTACAATCAGGCAAATGTTAAAGTTGCCGGACACCACTCAGGTATTATGACCGGTCCCGACGGCGCAACACATCAGGCAACCGAAGATATTGCCATTACCAGAGTTTGGCCGGGAATTGAAGTTTACGTTCCCTGCGACGCAATTGAGGCTAAGAAAGCTACTCTCGAATCGGCCAAAATCAATGGACCAGCTTATTTAAGATTTACCAGAGATAAAACCCCCATAATTACCACCAAAGAAACACCATTTAATAAAAACAAGGTTCAGACTTTTTGGATTTCCGAAAACCCGCAGGCCACAATTTTTGCCTGCGGATACATGCTTTACTTTGCACTTTTGGCTGCAAAAAATTTAGAATCACAAGGTATAAATGTTTTAGTGGCAAACGTTTCTACTATAAAGCCTGCAGATGAAGAAAGTATAGTTGAACTTTCAAAAAAAACTGGAAAAGTTATAACCGTTGAGGATCATCAAATTACAGGAGGATTAGGCGGAATGATTGCGGAGATTTTGGCCAAAAAATCCCCTACCCCCATGGAATTTATCGGACTTAAAGATACTTTTGCAGAATCTGGAAATTGGAAAGATTTACTTAAAAAGTACGAAATGGATGAGAAAGCAATTGAAAAGGCTGTTGAGAATATTATTAATAAGTAGATGAATACGAATTTATTCGAGGATTTAAAAAACTCCGTAGAAGGAGAGGTTTCACAAGATGAATCAACACTTGAAAAATTTAGTCATGATGCAAGCATCTTCGAGGTCCATCCCCGCTTTGCCGTTTTTCCAAAAAATGAAAAAGATATTGTTAAAATTGTTGATTTTGTAAACTCTCATAAAAAAAACCAGCCTAGTTTATCAATTTCTTGCCGCAGTGCCGGAACCGATATGGGCGGCGGTTCATTAAACGAGTCTATTATTCTTTCATTCACCGAGCATTTTAACCATATAAAAGGGATTCATAAAGACATTGCGTTTACCCAGCCCGGTGTTTACTATCGGGATTTTGAAAAATTTACTTTAAAATATGGACTCATCTTCCCTTCTTATCCAGCATCTCGTGAGCTTTGCGCAATGGGTGGAATTGTAAATAATAATTCCGGTGGAGAAAAATCTTTTGAATACGGAAAAACAGAAAATTTCGTTAAGTATTTAAAAATGGTGTTATCTGACGGAAACATTTATGAGTTTTGTGCGTTAAATGAAAAAGAACTTCAGGAAAAATTACTTCTTAAAAGCTTTGAAGGAAAAGTTTACAGAGAAATGTACGCATTAATTAATAAAAACTATGACGAAATTAAGGCTGCTAAACCAAATGTTTCTAAAAATTCAGCGGGATATTTCCTTTGGAATGTTTACGACAAAGAAACAAAAACATTTGATTTAACAAAACTATTTGTCGGCGCACAAGGAACTTTAGGAATTATGCTTGAAGCAGGAATTGAGCTTGTTCCAGTTAAAAAACACTCAGAAATGCTAGTTGTTTTTATGGAAGAAAAAGATATGGATAATTTGGGCCATATTATTAATGCTATTCTTCCCCTAAAACCCGAGAGCATAGAAACATATGACGATAATACGTTAAAACTCGCAGTAAAATATTTTCCTGAGTTTGCCAAGAAGCTTGGAGCTAAAAATATTATTTCTACTGCTTTTCATTTTCTACCTGAATTTTTTATGGTCCTTCGGGGCGGGGTTCCAAAACTTATTTTGCAAATTGAATTTACCGGAAATAATTTTGATGATTTAAGAGATAAAATAAATTTACTTAGAGAATCACTAAAGCCCTACAACTTAAAAATGAGAGCTGCAGGCAATGAAATGCAATCTAAAAAATATTGGTTGATTAGAAGAGAAAGTTTCAGTCTTCTAAGAGAAAAAATAAGAGATAAACACACTGCTCCTTTTATTGATGATTTTGTAGTAAATCCAGAAAATCTTCCCGAATTCTTGCCAAAGCTAAATACGATTTTAGCTAAATATCAAAGCCTAATTTACACGGTTGCCGGACATATGGGAGATGGAAATTTTCATATTATTCCACTAATGGATATAACTGATGAAAAACAGCGGGAAATAATCCCGATTTTAGGAAAAGAGGTATACGATTTGGTTTTTAAATATAAGGGTTCATCAACCGGAGAACATAACGACGGCTTAGTAAGAAGTCCCTATCTTAAACAAATGTATGGAGAGAAAATCTATGAGCTTTTTGAAAAAACTAAGGAAATTTTTGATCCATTAAATATTTTTAACCCGAGGAAAAAAGTAAATTCCAGTATGGACTACTCCCTGGAGCATATCCGAACTAATTGGTAGTTTCAAAGTCAAAATCTTTTATATTATAAATTACATTCTTTCTCTCGACTACTATTTGCCATTTTTTATCTTTAGCAAATTCTGCTAACTTTAAGTTAGGATTAAATGCAATCGGATTTTCTACCATTTCTAAAAATGAAATATCCGAATCAGAATCTCCTACCCCAATAGAATCTTTTAAAGTAATTTGTGGATTGTCTTTTATAAATTTACTTAAAACTTCGTGTTTTATTGAATAAATTTCATTCAACTCTTCTCCTGTGTATTTACCGTTAATAATTTCATAAGAGGTTCCATAATATTTATCAAAACCCAAAACTTTTGTAAATTCTGCAACTATTTTTTCGGGAGAGGCCGAAATTGCTAAGAGAAAATAATTCTGTTTTTTTAACCTCTTTATTAAATCTCTAGTAAATACATATAAGTTATCTTTCTTATGTGAAACCATCTCTTTAATAACCTCATCAACCGTTTCCTCGCGTAAGCCCCTAAGGGCGTTGTTGGTTACTTTTACCACACTGGTTATATAGTCGTCCCATAACCCTTTTCTATCTTTCCAATCAAAATATACTTTTTCCGTTTGCTTTATAACATCTTTAGAAATAATTTCCTTTTTTATTAACGCCTGCATTAACTCTGCAATAAAGGTCCATCTAAATACTGTTCCGTCGATATCAAACACTGCAAGTTTAGTTTTCATGGCTTAATTTTAACACAAAGTTTTTTAAGAAGGAGAATTAAATAAATTGAGCCTATTTTCAACAACTCTCGCGATTTCTTCGATAGCAGAAGGGAGAATTTTATAAGGTGCTACTTCCTCCGGATTATTATTTAATCCTTCTTCAACGCCCTTACGCCACGCCACTCTAATTTCGGTATTAACATGAACTATTGTCATTCCGGCTTTAATCGCGGCTACAAAATCTTGATCCGCAGTACCTGAACCACCATGCAAAGTCATAAACGTGCCGCCGGTTACAGCTTTAATTTCTCTAATAAGCTCTATATTTAGTCTCTTTTGTACCTCCCCGGTTAACATTGTTTTTAAGAGCCCATGCATGTTTCCAACCGCCGGAGCAAGTACGTCAACCCCTGTTTCTTCGACGAATCTTTTAGCATCTTCCGGTTTTGTTAATTCAATTCCTTCGGGCGCGTTTTCCATAACTTCGGAAGAATTACCGATAAAACCAATTTCACCTTCAATTAATACATTAGGATTGATTGATTTTGCAATTTCAACTGCTTCTTTTGTTTTTGCAATATTTTCATCCATTGGCAAACTTGACCCATCAAAAATAATTTCGTCAAAATCAGCCATCGCAGCTTCTTTAACTTTTTCCAGAGAGTGAGTATGGTCAGCATTTAAAAAAATTGGGTAGTTATATTCATGCCTTAAGCTTGCAACCAATGCTGCAACTTGCGATGTACCGATAAATTCTCTTTCTCCTTCCGAAACACCAATAATAATAGGGAGATTTAGTTTTTTTGCGGACTGAAATATTGCTTTTAAAGCAACAATGTCTGAAATATTAAAATGTCCAATTGCAATCTCTTTAGCCTCAGCTTCTTGTAAATATTCTCGTAAACTTTTCATATTCTGTTTCTAGTTTGACTATATTCTTATAATTTGTCAACGCACTTAAATTACATAAATAAAGCCATATATTGCTTTTAGGCAGATTGAGGATTAAATATGTTTAAAAGTTTAATAAAAATTTATCCCTATTACTCTCCCAATTAATATAATTGATACTACCAATACGAAAACCAAAAATAAAAGGAATGTTAAGGAATTATATTTTATTCCGTATGTTTCCGGTCTGTAGAAGATTTTACTAGCCTTTGTCGCTGATTTCTTTACTACTTTTCTTTTCTTAGCCATTTATAACACCTCCTTTTCTATATCTAAACTATTATGCTCATATAATAAACTTATCTGTCAATATCTTATAATAAACAATTGACAATATTACTAATTTGTGCTAAACTATAGGTCTATACATGGAGACACGAATAAATAGAACGCCCAGATTAACTGAAGAGCTCGACGAACACGATTACGACGGGGATTTTTTGGGTGGAGTTATGGCTAATGTTGACTATGTAAATTCAAGGGACCAGGCGGCAACACCGGAAGTACCCTCTCAAGACATTGTTACGCAAGACGAAATAGGTATGAGAACAATATATTCAAGGCCATCTGTATGCCCAGGGGATTTAAGAGGCATGCCTGAGCCTATTGGACCTAAATTTGACGATAATTCAAGGGGAAAATTAATACAAAGTTAATTATGCAAAACGAATTATTAAAACACACTCCAGCAACTGAAACAATATCTATATATAAAGTTATTAGAATGTTAACTGGAATAAAAGCCTTACGTGAAGGCTTGAGGTCAGAATATGCTCTGTCTTTAGTAATGGAAAGTCAACCCCAAATTAACTTAATAGGCGAACATGAGGACAGAATTACAAGAGATCAGATTATTTTAGTTGCTCAAGGAATTAGTGACGCAGGAGAACAGAGATGGAAAGGACTAAATCCTAACTACGTTGACCGTATTACCCCAATTTTAGAAGCAAGAAAAAAACTAGAAAGATAATTTTCTCTTCTTGACAAGCTTACAATAACTACTATACGCTGTGTATATGAGTTTTATTAGTGGATTTACGGAACGTTTCAGAGGAAAAAAAGCAGAAGTACCGGTTACTCCTAAATTAAGCACAGACGAGTTAAAAATAGACGTTGCAAACTTAGAAACACAGATGGCTCAAGGAAGAGATTACAAAAATCCTGCAGATGCCAATAGACTTAGAGAATTAAGAAATCAACTTGCAGAAGCTGAAAGAAGTCAAGCTCCATTACCAACAGCTTCTCCAGAAGTAAAACCTATTCTTCAACCAACACAAGAAGTTCCGGGAATAATAAATATTAAAGACCATCAACCGGTAGCAACAACTCCTGCAAGCGAAAAAGCAAATGTGGCTTAAGTTTTATCCTCTACTCTAAATCCCATTTCGATAATTTTTTTTCTTATTTTATCTGCTTCGTCATATTTTTTCTCTTTTCTAAGTTTCTCCCTTTTCTCTAAAAGCTGTTGAATTTCCACAGGAAGCATTACATCTTCCTTTTTATACTCGGCAAGTTCTAATCCTAAAACTTCATCTACCCAATTCAAATCATTTTTACTCATTGAACCTATATTTTCCCAAACTAATGCCAGAGCTTTTGGCATATTTAAATCATCACCACATGCCTCTATAAACTTGGTTTTAAACTCATCGTTTACTTCTCCATCTACAAAGCTAGCTACATGATTTCTAAGCTTGTTTAGTGCCGATTGTGCTGCTTCTAAAGATTCCCAGGTGAAATTCATTTCCTGCCTGTAGTGTGTTTGTAAGTATAAGTATCTTAAAACCAACGGATTAAATCCTTTTTTTTCTAAATCAGAGAGTGTATAAAAATTATTTAAACTTTTGCTCATTTTCTTACCATCAACAAGCATGTGCGCTCCATGAACCCAATATTTTACAAATGGTGACTCGCCTGTTTTAGCCTCAGATTGTGCAATTTCATTTTCATGATGGGGAAAAACTAAATCAACTCCCCCTGTGTGAATATCTAATTTATTTCCAAGTATTGTCTGGCTCATCACCGAGCACTCAATATGCCAACCGGGTCTTCCCCATCCTAATGAGGTATTAAAACTTCCTAACTCACCCTCTGAAATTGCTTTCCAAAGCGCAAAGTCTTGAACATCATCTTTTGTATATTCATCGGATAAAATTCTTGTTCCTGTTTTTAGTTCTCTTTTTTGCAAACCGGAAAGCTTTCCGTATTCAGGAAATTTAGAAATATCAAAATATATAGACCCGTCTGTTTCTTTGTATGCAAAGCCTTTTTCAAGCAAAACTTGAATGTAATCGGCCATCTTATTGATATATTCTGTTGCCCGTGGCTGAAAAGTTGGTCTTTGAATATTTAATTTACTAACATCCTGTAAAAAATACGCAGTAAATTCTTCTGCTATCTCTTTTATAGTTTTATTTTTTTCTTTTGCTCTTTTTATTATTTTATCGTCTATATCTGTAATATTTTGTACCGACTCTACTTTAAAATTGTTTTGTTTTAAAACTCTTATTAAAATATCGGAAAAAACAAACGTTCTTAAATTACCGATATGCATATTGTCGTAGACAGTCGGACCACAAGTGTATAAACGAACCTTTTCTTTGTCTTGAGGACTAAATTCTTCTACGCTTCTTGATAAGGTGTTATAAATTTTCATTATCCTGCAATTCCCGGACTAACTTCCGTATGCGTTTGTGCTCTCGTAACTGCTGTTGGCAAGTCTTCTTGTTTTTTTCTTTGATCCTGCAAGTCTTCCATTTCTTGTCTTTCTACCCTTTCGGCCGGTCTTTCTTCCTGCTGTTTTTTAGGAGCATCCGCATTTAGTACTGCATTAAAATAAACCTCATTATGCTGCTCCTGATGCAGCTTTTGTCTTATTTGAGCAAGCTTTTGCTCCTCAATTGGTTGGTTTTGCTCAGCAAGTGAATACTGGGGAGTGCCTGAAGAAGGCGCATAAAATTCTTTTACCATCTCATTTGTAAATTCATTATTTGTTTGAGACTGTGAGGGAGTAGAAATTTGTTCTTGAGGCTGACCTTGTTGTTGAATTTGATTTTGAACTTGAGTAGCATTTGCTTCGTTTTTAATGCCAATTTGACCTGAGGCCGAACCTACTACATCCGAAACGGCTGTTTTAGCAGCATCCGAAGCCGCACTTTGTCCCTTTTCCAACAATTCCCCAAATTGTATATTAGGCATGTCCATTAATAAGTGCTCCTTCCTTCCATTGCTCTTTGCAACGTCACATCATCAGCATACTCTAAATCAGCTCCCACAGGCAAACCCCGCCCGATTCGGGAAATTTTGAGATCAGGATTTTGGATTTTGAGCTGCTTGGCTATATACATTGCCGTTCCCTCTCCCTCCATGGTCGGATTAGTTGCTAAAATCACTTCTTTAACTTCTTGGGATGTTTTTACACGCTTTAAAAGATGTGATATATAAATTTCATCGGGGCCAATATTGTTTAAAGGGTCAATTTTACCGTGCAAAACATGATATAAACCCTTAAATCCCCTGCCTTTTTCTAAAGCCAAAACATCTAAAGGCTCCTCAACAACACAAATGGTGCTTTTATCTCTTTGACTATCTTGACAAATACTGCAGGGATTTTCTTCATCAATCATAAAACAGTTTGAACAAATAATTGTGTTTGTTTTAAGATTTTGTAACGAACTTGCAAATTTATCAAGCTCAACTTGAGGAACATGTAGAAGATAAAATGTTAATCGTTGGGCTGTTTTTGGACCAACGCCAGGAAGTTTTTCAAACGATTCTATTAAATTTTGGATTGCCTTAGGTATTATCATCTTAGGATTTTAAAGCTTCTGCAGCAATATGGGCAATAGAAAGTACTTCAAGCTTAGGAAACTGCTTAAAACCCGGAACATCTATTGTGTCTGCGACTATAACTCTTTCAATTCTTGAATGCTGCAGGAGTTTCGAAGCGTCTTTGGCCAAAACAGCATGTGTTGCGAAAACATAAACTTTTGTTGCACCATTTTCAATCAATAGTTCTGCCGCTTCCACCATTGTTTTTCCCGTTGAAATCATATCATCAACAATTATCGCAATTTTCTCTCTTACGTCTCCATCTAAACCGGAATCGCTAATCTCTCCGCTTGATAAATCTCGGTCTTTATTTATTGTTGCGTAAGGAAGATTTCCCAACATCTCTGATACTTCTTTAATCCTTCTTATTCCTCCCATGTCGGGAGAAACTAAAACAATCTCATCTAATTTAAAATCTTTTTTAATCTTTTCAACAAAAATAGATAATGCTGATAAGAAATGCATTGGAACTGAAAAGATTTCCGGAATTTTTGGTGAGTGCAAATCGAATGAATACCCTTCGGTCATCCCAACCGTTGTTAAGATATTAGCAATAACATCCAAAGATACCGCTTCACCATCTCGGAAAACATGGTCTTGTCTTTGATAACCTAAATATGGAATTAATACCTTAATAGATTTTGCTCCGCTTCTTTTTAAGGCATCAATCATTATAAAAAGCTCCATGTAATTTTCATCAGGAGGAGTGCTGGCAGACTGAATTACTAAGCAATCTTGTCCTAAAACTTTTTCCTGAATTCTAATTCGTTTCTCGCCGTCCGGAAAAAGAAAAATTTCAACTGGAGAAAGCTCAAGCTTTAAATTTTTGACAATTTTTAAAGCCAGATTTTTATTTGAATTTCCACTAAAAACCTTCATAAGATTATTTTACTATTTATCGTATTGTTGAAGCAAGATTTAGAAATTTATTGTCCCCCGCCACCTAAAAGTCCGGAAAGTCCGCCTTGCATTGATGCTAATTTTCTTGCAGCAATTTCTTGAGATTTTTTAATTGCTTCATTAATTGCATCTTTAATATCGTTGTCTCCCTTTCCATTTGTTTTTATTTCTTTTATTTTTTGGTCACCGGTTATAACAATTTCAACACCGTTTTTTTCAACGCTCACTTCTTCTGCCTGCAATTCTTTTTGAATTTGCATAGCTTGATCTCTCATTTTCTTAAGGTCTCCAAGTTGAGAAAATGGATTATTCATTTAAATCACCTCCTAATAATATTCTAACATTTATTTTCTTACCTGTTATTTCTTTGCACGAATCTTCAAGAATTGTAATTGCCTTATCCTCTTCTAATTTTTCTTTATGGAATTTCGAACGAGCAACAATCTCTAAATTTCCATTTTTTATCTCATTTGCACTACATCCACGCAATACTCCTGCTAAAAGATTATTATGTTTTTTTACCTCGTTAATTAGATTAACAAAGAATACGTTTTCTGCACGGGGAGGATTTTGATGAGATGACGTTTTCACTGTAATCACCGATGACGACCCTACCCCGATTTTTGCAGGGGTACTTGCATCTGAAGACTCATCGGACTCAGAATCCAACCCCAGCGCATTTGTTTCGTTTTTTCCGGTCCATTCTAAAATTGCCAACTCTAATGGGATTTGAGGTAAAATTGCAAATTTAGTTTCCTGATAAGCCGAGGATAAAATTTCAAAAAGCTGTTTAATTTCGGAAAGTGAAAAATTAACTTCTTTTTCTCCTTTCTCAACTCCTGCTTCTATTAAAAGCATTAAATGCAATCTTTCAATTAGTTCTTCAATAAAAAACTTATAATCCATTCCCTGCTTAGTAAGTTCTCTGCAAATACCTAACGCTTTCTTGGTATTTTTTTCAAATAAGTTAGAAAGCATTTGTGAAGCGTTTTCTCCAACTCCCTGACTGTTATATTTTTCATCTACCAATTCCTTGGTTATATTTTTTCGTCCGGCGAAAACAGAAACCTCCTCCAAAAGCTTCACTCCATCTCTAAAACTTCCGTCAGAAAGTCTTGCAATTTCTATTAATGCATCCTTGTCTATTTTTATCTCTTCTTCCTTAACAATTCTTGAAAAAGACCTGACCAATTCCTCTGACGTAGCTCTGGTAAAATTAACTCTAAAGCATCTGGAAAGAATAGTCGCCGGAACTTTTTGAACTTCGGTTGTACAAAGAATAAATACAGCATGGCTTGGTGGTTCTTCTAAAGTTTTTAAAAGTGCATTAAAAGCTTCGGTTGTTAACATATGAACCTCATCAATAATATAAATTTTTGTGGTAGCTTTAAATGGGGCCAGTTTTATTTTTTCTCTAAGATCTCTTATCTCATCAATTCCTCTATTTGATGCTCCGTCAATTTCCAAAACATCAAAGTTGTTTCCGTTAGTAATTGAGATGCATTGCTCACATTTATTATCCGGCTCGATTTCTTTTTCCGCTCTTAAACCTTTTAATCCTTTATGCTTTTCGCAGTTTATCACTTTAGCAATAATTCTGGCGGCTGATGTTTTTCCTAAACCTTTTGGTCCGGTAAAAAGAAATGCATGGGGAAAATTACCTTTTGAAAAAATCGAATAAAGACTTTGCCTTACTACTTCGTTATCTAACTCGTCTATTTTTTGAGGTCTATATTTTCTATAAAAAACCATATCGTTTCACTTAATCATGATGCAATCCCAATAAATGCATTAATCCATGTTCTATCAATTCATCAACTTTATCGTCTACCAAAACTTCATCTCTTACCGCATCATTTATGACTTGCGGAAAAGACAAAACAATGTCTCCAAGTCTTAACACATCTTTTGGAACCACCAGCTCTTCGCCCTCTCTTTGCGAGAAAGAGAGAATGTTTCTGGTTTTATCTTCCCCTTTATATTTCCTGGAAAGTTCCCGCATTTTTCTATCACCAACAATTGCAATAGAAACTTCTATCGGTCCTGTAATTTCATTTTTATCGATTACTTTCTCGACAGTTTTTTTAATGCGTTTTCTGTTTATTTTGTATCTTGATTCGACAAAAATAAGAACGGAAACTTTATCCATAAGTCTTAAGTGGTGGGCATTTTCTTCATGCGCCTTAAATCTTCTGCTTTTTGTTTTCTGGCTGCTGAAGGCTTAAGATAGAATTCTCTTCTTTTCGCTTCCTGTAAAATCCCCTCCGACATAACCTTTCTTGAAAATTTCCTGATCAGTGCTTCGTCACTATCCCCTGGCATTTTTTTAACTACTACCATAATAAAACACCTCCTTTATAATCCAAACTTTTCATCTTTTTTCCATGGACCCGTTAGTTGAATATGTAAATGGTCAATAATTTGTGCTCCTCCTCCATTTAGGAAAACCTTAAATCCGTTTTTATCCAAACCCTTTACTTTAACAATATCCTGAAGCTTATTAAACACCTTAATCATTAATTTTGAATCTGTAAGTTCGGAAAAATCTTTAAGGTGTTTTTTGGGAACTATTAAAAAGTGCACTGCTCTAGCCGGATTTAAATCGGGAAAAACCATTACATCATCATCTTCATACTCAAATTCTTTTGGCAATTCGTGGCTAGCAATTTTACAAAAAACACAATTCTTCATATTGTTTTTAACACCCCTATTATATCATTCAAAGAAAGCTTTGTCGGTTTCATTTTTGGATTTTTGGGAGTTCCGTTTAAAAGCATTTTTTTGGAAACGTGCAAAAACCAGGTTGCCTGTGGATCCATTTTGCTTAATTTTTCATAAGCTAAAGTCAAATCTATTCCCTTGGTACTTCCAACATCGTTTGGTCTTGCTTTAATTCTGACGTACCCTTTTCGAGGATCTCTTCTTACTACTACAACATAACCCATTAATTGAGCCATTTTAATTACCGAATCATTAATACTTTCCAGTCCCAAGCCCCTTCCCCACTTTGTTTCAAATTTTACAGAATTTTTTTCAATCTCACGTTCTGACCAAACTTTATTTTCAAAATCAAGAAGTAGTGCATCAAGGCAACTTGAAATAAAATCAACAAAATATATGTCTTGTCCCGGCCTTTCGAATTTAAGTCCATCTAAAATATTTACTATTGAAAAATCTTGATAATCAGCCAAGGCTTCTGGTCTAAAAATCTCCTGAAAATGATCTACCGCAACAACATATTTAACCATTCTATCTAATGCTTCAAGTTTTTCCGGATTTATTGAAGGTTCAACATCTACCAGGCCCTTTTTAACAAAATCAAAAGAAAGTGATGCTCCGCAAACATTTATGTCTGATGTTTGATGGTGATCCAAAGGCCCCATACCGGTATCAACGTGAATATATTCATCTTCTCCTCTTTTCTCTATTGCGTAGTCAAAACTTTGTCCTTTTGGTAGAGGCAAAAGCCTATCTCCTGCGGGAACAAATTTAACATCAGCCTTATCCCAGCCTCCTAAAAATTTTCTTAAAAGCCAAACGGATGTAATTGCATCCATGTCCGGCGCTGTGTGTGTAACAATGAATTTCATGGTCTTTAAGTATACCTTTTTTGCTTACGAAATGGAAGCTTTTTTTTGACAAAATCGTGAATTCTGATATAGTCTTTAAACCTCATGAAAATATTAATCATAACCGGCGGAAATTCTTCGGAACGCAAAATTTCCTTTTTGTCAGCAAAAAATGTCAAAAAGGCATTAGAAGAAAACAATCATAAAATAAAACTATATGATCTTAAAAACGGTTATGAATCTATTAAGAAGTTCTCTAAAAATTTCGAGGTTCTTTTTCCTGTATTACATGGAGAAGAAGGAGAAGGCGGAAAACTTCATCAGTATTTATCTAAATTAAATAAACTCGTTGTGGGAACAAAAAATTATAAAGGTATGAAAAAGGCCTGGTATAAAATTTCATTTAAAAAATATTGTGGTAAAAATAATATTTTAACGCCAAAATGGAGATTAATTAAAAAACCAGAAGATATAATTAAATTTGGCTTTCCCTGTGTGGTTAAAACTTCATCGGGTGGATCTTCAAGAGAGGTATATATTCTAACAACTAAGAAAGATTTGAAAAAACAAAAAATGATTATTTTTTCTCATAAAGACTTATTCGTTGAGGAATATATAGAGGGGGTCGAAGCAACTGTGGGAATTTTAAACAACAAGGCCTTGTCGGTTTTGGAAATTATTGCACCAAAAGGAGAATGGTTTAACTATAAAAATAAGTACTCAGGCGTTACAAAAGAGATTCTCAATGCCCCATCTCTGGATGAGAAAACAAGAAAAAAAATTCAAAAAATTGCATTAAAGATTCACCAGCATTTCGATATTGGTTCATATTCCAGAATTGATTTTTTTGTTAAGAACAAACAAATTTATGTTCTAGAATTAAATACAATCCCGGGCTTAACCGAAAATAGCCTTTTACCAAAAGAGGCTGAAATGCCTTTTAAAGATTTTGTAAATACATTGGTAAATTCCGCAGAATAAGTAAACTTATTTCTTGACAAAGAATCTAAAATAAAGGACGATTAATATAATAAATTATGGATCCAAAGCAATTATCAAATTTAGACCCAAAACTTCGAGAAACCTATGAGCGAATTATGGGAACTTCTGTACCAACTCTGACCGGGCAACCTGCTCCGACTACTACATCAACTCAACCCTTGCCAGCCCAAGAAGCGCCAAAACCCATCGAGCCTGGTGCTGAAAAACCATTACAACCAAATAATCCTCCCCTGCCTCAAAACGTTACAGCAAATACCCAACCAACAGTAGAACTTCAATTTTCACACGAAGCACCACTGCCTCAAAAACCAACAATTGAGCAATTACCACCACTTCCTCCAATTATGGAAACTCAACAGGTTGAATCTCAACCTCTTATGCAAAATCTTAATATGAATGATTTTTCAGACGATGTTACAAAATCCCCTTTTTTAAATCAACCAAATAATACGATGGTAAACCCTAATCCTTCACCCGAAGAGGTTATGGGAGTTAATCAAGTAATAAATACTAAAGCGAAGGAAAAGAAAAAAGGAAAATTGCTTCCAATAATATTAATGGTTTTAACTATAGTATTTTTTGTGATTTATATAATCGTCTGGGCAAAAGTTTTTGGATTATTTTAATTTTTCTAAAACTTCTTCCAAACTTAGGAGTTCTGTTTCTTCTTTTGTTCTTTTTTTAAATTCAACTTTATCGCCTGTTTTATTGCTTACGACTAATCTTACCGGCAAACCGATTAAATCCGAATCGCCGAATTTTTCTCCTGCCGCAGCCTGTCTATCATCATATAAAACTTCTATTCCCGCTTTTTGCAACTCTTCATAAACTTTATCTGCAAATTTTGTAACTTCCTCATTTTCCGAATGTAAAGAAATTAAATCAACTTTAAAAGGAGCAGTGTTTTCCGGCCAAACAATTCCTTTATCGTCATGAAACATTTCAACCAAAGTACCTAAAATTCTTGTCGGTCCAATTCCATAACTTGCCAGCCATAACGGTCGCTTCGCGCCGGTTGAATCAGTATAAAACGCGCCCATTTTTTCCGCATACATTGTTCCGAGGGGAAAAATATTTCCAACTTCTATTGCCTTTCCGGAAATTATTTTACAGTCACAATCAGCACATTTATCTCCAACTTTTCCTTTAAAAATTTCTTCGTTTTGGGCAAAATCGCATTTTCCGCATTCACAATAAAAAATTGTGTCTTCTCCAATCGGAGATAAAACTTGGAATTCATGAGAATGCTTATCGGTAAAAACTCCACCCGAGGCTTCAACAACTTTTACATCTAAACTAAGTCTTTTAAAAATTAAAAGGTAGGCATCGATCACTTTCTTGTAATAATCATACATATCCTCTTCTGTTAAATGGGCACTATATAAATCTTTCATCATAAATTCCCTACCCCGAAGGATTCCGGATTTTGCTCTTAACTCATGCCTGAATTTGGTTGAAAAATGATAAACCTTAATCGGAAAATCTTTGGGAGAAAGTTGATGCTTTCTGATTAAGTCAACCACTATTTCCTCATGTGTAAAAGAAAGCCCAAAATCTTTATCATCTTTTTTTAATTGATACATGATGTCTTTGGCGCTATCCCAGCGACCGGTTTCATTCCAGATTTCTTTAGGATGTAAAAGCGGCATTAAGATTTCCTGCGCTCCGGTTTTATTTAACTCTTCTCTTATAATATCGTTAATTTTTGATACGACCCGAAGACCCATTGGCAAGAGCGTCCAGGAACCGGCCATTAATTGATCAATAAATCCAGCTCTAACCAGAAGCTTATGATTTATTGATTCCGCACCGGTTGGTGATTGTTTTTGAGTTTTTGGAAAACTCTGTGAGTATCTCATTTCCTAAAGTATATCATTTTTTTAAAAGCTGTTGTATACTTTCAAGCCTATGCCAAATATTAGAGAAGCAGAAGTACTACAAGTAGATGAATGGGATTATCCAATTGCCGTGTCTTACGATCCGGGAGCCTTTGGAGTAGATACCTTAAGAACCGTTTTGAATAACCAAATCGCATCATCAAATCCTATTGAGATACACTGCTATGTAAAAGGAGATTATGAAATTGGTGGAGTTTTTAAAACAATTGAGGCAGAAGAATTTGTAGCAGCATTTAACGCAATTCCAGAAGAAAAAGAAGTATTTGTTGAAAAATCTTTAGCTCTTATGAAAGGAATCGAAACATATGATATTATTTTTAGTGAACCATTAAAGAGAAAATAATAAATGAACGAAATCGTTGAAAAAATTTTACAAAATCCCCTCTTTTTAAAACTTCAATTAGTTATAGAAAATAATTCTTACCATAATCATGAAAAAACCTATGACCATCTTATCAAGACATTTGAAATCGCCAAGCTACAAATTAGAGGAAATTTTATTCAAAACCAAGTAGCCAAAAAATTATTTCTGGAATTTGCTAATAACCCATTTGATAATTTAACCAACGGTGAAATTATGCTTTTAACCGCACTTTTACACGATGTGGGGAAAATATTATCTTATAAAGATGGTTTTAAAGAATTTAATTTACGACATGAAAATTCTGAAGGAATTGTTAGTAATCCAGGACACGAATATTGGGGCTCAACAATAGTTGATAAATTTGTAAAAGATACTGGTCTTTCCGAAAAAGAAATTGAAAAAATCTCAGAAACCGTTAGACTTCATGGAACATTTGGCGCAGATTATTTTGAACCCAAATTGAATCTTTCCATCAAAGAAATAGTAGATGATATAAAAGCTAGAGCCGAAGAATTATATATAGAGGCACTTTTTAATGTTTATTGCGATTGTTTTACAGCCAAGCCTTTTGAAAAAAGTAAAGAAAAAATTATTGAGGTTTTTAATCAACCTAATCTTTATACCAAAAGAACCTATTTTATAAAATGAGAATTCCCTTATTTGATATCGACGGAACATTATTTAAAACTGCTAATCCTGTTCATTTCGATGCATTTTCTTATATGTTTAAAAATATTTATGGCGTCGATGCGAATCAAAGAGAAATAAAACCGGAGGGAATGCTTGATAATCAAATTATAATCGACGTATTAAAATTACGTGGTTTTTCCGAAAAGAAAGTAAAAGAAAAATTAAAAGATGCTGCAACCTGTATGTCAGATTATGTAGTGAGAAATATAAAAAAAGATTCCTTTATTCCCCTTCCTGGTGTTAAAGATTTACTTGAAAAACTTAAATTGAAAAAAGTGCCATTGGGAATTTTATCAGGAAATATGGAAAACATTGCTTGGGCAAAAATAGAAAACGCTGGATTAATAAGCTTTTTTAATTTTGGCGCGTTTGGTAACGAGGCTTTTAAAAGAGTAGATTTAGTAGAAATAGCAAAAAACAAAGCAAATAAGATTTTTAATAGTCATTTTAAAACTGATAATTTTATAATTATCGGCGACACTCCAAGAGACATTGCATGCGCAAGAAATGCAGAAATTCAGGTTATTGCTGTTTCAACAGGAATTTATCCGTTCGAAGAATTAACGGATGAAAAACCTGATTTGATGGTGCATAATTTGGGAGAGAAAAGCGTTTTGGAATTTATAATAAATTAAACCACTAATGTTCCAATGGGAACATCTTCTGCGGGGATCAGTAAAACAGGTTTATCTTCGGTATCCATAGCCATTAACATTCCCTGGCTCTCTTCCCCTTTGAATTTTCTTGGCTCTAAATTAACAATGAATGGAAGGTTTTTTCCTTCTAACTCAGAGGGTTGATAAAACTCTGCGATTCCTGAAACAATTTGACGCTGAAAATCTCCAAAATCAACTTGCAGCTTTAAAAGCTTATCGGCGTCTGCGACTTTTTCACAAGCAATAATCTTGCCAATTCTTACTTCTATTTTTTTAAAATCTTCAAACGTTATCGAATCCATAAAAATAAGTATAGCATTTTTAAAAACGACGTTGTATACTTTATTTCTATTATGGAAAATAATTCTGTTTATCAAAAATCCCGCGAAGAAATTTTAAAGATTGCCAAGAAATATAATCTTCCTCAAGACAAAGTCGAAGAATTCTTAGAACCCGATCGTGTAGTTGAATTAAAAATTCCCGTAAAAATTGGAGAAGAAATTGTTACTTTTAAAGGCTACAGAAGCCAACATAGTAATACGCTCGGACCATATAAAGGAGGGCTTAGGTTTCATCCAAGAGTAAATAAAGACGAAGTAATGGCGCTTTCTTTATGGATGAGCTTAAAAACCGCAGTTGTCGGAGTTCCTCTTGGAGGAGGAAAAGGTGGAGTAGCAGTTGACCCAAAAGCCTTAACTGAAGAACAACTGGAAGCTCTTTCCAGAGAGTACGCCAGAAGGGTTTATGACATTATTGGTTTTGACAAAGATGTCCCCGCTCCTGACGTAAATACTAATCCTAAAATAATCGATTGGATGGTTGACGAGTATATAAAGATTGCAAAAGAGAATAAAACTTCAGTTCCCGAAAACAAGCTTTATGCAACTTTTACCGGAAAAGCAAAAAACGGCTTGGCAGGGCGAACTGAAGCAACCGGCTTTGGCGGTGTGGTTGTCTTAAAAGAACTTGCCAAAAAAATGAAATTAAAACCTCAGGAGACAACCATTGCCATAATGGGTTTTGGAAATGTTGGGTATTTTTTCGCCGACTTAGCTTCTAAAGAAGGATTTAAAGTGGTCGCGGTCTCCGATTCTAAAGGCGGAATTATTAAAAGAGATTCTAAAGGAAACTTTATTGCTCTTGATATTCCCCTAGTTTACGAATGCAAAAACGAAAAAGGAAGTTTAAACGGCTGTTATTGCGCCGGAGGAGTTTGTGATACCAGGGGCGGCCAATTAATAACTAATGACGAGCTACTCACCCTCCCTGTTGATATTTTAATTCCTGCAGCTTTGGAAGATGTAATCAATGACAACAACATGCAAAATATTAAAGCAAAAATAATTATCGAAATGGCAAACGGACCGGTAACGCCAAAGGCACAACATCATCTAACTGAAAAAGGCGTAATAATTGTTCCTGATATTTTGGCAAATTCGGGCGGAGTGGCCGGAAGCTTTATTGAGTGGGAGCAAAATATGAAAAACAAAGTTTATAAAAAAGAGGATGTTTTAAAAAGATTGGAAAAAATGATGCAAGATGCGTTTAGCAATGTTTGGGATACATCAGTTAAAAACAAAACTAATCTTAAAGAAGCTTCTTATTTGGTGGCACTAAACAAGCTTATAAAATAACTACTTAGGAATAATCGGCTGACCTGTAAAAATTCTAATTAGATCATGTAGCGTTATTAACGCAATTAAACCCAAAAGCACAATCATACCAATGGTATGGGCGTATCCTTCAATTGCAGGATTTACTTTTTTTCTGGTTATGGCCTCTATTGCGATAAATAAAAGTCTTCCTCCATCTAAGGCCGGTATTGGCAAAATATTGACTAGAGCTAAATTAAGCGATAAAAGCGAGATAAATGAAAGTACTGCAAAAGGTCCAATATCAACCACTCTGCCTGTTAACTGCGCAATTCCAACCGGACCCGCAACGTCAGAAGGCACTACTCCTTTTGTTACTAACTGGCCCAAAAGTGTGCCTAAACCTGAAGCTATCATCCAAGTTTCTTTAAGCGCTTCTTTTGTTCCGACAAATGGCGCCTGATACCAAGGATATTTTTTAATGGTTAACTCTTGCTCGATTGCAATTCCCATCGGACCTTGGTTTGCAGGATAAATTTTACGTGGCGCTAATTTTAAAACTTCTTCTGTCCCCTGTTTTGTTTTGACTTTTATACTGACGTCTTTTCCAAGATTATTTCTGGCACTAAGAAGAACTTCTTGCGTTGTTTTAATTTGCTTTCCGCCAACCTCTTCAATTAAATCCCCAACCCGAAGGCCGGCTTTATCTGCCGGAGCACCTTTTACAATTTGAGCAACAAAAACTTTATTTGTTGGCTCAGATACTCCAACGACAGAAAATAAAAATGAAATAATTACTACTGCCAAGACAAAATTCATTACAACTCCTGCAACAATAACTAATGCTTTTTGCCATTTTGGCCTTGAAAAATAGGCTCTATGAATATCTTTGGTTGATAATTTTTGAGGTTTTAAAGAAACACTCCCTGATCCTGCTTCGTCTTCGCCATATAACTTTACAAACCCACCAATTGGAAGCCAGTTTAAAGAATAAAGTGTTTCTCCAAATTTCTTTCCAAATACCCGGGGTGGAAGTCCAAAACCAAATTCTTCAACTTTAATTTTAAAAAACTTGGCGACAAAAAAATGTCCAGCTTCATGAACTAAAACCAATATTGAAAGAATTAATATAAATACAACTACCGTTAACAACATGTTTCTTAGAAAGTATACTAAAAACCAGATACTAAATACTAGATGCTAAATATGGAGATTAAAGTGCCATTAGCTCTTGTTCTTTTTGCTTTCCTAATGCATCGATTTGCCCAATTGTTTCATCGGTTAATCTCTGGATTTCTTTCTCAAGCCTAATCATTTCATCTTCCGAAATTAATTTATCATTTAATTGTTTTTTAGTATCATTCATTGCCTCGTGTCTTACTTGCCTTACCTGAACTTTTCCACCCTCTAGTTTTTGATTTACTAAAGAAACCAATTGTTGCCTTCTTTCTTCAGAAAGCGGCGGAATTGAGATTCTGATTAATGGTCCATCGATTATTGGCGTAAAACCGGTACTACTTTCCATAATTGCCTTATGAATTTCACCAATAATTGAACTGTCAAAAGGAGTAATAATAATCGTTTGTGCATCGGAAGTATGAACCTGAGCAAGTTCGATAATTTTTAACTTCTGCGTGCCCTGATAGGCATTTACAACAATATGCTCAACTAAAGACGGCGTTGCTTTTCCTGCCCTAACGGTTGATAGATCGTTTTTTAAAACATCCATCACTTTTTGCATGTTTTGATGAGTAGATGCGGTTAATTCCATTTATATTTCAAATCTTGTGATTTCTTTTACGACAATGTTTTCTCCAAGCTTTGCAATTGATGATTTTATTAATTGTTCTATTGTCTGCGAACTGTCTCTAATATATTCTTGTTTAAGTAATGTGTCAATATTTTTAGGCTTCATTGCGGCAACTTGCATGGCCACTTCGTGAGCCAAATGCTTAAAATCCTCTGTTCTAGCCACAAAATCCGTTTCGCAGGCAATTTGAATTAATGCCCCGACTTTTCCGTTTTGATGAATATAGCTTTCAATTAATCCCTGTGCTGTTTCTCTGTCTGATTTTTTTTCTGCTTTTTCAATTCCCTGCTTTTTAAGCCACTCCAGAGATTTTTCGTAGTTTCCGTTTGTTTCTTCCAATGCCCTTCTGCAATCTGCTAAAGAGACTTGTGTTTCTTCTCTTAATTTTTTAAGTAGTTTAATATCAACCATATTATTTTGCTGCTTTTGTCTTTTTAACTTTTGGGGCTTTTTTCACTACCTTTGCTTTTGTCGGTGCTTTTATACCCTTCGGGAGCTTTGTTTCACTCACTTTTTTTTCTACTTTAACTTCTGGTTTTACTTCTGTTTTTTTAGCTTCCGGTTTTGCTTGGGTTGATGCTTCTTCTTTCTTTTCTTCCTTTTGAGATTTAATTCCCTCTACCCAAGAATCCAAAACATGAGTAACAATTAATTTAATCGACCCAACTGCGTCGTCGTTTGCAGGAATTGGATGATCGATTAAATAAGGATTTGAATTCGTATCAACAATTGCCAATGTTTTTACTCCAACGCTGTTTGCTTCTCTTACTGCCAAATCCTCCAAATGAGAATCTATAATAAATAAAGCATCAGGTTTACCTGTCATTTCAAATACACCTTTATAAAAAGACTCAAGTCTTTGTTTTTCTTTTTCCCAAAGACCAATTTCTTTTTTTGTATACTTTGCTTTTTCTTCGGTACTTGCCAGTCTTGCTTTAATATCCTTTAATTTTTTAAAGTTTTTGGAGACCTCCGGAAAGTTAGTAAGTATTCCGCCTATCCACCTTTCGGTAATGAATAAAAGCTTGACCTCTTGGCCTTTATTATCGCTTTCGAGTAAATCTCTTACCCTCTTAACTTCTTGTTCTATTAAGTCTCTTGCTTGTCTTTTTGTTCCAACAACCAATAAGTTTCCCCCTCTTTGACCTAGAGCTTTTACAAAGTTCGCTGCTTCGTCTAAACCTTCTTTTGTTTTTGCCAAATCAATGATTTGAATATTATCTCTTGCCTCAAAAACAAAATCCCTGGCTTTAGGATTAGACCTGGTAATCTGATGTCCAAAATGACACCCAGCTTCTAGAAGTTCTTCTAATGTGATTTCTCTCATAATTTATATCCCTTAAACCGCCATCCGAATGAAGTTTTAAACTCAGGGATAGATATCCGAATGTGAGTAATGTGTACTATTATATATAAGCCTGGGGATTATTGCAATAATTATTTTTCTTGTTAAACTTGACATTAACTACAATTAAAAATAGTATAGAAACAACATGGATGAGGCAGTTGACCAAAATGTTTCTCAAACACCCAAAAAAGGTATGGCAATAAAAACATTTTTATTAATCTTAATTTTAAGTTTTGCAGCTTTCGGACTTTTATATATTGCCGTTACACAAAAACCAAAACCGGCAGTTACACAACAAATCCCAACAGCCACAGTTCCGGATCCTGTTCAAACTGTTTTAACTATTTCTTCTCTTCCTTCACCCCTTTCTACTCCTTCTGCGTATACAACTGACGTTGTTATAAATACAGGACAAAATTCGGTAACTTCGGTGCAGCTTGAACTTTCTTATGACCCAAAGGTTTTAACAAAAGTTAATATCAATCCCGGACCGTTCTTTGTCGATCCGGTTGTAAATATTAAAACTATTGATGCGGTTAACGGCAGGATCAGTTTTGCAGTTAGCGTTCCAACACAGCAAGGAGTTAAAAATGGAATTTTAGGACAAGGCATTGTGGCAACGATTAATTTTTCTGTTTTACCGGGACAAAAATCAACTCCGATTGCGATAACTTTCCAACCAAAAACCGAAGTAACATCCGAAGGACTTACTTCTTCGGCTTTAAAATCTACAGTTGATGCAAACTTTACTCTTGCTCCTAAAGCAACATCTTCTGGGTATTAATCGTTGACTAAAATTCAAGTTAGCTTTAATATATTGCTATGCCCGATTCAATCCAAGACATAACTTTCCAACCAAAAACAGAAGGATTTTCTTATTCCAATAAATCAAATAATTCTCCTAAACAAAACAGTTCTAGGATAACAAAATTTTTAATTACTCTACTTTTGGCAACTATTTTTCCGGTAATTATATTTTTAATTTTTCTAGGAATTTTAAATTATTTTAATGTTATTGCCCTAAATTCGGCTTCGCCTGTTACAAAAAACCTTCCAAAATCACCTCCTTCCGGACCAAAATATAATGTTGATGCAAAAACCTGGACAGTAAAAGGAACACTTTCTCAATACAATAATGAGAAAATAAAAGTAAAAGTTGGAATTATAAATACAATGGATCTTACTTACAATTCTGATAGCATATTTTTAAAGTCAGATAAATCAAATGAAACTCAATTAGGAACCCTATATGATTTAGATCAAAAAGCAAATTTAAACAAAAATGTTGAAGTGGAATATAAAACAGTCAATAAGATAAATTATATTAATAAAATAATGGTCTACAACTAGCATATGTTGATGCTTGACAATGCCCTTTACCTATAGTAATATCCATACCATATATGAACGAGCGAGTTAGAAATTTATTAGTAGCAGGAGTATTATTAACTGGGTCTTTAGAGGCTTGTTCTCCCGCTGCGACTCAAACACCAAATCCAACGCCAGAAAGAACACCGGCAAATACTCCAGCTTTAACCGCTACTCCAGCCGCACCAACTGAATCGCCTATTCCTTCCATGACAATTGTGCCAACTGAATCGCCATTCGTATCACCTTCCCCAAGCATAACACCTGAAGCATCACAATCCCCAGCAGAATCCTTTAGCGCTGATAGCTTTCTTGCTGACCTTAATGCAGGAGGACATGCTTTAGATAAATATAAAACACCCATAACCGTTGCTAAATTAGACGAAGCTTATAGTGCACTCATGGCATCTCCTGCTGCACCAACTGCTGGTCAATTCCCTAATACATACAAAGATTGCAAAAATTCAAGTTTAGACCAAAATACACGTTGGGGTCAATGCGAAATACTAACAACTGGTGGCGCTTTAAAAGCTATAGCCAAAAACCCACAATCAGTAGAAGCAAAAGCTTTCGGTTTTAGCCTTGCTAGCTTCGAGCTACAAAAAGTGTTTACAACAAAAGCTGGAATTAGCAATTTAACGCAAGCTGTTGCCCTCTTTGTACAGAATTATTAAAATTCAACAAAAACATTGACAAATTCCTAGTCAGCCTTTAGTCTTAGAATAGTACTTTATTATTAAAGTCTTTGTTATGTCAAACAAAAAAATTATACTTGTCTTGTTAATAATCTGCGTAATTATTCTATTTGTTGGAATATTAACAATTAACTATCAATCAAAGAGTACATCTTCACTTGGAAATAATCTAAAAAACTATACTTATATAAAAACAAAATTTAATTCCCTAAAGTTATCAGGAAGCAATGCGCAAAATAAGACTACATATCCGTTTGGTATTTTAGAAAACAAGAATTCATCACCTCAAGATAATTATAATGCAACTTCAAAAATTGCATTTTTTTTATCTAGGGCTTATTCACTTAATAATTCTCATGCCATTTATAATTTTATAGCAAATGACTTAAATACCTTTGCTAAAGATAACTTTCCTAAATTTTATAATAAAAATGATTTTTCTGTTACGTGTATAGATTCTATATGCGCTGACTCTAGAGAACCTTTAGAAATACTAAGCATTATTAATGAGATTAATTCTGTTTCTGCAATTCCAAATGCCTCTAGAAATACAGCAATTCAAAATTTAAAAAGTGCAATGTATTTTCCAAGCAATTCAAAATTGGCTAAAGCAAATATGTATGCCTCTGCCGAAAACAATATTAGGGACGATCCTGATTTTATTAAAACAAATCTAAATAATAAAATCGCCGACGAAATAAATGCTTTTATAAAACAATATTACCCTAAAGAATATGGTATGTTAATAGAGTTTAAAATCATTAAAAAGCCATGAAAATATTAAAACAAATAATCTTTTTATTTTTATTTCTTATAACACTTTGTTCTATGTCTTTGTCTTTACCAAAACAATCATACGCAAAAACATGCGGATATGATGGTGGATGTGTAATCTATATATCACTTGATAATACTAACGATATAAAATGGCAGGTTCACTACTGGGGAGCGAATGATGATACCCTAAATGTTAAAGCTCAATCAGATACGGTATGGATTGATCGTAACAGCTCTTATATTATTCCAATAGAAGGTATCGATAAGTTTGGAGATTTACCTAGTCTTGCAAAAGTTACTTGGGCAACCAGCTGCGCCGATCCGCAAGTCTCAACTACTTCTTACACTGGGACTGTTGTTCCAAAATTCGACGGCGGGTTCAAAAAATATTATTATCATTTTAATATATCCTGCAAAAACCCCAGCACATGCGGAAGCACTTTAGATCCAAATTTTGCTGCTTGTAAATACCTTAATTATACAAGCTCTTACCGTTCAATTAGCTTTACTCAGATGTGCCCGCAAAATCATAATCCACAATATTGCGCAAATTCAGGATGGATTTGGGGGGGCACCTGTGCATGGCTTTGTAATACGACTAGTAGCTGCACTGGAACTTGCCACAAAAGAGGCGGAAATGATTGTTCTGGATCTGCTAAGAATACTACGTGTTCATATTCAACATGGACAGATAACAGCTGTACGGCTGGATGCTGCGCATATTCATCTGACCCTGGTACTCCAAGCCTAAATAATGCAACCGGACTAACTTGCGTAGGAGATAGTAATCCAAATAACGTAACCGTTAGTTGGGATGCCACAGCCCGTACAACAAATTATACTGCGCAATACAGGGATTGCGGGATTGGCGGCGGGAGCTGTCCAGGATGGACAAGCGTAGACAGAAACATGGCTTTAAGTTATACGATTCCAGTTCCCAATACCGACCAAAATCATACTTACCAATGGCGGGTAAAAGCAGATAATTGTCATGGCACAACTTATTCTGGTATTAAAAGTTTTGTAGTACCAATGTGTCCTTCGTCAAAAGGTTCTCTAGATGGAGCGAGTTGTGTTCCCCCAGATGACCCAGTTTATCATACTACTTCTAGTACTCCTTCTTTTTGGGGATGGGCATGCCAGGGAGCATATAATAATTTTAGTACTAAGCTTACCGTTACTCTTAAAGATGGAGCTACAACTTTAGGAACTACCGTAGCCAATCTTTCGGCACGCGCAAGTGTAGATGCAGCATGCGGCGGAAGTTCTAGTCATCAATTCTTATTTAACGCTCCGGCCTCGGTAATTGACAATTCTAGCCACGCAATCCATGCATACGCAAAAAGTGAAATAGACGGAACACTAAACGAATTATCTAATTCACCAAGAACACTTGGTCCTTGCATGTTCAATATTACTGCAAATGTATATCAGGATTTAAATGGAAATAAAGCAAGAGACGTTCACGGAGTTGGCGGATATGTTGGAGTAACCGAACCAATGTATTCAGGAGCAACTGTTAAAATTAACGGCGTAAACGATACGACAAATGCAGCTGGACAAGTTATTAGCGCTGACTTATTTCCGGCTACATATCCTGTTAATTTAACTGTCCCTACTAATTATGTTCTAACTACGCCTGCCTCACCTAATCGAACAGCAACTGTGGGACCAGGAACCACTTTGAATTTTGGTATAAGACCACCAGCTCCAATCTGCTCAGGTGGTCTTACTGTAGATTTTAACTCCAGAAATCCCGGACAAGTTTCCACCCTAACGGCCAATAATTGCGTTGCCGGAGGACAAGGCGGAACCTTAACTTATGACTGGCTAGCTTCCTCTCCCCTCCCAGGAGCAATAACCAGTACTACTCCGACAACATCAGGTAGCCCTGGGAGCTCAACTGCTATATGGACAGCGCCAAATCCATACTTTATTGAAAATACTTACGGCTATCCAACCGTAAACGTTTGCCAAGCAAATACAACGCTTTGCACGCCTTACGGAATATCAAACGGCCTTGGTTTAGGCAACGGCGGAATTAAGATTGTTCCTATATATAATCTAACAGGAGATGTATTCGTAGACCAAAATAAAGACGGCATACAACAGGCTGGTACAGATTTAAATTATCAAAGCCCAATCTCAATTACCTCAACCGGCGGAAATGTAACTTATCCTGCTCCGGCAGGAAATTATAAAATATCAAATCTACCGGGTGGAACTTATAAAATAACTTATACCAACCCCCCACCAAGATACGAAGTAACTAATCCTAAGGGTAACCTCGGCACTTACTCTTTTACCGTGACAGTTGGCAACGGTACGTGCACCACTAATGGTGCAAAAGGTGCAAGCTGTGACGTGAATGGAAACATTACCGGACTTAACTTTGGTATTTCAAATTCTTTGCCTTGGATACAAGCAATTGGCGGAGACATCACCGGAGCTTCGGTTGCCGATCCAACCGGAGGAGGATTTTACAATCCAATTCCACAAGACGTTCCGCCGGGTAAAGTAATATGCGGCACAAATACATCACTTTTGGGCACGGTTGTTGGAAGTGGAGCTACTCCCGGAGTTATTTTTTCAGGGGCAGGCGCATATGATTTCGGCTTCGGTCAAGCATCTCAAAATCCGTATAACTGGATCGTGGGTGGAGTAACTTATCCTGATGTATATTCATTTCAAAGCCCCGGTGTTATGAAAACTTCCTATAACTATGTTTCATCTATTGCCAATAGTGCAGGCATTACTCCAACCGATCTTGCTCCATTTTGCGGAGGAGGAGGACTTAATAATTGCCAACTGATAGCAAATCTACCAAATGGCTTCTATATTGCAGAAGGTGGTTTAAACCTAAAGGGTAGTTCATATACTTTCCCTGCTAAGAAAAATTTTGTAATCTTAGTTCACGGTAATTTAAATATTGGGAATGAAACTGATAATACTGAGATTCATGTGCCAAAAGGTTCGACTGCAACCTTTATCACATCGGGTGATATATCCGTGGGTAAATTAATAGGAGAGGTGGATCCTACAAAAACAAGATTTAATATCGAAGGCTACTATTCTACGGACAAACACTTTTATGTTAAGGGTTCAGATTCCTGCCCGGCAAACGACCGTAGGCTTAATGTTGCCGGCTCGATAGTGGTTAACGCCGGTCTAAACGATAAAGCTTCTATGGTTCAACAGGGAAACTTTGTAAACGGAGGCTTTGTTAACGAAAGAGACCTTTGCGCACAAGACCTTTCCTGCCCAGCATTCTCGATAATCGAAAGACCCGATTTTATAATTAATGCGCCTGACTTTTTCAAAACTACCCGAAGAGTTTGGAAAGAGATAGCCCCATAAATTTAGAGCTTTAAGCTTTAAATTTTGATTTAGAATTAGTATAATACCTTCTGTGGGTATTCATTCTAAAATTAAACAACATGTTGAAGAAAAAACTCAAGATTTAGCCCTTGAACAGCTAAACTCCTTAAATCTTCCAGATTCGCTTTTAATTATTCCCGATGGAAACGGAAGATGGGCAAAAAGCCTGGGACTTTCAATTTCCGAAGGTCATCAAGAAGGCGGAAGGACAATGTCTAAAATTCTCGATCACTTTTTAAAAATCGATATCAAGGTGCTGGGAATTTGGGGATTTTCGGAAGATAATTGGAAAAGACAAACAGATGAAATCAGCAAAATAATGGAAGTGGTTGAAGACACAATTAACCAAAATTTAGAAAAAATGATTCATGAAAATATTAAATTTTTAGTTATAGGCAAAAAAGAAAGACTTAAAAAGGAATATCCTTTTGTTTTTGCAACCATTAAAGACGCTATGGAAAAAACCAAAGATTGCACTTATAAAACCCTGGCTGTTTTTATAGATTACGGAGAAAGATATCAGCTAGAAGAATTTGCTAAGGAAAGAGCAATTGATGCTACCACTAAAACCTACGACTTATTATCAAAAATTAATTCCGATCTTCCCCTTTTTGATATGGTTTTAAGAACTTCCGGCGAACAAAGAATGTCAGGATTTGGACCACTTGCCTCTTTGGCAGAATTTGTACCGGTAAAAAATAATTTACCTGAACTTACAGATTTTGATATCGCAAACGCCTTAAAAGAATACTCTGGAAGACAGCGAAGATTCGGCGGACGATAATATTACTGGTCTAATATTTTATCAATTCCTGGATGAAGCTTTCCCTTGTTTCTTAATGTTCTGGCAAACCTTACAATTCTTGGCAAATGCCTACCCCAAAAACTTAAGTTCCCTGATGTTCTTGAAATCGCCCACGGATCCTCTAGCCATGTATTTATTATCTCCCCTCTTTTTTTAGCCAAATCTCCGCTTCTTGTGGTTGGAGCGTCAACCGTTGCTTCTGGAAAAAGGACAATCTCTACCTGCTCTTGTATTGGTATTGTCTCAGGGATTAAAGAGATGTCTTGCAAAGACCCACCAATATGAGCAAATCTAAATTCTTCTCGAGCTGTAATTAATTCTTCTTCTGCTAATAACTCTGCTTGCTCAATTCTTCTTCTGGAAATTTCTGCATGTTCTAAACCGCCAACCTTTCTTGGCGCTCTTTTTATTGTTTTAAATTTAGGTTCTCTTTTGTAACCCAAATCAGTTTCTATACCGATTTTCATAATTTTAAATTAACATTACCTATATAGTTTTTTCGCTACATGCTGGGCATAAGGAATAGTTACATTTCTAATCATTCCTACAATTTCTAATTGCTCTGTCCTAGGAATTGGATCTACTCCAACCACCCTTACTACTCCATCTATTTCGACTGAATAACCCTTTCCCTCTGTAACCCTTCTTAGAGTAAGCCTATTATTATGGATTAAAGACATTTGCTCATCGCCAAAAGCTTTCTTAGATGGTGAATTATCTTCAAAATACTTAAAACAATCTGCTATTTCAGAACTTAAAGTCGCTCTATGCCTTCGATGAAGAACTGCTTCAAAATACGACAATGATATTCCTTCATGTTTACTCATAATTAAAAACTGAATTACGGCAGGGGGAATTTTATAATAAAGTCTTTTACTTCCACAGATATCTTAAGGAGATTCTTATTAACATAAATTTCTTTTTTTATTTTTTTAAAGTATTCTTTTCTCTTTTCTTTATCATCCGGCAATTGATAACTAGACACCTCTTCAACTGCTAAATTTATCCATTTAGCCACCTGCGGCATATCTTTTTCCTTTAATCCTCTGGTAGTAATCGCCGGTGTTCCCAAGCGAATTCCGGATGGGTAAAATGGAGGATTAGTATCAAATGGTACTCCGTTTTTATTAACAACAATTCCTGCAACTTCCAAAGCTAAAGCGGCAATAGCACCATTAACCTTTTTGTTTTTTAAATCAATTAAAATTAAATGGTTTTCACTTCCCCCACTAACCAGATTAAATCCGTAACCGGTCAGTTCTTTTGCCAAAGCTTTTGAATTTACCACAATTTGTTTTGCATACATTTTAAAATTAGGTCTTGACGCTTCTAAAAGTGATACTGCAATGGCGGCAGTCTGATTATCATGAGGACCGCCCTGCAATCCCGGAATTATTGCCGTATCAATTTTCTTTGGTAAATCTACATCTTTTTTAATACCCTTGTCTGTTATCATAATCAAGGCTCCCCTAGGACCTCTAAGCGTCTTATGCGTTGTTGTTGTAACAATGTGAGCATATTCAACAGGTGATGGATGAACACCCGCTACAACAAGCCCTGCAATATGAGAAATATCTGCTAGAAGATAAGCTCCAACCTTATCTGCAATTTCTCCAAATCGCTTAAAATCAATAATGCTTGAGTAGGCGGTAAATCCGCAAACAATTATATCGGGTTTTTCTTTGATGGCCTGTTTTTCTATTGCATCAAAATCAAGCTTTGAATCTTTTCCTAAAGTATAAAGAGTGGATTTAAAAAACTGCCCGCTTGATGATTGAGGCTGTCCGTGAGTTAAATGACCTCCAAAGGCTAAAGAAAGTCCCATTATTTTACCCTGCAATGGTTTTAGAAGCGCAAAATATACTGCCAGATTCATTACCGAGCCCGATAAAGCCTGAACGTTTACATAAGGAACCCCAAAAAGTTTTTGGGCTCTTTCTTCTGCCAAAATTTCTACCTCATCAACTACTTTATTTCCCTGATAATATCTTCTTTTAGGATAACCTTCTGAGTATTTATTATTTAAAACCGTTCCCAAAGCTTCCAACACATCCGACGAGGTGTAATTTTCCGAAGGAATCATTTCCAAAACTTCTTTTTGTCTTTTCTCTTCTTCTTTAATTAAATTATAGATTTGCGGATCTTTTGTTTTTAACATTGTTTTATTCTACTCTGCACTACGCTTGCTTAGCAAGACTTATCTTGTAAGCTCTAAAAACTTATATTTAATTCCATTTTCCTCACCTGCGCCAATAAAAACCTCGCTGGTAAATAAAGAGTAATTTGGGAAAAAAGTGTCACAGCCAAAATCTCCTTCAACTTGGGTTAAATATAATTTATCTGCTTTTTCAATTGCTAAATTATAAATTTGTCCCCCGCCGATTACAAATGCATCTCCCTTGGCTTTTTCCAAAGCCTCATCCAAGGAACTTACAAAAATTAAATCATTTGATAGTTCACCTGACCTAATATCCTGTGGCTGACCGGAGATAACAATATTAAATCTCTTGGGAAGAGGTTTTCCGATACTTTCAAAAGTCTTACGGCCCATTATTACGGTATTTCCCGAAGTTATCTCTTTAAATCTTTTTAAGTCTTCCGAAAGATGCCATGGGAGCTGTCCCCTACGGCCAATTCCCCTTTTATCATCAATTGCAGTAATTATTGAAATCATTTTTTCTTCTTTTCGTCAAAATAGCCTTTTTTGTCTTTATTATAAATTCCGCCGGTAACGGTTAATTCGGCCTTTAAAGTAGGATACGGGTTGTAATTCTCAAGAGTAACCAATTCAGGACGAAAATCATCTAAGGTTTTAACCGAAGGGTCTATTTTAATAGTCGGTAATGGGCGGGGTTTTCGTCTTAATTGTTCTTTTACCTGCTCCATGTGGTTTTCGTAAATATGTACATCTCCAAAAGTATGTATAAACTCGCCAGGTTCGTAACCGGTGATATGAGCCAAAATAATTGTTAAAAGCGCATAACTTCCGATATTAAACGGCACTCCCAAAAATACATCCGCGCTTCTTTGATAAAGCTGCAAAGACAACTTATTTCCCTTTAGGCTGATTTGGTACATATTATGGCAAACCGGAAATCTTGAAGCATCTTTTTTATCTGCCATGGTATATAAATATTCGGGGTTCCATGAAGTTACGATTAGATTTTTTGCTCCCGGATCATCTTTTAATTCCTGAATTGCCCACTTTAATTGGTCTATTGTCTTCCCTTTTTTTCTGGTTGGCCAATTTCGCCACATTTCTCCGTATATTTTAGGCAAATTACCATATTTTTTGGCAAAATTTTTATCATTTTTAATCTTCTCGACAAACTGATCTTTGGTTAATTTTTTCGCTTTTCCCTTAACTACATAAAATTCGTTATACAATCTAAGCGGATAGTCATCCCAGATGTGTACATCGTTATCGACCAAATATTTAATATTTGTCTGGCCCGACATAAACCAATAAAGCTCGTGAAGTACACCCTTCCAGTAAACTCTCTTTGTGGTTAAAAGTGGAAAGCCTTTAGATAAATCATAGCGGGTTTGTCTTCCGAAAACCCCACGTAGCTTAACCCAGGTACCGCGGTCTTCATATTCTACGCCGTCTTTGTAGATTTCCTTTAATAAATCTAAATATTGATATTCCGCACTTCGATTACGCTCAGTGTCTTTGAGATGTTGTTTGTTTTTTCCTGCCATTTATAATTTCTAAATTACTACTATTCTAAAACCTTTTCAAGTGCTACTTTTACACCGTCATTTCTGACTTCGTTATTTTTTACCATTTCGCTTAAATCATCTTTTGATATCCATCTGTATTCACTGTGTTCATCGCTTAACTTAACGTCAAAATTATTAGCTTCAACTTTGAAAAAAATTAAAATGAGATTAATGCCCTCTTTTTTATAATCTTCTCTTTCAAAAACCGTTAAAAGCTCTCCGGTTTTAAAATCTGTTAAACCCAATTCTTCCAATAATTCTCTTTTTAAAGCTTGTTCTATTGTTTCATTTTCATCGATTTTTCCACCCGGAACATCAAATCCGGCATACCTTCCGGTGTCTTCTAAAACTAAAGCTTTATTGTTATTAACGATTACTGCCTTAATGCCAATATGAAAAAGTTTTGTAGAGGCCATAATTTAAACTTGTTTTTCTTTTTTTGTAGCCGATACTCTTCCGCCTTGCCACTGACCACGATACTTACTGCCGCTTCCCTTTATTTCATGGAACAAAACGTGAACAAACCTGGCTCCCATTTCTATTTCAACCGTAATCGGACCTTCATTTTTTAGACCAAAAGTTAACTCACCTTGATAACCGGGTTGAATCGGACCAGTTCTTATAAAAAGACCTGACCTGAAAGTTGTAGTTCTTGGAAGAATCACCGCCGATAAAGTAATTGGAAGATTTATTTTTTCAATTGTTTTAACTAAGAAAAAATCTCCCGGTTTTATTTTTATACTTTTGTCTTTGCCGTATTTTTTTACCAAAGTGATATCTGCAGTTTGACGATGTGTCTCTCCCAAAAATGCTTTACCTGAAATTTTATAAACCTCATCTAAACGCAAATCAAAACCTGCACCTTCGGGATTAGTAAGTTCACGCTGCGATAAACCCTCTACGAGTTTTTTTGTTTTTACTAATTGTAATAATTTTTTAGGTCCTAATATCATCTTTCTTTATTTATTTTACTCTCTCCGGGACCTTTTTGCCCTACGTATTTTGCCGATTTTTTCTTGTAATATGGCACCTCAGCTGGAGAAGAAAGTTGTTCAAAAGATATCGAACATATTCTCATATCGGGATAAAGTGCAACCGGCATTTTACCCATGTTCGCAAGTTCCAAAGTTATATGACCTCTAAATCCGCATTCGATATTTGCAGCTGTTGAATGAATTACAACACCTAATCGCCCGATACTTGACCTTCCTTCAAGCCTTCCCGTTAGATCATCTGGAACTTCTATATACTCAACTGTTGTTGCCAAAACAAAATCTCCGGGTTGAATTATAAAAGGCTCTTTGTTTTTTATTTTTATTTCCCTTGTTACTTCATCTGAGATACTTTTTTTAAAAGGATCTATGTAAGCATGCCTTGAATGCTCGAATACTCTAAATACATTTCCAAGCCGCAAATCAATTGAGCAAGAACCAAGTTGAGTTTTTAAATCAACCGTTGGTTTTATTTTAATTTGGCCGCTAATTAAGGCTTTTTTTAAATCTGTATCTGAAAGTACCATAAAATCTAGTCTAATTTAACACATTGAAAATAATTTGCAAAGGGGCAGTTAGAGACAGAAAATCAATAATAATCAGTAATTTATGGTAGAATAACAAGTCTAAATATGAGTAGTATCGAACGGGAAACAGAACCAGCCCAAGCAGTAAAAGAACGTCAAGTTTTTACAAAAAAACAGCAATTAGCTAATAATACCAAAAACGTGGGATCCGAGGTAGCAAGTATTATTGCCGGCCCCATAATCAGGCACTGGACGGAAACAATCGACAAAGGCACCGAAATCGAATATGCTCCTGATTTTGATGATAAATTTGCAGAAGCTGTTGAAGATGGTTGCCTTTTCGCTTATGAAGCAAACCATGCCTCAACTTATGATGCCGAAATATTAGCTTTAGTAAATGATGCCACAAGAGAAGGAACAAATGCTCAGGAAACTTTGCTTCCAATGGCAAAATCACAATTTACCGGAGATCAGGGTTTTTGGTCATTTGTAATGTATAAAGCAACCAGAAATCTTCTTAGAAAACGTCACTTACGACCAGTCGCGACCGTAACTGAAAATGACGCTAATCACAGAATGCTTAACGCAAACTCTGAAGAATATGCTACAAAAATGTCGGGCGGAATTAAAAATGGAACAACAGCTATCGCAGTACTTCCAGAAAAAAGCGTAGAAGGAGGAAGAATTAACCCTAAAACAGGACAATTAAATGGAATGATAAGATTCGATCCTAAGGTATTAAGATTAAATTATCTTCTCGCAAAACAAAACCATAGACCTTTAGCAATAGAACCCGTTAGTATACGAGACAGTTATAAAGTGTTAAACCCCGAAACAAAACTTCCTGGCAGTCAAGCCTTACTTGCGGGACTTCATTACGGCAATCCTCACATAATAACCGTGTACGTCAGCGCACCAATCAGATCAGATAGAGAGCTAGCGCCATTTATTGCAAACCGTGATTGGAAAGGTGCAAGCGATTTTGTTGCAAGAGAAATTGCTAAGCATCTTTCTCCAGAGCAACGTGGTGTTTATACTAGTGTGTAGTAATTTATACTTGGGAACTTGGTTTTAGCTTTGGAAGTTGATTCATGGAGAATTCCCCACTTTCTCCTATTGTTACTTTGAATTTTTCTTTATCTCCGGCCAAAAGTGTTACCGTAGCATTAAGTTGAATTAGAAAATTTCTTTTAACGTCTTCAGAACTAACTGGTTTTACCAAGCCTTGAGAAAAATGAGGAACTACTTTATCTATAAATCTGTTTGCCCTATCAATATCTGCAACAAAATACATATTTCCTTTTGCATCTCTGGAGTTTATTGTATAGGGAACCGGAGCCTCTTCCGATTCTGCAGCAACAACAATAACCCCTTTTTCTGCATGAGGTCCTTCAAGAACGGTTTTATGAACCCGTGGATGAGAAGTAAATACTTCGTATAACTGCCCGACTTCTTGATGAGTTAAACTACCATAAAGTCCTTCATGTTCGGGACTGGAAGCCCTTGCGATATGTCCGCAGCCAATTGCATGAGAAGAATCATCATCATGAAAATAAAGTTGAGCATCCGATCCTCTTTTCTTCATAACGCTTGTTAAATATCTTTCAACTATTTCTTCCGGCTCTAAATATGTTCCTTCGTCTTTCAACGCACCGGCAATTGCCATAACCATCCCAAAATCCCCTCCTGGCGCCCTTAATGCTCCTTCCGATTGTTCGGGGGTATATCGCCCATCAATACATTCAATTCTTGCGTTATTTGCTCGTGTTAATGCTTCTTTCACAAATTTTTTAATTTCCTCTGTAGTAGGTTTAGTAGCCATAACCACAATCATGAATTATACACCTATTTTAAATACGAGGCAATTGCTTTGTGGGTGCGCATGGAATCGAACCATGCACCTCTTCTTTATCAGAGAAGCGTTCTACCGATGAACTACGCACCCGTTTTATGCAGCCTTTACCTGCTGCTTTGCCTTACCTCTTTCAAAAATTACGCCACTAAGAGCTAAGCCTCCGCCTATAATTACAACCGGAGCAACTTCAGCCAAAAGCCCTACCCCTGCAATAACTAATCCCAATTTAGTTCTATTATTCCATCTGCTCTTTTTTTGTTCCTGTTCTTTTCCATTCATATTTTTATATTATACTGGAGGCGCGAACCGGACTCGAACCGGTGAATGACTGTTTTGCAAACAGCTGTGTTAGCCGCTTCACCACCGCGCCGTGCCTAAAGTATACCAAAATCAAATGATGTTGTCGATTGATAATTGAATATTAAAACCTGAGGATTTATTTATTATTTTCAACCTTTTTCTGACCACCCATTTGATAGTCATAAAATTTCTTATAAATTGGCCCTTTTAACATAAACCTAAGACCTGCGGAAAAATTAAAATAAAAATATCCCCAAATTCCATCTTTTTCTAATCTTCTTAATGAAAAGTACATTTTAATTTTGCCTGTGTGTTTAATTTTCAAGCCCGCAGCTTTAGCTTGCTGAAAAAAATATTGATCTTCAAAAACAAATACCGTTTCGCTATATCCTGGTGTTTTAAGAAAAGCTTCTTTTTTGATTAAATTTCCAGGCCCATTGCCAAAAGGCTTACCAAGTAGCGTAGAAATAATTGATAGTAAATTTATTACTAAAAAATATAATTTCCAAAGAGGATTTGAGGTAATCGGAAAAGAAAGTGGAATGATTAAATCCACATCGGATTTTTCAGCCTCTAAAAAACACGACTTTACAAAATCATCTTTTACGATAAAATCCGCATCTAGAAAAGTTACATAATCTCCTTTTGCATTTTGCGCTCCTAAATTTCTTTGATGTGATAAATTTCTTTTATCGGCTATAACAATTCTTACATCTAATCTGTCTTTAAATTCGGTTACATTTTTAACAGTGTTATCCTCTGATTTCCCATCAACTACTACAATTTCGAAATTTTTATCGGTTTGGTTTAAAAAGGACTTTAGAAGAATAGGAAGATATTTTTCTTCGTTTAAGGCCGGAACTACTATTGTTAATAACTTCATCTCTTTTATAGTAACAATTTGTTCGTTTGTTTACAATCTGAAAGAATCCTATATAATATAAGGTATGAAAATATCCGTGGTCGTGCCTGCGTATAACGAAGAAAAATTCCTCGAAGCATGCTTAAAAAGTTTAGCAAATCAAATTGAAAAACCGTACGAAATAATTGTGGTTGATAATAACTCAACCGACAAAACGGTTGAGATTGCAAAAAAATATCACGCCAAGATAGTTAAGGAACCTAATCAAGGAAGAACACCCGCCAGAAATGCAGGATTTAATTTAGCAAAAGGAGATGTAATTGCCCGAACAGATGCAGACACACGTGTTCCCCGTGATTGGACAAAAAAAATTCGTAAAGCATTCGAAAAAGATCCGGAACTGTTAGGCCTTTCCGGCACTGCCTATTTTGACAGAATTCCTAACTTTCTTCAATTTCATACGTGGTTGGTTACAGGCTCTTCCAAATTCATTAAGTTAACTATGAAGCATGATGGAATGATGGGATTTAATTTGGCTGTTCATAAAAAAGCTTGGGAAATGGTAAAAAATGAGATTTGCCTTGATGATAGAATTGTTCATGAAGATGCAGACTTAGCAATTCATATTGCCAGACACGGAAAAGTATTTTTTGATGATAAAATAGTTGTGCGTACTGCTCCGAGACAATTAGAAAAAATTGAGAATATTGTTGAATATGCCCATAGAGGTGTAAAAACGATTAGGCACCACAGAAAACACAAAAATTAACTAAGCTGAATTTTCCCTTTTAAATTTACTTATCGCCCCGTCAATTGACTCTTTCATTCTTTTTTCAAACAATTTATCAAAAAGAAAGCTAAAAATGGGGTTTCCAAAATCAAAAACCAAATTCCCATCAATTTCAGTTGAATCCCCTTTTTGTGTAAAGTTTACTCTTTCCTTAACAAATCCTCTAAAAGGAATATAAACTTCAAAACCTAATGTTTTTTCTTTTTCAAAAACTGTAGTTTTATGCTTAACAATTATCGGAACAACAAAAGAAGCAAAATCATACCAAACCGAACCTAAACTCATTTTTTCATTATAAAAAACTTTATTGACGTATTTAAAATATTTAGGAAAGTTTTCTAAATCTACAA
Source organism: Candidatus Levyibacteriota bacterium (assembly GCA_038205015.1). GTDB lineage: Bacteria > Patescibacteriota > Microgenomatia > Levybacterales > UBA12049 > JBBRCK01. The sequence continues at coordinate 82,201 of JBBRCK010000001.1, read as the reverse complement.
ACATTTCCCAAACTTTATCGAGTGGATAATCAAATTTTTCTTTAATTATTATTTCTTTCACTTTTTAATTATAGCTTATTGGCCACAAAAAACCACTCGCTTGGAGTGGTTTTACGTTGAATTGCACTTCGTCCCGATTATATCGGGACTTGAACCAGAAAGTGGTAGGAACAAATAAGTAGTAGAGTTTTACAAGTGCTACTTGCACTTGGTGTTTTACGTATTCGATTAGTAGTAATGTCAAAAGACATTTTACTAACTTGCCGTCCATCTCTCTTTCCTACTCTGTAAATTGGGACGCGCCCAATTTAATTTTAGAAAGGAGGTGATCCATCCCCACCTTCGGGTAGGGATACCTTGTTCATGTAAATCCACCTATTACTAGGGGCATGGACTATATCTTCATCCTTAAAAAATGACTTTTTACTGGGTGCCAAGATCCAATTCTTTCCGCAAATTCTCTATAAGATTTTACACTTATAAAAAAACGCCAATAATCTGGATCTCTCTTTTTACTTGGATTATGAATAATACCGCAGGCTATTCCAAGTTCCGTTAAATATCCTTTTAACTCTTGTAAATCTTTCAGATTTTTCTGAGCAAAATAAATATAATAACGAATCTTAGAATCTCTGGAGATTCCTCCTTCCGCATCGAAATATCCTCTGATGTAATCAATCTTATCTTGAATCGATGCTATATTTGCATCTTTCAAAAAAAATTTTGAGAATTCAACAATGTAAAATTGTCGAGTTTTCCCTTCTTTATACATCCAGGCTTTTTGACCAAGAGATTGAATTCCTTTTAAAAGAAATTCTATATACTCTTTATCTTTCTGACCGATACGATAAGTAAATTTTCTTTCAGTACCATCATGTAATGCACCAAGTAAATAAGGTTTTGTCATTTTTCAAGGCGTCAACGTGTAGTCTCTACGGGGTCAATCTTAATTAAATCAAGACGACTTCCCTCGGTATTGTCCCTTAAGTATAAACTATTTAAAAAATAATTATAAACTCAAGTAGGAGTTCACCGATACAGTTGAGGTTTTCTATGCTGTTGCCAACATAGGTCGCAACATTTATACGACTTAAGCTTCATCGCCAATCTCTATCTCCATCCCCAAAGGGGATGTTCGATAGCTACCGACTTTGCTGCCTTGACGGGCGGTGTGTACAAGACCCGAGAACGTATTCACCGCAGCATGCTGATCTGCGATTACTACCGATTCCGACTTCATGGAGTCAGGTTGCAGACTCCAATCTGAACTGAGGCGAAATTTAAGGGATTCGCTTGCCGTTGCCGGCTTGCAGCCCGTTGTTTTTCGCCATTGTAGTGTGTGTGTAGCCCAGGGTATAAGGGCCGTGCTGACTTGACGTCTTCCGCTCCTTCCTTCCCTAGAAAACTAGGGACCGTCTCTAATGATTATTCAACATTAGACGCGGGTTGCGCTCGTTTCCCCACTTAAGGGAACACCTCACGGCACGAGCTGACGACAGCCATGCAGCACCTGTGGTACCATCCTTGCGGATTTCTCTCTATTTCTAGAAAAATGTACGGTATCATGTCAAACCCTGGTGAGGTTTTTCGTTTTGTCTCGAATTGAACCACACGCTCCACCGGTTGTGCGGGTCCCCGTCAATTCCTTTGAGTTTTAGCCTTGCGGCCGTACTCCCCAGGCGGTCTGCTTAACGCGTTAGCTTGCGCCTCGTCCGACAAGTCGGACAAAGCTAGCAGACATCGTTTACGGCTAGGACTACACAGGTATCTAATCTGTTTCGCTCCCCTAGCTTTCGTGCCTCAGCGTCAGGAAAATCCCAGGTACCTGCCTTCGCCATCGGTGTTCCAGTTAATATCAACGCATTTCACTGCTACACTAACTGTTCCAGTACCCCTGACAATCCTCAACATCGAAAGTATCATACCCACTCCCAAGGGTAAGCCTTAGTATTTAAGGTATGACTTTTCGATGAGCCTACGCACACTTTACGCCCAATAAATCCGGATAACGCTTGCACCCTACGTATTACCGAGACTTCTGGCACGTAGTTAGTAGGTGCTTATTCTATAGTCCGTGAAAGGACTATCAAAAGGAGTTTACAACCCGAAGGCCTTCTTCCTCCACGCGGCGTCGCTGCGTCAGACTTTCGTCCATTGCGCAATATTCCTGGTTGCTGCCATCCGTAGATGTACTGCCCGTATCTCAGTGCAGTTGTGGCTGATCGACCTCTCAGTCCAGCTACCCGTCATCGCCTTGGTAAGCTTTTACCTCACCAACAAGCTGATAGGACGCAGGCTCATCCCTTGGCGGAGCGTTAACTCCTTTACAATAAATTGACTATGAACTATTACCCATCCTTTCGGACGGCTATGGTCCTCCTAGGGGTAGATTCCTACGCGTTACTCACCCGTCTGCCAGTTGTTCCTTGCGGAACCCCTTTGACTTGCATGCCTAAGGCACGCCGCCAGCGTTTATCCTGAACCAGGATCAAATTCTCAAAAAAATTGAAAAAGTTCATCAAATGATAAACTTTATCGTGTCAGATTTCTTTAATGGAATAACCTGACAAAATTCCTACCACTTTCTGATTACCAAGCAAAGCTTGGTCACAAAAAGTTTAATCCTTTTCATTCAAAGTGCTGTATTTACGCGATTTTTTAAAGTGCAAACGCCTGTAAAAACGAAAAATCCCGCCAAAGCGGGTTCAATTCCCAAAGTCTTTGGCAATTACGTTTACATAGCTAAATCATTATAATTGTTTTGAAATTTTTGTCAAGGAGAAAAAGCTTCAAATTCTTTTTAGACAAAAATACTATTCCCTTAGATCTCTTGCGGTGATTCCGTAGTCAAAAAGTTCCTGTGCTTGTTCATATTCTTCTGCTTCTATTAATCCTTCGAGTGATACCGGTAAACCATCAACACAGGAAAGTAATGCATCATCGCCAGCTACGATGCCATTAGCGCCTACCGCTCTTAAAGACTCCTCTTTAAAATATGGATCTTTAACCGAAGGCTCTGCTCGAACTGCATCTCCCAGCACTGAGCTTACTTTTTGTGGATCAAAAACCGTTACCTCTTGCCCAATTGGAAAAGCACTTATTGGTTCGGGTAATACATCTGGAACTTCATAATCTGAAACTACTACTGGCAAAACAACATCGGGTTTTCTTCTAACATCTGTTCTTTGCGCTCTCCTTAAACTTGAAACTATACCTTCAAGTCTTGCTTTTGCTTTTGGCCCCATTCCTGCTACTTGCTCGGGGGTCACAGGTTTTAATCCACCATTTTCAATACCATTTTTTCTCATAGGCCAAAAAGTATCATATTGATTTTTACTTGTCAATATATCATTAGTCAAACGGAGGGGTATTTATTTAATTTTATGCTGCGGCTTGTCCCCTGATAAATACTGTATGCTCACGGATATCAGGCACTAACTGTTCTATTTCTGCAATTGCTGCTCTTGGAAGCTTTCTGGTTGGAGAATCTTCATCTCCAAAATACCACCCGCAGCTTGTTTTACCTACCATAAGTTCGAGATATTTTGCCCAAAATAAAGGACTATCCATAATCGGTGCTTCTTGTTCAGAGCCGAACAACTTACCTCTTGAACTTAAAATAAATTCAGTAAATTTTTCCCTCCATCCTGAATCCGATACATCAAGCCTTGAATTTATTTCTAATCCATAATCATTTAGAGTTCTGAATAGATACCGCTTATCTGCATCTATTGCTTCTGTAGTTCCATGGCAAGAACAATCGCCTCTCCATCTTCCAAGATTATCATCACAAGTCCAACTGGAATTCTCCCAAAGATCAGTTGTTTGAATATCGTCTCTTTGCAATGCAGTTTTTATATCAAAAGGAGTAAATCCATGTTGCTCCAAGACTCCGGGCGCACCAATATATTTTAAAAACTTATCCTTATTCTCTTGATGATGGCCGTAAAACTCACTATCACTTGCACTAACAACCGGCTCCAAACCTGATTTAGGAAGACTATCGAGAAACGCATCTCCATTTACAGTTCTCTCGGGAGTAAAGGACATTGATTGATTTAATCCAGTATTAAAATGAATAATAAATATTTCTCTTTCACCTCCAAGCTGAATACGCATCGGGTTTGTAGTCTTAGTTTGCAATTGATCATCTCTTAACACCACAAATTTATATCCTGCATCCGAAACCGCTTCTAGAGTTGTTTTTGAAACTGCCGTTTCCGGCAACCACATCCCCTTAGGTGTAAATCCAAAATCATCCTCAAACGCTTTCCTACCCATCCTAATTAGCATCTCCTGGTCCGCTTTTGGCTGAAGAGGCAATATGTTATGCGCAAATGGATCTCCTAAAACCTGATATTCTTTATTTGGGAATGCGTTTATTTTTTCGACAACCCGCTGATATTCTTCTGGGTGAGCTTCCTTCATCCATTCTCTTGAACCAGGATAAAACGAGAAAGCAAAACCACGCGGCAATGACCCATCTACAAAAATTGGCTTGTAACACTCTTGATAAATTTTTTCATTAACCTCTGATACTATATTTAATTTTTCTTTTGCTATCGGCATAAACGGTTTTCTAAAGGGTTGATAAGTATGGCCAACAAGAAGAAACGGCTTTTCTGATGAAAGTCGCTCAGGGGACTTACCAGGCTCAAGAATTTCAACCATAAAAAAATAAGTTCTTATTCAATTACAGCACTTTGATAAAAAAAGTCAAGAAAATTATTTTTCCAAAAGTAGCATTGTCCAGGCGAAAGGAAAACACCTGGCAAGAATCCTAACGCTTGCGCCTGCATTTTTTTTGACAAATTTCGGAAAGCCAAACATTGTCCAATGATTTATATGTTCGACATCATTTCCAAGTCGTGACCAGTTTTTTCCCCTTATAAATTGTGCGAACATAAAAAATGGCTCATTTGGAACCGAGATAACTAAATATTTCTTCGATACCCGAACCAGTTCCTTTAAGCCATCTTCCGGTTTTTCTAAGTGCTCCAAAACTTCGGTGCACAAAACTAAGTCAAAAGAATTATCTTTATAAGGCAATTTATAGATGTCTCCTTTAGTAATCTTAATATTCGGATACACTTTCTTACCAAGCTCAATGGCGTCCTTTAGATACTCTATTCCCTCCAAATGATTACCGATCTTATGCTCCTTTAAACGATTTAGAGTAAAGCCTTCTCCGCAACCGACGTCTAAGATAAAATCTACTTTTTTGGTGGAAATTAGATTTACTAAATTATTAAAAAAATTCCAAAGTAAAAGCCTTTGAATTGGATTTTTATGTGTATGTTTTTTAAAATTATCTGTTGGTTTAGGCATGGAAAGTATTATACAACAAATTCACATGCTAATCTTGACCTATAGTTATTTTTGTGCTAGACTTTTACCTTGATGAGCACCGAACGAACACCAAGTAAATCATTAAAGAGAGAATTTCAAGCTGACTCGCTATATGGCGACATCGATGTAAAAATAGGTCTAGTTAAAGATCTTCTTACTGTTACTACTTCTCTACCAATCGCAACTTTTGGTCAATCAAAAGAAGAAGTAAGCAGTGAATGTTCTGCTTTAAAAAGTATCTACCTAAAAGCTAGAGAATATTTTCCTGAAGACGCACAAAAATATGACGCCTTAAATGATTTACATAAACAACAAGAAGCTTTAGAAGAGTCCGGTTCTTTTTATGACGTGACGTTAAAAACCAGATCTCTCAAAAAATATCAGGCGCTTGATGAAAAAATCAAAACATTGGAAACTAATCCAGGAATAATCTTTCTGGACTCATTAACGACTGGCATTAATCATCTCTGCGAAAACAGAACTCAATTAAGGGATGTCCAGAAAGCGAAAAAAAGCAAATTAGATAAAGAAGGTTTCGTAGATAATCCAGGCGCTTATTCAATTAAGAACAGAGAGCCAAGATTTGTCCAGTATCGCAGGTTTTCAATTGCATACTTCTTTAACTGGTTTGATTATGACAAAGTTACAGGATCGCAAACTTCTTTTGGCCTACATGAACAAGGAATACATTCTTACGTATCGATCCCCTACGATGGGGTTGATGATTTAGTAGGAACTATTTTGGAGAAACAGGTACCTAAAAAGCATATTCCAGCTGATCGATTTGTCACTGCTATGCATGAAGAAGGACACGCTTTTATGGAAGGGTTTAGAAATATGTATTCCCTGCCTACTTTAGGAGCTTCTGACAGACTTTTCTTAACAGAAGATATTAGAAGTGAAATTGAAGTTTTTCGAGATAGACCCGAACAAGAAGAAGCAAACTTAAAAAGACGAATGAAGCATGCAGCTAATTTATCAAGCGAAGAACTGTTAGCAGAGTTATTTTCAGAACCACGAAAATCTCATATTCCCACTTCCACTTTTAGAAATATCGATAAAAAAACCAGAAATGCAATCGACGGAATGTTTAAGAGCGAAGATCCTAAGGTTAGAGCAATAATAGAAAATTCCCATCCAACTTTTAACTTCGCAGAAACTAAAAATCGCATTAAAAATTTGTATACAAGAGTTTTGGAAAAATGTCCTCAAAAAACTATTGATCTTAACATTGTCTTCTCCTTATATCCTGTTTCTAAAATGTATCGAATAGAAGCCATCGTAGACAGATGGATAGCGCAAGAGGCCGCCTAAGCGATTTTTGAAGTGATAAAGTAAAAAACTAAATAATTATATTCATCCAAATCTTCTTCCGATAATTTTGTATTTTTGAGTTCTTGTATAACAAGTTTTTTTAGAATAATTAATCAAAAATTTTAAACTGGATTATTGCTCATATGTTTTTTAAGATTATCTGTTGTTTTCATATCAAAAACCTATTACATAAAAAGACATACTTATTGAAAGTTTACGATTTTAACTTTATAATCCTAAACCATGATAGAAACACTTAGAGTTCAGAATCAACCACTCCCAACAACGCCCGAACTAATTGGAGAAATAAGTAGTCTTAGTAAACAAATTGCTGCAATTTATTCGTTAAGAGATGAAAGCCCGAACAGATTTCTCCCTATAACTCAATATAACGAGATTAGGAGGCTTCATGTAATTAAAGACCAAATAACAATTGATTTACTTTTAGCTAACTTGCAGGCTCCGGATGACAGAATCGAAATTGTTATAAGTAAATATCCCAACGAAGAAATTCATCCTTTTTCAATGAATAAAATTTCTATTTATGCTCCGTCTACAGAAAATCCTGAAGAAGAATATTTAATAAAAACTGAGCTTTTTGATTTAAGACGAAGCGGCGTTGCGCAAAACTCTAAAGAAGCAGAAACACTTTTAGGCGGAGCTTTTATTTCTGATGAAACCGGGTTTAATTTTGCATTTAGAACCGCTTCCGAGCTTATTGCAATTAGAAAAGCTACTAAAGAAATTATGGACGGTAATACTGCGGAATTGCCTTATTCAGTAGAAGAACTTCATGACCTTTCTGCAAAACTTATTGTTGAAAGACTTGTCCCCCTAAGATTAAACGGAAAATTACCAGCAGATTCTATATTAAGTTTTTTTATGTATGAGGATACTAAAGGGAATATTTTGGCTGAAAATACAAACTTAGTATTAAGAGGAAAAGTTTATGATTTTCCGACTTCGGGACAAAGACTATTGCCAACCGTTACTGACTTCGGTGGATATGATAAAATCGTAACTCTTATTGATTAACTAATTTTGCTTAGCATGGCGTAAGAAACTACTCCTAAAGAAATTATTACATTTAAGCTCGTATTTACTCCCCACATTGGAATTTCGGCAATATAGTCACAAGCCTCCAAAACTTCATTTAAAACACCGTTTGTTTCATGTCCGACAACTAAAGCAATTGGTAATTGATAATCTATTTCTGTATAAGAAACACTTTTTTCGCTTTGCTCAACTGCGATTACTTGTATACCCTCATTCTTTAATCTTAAATCTTTAATCGCAGAAACCGCTGTTTCTGCATATTCCCACTCAATCCATTCGGTAGTATTTATAGAAGCCTTTTTAATTTTGTGATTTGGCGGTGTTTCAGATTCCCCACAAATAAATATTTTTTTTACTCCAATTGCGTCTGCCAATCTAAATATCCCACCTATATTATAAGTATCCAAAATATTATCTAAAATAAAATATATATCCCGTCTTTTTATTTTTTCCAAATCTTCTTTAGAAGGCTTTGTATTTCTGAGTTCTTTTGCAACAAGTTTTAGCATAACCGCTATTATACTAAAAGTTGACACAATTTTATATTGTTGGTAGGCTTTTCTCATGGCTGAACTAAATAATTCGGAGCAACCAACACCTGTTTATGTAGACCAAGCTCCGACTACACCTACTCCCGAACCTTTTATTCATAACGGGGTTGAGCCGACACAAACTATGCGCACAACAATTGGCACATACGATAAGGCACACGCCGAAGCAGTTGCAAGATTAATAAAGGCGTACGGACCAGGGTCAGGAACAAAACCTACTACGCAGGCTCCAGAAGCTACTCCTACAACGCTTATTTCCGAAGTTACTCCTCCAAAATCAAGCTGGGCTGACCGGTTAAAAAGCATTTTTGGAAAGAAATAGCTTATCTGCTTTATTTGACAGCCTCCAGCCACCTGCTATAATGCGTTATCAATATATGACTTCAGATAACATTGACGCGGATTTTTCTAAACTGTCCAATGCCTTAATAAAAACTTTTGAAAACGAAGATTTAATAAACAACGATAAAAAGATTTCGGTAAATATGCTTGTTTCCAAAGTTGCCTCCTTTTACGAAAAGGTTCGAACAGCCATGGATTACGGCTCGGAAGAAACAATCTTAAGAAGAGCCATTGAAAGAATTCTTAAAAGATTACTTGTTTTGAGCGAAGATTCCAAAAAACTGGCAGAGGATTTAGTCAGAGAACTTATTTGGGCAGGATATTTTAAAGATTCAACTGTTCCCGAATCGATAATCAATAACGTTGCTACTTCTATTAACCTTTATTTAAAATTAAGAAGCCAAGTTTTAAAAAAGAGATTAATTCAAAATACCGATGCAAACCAATATATTCTTCAACTTTTATCCTGTGAGATAGACATAATTTTACTTCCTCACAAAGAAAAAGAAGCCATCAGTAATTATATGTTTCAAATTCTTAAAGACAGCGTGGACATTACCGACGACTCGAGTCAAACAAAAGACGTGCAAGTTTTTATAGCTGTTAGAAAGAATTTTGCCAAAGAAGATGTAGCGTTTTTAAGATACAGGCTTTTTACACAAATTTTTGGAAGACTTACGCAAGATAATTATGAACATGTAGTATCAAATTTCTCTCTGGGTTTTAAGGAGATTGAATATCAACTTAATTACCCAAGGAAAGATAGAATTTTTAATCATGTTAAAAAAGTTGCCCCGGCATTTTTGATTCTGCATGACCTTTTAATGGAGCAAAAAGGTCATATTAGAAAATTGGTAAAAGATGAAGAAAACTTTAAAAAATCAATTTTTTTAATTTGTGACAAACGCTACCGCAGCATCGGAAAAAAGGTGCAAACTGCAATTATTCGAAGCTTTGTTTTTATTCTTTTTACCAAAGCTTTTATCGCTTTATTTGTAGAAGGTACTTTCGAACGAATCTTTTTAGGCGGAGTCCAATGGTTTTCGATTCTTTTAAATACCATTGTTCCTCCATTATTAATGGTTATTGTAGGCCTGGGAATAAAGATTCCCGATTCAAGAAATTCTCAAGTAATATATGCAGCAATTCACAAGCTTCTATTTGATGAGAATCCTCAGGTTATTAATAAACTTTTTTTAAGACTTAAGAAAAACAGTGCGATAACCATTAAAGACAGAGTTTTTTCTATTCTTTGGCTATTAAGTATCGGTCTCGTTTTGGGATTAATTGGAAGCGTATTGGGAAAACTTCATTTTAATATTTTGAGTCAGGGAATTTTTATCTTCTTTGTAACCATTGTTTCTTTTTTAACTTACAGAATTTACCAGACAGCATCAACTTACCGAATAATTTACCGACAAAATATCCTTACTCCAATTGTTGACTTTTTTTTTGTGCCTATTATCAGGGTCGGGAGAAGTCTTACCGAGGGAATCGCCCAAATTAACTTTATACTAATAATTATTGATTTTATAATCGAAACGCCTTTCAAGGGGATCGTGGGATTCTTCGAACAATGGTTTTCGTTCCTGGCAAACAAAAGAGAAGAACTCGAATAGACAAACTTGACAATACTTCTGTTATTTGAACTATAATATAAGATACCTTATGACAGCAACCGGACATGCATTAATTGGAACCGTAATTGCTGCTAAAGTCGGAAATCCGATTTTAGCCATTCCCATTGCCATAGCTTCTCATTTTTTAGCCGATGCTATTCCCCATTGGGATACCGGATATCACAGAGCACAAAAGAGCAAAAGAAAGTTTTTTATCGAAAGTGCTATGGATGTTTTTCTTGGATTTTTACTATCTTACGCATTAATATTTTTGTTTTTCCCTGCGACTAATCTCTCCTACGCATTTCTGATAATAATTATGGCGCAACTTCCAGACTGGCTAACTGCACCCTATTTGTTTTTTGATATGAAATTTGCGCCATTTTGCTGGGTTTATAAATTACAGAAAAAATTCGATACTACAAAAGATTTACCATGGGGATTTGTTAATCAAGTGATTGCAATATTAATAATTATTTTTGCCAGCAAATTTTTCTAATTTGATTCCTTATTTTCAGCCACTTCTGGAGTTTTTAATGCTTCTTCTTTTACAACAACTTCTTTAGGATTTTTTATCTCTTCCATTTTCCAAGCAGCAAAGTCACATTTTGGGTAATTACTACAACCATAGAATTTGCGACCTTTCTTAGTTTTTTTGAACACAATTTTTGCTCCATCTTTTGGACAGATTAAATTGGTCTCTTGGGCAAATGGCTTGGTAAATTTACATTCTGGGAAATTTTCGCACGCCATAAATTTACCAAATCTCCCAATTCTAATTATTAAGTGTCCCCCATCTTGTGGACAAATTTCATCGGTTTTTTCAACTTCTATTTTTACTCTGGCCGCATCCTTAACCAATGCCAAAGTTTTTTCAAAAGGTTCATAAAATTCTTTTATAACCGGTACCCATTTTTTCGTTCCGTTGGCAACTTCATCCAACTCATCTTCCATTAAGGCAGTAAACGGAATATCATCAATTGTTGAAAAATTTTCAACTAAAAAATCATTTACCGCCATGCCTACGCTGGTTGGATGAAACCTTCCTTCCTGCCTTTCTATATATTGCCTTGATTCAATTGTTGAAATAATTGTTGCGTAAGTTGAAGGCCTGCCAATTCCCTTTTCTTCCAAAATTCCAATTAACGATGCATCATTGTATCTTGGGGGTGGAGACGTTTCGTGCTCTCTGGCATCTATTTTTTTAGCCGTTAAATTATCTCCGGCAACAAAGTCCGGAAGTAAATTATCATTTATTCCTTGCGGGTAAATTCTTAAAAAGCCGTCAAAAACCAAAACCGACCCGTTGGCTTTTAATTTATATTTTTTATTTGAATCTTCAACTATTATTGACGTTTGCTCAATCAATGCATCGCTTAACTGAGATGAAATTGCTCTATTCCAAATGACTTCGTAAATTTTTGCAAAGTCTTTTCCCAATTCCTCTGCAACTTTTTCGTGTGTAACTCCAATTTTGGTCGGCCTGATTGCCTCATGCGCTTCTTGTGCAACTTTTGATTTTGTTTTATAGATATTAGGTTTTTCCGGAACATAATTTTTACCAAATTCTTTTTCCGCAAAGTTTCTAATTGCAGAAATAGCACTTTGACTCATGTTAACTGAGTCTGTTCTGTGATAAGTAATAAAACCTTCTTCGTAAAGTTTTTGAGCGAGTGACATTGTTCTTTTTCCAGAGAATCCAAATCTTCTGGAAGCCTCCTGCTGCAAAGTTGAAGTTGTAAATGCTGGCCCCGGGCTCCTTTTTGCCTGCTTTTTAATAACATCTGACACTAGAAACTTATCTAAATTTAATTCTTCAACAATTTTATTAGCTTCCTCAAGGGACTGAATAATAGTCTTTGATATTTTGTAATCACCGGCATAAAGAGTAAAACTTTCCGAAAACTCAAGCTTTTTCTCTTCTATTTCAAAAAGCTCAAATTCCGCTTCTTTTCCGCTCTTTTCTAGAAGTGCATGAATCGTGTAATATAGCTCTTTTTTGAATTTTTCAATTTCTCTTTCTCTTTGAACAATTAATCTTAGAGCAACAGATTGGACTCTTCCGGCAGATAAACCTCTTCTAACTTTTTGCCAGAGAATTGGTGAAAGCTTATATCCCACAAGTCTATCTAGAACTCTTCTCGCAGTTTGCGCATCAACTAAATTCTCATCGACTTCTCTTGGCGTTTCAAAAGCTTCTTCGATTGCCTCCTTGGTAATTTCGTGAAAAACTACTCTGGAAAATTTTTTGCCTTTTGCATCCAAAACTTCTTTAACATGAGCAGCAATCGCCTCTCCTTCTCTATCTGGATCGGTTGCAAGTATAATATTTTCAGCCACTTTTCCGGCAGATTTTAACTGGGAAATTATCTTTTTTTTATCTACCATTTCCTGATAATCAGGCTTAAAATCGTGTTCTATGTCAATACTCATCTTGGACTTTGGCAAATCCATAATATGCCCCATCGAGGCGATAATTTCATAATCAGCACCTAAAAATTTTGATATTGTTTTTGCTTTTGTTGGTGATTCAACAATTACTAAATTTTTCATAAAACTCTTTTTACTCTAAAGAAGTATATACTTCTTTGTCAAGGCCTAAGAGTATTTTTTCTAGCTAATAATCAAATAAACTCCTATTCCTCAATTTTTAATAATTGCCTTAATTTCCATCATCGAAAGTAACGTTCCAACTTTTGTAGATTCCAAATTTGGTTTTGCTCTCTTTCCATATTGACATTGCTACTTTTAGTATTAAAATACCAGCATTATGTTTAAGTATACAATTCTTACGTTGTTAATCTTAGTGTTCTTATTATTTTTTGAAATTTCTCAAATAATTCCAATTAAAAAAGCACTCGAAAAAAAAGTTATGGGAATTTCAACTCAAGTTAAACAGATAGATGATTATCAAAATGAAATTTCAAATTTTACCTACTAAACCAATTTTCTAAAATCTTCTTCGCAATTGGCGCTGCAATATTACTTCCCTCTCCGCTTTCTTCCGATAAAACAGTTACGACAATTTCCGGATTAAAGGCTGGAGCAAAAAGTGTAATCCAAGCGTGAGGCTTTGTATCTTCTCCTCCGTGCTCGGCAGTACCGGTTTTACAAGCAATAACCACGTGCTTTGTGCCGGCAGAGGCAGACGATACGTCAATAATGTTTTTCCCATCAGCTACGAGCTTTGGATTATTAACTTTGAAATCAAAAAGCGGCCAGGCAACACCTCCGGGACTGCAAGCTTCTATCATTCCCTCTTTTATTAAATCCGTTGAGTAACTATTTATAAGGTTTGATGCTAAGACTTGTGGTCCTGAATCCTTTAATAAATATGGCTTGTATAATAAACCACCATTGGCAATTACTTGTGTCCAACCATTAACTTGCAAAGGGGTTGTTAAAAGAAATCCCTGCCCAATTCCATAATGATAAGTGTCTCCTAAATACCACTGCTCATCAATTGTTTTTAGCTTCCATTCTTGTGTAGGAACGATTCCAGTTGCCTCTCCTGCCAAATCTATACCCATTTTCTTTCCTAACCCAAACTTACTGGCAGTTTCCGAAACTTTATCAACGCCAACTTTTTCTGCCAGCTTGTAAAAAAATATGTCGTTTGAGCGCTTAATCCCCTTAACCACATTAACGCTTCCGTCTTTTCCACCATAACCCGTGTAATACCAGTTGGAAAATGAAAATGCTCCCAGCGTTAAAACTCCAGTATCTTCTATTGACCAATTATTATCTATTATTTTGTTTTCCAGTCCCGAGGCGGCAACAACAAGCTTAAATGTTGAACCGGGAGGATAAACTCCTCCGATACTCCTATCTAAAAGCGGCTGACTTTGGGAATCCGTCAAGATATCCTGCAAAGTAAGATACGAACTCGAACTTGATACTTTATAGCTTTCACCATGTGTAAATAAATTTGGGTCAAATGCCGGCCTAGATAAAAGAGCTAAAATTTCGCCCTTTGGACTTGAAACAATTACCGCTCCTTTTTTAACGTCCTTTGTTGCCTCATAAACTGCCTGCTGCAATTTAGAATCCAAAGTTAAAGTAATATTTTGCCCAGAGATAGGATCTTGTTTTCCAAGCTGCCTAATCTCCTTGCCCATCGCATCAATTTCAAAAAGCTGGCGCCCGTCTATTCCCTTAAGCACGTTTTCGTATTGTTTTTCAATTCCAGATTTTCCGATAATATCACCCGAGCCATATCCGCTAAAGGTGTTTTGCGATAATTCATCTTTGGAAATTTCTCCAATATATCCTAAAACGTGCGAGAAAACTTCTCGGTAAGGATATTCCCTAAGACTATCAACCTCTAAATCTTTTTTACCTGCTGCAATTAAATTCAAAGCCTCATCTTGACTTAAAAACAGAGTTTTACCGTTAACTTTTTCTCTATATCCTGGCGCATTAAATACCAGGGGAACTTTGTTTCTATCAAAAATGATTCCTCTTGGCGCATGTATTGACAATGTTTTAGTTCTATTACTATCCGAAAGATATCTATAATAGTACCCTTTTATAACTTGCAAGAAGAAAAGTCTAACAAAAAGAATAAAGAAAATTATTACAAAGACTATCGGCACAAATAAATTTCTGCTGGAATTATTTTTTCCTTCATAATCATAATTTCTTCTTCTACTGGAATCTTTTAAGATATAGTCTCCAAAAGCAGCGCCTGTTTTTAACATAATTTAAATTATTTTAGAAGTTTGCAAATTACTCTTGTCAATACGCTTTATAAATGTAAATAAAACAAGCGAAATAACCGAAGCTAAAAACACCTGCAAAATTATAGAATTATTGTAACCTGAAAGCATTAAAAATGCTAAAGATCCTAAAAAAGAAGAAGCAAAAACAAAATTATTTGAAGCTATTTCAAACTTGCTTTGATAAATTAACACTAAATAAAGAAATACAACAAAAAAAATGCTGGAAACTCCTAAAGGCTTAAAAGATAAAATATCAAAAAAAAGTCCAACAAAAAAAGCTATTGCAAACATATAATTTTTTTTAAATGCCAGTGTGAAAACTAATAAAACGATAAAGACTAAGGGAATCGTAGTTAAACTTATTTCTAAAATCAGAGCCAGGATTAAAAAAAGAACAAGAAAAAATTTCATTTATTAATTGGTAACGATAAATACCTTGTTGAGTTTTATAAAATCAACTTTAGATTGAATTTCTGCTTTTTGAAATATATCGCTTGGATTTTTACTTATTGAGGTAATTTTTCCAACAATTAAATCAGGCGGTAAGCCCTGCCCGTTTTCGCTAACATCTCCTTTTGTTAAAATTAAATCATCTTTTTGCAAGGAATCTGATAACAAAACGTTATCTAAAATTAACGCCCCGCCACCCTGGCCCTTAATTACTCCAAAAACTTGCGTAGACATTGTTTTTGCCGTAAATGAAATACTTGAACTGGTAATAAGCATAATGCTGGAAATATGCTGCGTTGTTTTTATGACTTTCCCAACTAGATTATCTTTATAAACTACTCCATCACCAACTCTTATCCCATCTGCTTCTCCCCTATCCAAAATCAAAGTTTCCGGAATAGAAACTCCGGGAATAAAACTTGGTGCGCTAATAACATTTGCCGGAACAAGATTAGTAGACTTTGGATTTTGGGCCTGAAACTGATCCATTAAGGCTTTGTTGTCTTGAACTAATTTATTTTGGTCAACCAACATTTTTCTAAGCACAGTGTTTTCATCTTCTAATTTTTTTGACTTTGAGGAAGTTGTAAAATTTACGGTACTTGAATAAATTCCATAACTTAACGATTGAACAGGAGAGAAAATATTTTGTAAAAAAGAATTGACGGGCTTAAAAAAAGAAGTTTTTGCGAAGATGAAAATTAATACCGAAATAACCAGAAAAATTAAAAAATATGGCGTAAAATTGTTTCTTTTTTGCATGAGGACATTTTAATCTTTTTGCAAAAATCATACAAGTCTACTCATTTTGGTGTAAAATACGGGAATGGAAAACACTTACCCTCATAAATCGCTTTTTGACAAGCTTGGAATTAAAGAAAATTTTAATATTGCCATTTTTAATGAGCCAAAAAACTATTACAAACTTTTGGGAATAATCCCTGAAAATATTGTTGTTAATACCGAGCTTGTAAAAAACCTTGATTTAATTCATTTCTTTCCTAAAAATAGAAAAGATTTGGAAACAATGTTTCCACTTCTTAAAAAGAGTATAAAAATAAACGGAGCTTTATGGATTTCTTGGCGCAAGGGCAACAAAACAGACTTAAACGAAAATAAAGTAATGGGAATTGGCCTTGAAAACGGATTGGTTGACATAAAAGTTATTGCAATTGATAAAACCTGGTTTGCATTAAAATTTGTTTATAGACTTAAAGATAGATAATAATTTTCCCAGTGATATAATAATTGTATGTCGTGGTTAATTTACGCCTTACTTTCCGCATTTTTTGCATCTTTAACCGCAATTCTAGCTAAAATCGGCATTAAACATGTAGACTCAAATCTGGCAACTGCAATCAGAACGGTTGTGATAATTATTTTTGCCTGGGGAATTGTTTTTTACCAAGGGACAGTCAAACAATTACCTTCGATTTCTCAATTCTCTTTAATCTTTTTAATACTTTCAGGTATTACCACGGGCCTTTCTTGGCTATTTTATTTCCGAGCCTTACAATTGGGAAATGCATCCCAAGTTGCACCGATCGATAAATTAAGTCTTATTTTTACGGTTTTTCTTGCAATTATTATTTTAAAAGAAAAAGTAACGGCTTCTATCATTGTCGGTGCCATATTGATGGCAATCGGTGCTTTTATGGTTGGCTTTGGAAAATAATCTATCTTTATTCTACGTTGAATTCAAAAGGAGTAAACTTAGTTTTTTTATCATAATAATCTTCATGCTCTTTTCTTTTAAGAGTACTTACTACCCAATACGTAACAGGTGTAAATATAACTTCCATAATAACTTTTAGAAAATATCCTGAAATAATTATAGAAATTATTAAAGATAACGAGAAAACACCATAGAATGCTACAAACATAAAAATAGTTGTGTCAACCAATTCGCCAACAATTGTTGAGCCGATTGTTCTGGTCCATAAATACTTTCCTTTAGTATAAATTTTCATTTTTGCTAAAATTACCGAATTTATAAATTCTCCGAAAAAATAAGCAATCAAACTTCCCACAGCGATTCTTGGAGTTAAACCTAAAATATGCATAAAATCTTTTTGATATGGCCAATCAGGAGAAGCAGGTGCCAGGCTAACTATGAAAAATATCAAAGCCATTACCAATTCACATGCAAATCCAATCCAAATTACTCTCCTTGCTCTTTTGAAACCATAAACCTCTGTTAAAATATCACCAAAAATGTAGGCAATTGGAAATAAAAATGTTCCACCGCCAAACGATAAGAATCCGACTGTTATTGCTTTTGTGTCAGCTATGTCTGAAATTAAAAGAATTGCTACAAAAAAACCTGTAATAACATCAAGATATTTAAAATTTATTTTTTTCATAAATTCCGTTTTTTTATTATATTTAAAAAAAGCTTTTGTACAAGAAGGAAAATAATCTACTACAAAAATTAGAAACTATTTACTTCCTGTGATATAATCCCAAACATGGAAATTCCTTTTAAACGACGTGGCATTGGACAAGTTCAAGAAGAAATTGCCCAACAAAGATTAACAATAGCAAAAGCTGAACGGGAATTAGCTGATTTACGCATGGAAGCAGTACTATTACTCGGCTCTCAGACTACTCCGGAACAACGAAATCAAGTTGCAAGGGAAACTTTTATGCAAAGCGCCAGAGCAAAACTTGATGAAGCCTTAATAAGAGACGGTGGCGGAAGAAGCGTCATTGAAGTTTTTAATGAAAGGACTGCTCACAGTGTCTCCGATACTCAAACTCAACCGACTACAGTTCGAGAAATTTAATTTGTCCACTACTGAAATATAAACTTAATTTAATAATAATCCTTGTAATTCTTACATAAATTCTTATAATGCATTAATGGCAGCTAGAAACGTCGAACTAGAGGTTGTTAAATACAACGTAGACGAAATGGAACATGTCGCAGGAAGACTACTTTATAACTTCGCTGTGCATACAGATATTGTTGGAACTAGAGATTGGATGAGAGCAAGATTTGAGCTAGCATCGATTATTAGAGAACAAAGAGATCAACAGTTGAAGTTATATGCTCCGGGGGTGGTTATGGAATTTAGTGGTTTTCCTAATCCAATTCCAGTAATTCGAGATGAGGCTGTTGTATTTACTGCAAAAGAACCACAATTTACTTTTAGGGGCACTCGCGAGTATGTTTCACCACAACAAAGAACTTATAATCAAAATGCGACAAGTGCTATTGTTGAAGAAATGAGCGATGTGTATCATTTAATAAAAAAAGATTATCCTCCTACGCTTATATTTCCAAGAAGTGAATATGGAAAACTGATAGAAGTATTTAACGCTATAATGCTGACATAAAATCATTTTTGTCTACTTGAGGCCGCCAATTACTTTAACTCTTTGCAAAAGAGTATCATCTTCCAAAACTTTTCCTGTTCCTCTTACAACCGATGTCAGTGGATCTTCACTTCGTAGAACCGGAATATGAATTCTTTCAACAATTAAATGATCAAAACCCGGCAAAAGCGAGCCACCACCGGTTAATAAAACTCCATGCTCTAAAATATCCGAAGTTAATTCCGGCGGAGAATCCTCCAAAACGTCCGCAACTACATCTATTATTTGAGTTAAAATAGGAGAAAGTGCCTCTCTGACTTCAATTTCTGTAATTTTTAGACTTTTAGGGAGTCCTGTTTCAATATCTCTTCCCCTTATCACAGCCATTTTCTCACCATGTTCATTTTTCTCTCCTTCATCCGGTTTTTGTACTTTTACTTTTGTGTTTTGAGCTTGATATGCGCTTCCGATTTTTATCTTTAAATCCTCAGCGGTTTTATCTCCAATTAAAAGCCCGTGCCTTAACCTTATATAATGAATAATTGCGTTATCCATATCGTCTCCTGCAACTCTTAAAGATTTCGAAACAACAATTCCCCCCAAAGAAATTACTGCAATTTCCGTTGTTCCTCCTCCAACATCTACTACCATTACTCCGGTTGGAGCAAAAACCGAAATATTCTCTCCAATCGCTGCTGCCATTGGTTCTTCGATTAAAAATGCTTCTCTTGCTCCGGCATTTAGAGCTGCTTCCCAAACAGCTCTTCTTTCAACCTCGGTAACCGCGGACGGAATTCCGATTACTACTCTTGGTCTTGAAAAAGCTTTTGGCAAGGCACTTCCCACTTCGTGAACTTCCTGAATGTAATGGGAAATCATTGCCAGAGTTGCGTCAAAATCCGAAATTACTCCGCCCCGAAGAGGTCTTACGGTTATAATAGTAGCCGGAGTCTTACCAATCATTTTCTTAGCTTCCGAACCAATCGCGATTACCTTTTTTGTTTTCTTATGCATTGCTACAACCGAAGGCTCTCTTATCACAACCCCCTTTCCCTTAACAAAAACCAAAGTATTAGCGGTACCTAAATCGATTCCAATATCGTAAGAAAAAAAACTGAATAACTTATTAAACATAAAAAAATGAACTGAAAAATTCTCTATCATAATAACATCTTGCCGAAGTTTTTCCAATATGTTAGGATTATTTGTAAACTTAAAGCTCAATGAAATTATTTAATTTTTGTAATAAAGTCATCGAATATTCCTTTTACCTCGTTTTTTTCCTTGTTCCACTGGCTCTAACCAGCGATACATCCGAACTTTTTGAATTTAATAAACTCTGGATTACATATATTCTAACCTTAATAATTGCTCTTGCCTGGTTTACAAAAATGGTAATCAGAAAAAAGTTTTCCATTCAAAAAACTCCACTTGATATTCCGATTGCCTTATTCTTGGTATCTCAAATTATTTCAACTTTTATCTCGATGGATATGCATGTTTCAATTTGGGGATATTACTCAAGGTTTAATGGCGGCCTTTTGTCGATATTTTCCTATGTATTCTTATACTATGCTTTCCTTTCAAATCTAAAAGATGCTAAAGAAGAAAAAGTGGGGTTT
Organism: Candidatus Levyibacteriota bacterium; assembly: GCA_038205015.1. GTDB lineage: Bacteria > Patescibacteriota > Microgenomatia > Levybacterales > UBA12049 > JBBRCK01. The sequence goes on along the minus strand of JBBRCK010000001.1, from coordinate 61,859 downwards.
GGGATTAAAAATGTTTACATTTTTTTAGCAGGCATTGTAATCTTTTTTATCGGTACGCTAGTTTCTTCCGGTATTAAAACCACCGAAGCAGCAGGATTCCCTTATCAAATGGTAGCTACTTTGGTTGGCGCCTTAGCCTCATTTGCAGTGTTTATGTATGGTGCGCCAAAAGGATATTTAAACAAAGCTTTTTATGCTATATTCTCTTCTGCCGCACTAATTGTTTTATGGGGACTTCCTTCGCATTTTGGATACGATCCAACTTGTCTTTTGTTTAGAGGGTCATTTGACGTATCCTGCTGGACTAATGATTTTCAACCAAAAGTTAGAATTTTCTCAACCCTGGGGCAACCGGACTGGATGGCGGCATATTTAATCGTAATTCTACCAGTAATTGCCGCTTTAGGAATTAATTTCTCCAAAGGAAAGGCATTTTTTGACAAAAAAATATCTTTACTTAAAAATCTGAATCTATTTTACTTGATTAGTTTCTTAGTAATTTTTGCAGCATTCTATTTATCACTTTTGTATACCCAAGCAAGATCGGCAATTTTAGCTTTTTGGATTGTTTTTCCAATCGTTTTAATTTTTTATGCTTGGTTTCACTTAAAACACGAGCTACTTTCTAAAAAATTTAATATTGATTTTAAAATAATAATTTTTCTTTTAGTAATTGTTACAACTATTACTTTTTTTGCAGGACAACCTTTCGGACAACTAAATAAATTTACTTATCAAGGACTTCAGGCACGTTACTTTACAAAATCTCAACCCGTGGTTACACCAAAAAACACAAAAACGGCTATTACACCCACACCTACTCCTGCACAAAAAGGGACTTTACCAACCGGAGAACTTGGCGGAACCGATTCAGGTATCATCAGACTTTTGGTTTGGGGAGGAGCAATTAATATTTGGAAAAATAACCCAATTTTTGGCTCAGGAGTTGAAACGTATGCTTTCGCATACTATAAATACAGACCAGCAGCTCATAATTTAACCTCTGAGTGGAAATTTCTCTATAACAAAGCCCACAACGAGTTTTTAAATTACCTTGCAACTACCGGAACTTTTGGAATCGCAACCTATCTTTCTATGATTGGCGGTTTTCTTTTCTTCACAGGCAAATATATTTATAAAAGAAGAAAACATCTGGCGGAAAAAGACTTTTTGATTATTTCTATTGTTGGTGGCTATTTTGGCATACTGATATCCAATTTCTTCGGATTTTCGGTTGTAATTATAAATGTATTTTTCTTTACAATTCCGGCGTTTGTCTTTGTCTTGGCAGGATTAATTAACCCCGAAAAAGAGTACTCTATCTCTTTTTCTAAACACGAAATTTATACCACTAACATCCTTCAAAAAACCCTGATTGTGGTTGGTTCGTTGCTTATTTTTTACTTTATTTATACCCTTTCCAGCTTTTGGAACGCGGACAGAAATTATTATTTTGGATATAATTACGATAGGACCCAAGATTATCAAAAAGCATACGTTTACTTAAAAAAGGCTATCGAACAAAGGCCTGACGAACCGGTTTTTAAAGATGAATTTGCTTATAACAATGCTGTTTTAGGTGCAACAATTGCTAATCAAATTTCAAAACTTCCCAAAGAACAACAGCAACAAAACATCCAAATAGCCAAACAGCTAATCGACAACTCTATTAATCTTACGACTCAGGTCACTACCGACAGTCCTAATAATATTGTCTTCTGGAAAACAAAAACCAGAATCTTCTATACTCTTGGACAAATTGACCCAAACTACCTTCCCCAAGCTTTAGGAGCAATTAAAAAATCTCAAGAACTTGCCCCAACCGACGCCGATGTTTCTTACAATTTAGGTGTTTTATACGGTCAAACCGGAAACATACCAATGGCAATTAGTACTCTTGAAAACACGGTTAAGATTAAAAATGACTACTACAATGCCTATTATGCTTTAGGAATATTTTATAGACAGGCAGCAATTGACAAGAGCGGAAAAGTTATAAATAAAGACTATAATCAAAAAGCACTCGACGATATGAAGCTGATTCTAAAATTATTTGGTCACAACCAGCAAGCAGAAGAAGCAATACAAGCTTGGAGCAAATAGAAATGTTAGAAATTATAAAAGCCCCACAAACTGTTCTGTCCGAAAAGGCAAAACCAGTTATTAGAATTGATAAAACAATTTTAATTCTTATTGAGGAAATGAAACTAGCTTTAGAATCGGCATCTGATCCTGTGGGTGTCGGGTTGGCTGCTCCGCAAATTGGAAAACAACTTAAAATTTTTATAACAAAACCCAGCTTTAAATCCAAAATTTTTATTTTTATAAATCCACGCGTTGTAAAATCCTTAAAAAAAGAAAAAGAAAGTGAATCCAAAACAAAGAAATTAGAAGGATGCCTTTCCCTTCCCAACATTTGGGGAGAAGTAAAAAGATACCAGGAAATTTATCTAGAATATCTGGATGAAAATAATGTTTTACACAAGAAAAAATTTACCGGTTTTATGGCTACAATAATTCAACACGAAATGGATCATTTGGACGGAATTTTATTCCCAAAGAGAGTTTTAGAACAAAACGGCACTTTGTATAGATCTGAAAAAGACGAAAAAGGCGAGGAAATTTTCAACGAACTTAAAATCTAACCACTAGCCTCTAAATACCAGATAATATATACTTACAACTAGTATGAAAGTAGTTTTTTTTGGAGCTTCAAGAATGGTAATTCCAGTTATTGAAATGCTTCACTTCTCAACCGATTTAGCCTTAGTTGTCACAACCGAACAAGGAAGCTCTGATCCAATCCCCTTTTTTTGCAAGACTAAAAACATTCCCTTTATTTCTCTAACAAAATCTGCCGACTTAATCTCCAATCCTCAAATTGCCCAAGCCATGGCGCCTTTGGGAATTGTTGCGGACTTCGGATTAATCATTCCCGAACAAACAATTAAAGATTTTGAATTCGGAATAATTAATATTCACCCATCCCTTCTTCCTAAATACCGGGGCGCTACGCCTGTTCAAAACGCTATCTTAAATGGCGACACAAAAACAGGAATAAGTATTATTGCTCTTGATAATCACGTTGATCATGGAGCGATAATTAACCAGATTGAAGAAGAAATAAGGCCTGATGATACTGCTAAATCCCTATATGAGAGACTTTTTAAATTAGGCAGTACTTCTTTGCAAAAAGTTATTGAAGGCTACCAGTTTGGACAAATTAAAATGACTCCACAAAATCATAATGATGCAACTTTTACAAAAATGCTTACTAAAGAAGAAGGATTTTTTGATATTTCAAGGCTAGCTACGGAAAGTGAATTATTCCAGCGAATGGTTCGAGCATACTATACTTGGCCCGGCGTTTGGGCAAAAGTGCAATTGACCAAAGAAGCGGAACCTAAGATAGTTAAATTCTTACCCAACCAACAGATTCAGGTTGAAGGAAAAAATGAAATGAGTTATAAAGATTTTGCCAACGGCTATCCAAATTGCGATAAAAGACTTTTGGATTTTATAAAAATAAATGATTAAGTGGAATTTGGTTTTACAATTTGTTGCAACGATTATTGTTCCCTTTTTATATTTTGGGAATATCTTTATCATTACCAAAACTCCCTCCAGCTTTAAATCACCTACAAATCTTATTTTACTTGGAATAATACTGGCTATTGCAGGATTAGTATTTTGGATTTTAAGCTACGTAAGCTTAGGTAAAAGTTTTGGCGTAATTCCCATGGAACAAAAAAGAATTACCAGAGGGCTTTATAAATACCTGAATCATCCGATGTATGTAGGAATTTGGCTTACTTTCTTTGGCCTTTCTTTAGCAAATTCATCCTGGCAAGGACTGGTATATTTAAACTTAATAATTACACCACTGTTGGTTGTTAGGGCAAATCTTGAGGAAAAAAAATTAAAAGATTAAACTACTGAAATCTGAGCTACACCTTGAGTAGTTGGAGAAACTTCTTGGTTTGTTTTCTTTAAAAGCCTCTGACATTTTGTGCAAAGCTTCACTTTTTTTGTAAAACCACTAATTATAATTCTTGCACTATGTAGGTTTGGCTTGAATAACTTTGCTGTTCTAGGAGCACGTTTTTTCCAGCGTCCTCCAGCTACACCTGCATGATGCCTGTGTGTGCTTCCATACATAACTCCTTTTCCGCAATTGAAACATTGTGCTGCCATAGAGTTTCTAGTATACTAAAAAAGCCTTAAAATTACAATGGATTTGATAACAGGACTTCTATCTTTAATTATTTTAATCTACTCGGCAATCTTGCACGAAATAGCTCACGGAGTGATTGCAGAAAGACTTGGTGACCCCACAGCAAGGCTTATGGGCAGGCTTACCTTAAACCCCAAAAATCATATTGACCCTTTTATGAGCATAGCTCTTCCCTTAATTCTTATTATTTCGGGCTCACCGGTAATTTTTGGGGCAGCCAAGCCTGTACCGGTCGATCCTTTTAACCTAAAAGACGGCAGAAAAGATATGGCCCTTGTTTCTTTGGCAGGTCCTGCTACAAATATATTAATCGCAGTAATTTCTGCATTAATACTAAGATTTTTGGGAGGATTTATTTTATCCGCCTCAGGTGGAGTTTATCTTGCATGGTTTTTACTAACTGTAGTAAAAATAAATCTTCTTTTGGCAATTTTTAACTCAATTCCAATTCCACCTTTAGATGGCTCAAAAGTTTTTGCCTTAATTTTGCCGGAACGTGAGGCGAACTCATATCTTTCAATTGGTAGTATTGGCATATTTATACTTTTCTTTCTACTGATGTTTCCAATCGGCGGGATTTCTTTGGGAGGAATAATTTCTAATCTACTAACTTTCTCTATGCATCTTCTGGGATTATAAACTTGCAGGGACGCTCAGACTCGAACTGAGAAAAGCAGTTTTGGAGACTGCTGTGATAACCATTTCACCACGTCCCTATAACGCTATTATACTTGGAAAATCTACCTCAATCAATCAAGAGGAAACGGATTATTTAAGCTTATCTACTTCTTTATGTTCGGTCTTTTTTCTGCACAATTTACAAAACTTTTTAAGCGCTAACTTTTCTAAGGTATTAAGCTTATTTCTGGTAGTAACATAATTCCTGTTTTTACAAACAGTGCAAACTAATCCCAATATTGCTCTGTGATCTCCTTTTTTTGCCATAATTTTTCCTCCTCCCTGCCTATTATATCAAAAATGAGCCTAGAGAGGGAATCGAACCCTCGACTTCCAACTTACCAAGTTGGCGTTCTGCCACTGAACTACCTAGGCAATGTATTTAATTTATGCAATTCCTGCATTAACCAATGTTTTAACTTTATGTTTGAGACCTCTATAGTACAACTTCCGAATTGCGATTTTTTTCTATAACTTCCTTTCCCCTGAGACGCAATCTGTACTATTTTACCAAATTTTTCTTTCGATATCTTGAGTTCTTTTGCCCAAAATGCTTTTACCAATTCAGGATTACTATCATTAAAACAAATTAGGTAATAATGGATCCTGGAAAGATCAACCTGGCAATATATAATTAGAAACTTCCGGAATATTCTTAGAAGATTTGGGTCAGTATTAGCTACTCTAACTTTACCTTTTGAAACTCTTTCTCCCTCTCCCCAATAAATTCCCAAACCCAAACCATAAAGAAATGTTTCTTCTGAATTTATTTCCTCTTTAATATTAAAAGGATCACCATTTGGGTTTAGTTTAAGATACAAAGCTTCGCTTCTGTTTCGTCTTTTAAGATTATACTTTATCATCCAATAAACTACTTTATGGAGAGAGCATTTCAGACTAACGGCAATTTCAGACATTGATCTACCGGAAGAATAGAGTGTTTCCAGCTCGTCTTTTAAAATAGGATATTAATTCATACAATAAATAGAGCTAGTTCTAGTATAGAACTTAGTAAAGTATAAATCGAGTATTAATTGTGCTGAGTGAGAGATTTGCACTCCCGTAGCCCTTCCGGGCGCCTCGTCTACAGCGAGGTGCGATTGACTACTCCGCCAACTCAGCTTAAATCTATTTTATCAAATTTTTGATTTTAAATACTTAATTCTCCAAGATCTTACCTTTTCCTTTATTTAAATTTCTAAAATTTGGGCTTAGAGAATGACAATTAGGACAAATTAAGCACATTCTTATTATAATATTTCTATTTCTTAAGTACGGAGCCGACTCTCGGATTTGGACCGAGGACCTTCACTTTACAAAAGTGTTGCTCTACCACTGAGCTAAGTCGGCTTGAGTACTAGCTTTAATTTTATCAAATATGGAGTACGAAGAACAAGCCCTTGTGGGGCGAAGAATAAATAATAAGAATAAATTCGTCCTTGGTACCGAGCGGAGTTGATGTTTCCCCTAAACTTTAATTAGGTGGGCTAAATCTGCTTCTTTTGGAAACGTGATAATTCGCCCTGTCCTCCAAAAAACTTTGGAGTACCTCTAGTCTAGTGAATTTGTAGAGGAAAATCTTACCAACTTCCTCTTAATACCAAAGAACAAAATAAGTATATCAAAGCATATATTTTTGTCAACTTGACAGATAGGTTTATAATGCATAAAATCCCTAAACAATGAAAAGAAATACCGAAGGAGAACCTAATGTTACCAGAATTGTAATGGCGGAATCAGAAACTCTTGTTTACGATCCCAATCTACATGATGAAACACTTCAGTATGCAAAATATAATGCAGGATTTGCTATATTAAAAACACAAATTGTCAAAATTGAAGGTGAACCAAGACAAAGAGTTATTTCAGTCCCAGTAGGTTCTGTTATTATAGAGGGTAGGCCCACCTATTAAAAAATAAGGGCAAATATTATCATCGAAGAGCCTAAAAGCGAACCTCCGACTACATCTGATAACCAATGTTCACCTAAGTAGATTCTGGACAAGAACATTGTGATGTCAAATGCCAAAACTAAAACGTAAATTATATTTTTATGCATTTTTTTAAGTTTTAGTTTTGAAACAACATAAATAATAATTATTGAAACAAACATTGTTCTTCCCAAATGACCTGATGGATACGATGAGCCAGGCTTTACAGAAGAAGTTGGAAAAACAAAAGGAATATCGTAGCGGAAAAACTTAGCAATTGGCCCCGGATGGTTAACTAAAACCTTACCTAAAAGTTCGATTACATGAAAAATTCCAAAAAATAAAAGAACATAAAAGTAATTCAATTTTCTTATAAAATACCATAGAATCAAGATAATCACTAACACAATTTCTACGCTTCCTAGTAAACTAAATACAGAAAATATTAAATCAAAGTTTCTTGGAATTACATTTTGCAGTAGTATAATAGTTTGAAGATCTATACTTTTAAATAAATTAAAATGTACGAAAATTGAAAGGATAGAAAAAATTAACAGAAGGAAAAATGCCAACAAAGGAAAATTCTTTTTTGTCATTATTTAAGATCTAACTCTTTGAGGAAATCTTTAAACGCTCCGTTAATATCCGGATGCTTAAGACCAAGCTCAACAACTGTTTTCATATATTCAAGTTTATTGCCGGTATCATAATATTTAGCATTTTCTATTTCTACCGCAAAAATTGGAACGCCCTTATCTCTTAACTTATTAATTGCATCAACCAGCCAGATTTCCCCACCCTTTCCCGGCTCCAGACCTCTTAAGGCTTCAAAAATTTCAGGTGGCAGAATATATCCACCATGAGTTGCAAGGTTTGAAGGAGCATGCTCTGGATCGGGTTTTTCTACGATTGAATTAATCTTATAAACATTTCCCTCAACCGGTGTAATATCTGCAATTCCATACCTTTTTAGATCTTCTTTTTTATTTATTCTTACACCAGAAATTACAATGCCACCGTATTTTTCATAAACATCAATCATTTGTTTTAGTCTTGGCGGCTTGGAATAAATAAATTCATCTCCCCAAAGTACTGCAAATGGCTCATCTTCAATTGCCGGTTCTGCTGAAAGTATTGGAGTTCCATTACCATAAGGACCTTTTTGTCTAATGTAAATAAAATTTGCCAATTCAGAAAGGCGCATTACATGCTTTACCAATTCATCTTTTCCACCCATTTCCAAATTCCTAATAAGCTCTGCATTTGGAACATCAAAATGGTCTTCAATTGCCCTTTTCGCGGCTCCGGTTACTATTATTACGTCTTCTATCCCCGATTCTACCGCTTCTTCGACCACGTATTGAATAACCGGCTTATCAACAATTGGGAGCATTTCTTTAGGCATTGCTTTTGTCTGAGGTAAAAAGCGGGTTCCAAATCCAGCGGCAGGAATAACAACTTTTCTAATTTTCTTGTTCATGTCTTTAGATTGTAATGCTTAGTAATATTTCCTGTCAACCTTCTTCTTTACACAAAGATAAATATCTGATAAAATATTTGACAAATCCCACTAAACTTAGGATTTTAATTTTATGGCAACAACACCAGTTGTTTTTTTAAAAGAAGTAAGAGACGAACTAAGAAAGGTAGTCTGGCCAACACGAGATGAAATAATCAGACTTACCGGAGTTGTAATATTAGTAAGTTTAGCTGTAGGTATATTTTTAGGAGTAACCGATTTTATACTTACAAAATTAGTCTCATTAATAGTTACCAAGCATTAAAAAATATGGATGATAATAAGAAACCAGTAGAAGGAGTAAAAGAAGAAGCAGTTGAGGAAGTCGCACCTGATGCGACCCCTGATATTGTGGAGGAATCGGTTGTTGAAGAAAAACCAGTTGAAGAAGTGGCCCCGCAAGCAATTGAAGCACCTGAAAAAGTCGAAGAAATCGAAGCTCCAAAAGAAGAATTAATCGAAAGCGTAGAAGAAGACGGCAAAACTGAAGCAACAAGTGAAGTAGCTGAAGAGCCAGCAGTAGTAGAAACACCAATTACCTCTTCCCCATCGGATGCGGGAAAATGGTATATCGTACATACTTATTCGGGACATGAAAATAAAGTTTCAAAATCCCTTCACCAAAGAATTGAATCAATGGGATTTGAAGAGAGAATCTTTGACATTATTGTTCCAACCAGAGAAACAGTTAAAGTTTCACAAGGCAAAAAAGAAACAGTCAAAGAGAAAATCTTCCCGGGATACGTTTTAGTAAAAATGATTTTGGATGATGAAAGCTGGCTTTTAGTAAGAACTACTCAGGGCGTAACCGCCTTTATCGGCGCTGGAAACAAGCCTACTCCAATTTCCGATAAAGAAGTCGAAGCAATTCAAAAGTTTATGGCAACCGAAGAACCACTATTCAAGGCTGCATTTACCGTTGGGGAGGCTGTTAAAATTGTTGACGGACCATTTGCAGACTTCTTGGGAACCATCGATAACATCGACGAAGCAAAAGGAAAATTAAAAGTTTTGGTATCAATTTTTGGAAGAGAAACACCCGTAGAGCTGGACTTTTTACAAGTTACTAAGTTATAATACTAAAACTTATTGGAAACCTGGGAGATCGTTGATCGCTTGAACCAGTAGATAAGAATACCTCTTTGGTACTTCTCTACTTATTCAACAATTCCTAAAAATATATGGCTAAAAAGATAAAAACATTAATAAAAATTAACATTCCTGCAGGAGCTGCAACACCGGCGCCACCGGTTGGAACAGCACTTGGTCCTCACGGACTTCCGATTATGGAATTCGTTAAAGCTTTTAACGATAGGACTGCAGATCAAAAAGGAACCATTGTTCCTGCTGTTATTACTGTTTATGAGGACAGAACTTTTTCATTTATTGTCAAGAAATCACCGATTGCCGAAATGATTAAAAAAACCTTGGGACTTGAAAAAGGCTCACAAAAACCAGGAAATGAATCAGCAGGTACCCTAACTAAAACGCAAGCCGAAGAAATTGCCAAAGCCAAAATGGAAGATTTAAATACCGACGAATTAGAACCGGCCAGAAAAATTGTCGAAGGAGTAGCCCGCTCAATGGGTATTAAGGTAGTTTAATATGGGAAAAATTAGAATTAAAGCATTCGGAGATGAAACTCTCGAACAGCAACAAAAAGAAGAAGAGAAAAAAAGAAAAGAAGCCAAAAAAACCGCTAAAGCACCGGGGATGAAAGGTGGAGAAAGAGTTGTTGCGGTTGGTCCTTCCGAAGAAGAATTGGAAGCATTGGATAAAAAAGAGGAAGAAACCAAAGAAGAAGCAGTTGAAGAGAAAAAAGTTAAAAAACAGCCTCAAAGAAAACAAAAAGAATTCCATTCACAAAAATATCAATCACTGGCGGGACTACTTGACAAGGCAAAAACTTATCCTTTGGGTGAAGCTTTAGATATTCTTGAAAAGCTTCAGAGAAAAAGTTTTGACGAAACAGTCGAACTTCATTTAAATACTAAATCAGCCGGAATTTCGGGGAACATTACTCTTCCTAACGGAACTGGCAAAAAAACCAGAGTCGCAATTGCAGACGACAATTTAATTGCCGAGATTGAAAAAGGAATAATCAATTTTGATATTTTAGTAGCAGTTCCAGCTATGATGCCTAAACTTGCCAAAGTTGCCAAGGTTTTAGGTCCAAGAGGACTCATGCCAAATCCTAAAAACGGAACAATTACTGAAAAACCTGAAGATGTAGCTAAAAAATATGAGGGCGGGCAGGTTAATTTTAAAACCGAATCAAAATCCCCTATTATGCATTTAACAGTCGGTAAAATGTCATTTGGAAAAGAAAAACTTACTCAAAATATCGACGCATTAATTGCGGCTGTTAAAAAATCTAATATTATTGACGCAACTTTAAAATCTACCATGTCCCCCGGAATTAAAATCAAGATATAAATTGACTTAAATTAACCACTCTGTTATTATCCAACACCATGAGTACAGCTGAAAATAAATTTACCTATCCAGATAGACAAAACGGAGAATATACAGCCTATGCAAGATTGTTTTTTAAACATGCATTAAGCTTAACAGAAACTAAATTTCCACTGGAAACACATTTTCGTATGGGAACAGAAGTCAGAGAAAATCAAATAATAACAGATGACGATGGAGTATTTAATATACTATATCTTCCTTTTAATATTGAAAGAGCAGATAAAGAAGAACAAATTAAAATAAGTAACGATAAAGAAAAAACTACAGTAATCATAAAAAATGATCCTGATCACCCGGAAATTACCTATGAATTATTTGAAATAAACGGGTCTGAACCGGAGAGAAAAATTGCAAGCGAAACCAATACTCCTGAATCAGTTTATAGAGCAAGCAAAATGTTGGGAAAGTTAAGCAGCTTAGAATTTTATGATATTAGCTATTGCCCAACATTATGAATAAAGAAGCTTTCCGAGCAAAAACAGACAAAGTTGTAGGTCACATTGTACATGCAAACAGTGAAGCTCTAGGAAATTTTCTTTTAGATAATATTCACTACAATTTACACGGGACGAAAAATCTAGAACTTGCCCGAAAACACTTAGATGAAGGCGGAAGTATTCTTTATTATTTTAATCATTTTGCAAAATTAGACCCAATGTTACACGGTAAAATTGCCAGAAAACATCTTGGCGGCCTTAAAAGAACTAATGCAGTTATGTCATACAGACACAATGATCCCAAAAGAGGAATTTTTAATGCCGCACAAGGAATGCTTATGGAAGATTGGCATGATGAATTCGGAGTAAATATAACACTTGTTATTCAAGAAAAAGATAAAGAAGAATATAACAAGAAAATGGATGCTGAAGCATTTAATGGAAGTGCAATGAAAAAAGCTATAAGATTCTTAAGACAACCAAGCCACGTACTTGCTTTAGCACCCGAAGGCACAAGAAGTACTGTAAACGAACTTCTTGAAGCAGAAGATGGATTTGAAAAAATATTTAAATTTGGTGGTAAAAAAGTGTTAGCACTTCCGGTCGCAGCTATTCATGGACCAATCAGACCATATAATACCCAAACACCAGTCTTTGTTGGAAAACCTTTTTCCTACGATGAGATTCAACAAGAAAGCCAAGTAACTGGTGAAAGCGTTACCGAACTGTCAATGAAAGTACTTGCGGATATGTTACCCGAAAACAACCGAGGCTATTACCTCTAATTTGACTTTTAAAAAAGATTATAGGATAATTATTTTATGCCAGAACAAGATAATGTAAAACCAGATATTTATCATCCGGGACAAGGAAAACAACTCATCTCCCCTTCTGATGCTATTGCAAGAAAACCCGACTTTTTTTCAAGCAGACCTGAAGATGTAAATTGGAAATTAAGAATAAGACATCTTAACGGCAAAATCGAAGAATTGCCTGCCGGCACAGATTGGGAAGCAATTTCTAGATTTGGGTCTGTTAGATCTGCTGTTGTAACCAAACCAGACGGAACTCCAGATTTTGATAGACCACGCTACGATGAGGCTCCAAACATAAATGCCGTTGCATGGGGACAGGATAAAACAACCGGAGAAATAAAAATTGGAATAATAACCCAGGCAAGACCTCACGCAGACAATGTTTTTGAAAAAACCAACGAACCCATGATGTTTGAATCAGTACCCATGGGATTTATGAACAAAATTGTCGCAAAAGATGACATAACTAGACTTGAAAACAAAGGTGAAGCAGCTACGCGAGAAGTTATGGAAGAAGCTGGGGCTCAAACTGTTTTAGATATTACACATCCTGAATTTGGAAGTCACTATCCTAACCCAACCTATACCGGAACAACATCCGAAGTAGTTTTTATAAAAGTAGACTTAGATAATGTGAACAAAATGAAAACAGATAAATCTGAATTAATTTATAAGGTTGACTATATTCCATTAAAACAGGTTTTAGCTGATATTAAAGCTGGAAAAACGGAAAGAGGTTATGCCAGAATGGCAACCTCAAACTCGGTAATTCTAATGTTCCTTTCTACTCTTAGTGCGTATCAAAATGCAGAAAGAAATGAAAAAATCTTAACAAAACAAGGAGAAATACGAAAAACACTAAAGGAAAAGGACAAAGTTGCCTATGCAAGACGCATGGAAGAAGAAGCAATAATTACGCATCCAGATAGAGCTAAAGAAATTACAAGTCGTACAGATAAATATGTTAACAAAATACATCCGGAAACTAAAGCAGAAAAAAAACCAGGCCATGAAACTGCTGTAGTACAACCTACCCCTGCTACAGAAAAACGAACTGTTCAAAAAACGTCAAATATTGTTGACAGAGCCAGAAGATTCCTTTTTGGAAAATAAGCCTTGACTACCCCACCTGCTGTCTGTTAAAATTACTTTTACCTAAGACAGTAGGCATAAATGTAAGTCCTACCGAGGAAATCCAAAGTTCAATTTCGAACTTGTGAACACTCTTCTTAGGAGTGTTTTTTTATTATTAATATGTCCGACGAAGAAAAAAAAATATCATCAAACAGACAAAAAAAAGTAGACATTGTTACCGAACTTACCGAAAAATTTGGAAAAGCTAAGGCAATTGTCTTTACCAACTATCAGGGAATCACCCACAAACAGCTCGAAGGCTTTAAAAGAGCTATTAAACCTTTACACGCAGAGTATGTTGTGGCTAAAAATAGCCTTTTAACTATAGCTTTAGCCGAAAACAAGATAAAATTATCTGATGATAAAGTTTTAAATGGCCAAACTGGAACTTTATTTTTGTACGATGACGTAATTTCCCCTTTAAAAGCCCTTGCTAAAATAATCAAAGAGTTAAACTTACCAAGCGTAAAATTTGGCATTATGGAGAATGACTTTGTTACCGGCGAGCAGATTTTAAAACTTTCTACCCTCCCAACCAAAGAGGTATTGCTTGCGCAACTGGTTGGCGGACTCAAAGCTCCTATTTTTAATCTTCATAGAGCGTTAAATTGGAATTTACAAAAATTCGTGATGACTTTAAATGCAGTGGTTGCAACCAAGCCTGCTTTGGCAGTTGCTTCTGCTCCAGTAGCCACGATTAAACCTGTTTCTGAACCAACTCCGGTAGCTTCTGAAGCTACTACTTCTGAGCCAGAACCCGAAACAATCCTTGCCGAAACACCAGAAGAAAAACAAGCTGAAGTACCAGTTCAAGAAGAAACAAAAATTGATGAAGTGAAAAGTGAAGGGGGTGAGAATTGATGGCAAAAATATCTAAAGATGACTTATTAAAAACAGTTGAAGAGATGTCAGTTCTCGAACTTTCAGAATTTGTAAAAGCTTTGGAAGAAAAATTCGGAGTTTCAGCACAAGCTATGGTCGCAGCCGCTCCTCAAGGAGCAGTACCAACAGCAGAAGGCGAAGCAGCAGAAGAACAGACAGTATTCAACGTTGTTATTGCATCGGGTGGAGCTAATAAAATAGCAGTTATTAAAGCTGTTAGAGAATTAGTCCCAACATTAGGACTAGCAGACGCTAAAGGATTAGTTGACTCTGCTCCTAAAGAAGTATTAACAGCAGTAAATAAAAAAACTGCAGACGAAGCAAAAGAAAAATTAACAGCAGCGGGAGCTACTGTTGAGTTGAAATAATTTTAACTCAATTTTCTACATTTATCCCGCCAACTTGGCGGGATTTTTGTATTTAAATACAACTTCCCCTATTGACATTTTTGTTACAGTTTGTTACTTTAGTGTCAACTAATAATCATATTGATTATTAAACGATTACTATCAAGGCTATGATTAATCAAACTGTATCAATAAGTAACCTACCCGATCTATTAACTGTCAGAGAAGTTGCCCAAATTCTAAGAGTTTCTCCTCTTACCATCAAAAGATGGGGCAAAAGAGGCAAACTACCGGCAATCAGAATCAATTCCAGAGGCGACAGAAGATATAAGAAAGAAGCAGTACTTTGGCTTTTAGGAATACAGGAAAAAACCGAATAATAAGCCTCCAAGTTTTTTACCTCAATTCAATTTAAACTCTTTTAATTTATTGCGCTGGCAAAGGGGTAACGGTTGGAGTTAAAGTTGGCTTAGAAGTAATCGTGGGAGCTGCAGAAATAGTAGGAGTTACAGTAACCGTAGGATTTGCTGTAATTGTCGGGGCAGCATTGACTGTTCCGACTGTTATTATTTTATTCAAACTTGGTCTAAAAAGAATTAACATTTTATTTTGCGTATATACGAGAACCTTGTCTCCATTTTGGGCCTTGGAAAAAAATGGCTGGTCTACAAGCTTTGTAACATCAGAAACTGTTGCAATGGTTGGATTCTCTGATGTTGGAAGCTCTATCAACTTTCCAACCCGCATAACTAACTGCGTAGCTTCCTCAGCAGTTGCTTGATTAGGATTCTTAAGAAGTGCTTGAGTTTTTTGGTACTGTAAGAAAAAATAACCGGCTAAAAAAATAATGCCTACAAATACGACAAAAATTATTAATTTGCTAAAATTTGATTTTATAAACTTTTTATAACCACCAGGGTTTGAAAATTGAACTTCATACATATTCTATATAATAAAGTTAAAAGCTTGTGTTTGTCAATAATTATTGATTGAAAGAGTCATTTCGTGTAAAGTAAATATTAGATGAGAAAGCTGCTCGGAATCTTTTTATCTTTTTTAATACTTTTTTCTTTTTTTTATTGTACAAAAGGCGCAAACGCCTCTTCTTTTGGTTCAGGATATGTTAGATTAGACCGTCAAGTTGCAAATACTCTCCTTTCTGGAACTACTTGCGCACAGGCTTCTTCTGCGGGAGCAGGTATAGAGAATTCAATCAGTGTGGCTTTTCCCTCAAGTTTTATAATTTCTTTAAACGCATCTAATTGGACTACTACTACTACTAATTTGCCAAGCGGTTCAAGTTCGTGGCCTTCAATTGGACCAACAGCAATAAGCGTTTCTGGTCAAAATGTAACTTTCTCAAGTGGAGATTTAATATCTAGTGCGCTTTATTGCTTTAATTTTTCATCCCCATTATCACAAACTGGACCAACGGGCGATAATAATTTTGGAACAATTACGACAAAAGACAACTTAAACACAACAATAGACTCTTCCTCTTATAATTTACTGTCTATTATTTCTAACGACCAAATTGCTATTACAGCAACTATTGACCCACATATTTCTGATCTTCCAATATCAATTGCATCTTTAACTCCCGGAACACAATTTTCCGAAAATTCAACCATTCAATATCAAATTACCTATGGCCTTAGTACTACTCCATCATTTCCGTTAACAATTCAAGCTTCTTGGAGTCAAGGAACTGTACAGGGGTCTCCAACACCCTCTGTTGATATTTTAGACTATGTTGTGGGAAGCGCAACCAGCGCCTATGGCGGAACTACTCCGGTTATAGATACTGTTAATAGAACAATTACCTGGACAATTAATTCTATTCCTGGAGGAACTACCAACCAAACCGTAAACTTTAGCTTAAAAACAAATTCAAGTTATACAGGAACAAGTTTAGTCAGTTTTGATGTTTCTGCTCACTCTGCTTCCGGCTCGACTATCACGCCCGACACATCATTAACTCAAAACTATCTTTATCAAGCATCGCTTGTTCCAACCGTAACTCCTATTACTGCTACTCCCACTTCAGTGCCATCCACATCAACTACCACAACTCCGACTCCGACTAACCTGCCAACCAAGATACCCTTAGCTTTCTCCGACATTTCTATTAACTCAATTTCCTTCTCCAGCGCTACTATTTCTGTATCAACCACTAAAAATACCACACTTACTCTTTATTACGGTACTTCTATTACTAGCTTATCAAAATCGGTAAAAACAATTATTCCTAAAACTCAAGATTTAATTACATTAAACGATTTAACGCCAGACACAAACTATTTCTTTAAAATAATTGCAACAGACAGCAGTGGAAATACGGTTAAATCAGATATTTTCACTCTTAAAACAGCCAAAATATCCACCGCTCCTTCAGTTAATCTTAATTCGTTAATTGCAACCAGCAACAAAAATATATTGTTAAACCCAACGGTTACAGTTGAAAAACCCAATGGATTAAATTACATTGTTGTTCCAAAATCAACTGTTTTTGAAATCCAATTTGCTTTAGACAAATACGCACTGGTTAAAACAATTCAGGCTTTTGTTAAGAATAAAAACGTCTTGGGATTTAACACGATTGATGAAAACCAAGCATATTCAAATTTTGCTGATTTGGTTGAAATTCAGCCAGGAATTTATACGGGAAAACTTAAAAGCCAGCCAGAAAAGGGAATTTATGAGCTAATGATAAGAATCGTTGATTTTTACGGAAACATTAAGGAGCAAAAAATTGCTGAAGTTATTGTAACCGATAAGTTTTTAATTGTGGACAAAAAGGGCGACCCAATTGAAAATGCCAGAATTCTACTTTCTCTTTATAATGAAAAATCCAAAGTTTATGACGTAATTTCCCCTGAGGTTTTGCAAATTGAAAACCCCAGTTATTCTAATCCCGATGGAACAGTTGATATTGTTTTACCGATTGGAAAATATAAAGCGAGCGTTTCGGGAATCGGCTATAACGACAAAACACTGGAATTTGAAGTCGGACCATATGCCCTAAATTATCCAAAAATAGCCTTAGATTCACAATCTTTTAGTATTGCTAATTTCATCAGATACTATTCAAACACCTTTACCGATGCTGTTACCGCCAGTCAAAGATTTGTTAGGGTATATTCAATTTCCAACCGATTCTTCAACTTTATGACTAGCTTTACTTTGCTTATGTTTGTAATTATTGCCCTTGTTTCTTTTTCTTTTAAAACTCATATTCCTCTTTTAGCTATTCCCTATTTTTTCATCTTTAAAATAAAAGTTTTAATGTCTAAAAATAAAAAAGACGTTGTCTTTGGAAAGATTATTGATGAAGAAAATAAAAATCCGGTTTCCAAAGCCAATGTTTACATCATTGATACTACAAAAAACAAAATTCTTGCTCACTTAACAACTAATAAGTTGGGAGAATTTTATATCGGCAAACTTAATACCGAAAACTTTAAAATTAACGTCGTTAAAAAAGACTATTTACCAAGCGAAAACCTTGAGTATGCGTTGGACAAATTAAATAATATGCCAATTGAAATTAAAATCCAAAAAACCGATATAGATAAAACTAATATTGTTTTACTTTTTGAGCATTATCTGGAAGACTTTTTTGGATTAAGCCTTGAGTATCTACTTATAATTACGGTGATTTTTGAAGTCTACTTTACGTTTACTTTTGGAATTGCCAGAACTTTCCCCTATCTAACAATTACTATTTTTAACATTCTTGCTTTGATTTTATTTATTTATAAACCACGAAATCTCTCTTCTTAAATTTCTATTATTTTAATAAGTTAAGAATCGACTGAAAAGCTGCCGATTTTGTCGCAGATGGATTTGCTTCAACGCTTGATTTATTAGAATTTGAGCTTTGTATTTTTGCATCTTTAATTGATAAAGCTACCCATGAGAAAATTATATCTTCCCCTGCTGCTTTGTTAAGCCTGATTGTAAATCCTTTCGTACTACGGTTGGTTATGATGTAAGAAATATTTCCGTTTAGTACTGCGTCTTCTAATTGCTTTTGTGATGCGGAATCTGTTTGCTTTTCTAGGGCAATACTTGCCGTAATAATTGGGTTATTTGTGTATTCACTATCAAATACAACTTCTACCGAATCTGATCCTTTATTTACTATTGCAAAGCCTGCGGTATCACTATTAAAAGTTGTTCTTCCTTCTATTGATACGTCTTTTTTAAATAACACGTTTCCAAAGAAAGTAGAAAAGTCTGTAACAAATAAGTTTTGGGTTGTAATCGATGATAGTACATTCAATGCACCTTGTATAAAACTATTCCCTTTTACATTTAAGTCTGCCGCTACGGTTGCAAGTCCGTCGGAACTTAGATTAAATGAGCTTGCTCCAAGCACTGCTGAATCTGTTGCAGATTTTTCATCCAAGCTTGAGACTCGGTCTTGAAGTCTTGAAAGTTGGTTGGTAAATATCTCCAGTCCTTCAATTCTATCTGCCCTGATGGTTTTTGCAGTTATCATATCCGCAACTATATTCGTACTAACAATATCCAAAGCACTTAGTCTTCCGGTAAATACTTGTGAGCCAAGTGTTGCCGAATCACTTTTAAGGGTTTTTAAGAATTCTAAAATCTGGCTATTTTTAGGTTCGATATCATTTAAAAATGACGAAAGTCCATTATCGGTTAAAAGTCCGCCGGTGTCTTTAGAAGTAAATCCTTTATCCGCCATAACCAACTCAACATTTTGGCCGTTATAGTTAGTTAGATTAATAAATGCCATAATTGTTCCGCAATTGGTTGTAGAAAGATTTCCAGCCCCAGACATTGGACACGTAAGTTGCGCTGAATCTGTAGATGAATTAAAATCTTCAAGTGCAGTACCCAATACCCGCCCTGCAACAGTTGCTTTCATTGCGTATCCTGGAATCGATGCTGATGTTAAGTAGTCTCCTGAGTGAACTTCTCCATTTTCATTAGATATTTTAACCGGCACACGTCCAACCAGAGCAATAGGATACGAATTTGGCGTATAGGCACCAGCCACAAATCCAGGAGTAGTTGAAACAACTCCCATAATGTTGGACTGATATGAATCGGTTGAGCGCATTACGTTTTGCGGATTATATCTATCTCCTATTACCACATCACCGGCTTGTAAAGCTTGCGTTGAAGTATAACGCTCTGCCAAATCTGCACCGCCACTATTCCATGCGCCCTTGTCTGATGTAAATGCCTGACCATCCGCAGTAAATCTAAAAATATTTGTCCCAGCGCTTGTTAAAGTAAGTATCGATGGATCTTTTTGGTTTATTAGACTCCAATATTGTAAAATTGGAGCTTGAATTTGGCGGTAGTATTGAGCCAATCCTCCATTTCCTTCCGAAAGCCAAACTCTTGTTTTTGCTCCCGGCAAATCCTGTAGTTCTCCTTGTAAATCTATACGTACTTGAAACCAAACATCACCTGGAGTAATAGTTAATTTACTTCCACTATCCGGTAATTGCAACCAGCTATCCATACCCAATGCCATTGCAGTTGGCGCTGTTCGATATTTAACATTAATGCTTCCAAGTCCTGACGAGTTTTTCCAATTCATGACTGTGTTAGCAGAAAGATTTGGTGCATAAATTTGTTCCGACGTATAAGTACCCCCCATATTCCACCCTGCATCAACTATAAAAGTACTCGCACCATTTCCACATAAAACTACATATTCACCCGATGACCTTTGGAATACATTGCTTCCTGCTGCTAAAGTACAAGGCGGAGCGGTTAAAGTAACACCCGCACCGGTAAGCGCAGGATCAATTACAGTTGCTGTTGAACCGGAAAAATACACAAATTTCCCATCCGGTCTTGGAACCGTTAATGCGCCAGCATTTATGGTTCCGTTTGCTGTCGGACCAACTATAAATGTACCAAGATAAGGATCATAAATTTGACTAACTGCAGCTGCGGTTTTTATCCACCATCTGCCGCTTGGCATTTGAACTGCAGTTGAACCGGCAGCAACGTTTCCCGTAGTTAAGACAGGACCAACTACAAACGCATTAAGAGCAGCATCATAAATATTTGTTGCCGTAGTTGTAGAGCCAACAATCAAAATTCTACCATCAGGTCGTCTTATATTTAAGCCTCCAGCTCCCATCGGAACCGTTAATCCCGGCCCTTGAGTAACTGCCATAGTAAATGGATCTAAAATATTGGTAAAAGTTGTTGCGCCTCCGTTTATTATTACAAAAAAACCGTCAGGTCTTTGAAAAGTATTTGCTCCCGCACCTACGTTTCCCCAAAGCTTAGGACCAGCAATAAATTGATTGGCTTGAGGATCAAATATGGCCGTATTATTAGTCGTATTACCTAAAACTGTAAAGAATTGGCCATTTGGCATAAGGAAAGAGTGTGCACCTGTTCCCGCAGTAAACGGCAAAACCGGTCCTGCAGAAAAAGTATTAGTTTGAGGATCATAAATTCTGGTAGTAGTTGTTCCTCCAATTATTACTAAGAAAGTACCATTTGAGCGTTCGATCGTATGAGTTCCAATTGCTGCCGTTGCACCAAGATTTGCCGAAGCCGACGCAATAATTAATCCTCCGGAAGTTGTTGCAGTAGGAAGATTTCTGTTAACAGAAAGTGTTAATCTATTTGAATTATCCGTTACAACGCCTTCTAAAGTTGCAGAGGCAGTTGCAAAATTTCTTCCAAATACTGGATCTCCAGTACCGGTTGGATCTCCATAAGAAACAAGAGGGTTTATAATTTTAAAGCTAAAAACCGTTGGTTGTATAAATGACCTTCTGTAAAAGGCTTCACCCTCACCTGCCCAAATATTTCTCTGAAAAATATAACCGGTTACGGCTTGCTGATAAGACCTAACTGGAGAATTAAATACTATTCTAATTTTTACCCAAGCAGCGCCACCGACAGCTTTTATTAAATCACCACTACTATTAAAACCGACCCAAGAATTAGTTGCAAGACGAGCTTTAGTATCAGCTGTTTTTGCCGAAAAAGTTGCTGTCTCCATATCAAGTCTTGCATTATTATTTGCGCTTTGCGGATTAGCGGACCAAAGTAGAGCTGAATAAGTAGATATTTTTGTACTATTTATATCCTCAGACGTCCAGTTTCCGGTAGTATTCCAACCCCCATCATAAAGTGTTGAAGTGCTCTGAGAATTTCCATGAACTATAATATACATTCCGTCGGGTCTTTGAAAAGTATGCGCACCCGTACCGGCTCCTGCTCCGCTTAAGCCCGTTAATGTGCTAAACGTCCCATTTGCTCCATTTGATGGGTCAAATAACTGTAAATTAGTACTTCCTCCTCCTAAAACTACTACCCATTTACCATCTGATCTTTGGAATGAATGGCCACCTGCTCCAACTGTTTGCGAAGAAGCAAGAGGTGGACCAGAGGAAAAAGCGTTTGTATCTGGATCATAAATTACAGTCGTACCGGTTGTTCCTCCTAAAATAACTAGTGTTCTTCCATCTGGCATTTGCAATGAATGAGCACCTGCTCCTGCACTAGTAGCTCCTAAACTTGGCCCTGTAACAAACGAGCCACCACCTGCTCCACCCGGGGTTTGTGAAGGATCATAGATATTAGTGGTTGTACTTGTCCCAAGACCCACAATCCATTTACCATATGGTGTTGCAAATATAAAGCCTCCGGTAGTAACTGTTCCTGCTGCGGCAATTGCCGGTCCTACGGAAAACAAATTGGTAGTTGGATCATACATGCTGGTAGTTCCAACTCCGCCACCATGAACAACTATAACTCTTCCATCACTTCTTCTAATAACATCAGATCCAGCTCCAACATTTCCGGATAAAGCAGGCCCTGCTGCAAAAGCTCCAATTTCGGTTACACTTGCACTAGGAGCATTAGAATAAATTTGAGATGCACTTCCATTTCCCATTACTACCACAAAATTTCCGTCAGGCCTTTGGAAGGCCGTTGCGCCGACTCCGATAGTTCCGGTAGTAAATATTGCTCCTCCTCCAAATTGATTGGTATTTGAATCATAAATCCTAGTACCATTAGTATTTAAAAGGACAAATTTTTTATCAGGTCTTTGGAAAGTTAAAGACGTATTGGCAATTGTTTGACCAATACCTGGACCCGGAGCGGGAGCGACAGGACTTCCACCTGCCCCGATTAAATCAGTAACTAAAGATATTTGATCCCCAGAAGTTGAGACGCTATCTACGCCATCTGCGGTCGTAACACAATAATTAGTACCCGTACATTTAGCGCCTTGAGTAAAATCCGAAGTTGTTTGTTTAATAATATCATCCCCGGTTGTATTATTTCCAATCCTGGCACTTCCTAATACATCCAACGTAAATCCTGCATTAACTTCAGCTCCGTTGCCAATACTTACGCTTCCGTCTTGCCTAACCACAAATCTGGTATCACCCGCAGCAGAAGCTGTAATTAAATCACCAATTCTATTATCTACTACCAAAGCAGCGTACGAGGTTTGTCCGGAAATTGATGCAACCGACATTGTTCCGGCTAAAGCGTTTGAACCTGTTAATTTAAATGTTGCAGTTGAGCTTGCTACTCCTCCCCAAAGAAAATCTAAAGTTGTATTTATAGGATATATTGTCGCTGCACCTCCATTTAAGGTCCAATAATTTCCAGCCCCAGCTCCAGAGAAACAGCTTCCCCAAGTAGGTGTGCCTGTACCTTGAGAAATTAAACATTGGGCCGCAATTCCGGTTGCAGTTTGAACTAAATTACCCGATGCATTGGTTGTAAATATTCCACCAGCATTTGTAAACCCAGACAAAGTTATTCCCTGCCCTACTCTTCCCAAGGTTAAAGTTGTTGCATTCGCTGTTCCAATCTTTAAAGTTGTTCCGGATAGCGTATCGATATCCGCTGTATTTTGACCACCAACTAAATCAAGTTGCCCGTAATTGGTAATTCTAAATAGTGTTTTGCCACTTCTTGAAGCTGCAAATATATCTCCGGCGCCGGTTTGATCTATAACTAAACTTGCAAAACTGGTTGACCCTGAAATTGATGCAACTGCTAAAGTACCGCTGAATAAGTTTCTTACATCAAGAGTAGCTGAAAAAGTAGCAGCGTTATTCCATGAGCCAGCTATTAAAAGCGCACCTTTTCTTATTCCTACGCCTACATCACTTATTAACATTGTCGGATCTGCGGGCATACCGATCTCAAATTCAGGTGTAGAAATTTGATAACTACCTGTAACTCTGTTTTCAAACCTGATATTCCTTTGTTCTATTAATCCCTTAAATACAAAATCTACCAAATCTACACTTCCTAATTGCTGGAACATTGCTCCATTAACTCCGTTTCTATTTTGTAAACTAAGAGCAACCGTTCCAAATGTGTCCCCGGTTTCTTGAAACGTTAAACCTGTACCGGAATTGGATATTGTTATATCTCCCGGACTACTAAGATTTATGTTTCCATTATTTTTAATTGTAAATAGTGGTAATCCAGATTTAGAGGCTGTAAATAAGTCTCCAACTCCTGTGTTATCTACCACCAACGTTGCAAAAGATGTTGAACCAGAAATTGAAGCAACAGCCAGTGTTCCAAAATTAGCTCTAATATCTAAATTTGCACGGGGAACTAGTCCATCGGTATTTATTCCTAATAATCCAAAACCTCCAGGATTAATTGCAAGATTTTGATTTACTGCTGTTGTTATGGCATTAATTCCATTTCCAGAAAATGCAATTCCTGCTGAATTACCCGAAAGAGTTATTCCCGTTGTTCCTGAAAGTGAAATATTACTTCCAGTACCACCTGCAAGTACCAATTCCCCGGCAGATGACAAAGTATTTGAGCTTGAGAAGAACTGAATATTTCCCGTAGATCCCGAATTAATTGTTAATGTGTTAGCACTAGTATTGGTTATAGAAGGATTTGAACCTGTAAAGTTTAAGTTTCCGCTTAAATTTTCTGCACCAGTTACGCTTAGCACATTTGGCGCAATAACCAATGTTTGTGTATTATTAGGAGTAAGAATAATAAATCCTGTTGTTGCTCCACCAACTGTTAACGGCTGATTATATGTTGTCTGGATTGTTCCTCCTCCCGATTTAAAAGTAAAAGCTCCGGCTACAGACGCCGTTCCTGTTGAATCAATACTTCCGTTTTGTAAAATTGTGAATCTGGATATTCCTGAAGAGCTAGCAGTAAATAAAGGCCCTACTCCATCATTGTTTACTACTAATGCTGCAAATGATGTATTACCCGAAATTGATGCAACTACTAGTGTTCCAGAACCTAAGACATCTCCTGTTACTCTAAATCTTGCGCCCGCTGTTGACTGAGAGCCTAACAGAAAATCCTCGGTTAAATTTAATGGAACAATTGCACCGGCTAGTTCTGCAAACGCCCCGCCACCTCCACCATTCGTTCCACAAGATCCATAAGTCATTGCGCTTGTTGCTCCTCCTCCAGATTTCAAACAATCTCCCAAACTTCCATATGCTCCGTTTGCATTAAATGCTCCTGCTCTAGTTATTGCCCATGTTGAACCAGAACCTAATAAATCATAATATATTCCGCCGGTTCCACCTGACAAATCAAAAGAAATGCCAGTTTTGTTCTGAGAATTAGTAGATGAAGTCAAACCAACAGTCAATCCGGCAATCGCACTTATTAAACCAGTTGAATCTGCAATTGATAAAACATTTCCCGAAGTTTGGGTTGAGGTTACAGTTTGATTAGTAGTTGCTGTATTAGTAAGGAGTGTTCCTGTGGATGGAAGAGTAAGAGTTGTTGTTCCACCGGTTGTAAACGTAAGATTATTTGCGCCTAAATTAAAAGTTACGGGAGTAGTTGAATTTCCAAGCTGTAAAGTTGCCGAAGTTGAAGCTAAACCAGTTGAATCTTGAACAGTTAATCCTGCAACCTGCCCAGCATTAAAAGCATAAGGCACGGCAGATAATTGAACTCTTGGAGTCATTTCCGCATCAGAGTTTACCTTAACTCCAAGATAAATATTTGACCAGTTAAAATTAAAGTTTGCAGGAATTGGAGCTACCGAACCAAGTTGAACCCTAAAGATTCCATCGGTCGTAGTTACAGTTTGCGTTTCTTGCCAAAGTACATCACCACCCGAAAAATTATTATAAAGCGTGAAAACTACGGTGTAAGAAGTATTCGAAACGTTGGTTGCCGCAGGATTATTTACCAATTTTCCCTGAAAGTTTATAAATCTGTTTATGCCTAAAGCTGCCTGGGCTGATTGAGTAAAATGTAAGAGGAGGTTTGCAAGAATCAAAGCTATTAAAAGCCCTGTGAAAATTATTTTAAAATTAAACCTAAATTTACGCATTTAATATTACCGTAGGTAATATTAAATTTACATTAGATTTTTGAGGCTGGTCAAATCTATTGACATCTTACATAATATTATATATTATTGTATACAATTGTATATATGGAAAACCTTTTAAATATAAATCAAGTTGCATTCATTTTAAAGGTTCATCCCCTAACTATTCGGCGCTATATTAAAGAAGAGAAATTAAAAGCAGTTAGAGTTGGTGGAAATGTAAGAATTAAAGAATCAGAACTCGCAAATTTTAATAAAGACTTTACCAGTGCCCCGTCTAAAAAACAGGAAATTAAAAAATTAAGACCCGCAAAAGTATTTACATTAGACGATCCGTTGTTTAGACTAAAAGGCAGAGGAGCATCCCTAAACTTAACCAGTTGAGGTAATTTACAAAATAGAAAATTAACTAGATTATGGCTATTACGAGTAAAAAGGTTTATATTTCAAGAAGCGGTTTTTATGCCTTAATTAACCGGGCTCACCCAAAATATGAGCAGGCTTCTGCCTATTTTAGGTATTTTGCTATCGAAAACTACCTTTTATTTACCGACATTTTTACTTTAAACGACGTCTATAATCAAATTTATAGAGAAATCAGCCCATCGCTGTCTAAAGATTTTTTAAGAACCGTTTTTTTAAGTGATTTAAACATTCTTTATCCAGAAGAAAGAGATGTAAAAGCGGCATTAAAAACATTAATAAATTTTCAATCTAGTGACTTAACTTTTAACCAATCTCTTCGGGCGGTTTTGGCAAATAGACGAGAAGTTTCACAAGTATTAACCTTTGATTATTTACATCCATTATTTGGTCAAGGAGCATTTTATTTACCGATGTAACATTAGATTTATGAGTATTACAAAATATAAATTAATATATCAAAAGGATTCGCAATATATGAAGATTAAGTCTATATATATCCAGATATTTTAAAATTAAATGATTAAAAATTCATTAAAAATTAAAAATTTAAAATTTAAAATTGTAGTTGTTATTCTTATTTCTTTTGTCATAATTCTTAGGTCAACTAACATAGCTTTCGCCGGGCCAACCAGCACTAATTTTCAACTTTTGGATTATGGTTTTGGTGCAGGAGGAGTTGCAACAAGTAGTTCTACTAATTATATGTTTCAGGGAATTTTAGGAGAAGTTGAAACTGCCAGTCTTTCTTCTACCAGTTATATTTTGGGGCCGGGACTAACTTACACATTAGAACCAAATACTCCCGCCGC
The DNA here is from genome assembly GCA_038205015.1 of Candidatus Levyibacteriota bacterium. Taxonomy (GTDB): domain Bacteria; phylum Patescibacteriota; class Microgenomatia; order Levybacterales; family UBA12049; genus JBBRCK01. Next base: position 34,849 of record JBBRCK010000001.1, on the reverse strand, counting down.
CCCAAGCGTTACTAACCCTTCTAATTACTACAATAAACTTAAAGTAATCATCGATAATGGCGGGAATTCAACCGATGCCACTTTTATAATTCAAGTTTCAACAGTTGGCGATTTCTCTTCGAACATTTATTATGTGCAGGCCGACAATACACTTGGGTTAAATCCAGTTTGGCAAACTTATACGTCTTGGGGCTCGGGAACAGGATTTAATATCATCGGACTTTCTACCGGAACTACTTATTATGCAAGAGTCGCTGCTAAAAGAGGAACTTTTCAACAAGGAAGATACAGTGCCGTTGCATCAGCAGCAACCGTAAACCCAACTTTTACTTTTAGCATTCAAACTACCAACCAATCCATTCCCCCATTCTCCGTTGGCATCGGAGTAGTTAATGCCGGACAAATAACCACATCCTGGCAAAGTGTAACTACTAATATCTCCACTAATGCTAATAGTGGAGGAATAGTTTATTTAAACAGCCAAAATGCCGGACTTAAAAGCATAGCAGCGGGAAACTATACAATTACCAGTACAACCGGAAATTTAGCTCCCGCATCTGAGGGCTACGGTATACAAGGACAAACAATAACTCAAACATCGGGTGGACCAATGGAAATTATTAGTCCATATAATGGTACAGCGCAAAATGTTGGCATTGTCGATACCACTAAAAGAGTTTTTGCAGATTCAACCGCTGCTCCGGTAAGTAATGGACAAGCAACTTTCCAAGTGAAAGCTAAGGCATCAACCTCAACTCCTGCGGCAACCGACTATGCCGATACCATTACCGTAATCGGAACAGGTTCATTCTGAAATGCCCTATTGACAAGTAATTAAAAAAATGTTTTGCTATTATCACTAGTAATTATAATTACAAAATGAATTTATCAGTTAATAAAAACGAAACAACCATCATCAATCTAACCCTCATCGTTTCTTTAATTCTTTTAATGATCTATCCTCTATTTTATCCTCAAAAATCATATGCTTCGGCAACAGGATTTTTAAGACTGGATAGACAATCTGCTTCTGCAACATTGTCCGGAGTAGTTTGTATGAAATCAACTCAAACCTCAGGTGGTGTCACAAAAGTAATTGTTGCCTTTCCTTCTACTTTCTCTCTAACCGGAGCAAATACAACTTGGACTGTTGACACAACTGCCGCAAATATGCCAAACGGCGCATCAACCGGTGATTCTTTTACTGCAACAGCTTGGCCGGGAATTGTTGGACCAAGCTTTGTAGATAACACTGCTTCTAAAGCGGCTATTTTTACCAGTACTGATTTAACCAATGCTACTAACACATATTGTTTCCACTTTACAGCCGGTTCATCAACAGTTGGAACTGCAGGAGCCGATAAAACCGGAAACGTATTAACTTATAATCAATCAACAGGAGTAAACGTAGAAAACTTAGGATACGCAACTGCTATTACAGCTGGAGCAAATAGCGAACAAATCCAAGTTACTGCATCGGTTTCGGCAACCTTTAGCTTTGCACTCTCTGGAGGAGCAACAGGACAAGCATTACCACTTGGAACTTTAAACAGCGCAACACCGGTTACTTCACCATATAGAGTAACTGCAACAATTTCCACAAACGCAACTAACGGATTCTTATCTTGGGTAAAATCTGGAAGTGGCGGATTAAATTCAGTAGCAACAGGTCAGACGATTACCTATCCTGGAAGCTACGATGCTACGCCAAGCGACCTTGGATCCACAACCGGCGTAGGTATTTTCGGAGTAACTGGCACTGGTGCTCCAACTATTGCTGCTGAATATAATACTGGAGACGGTGGAAATTCAGTCGGATTTGTTAGCAACACCAGCTTTGATTTAATTGCCTCTAAGACAGGAAATCAATCCGGAACAACCTTTACGGTTGGAGCAAGAGCAAAGCCACTTGGAAACGTACCAGCAGGAACAGATTATACTGATACCCTCACAATGGTAGCATCCGGCTCTTTCTAAAAAATGAAGTTTGGAAAAAGATTATTGTCCCTGCCCGTATTACTAATAGTTTTTGTCATGGCAATGGGATACGGCAATTTAGTTTCTGCCCAATCCACCAACTACGACGTCACTGTATCTCCAGTTTTTTTTGACTTAACCGCAGTACCAGATTCCAACTTAAAAGGAGTAATTAAAATTAGAAATAATACTACCTCCCCTATGTCTTTAAATGTCGAAGCAAAAAGACTGGAAGGAGATTTAAGCGGAAATATTGCTTTAAAGCAGGACAAAGCTGACACTACTCTTTCTTGGCTAAAATTTCCTAACAGCAATGTCACATTACCACCCCTAGAATGGACTGAAATACCATTTGAAATCCAAGTGCCTAAAGACGCAGCATATGGATATTACTGGGCAATAAGCTTTACACAGGCTGATAAAAATCAAAATACTAAAACCGGAGCTGTAATTAAAGGTGCAGCAGCCGTTCCAATACTATTGAATGTTAAAAAAGCCGGAGCAAAATTTGATGGCAAACTGGTAAGTTTTATGCCTGATTCAGGCTTTTACGAATATCTACCGGCAAAATTGCATATTAATTTTCAAAATACCGGAAACGTACATATAAAACCTAAGGGCACCATTTTTATTAAAGACTGGCTTGGAAATCCAGTTACAACAATTCCCGTTAACGATGGACAGAGCAATATACTTCCCAATTCCGCAAAAATATATGAATCAATTTGGAATGACGGATTCGTAACGCAAGAGCCTAAAATAGTTAATGGTGTACCAAAACTGGATAAAAAAGGAAATCCCGAAACCCAACTTAAAATAAGATGGGACAAGATCTTGGATTTTAGGATTGGAAGATATACCGCCCAAGCAATTGTCATTTTAAGCACAGATACCAGGGATATTCCTTTTGAAGCAACCACTTCATTCTTTGTGTTTTCCTGGAAAATCGTAATTGCAGCGATACTTTTGCTTGCTTTTGCAGGAATCGGATTCTTTAGCACTTTTAAAAACATGATTAGAAGAGTTTTACAAATATTTGGAAGAGGAAAGAAGAAAGAAGAAAGTATCTAGTATGAAATATTTAGTATTTAATAAGAAAACATTAAGCGGAATATTATTAACAGCAATTTTTCTATTTATTTTTCTCTACTTCCAATCTACTGCTTCTGCTCAAACACAGTCAAATTACGATGTCACAGTCTCCCCCGTATTCTTTGACCTTAATACAAATCCCGGAGATAATCTGTCGGAAAAAGTAAGAATAAGAAATAATACGACCTCTCCTATTGCAATAAAATTACAAGTTCAAGGCATCAGCGGAGACTTAAACGGAAACTTAACCTTAAAAGAAGATAAGCTAAATCAAGCAGTAGAATGGATCAAGTTTCAAGATACAAAAGTAGTCTTAAAACCTCTTGAATGGACCGAGGTACCATTTACAGTAAATATTCCCAAAGAAGCTGCTTATGGATATTATGTAGCAATAAGTTTTACTCAAGATAAAGAAGCACAGCCGGCAAAAACAGGAGCTACAATTACCGGCGCTGCTGCAGTACCAATTCTTTTGAATGTAAGAAAAGCAGGAGCTAAATCTGATGCCAAAATTCTAGATTTTTCTATCACAAATTATATTTCTGAGTATCTACCAACTGATTTTATTATTAAGGTTCAGAACACTGGAAATGTGCATGTAAAACCACACGGAAGTATTTTCATCTCAGGACCGGCAAGTAAAAATATTGCAAGTTTAGACGTTAATCCCGGCCTAGGAAGCATACTTCCTAATTCCGCTAGAATATTCCAATCTTCTTGGAGCGATGGATTTATCGTTAATCAGCCAATTGTAGAAAACGGCCAACCAAAATTGGATAAAAACGGAAAACAGATGACTCGATTAGCATTCAATTGGAATAAATTAACCAGTTTCAGATTTGGAAAATATACCGCTTCCCTACTGCTAGTTTTTGATAACGGAGCAAGGGATGTGCCACTTGAAACCACCATTAGTTTTTGGATAATCCCTTATAAAGTAATTATTGGGTTAGTAATTTCTTTTATTCTGCTTATAATCATAATCAGATACTTATTAAACTACTACATCAATCGTCAAATTCAAAAACGAACAGACAGAGGTTTATAAAAACTTCAACGAACCAACTACTTTTTCAAATAAATTTACTAAATCACTTTTACTGTTTCCTTCTGATAATACAAAATAAATTCTATTGTTTAAATAAAAAAACGCTTCCTTTTTTGTGTTTGATGAGATATTAATACTTTCATATTGGAGGCCTTTAACTCCATTAATTGTAATCTCGCTTTCTTTATAATTATTAGGGTCAAGTCTTCTTACTCTGATTCCTGAATAGTCTTCCAATCTTGACATTCCAGGTGTATTTGGCAAAACACGAATTGATCCCCATAGAAAAGGACTTTGCAAACTAAAAGTAAAATTTTCTAGCGCGTCCTTACTGTAATATGGCCCTCCTGGCTGATTTTGTTCATCAAATGGCTTGGCATCTTTGGGATAAATAAAACTAACGTACTTGCCGTTATGCAGAACATAGTCTTTTTGTACCACCTTATCGGATAAATTAAGCTTTCTTCCTAACAGATTGGATAAAGCGGCATCTCTCTCTGCTTGCGACAGGCCTTTGGCAGATTTATTCAACATTATATAAGCAAAAGCTGCTGCAAAAATAAATATAATAATAATTGTTAAAACCAGTATTTTCTTCACTACAGATTATGCTATCATTTATGTATGAAAAAATCGATATTTTTCATAAGCCTTGTTCTTATATCTTTAATCATAATTCTTAAACCTATGCCTATGGCGCTTGCTCAAGAGAAGCCAAAAGGCATTACCGTTTACCCTTCAATCATGCACGTAGATTTAGCATCTGATCCTGCGGAATATAATTTAACTTATGTTAATAATACGACCGGTGAAATAAATCTAAAATTAAGCGTTGAAGATTTTACCCAGCTTGAAGACAGTTATAAAATTAGTTTTTTAGAAGGAAAACAGGCGGCAAATTATAAATATTCCCTCTCTTCCTGGATCAGTTTTGCAAATCCCCAAATTTATTTAAATCCGGGAGAGAAAAAGACAATCAAAGTCTTTATCGACGATAAAAGAATTACCAAAGGCGGCCATTATGCCAGCATTTTGGCAGAAATCGCCCAGCCGGAGAACAATAAACAGGTTAATATAAAAGCGATTTTATCAAGCCTTTTATTTGTCAGAGCTTCCACAGGAAAAGAAATCGAGGAAGGAAAGATAAGTACTTTTCTACCTGAAAGGGATAACTTTGATTACCCCAATTCTTATGTCTTAAGGTTTCAAAATAACGGCAATGTTCATGTTATTCCCTATGGCTTGATTGAGATCTTTGATCCCTTCGGAAATCTAGCGGCAAAAGGCATAGTAAATCAAGACTCCTTAGACGCGCTACCGGAAAGTATCAGGCTTTATAGTGTAAGTGTAGTAACTTATCAAAAAATGCTTCTACCGGGCTTGTATAAGGCCAAAATAAGCCTCCATTTCGGTAAGACGAATCAGAAGCTTTTTTCAGAAGTTAAGTTCTTTACGCAAGGCAGTTTTGACTTTATAAAAATCGACGTATTTTTATTTGCAATAATTATTCTTCTGATTTACTATAAAAAGAGGAAGAAAAATAATGTTAAATAAATTACAAGTCAAATTAAAAACCCTTAGACCATGGACATACAAAAAGGTGGCTATCGTAACACTAGCTATAACGCTTTTATTTCTTGTTCCCCTATTAATGTTTTATTTTACCACCAACCATTCGGTTTCGGCTCTAAACTTAAATGCAAATCTTGCAGTTGGACAAGCTGACCTTATGTCATCTCCTATTAACGCTAGCGGCAGCGGTACAAATCCCTTTGGTTATGACAGCCAATCAGGAGTTGTAGCTAATGGTACTCATCTTTTTGTCAGTGATTTAAACAACAACCGAGTGTTAATTTATAATACTATTCCTTCTGTTAGCTCAGCTTCGGCAGACTTGGTTATAGGACAATCGGATATGTTTGCGGGTAATGCAAATCAAGGCGCAACAGTCAGCGCATTTACTCTAAGTGGGCCTCGATTTATCGATACCGACGGAACAAAAGTATTTATTGCCGATACAAATAATAATAGAGTTTTAATCTATAACACTATTCCTGTAGGAAATAACGTCTCTGCTGACGTAGTCATTGGGCAGCCAGACATGGCATCATCCAGCGCCAACCAAGGAAACGCTTCTCCTTCAGCCAGCACTCTTAACCATCCAGAATCTGTCACTTTTGACCAAACAACCGGAAAACTATTAATTACAGATACCGGAAATAACCGTATATTAATATTTAATACCGTACCCTCCATAAGCTCAGCTTCGGCAGATTTAGTTATTGGTCAACCGGACTTTGTTACCCCTACTTTAGGAGCAGTATCTGGACAAAACCTTAGCTCCCCATCAGCTGCAAGAATCATTCAAAGTCAATTAATAATTGCAGATACGTTTAATAACCGAGTTTTAACTTTTAATCCTGTTCCAACTACCGACTATGCATCAGCAAGCGCAGTAATTGGGCAATTTGATATTGCTTCGTCTAGCGCCAATCAAGGAGGAGCGGTTGCCGCCAATACTCTAAGTACTCCAACCGATATCATTTGGGACGGGACAAGACTTCTGGTTCAAGATTCAGGAAATAATCGTATTTTAGCTTTCCCATCTATACCAACAACAGATAATGCCTTGGCAGATGATGCAATTGGTCAAATAAACCTTACTTCTAGCTCAATCGGCACAACATCTGCAACTCTTAACAATCCCCAAGGAGAACTTTCTTTTAGTGGAACTACTTTATTTGTGGGAGATTCCAATAATAACCGCGTTTTAGCTTTTAACAATTTTGGGCCTTCTCCTACTCCAACTAATACTCCAACGCCTACATTAACACCAACAACAACCGCAGTCCCGCCAAGCTCAAATACTACTCCATTTGTTTGTACCGATACAAAACCGGAAAACCCATCCGGCTTAACAGTCAGCGCCGGTCCAACCAGCACCCAGCTAACTTTAACGTGGGTAACGGCTGCAAGCAGTTCGGCAACTGACTATTCAATTGTTTATTCCGACAACAATACCACTGCCAAATGGGGCGTTGTAAGTACGGGAAACGTAAGTACGTATACCATTAGGGGCTTAAATGCGAATACAACTTACTATTTTTGGGTTAATGCTATAAACGGATGCATGCCTGGAGATAGAGTTGGTCCTGCTAATCTTAATGGAGGCTCGGTAAGTACAACCAGCACACCATCTGGAATTACTAACAACCCTACTACCGGCACTTCCCAGCTGACTTCCTTAACAGCCAGTGGATCAGCTAAATTACCTCCAACAGGACCAAGTAATTTAGTTAAATTTGGCGGATTAGGATTAATACTGATGATCTTTGGAGGAGCACTTCTTCTAGTCCTCTAGCTAGACCGCTTTATGGTATTTTGCTCTATGCTCGTTTCTGATTTTTTCTTCGTTTGGTGCTTCAAAATGCTCTTTTATAAAAGCAATTGTTTCCCTCGGGTCTTGAGTATTTACCCAAACATTCGTACCCACTTCAAATCCCCCCAACACCTTTTGCCTTGGTATAATTCTTAAATACCAATTCTTAAAAGGTGAGATATAAAAATTATATGGAAATTCCTGACCGTGGCGCAGATCAAAAATTTGCACCAGTCTGTATAAAGCTTTAGCAAGATCCTTAACCTCCTCATCGGTTATTTCGGAATAAAAGCCTGCTTCCTTTTTGGGCGCAATCCATGCTTCGTCCGGCCATTGACTGGAAATTGGCGCAAAGATTATAAAATTTTCCGTTTCAAGATAGTCTTCTTTTTCTTTTGAAAAATCTACTTCAGGCACTTCTAGCTTCACAAAATCAGGTATTACCACTATTTGACTATGCGGATGCGGAAGGCTTGCTCCACCCTCAGTACCATGATTATGAAAGATAAAAACCTGCCCTTTATCTTGATGTGCTTTAAAACGCTCTCTGTAAGTTTTTAAAATTAATTCGTTTTGGGAAAGAGGTAATTCATCAAAATTTTTATGATGATCGGGAGAATGAATAACCAGTTCATGAATTGGCGCAAAAACAAATTTATTTGGTTTTACAATTATCTGCCAGTTATCTTCTCCTGCATTTCCACCAACTCTATAGGACTCTTTTTCTTTAGAGTCATTTCCATAACAAAACGGACAGTGCGGCTCTTCTCCATTTGCTATATCCGGTCTCGCCGATCTTCTTGGAGAAAAAATTACCCATTTATTTGCTGCAAAATTTTTGATAAACTTAAAATCCATTGCAATTTTATTTAACAACAAATGACTAGTAAATTGCAAGTAATCAAAAATTTGTTATTAAAATTATAAAATCTACTAGCCTCAATTAGCAGTTAAAATAACTAAGCGCTATTCTTCAAAAAATTGAGTTTAGACTATCAAATCAATCTTTCTGTTTTTAAACATAATTCTTTCGAAGCTAAAAATCAAAGTACACTTTTGTCTGCTAAGACGTTTTTGAGCAATTGTGAAATTCATCTGAGTCTGAATCGTTTGAGTATTTTTCTTATCGGTAAATCTTCGGTAAATTATGGCTAAAACAATAAAAAAAATCCTATTTTAAATCGAATAATTCTCGAACGCCCAAATTATCCCAATAAATCAATAAATTTAATTCCCGAAATTTACCTTCAATTCATATCAATTGTTAACAATACATATCAAAACATAACAACAGTAGTTTTTTGCATAAACTCTTAAATTACTTATTCTTTAAAACACTTACCTATTTGCTCATTTGTTTAACAACAAATTTTCTTTCGCAAGTACATATATTTGAAATATTTTTATATATCGTTAATTACTATATGATAGTATTTAAAATTTATAATATTTGAGTTTTTATTTAATAATTAATTTCTTTACTTATTTTAACTTAATAAATAGTTAGATTATTATTAATTGTTAGAATATATAAAGTTTTAATAATGATCATTAACTGTTTAAAAAATTACTAATTAGTAATTTATTGTTGCTGTAAACTAACTACTTTAAAAAAGCTTACTTGCTTTATATCTCAACTATATATAGTAGCTAAAGAGGTGATGTTAAGGATTAAATTTTTCTTTAATAATTAAATATACAAATTTTAAGAGCGATAACTGCCTCTTTACTCTCCAAGGTTGAATAATAAGCCGGAACAACCACTCAAGTCCAAGGCTTCTTAAAACCTTTGGCGCTCTTGGCACCCTACCACTAATAAAATCAAAAGCACCCCCTACTCCAACGACAACTTTAGCAGGTAGATCTTCCAAATTCTCAGATATCCATTTTTCTTGTTTTGGCGAACCAAATGCAACAAATAGGATGTCTGTTTTGTTGTTTTTTAACCCACTTTGCCACTCCTGCGATACCCAACTTATCTTAAGCTCCGGGTATAATTTTTTTAAGCACTCGGCAGTTAACTCTGCTACGTGGGGCCCTCCGCCGAGATAGCTTACCGTTATAGGCCGTTTTGCAACATGATTTGATAGACTTTTCACAAAATCTGCGCCGGTTATTCTTTGCATTAGTGGTTTACCCACGAATTGAGCCCCCCACATCACCCCTATACCATCCGCCAAGGCTAATTTAGCGTTATTAAGGACATGCTTGTAGTTGCTATTGTAATTGGCAATTACCAAAAGTTCGGGGTTTGGGGTAACAATGTAGTACTTTTCACTAATATTCTCTAGTCCTCTAACAATAAACTCTAGGATTTGTTCTTCTGAGGCATTTGTTATGCCCACTCCTAACAACTTTATTTTCTCAAAATCATTCATTTTATTATAAGACTAAACTCGATTTTTATAATTTTCTTGTTTTTGTTAATTTTGAACATTTTTTGTTTCCAAGAAATTTCTATTCATTTTATGCTTAGCTTAAATATATTCAACGCTTTATGCCTCTATCTTAATCTAAATACTATAAACTATGTTTCTGTGAAAATTTTAGTACACTTACTACCTCTTAACAATAACCCATCATTCAACAAAATAATTATAGGATTATCTCTTAGCTATGCTTCTTTTATAAAGTTCTATATTTTCTAAGGCAACACCGGTACCTCTAACAACGCATAAAAGCGCATCTTCTGCCAAGTGACAAGGCACTCCAGTAACCTTTGTCATTAGCTTATCAAGGTTTGTAAGAAGTGATGTTCCCCCACTCATTACAACTCCTTTATCAATAATGTCTGATGCTAACTCGGGAGGCGTTTGCTCCATTACTCCTTTTACGGCAGAAATAATATCCATTAAAACGGGTAGAATTGCCTCATTCACCTGTCCTTCATTTAACTCTACTGTTCTAGGAAGTCCTGTTACCGAATCGCGACCCCTAATTTCGATGTGTTTTTGATCAGAAACTTTCTTTTCGTCCAAATAGGCATTGCCCATTTCTATTTTAATTTCTTCGGCCGTTCTTTCTCCGATTAATAAGTTGAATTTCTTTTTACAATAGTTAGCAATTGCCTCATCGACCTTGTTTCCCCCAACCCTAACGCTATTATGTACAACTACTCCACCCAATGAGATAACCGCAGACTCGGTTGAGCCTCCGCCAATATCAACTACCATGTGACCTGCAGGCTGGGCAATTGGTATTTTTGCGCCAATTGCTGCCGCTAATGGCTCTTCTATTAAATAAGCAACTTTTGCTCCCGCTGCCATAGTTGCATCCAAAACAGCCCGTCTTTCAACTTGGGTAACACCTGAAGGAATACAAATCATAACTTCAGGTTTAAAAAAACGGGACTTACCGACTGCTTTATCGATAAAATACGAAAGCATCGCCTCGGTTATAGTATAGTCGGCAATAACACCATCTCGAAGCGGTCTTAAAGCAACAATATTTCCGGGGGTTCTTCCAAGCATTTCCTTTGCTTCTTTACCAACAGCAACCACTCTATTCTCTTCTGCAGTAACTGCCACTACTGTTGGCTCATTTAAGACAATTCCTTCACCGGCGACATAAACCAAAGTGTTTGCGGTACCAAGATCTATTCCGATTCTTTTTGAAAACACAAATGCCATAAGTTAAATTTAAGCCAAAAAGTGTGTCTAACTATATCGTAAAGCTATCAATTTAAATTTTGGCTTTAATTAATTGATTATAACACCCCCAGAGCTTCTTGCAAGAGTTATTCTTTGGACGTATAATGCGCTTAACGCACAATGAAAAAACAACTAACCATCTCTCTTCTTATCGTTGGATTTTTAGTCTTAGCAACAGCCTTAGTTATTCTTTTTGGAAGCGGATACAGACTAAATTTTAATAGAAGTGGCGCAATCGTCTCCGGAACAGGACTCTTAGTGACCACCAGCTCTCCCAACGGAGCTCAAGTTTTAATCAACGGGCACTTAACCACAGCGACTGATAACACTATTAATCTGGCTCCCGGTACTTATGATGTAAAAATTTTCAAAGAAGGCTATTTCGCATGGGAAAAGAAAATAATTATTAAAAATGAGGTTGTCAGCAAGGCAGACGCTCTGTTACTTCCCAGCGCCCCAAAGCTTGAAAGCATAACTAATATCGGAATTTCTAATCCTGTTTTAGATCCGGGAAAAACAAAAATTGCCTATTCGGTTGCTTCACAGTCGGCTGTAAAAAACGGAATTTATGTTTTAGACATGAGCTCAATGCCAATCCTAACCTTACAAAGCAGCTCAACTCAAATTACTAACGACACGATAAACGTTTTTTCAAAAGCCACACTTATGTGGTCGCCGGATAGCAAGGAAATGTTAGCAACTATAAAATTAGACCTACTTTCAACTACTTACCTTTTAAACTCTAAGAGCGCCAATGATACTCCCTCGGATGTAACAGAGACTATTGCTTCGGTTAATACCTCCTGGCTCAAATTGCAAAGCGAAAAAGATAAAGCTTTAATGGATAGCCTTTCTAAAAAACTTAAAAAGCAGGTTACTGAAAACTATAATATCTTAGAATGGACAGCCGATGAAACAAAAATCCTGTATCAAGCGTCTCAATCCGCAACCTTAGATAGAATCATTATGCCTCCATTAATAGGAGCTGATTCAACTCCCGAAGTAAGAGAGATTAAAAAAGGTGGAATTTATGTTTATGATATTAAAGAAGACAGAAATTATAAAATTCTAGACAGTCTTCCTCGAAAAGCAGACAATTCACCACTTGACTTAAAATGGTACCCTGATTCCAAGCACTTAATTTATGTGCACGACCAGAAAATCGATATCATGGAATATGACGCAGGAAATCAAACTACAGTCTATGCAGGACCATTTGTTGACGGATACGTATTCCCCTGGCCCGATGCTACCAAACTTGTAATCTTAACCAATTTAGGAAACCCAAACATTGCTCCAAATCTTTATACAATTGGACTAAAATAATTACTTAGGTTCTGCGAATACTAATAATCTTTGCCACGTGGTTCCGGGAGGCCAACAAGTCTGAAGAATTAAAGTTTCTTTACTTTGCTTTTGACTATTTACTATATAAGAAACATCCGAAGGGCTAACTATTTTAGAAGACTTTACTATGTAATCGTACCTTTTGTTTTCAAAAAATATGACAACATCATCCCCCGGATGTAGGTCTTTTAAGAGGTAAAAAACTGCATTATACCTTCCAACATCCCAAAAATTGTCAGTTGAATGAGCAAAGAGATAAATATTCCCCTTCATTCCTGGAAAAACAGTTCCTTTTGCATGAGCAACGCCTTTCATTAGGGTAGGCAAAAAATCATTTTCACTGGAGGGATCAATGTTTGGATAAATTTTAGCCGAAGCTCCAATTTTTGGAATTATAATAGAAAATTTAGTATCTTTCGGCGTTAAGATTTGCACTTGTGGTCCAGTTAAAACTTGTCCAAAATTATCAACTCCAATTGACTTTACGGGTGTTGGAGTAGGAATAGGAGTAACTATAGGTGTAATTACAGGCTGACCCGAAATAGGAGTAGGAGTTGGAGATGGTGAAGGCAAAACCGTAGAAGTTGCAGCAATTACGTATCTCACTCCCCTAAATTGCAGGACTTTATAGCTTACTTCGTAATAAATCGCTGGTCCAAAAGTTGCCAAAATTCCAAAAATTGCAAATAAAACAAGAAAGTTTCCAACAGTTCTAAGTATTAAAAATTTTAAAACCTCTTTCTTATTCATAATTTTATTGTAAACGCCCTTATGTTAAAATACAATCAAGCCTTGTGCTTAGACATATGGTCGAAGCGCCCTCGTAGCTCAACGGATAGAGCAAACTCGTCCTAAGAGTGAAATGGAGGTTCAATTCCCCCCGAGGGCACTTTTTCGGGGTATAGTTCATCGGTAGAACGCTCGGTTCGGGACCGAGAGGCAGAAGGTTCAATTCCTTCTACCCCGACCAATGAAAGACAGAGAGCCAAACAAAAAGCAGACTTTGATTAAAACAGGCGCACTTGTTTCCGGAATTGGCGTGTTTACAATCGCCGAAGGAATAATTAACCAACATGGAGAATTTGGCTCTGTAGGAACGTTAATATCGGGAGCTGGCGTTGTCTTATTATTAACTGCCGTTAGAAAAAAGTCATAATTCCCTCTTGAAAAATTAAACCTAACATGCGATTATATTCTCTATGTCCGAAGAAAAATTAACCAAGAAAGAAAAAAAGGAACTACGAAAAATCGAATGGCAGGAAAAAGCTAAGCTTGAAGAAAGAAACGTAAAGCTTAAAAAATATTCTGTTTGGGCCGGCGGAGCATTGTTAATTGGCCTGGTCATTTTAGGCTTGGTCTGGCTAGTAAACTCCCCTTCTTCAGTCACTTCAACAGAAAAAGTGAACGTTGCTCCGGTTACCGCAAGAGACATTACTAACGGAGATTCAAAAGCAAAATTAACTTTAATTGAATACTCCGACTTTCAATGTCCGGCCTGCGCGACATATCATCCAATGGTAAAACAACTTTTGAGTGATTTTAACGGAAAGGTTTACTTTGCCTACAGAATGTTTCCTTTAACCAACCTTCATCCTAATTCCCACATCTCAGCGCAAGCTGCATACGCCGCCTACAAGCAAAATAATTTATTTGAAATGTCTGACCTTTTGTTTACAAATCAAAAAGATTGGGCGGAGACTTCAGACCCAACAGGTACATTTATGGACTATGCCAGGAAATTAAAGCTTGATTTAAAAAAATTCCAAACAGATTTAACCTCAGATGAAGTTAAAAACTACGTAAATGCTTCAGAACAGCAAGCGCTTTCAGAAGGAATTAATTCAACCCCAACCTTTATCTTAAACGGAGTAAAAATAACCAACCCTGGAAGCTATGATGATCTTAAAAAATTAATTAATAATGAACTCAACAAAAAATAAGTTAATCCTCTACTCTTTAATCTTAGGTTTTTTAGGTTTTATTGTCGCAACTTACCTAACAATTCTGCATTATAAAAACATTGTTCCACCCTGTTCTGTTATCGCTAACTGCGAAAAGGTTTTAACCAGTCAATATGCAACCATCGGACCAATTTCTGTTGCGCTTTTAGGCTCTGTCTTCTACCTTTTGGTGATGGTTATCTGTACTTTGCTTCTTACAAATTATAAAAAGATTTATTTAAACGCGTTTTATCTTCTTTCGATAACTGGATTTATGGTTTCGGTCGCGTTAATTGTAATTCAGGCTTTTATTCTCCATGCTTTTTGCCAATATTGCCTAACATCCGAAGCAATTTCAACCGGAATTCTGATATTAGCTTATTTAAATTTTAGAAAAGAGAAGCAAGTTAGATAACGTCTGCGGAGCGTTTGTAATCGTGGATTTCCTCTTTTGTAAACCAAAGTGGTATTTCGTATTCAGCTTCATCTTTATTTCCTGATGCATGAATTAAGTTTTTAATTGGTCTTTTGCTGCTGTTGGCAAGATAAGAAGAATCAAACGAAAAATCTCCTCTGATTGTACCCGGTGCCGAAATTAATGGAAGAGTGTGTCCAGCCAGCTTTCTGACCAGCTCAACTGCGTGTGGACCTTGTAAAACTAAGGCTAAAACTGGTCCTTCCATAATATAATCCATTAACCAAACTCTTACCATTTTACCGATTTCTTTAGGATCGTCTGTTCCAAGACTTTCTTTCGGGTCAATTTCGAAGGCTTTGTAGTTTTCGAGGGTTTTATTACCTATTCCAACCCATAATTCTTCCCTATTCTCCGGATAATGCCTTTCAACTAGCTCTCTTTTTGCGGTAACTAGCCTAACAGCCACAATTGTTAATCCAACATTTTCGAAACGTGTAAGAATCTGACCAATCAAACCTCTTTTTACTGCATCCGGTTTTAATACCACTAATGTTCTTTCCATATTTATAATTTTAATAGTTTTTCAAATTTTTGTCTATCGTCAAAATTTCCAATTATGGCTAAATTAAGCGTCTCTTGCTTAAAGTATTTTTTGGCCATAGTCTCAACCTCTTCTAAAGTGACTTTATCTGTTTTAACAATCAATTCTTCCGGAGTTTCTATTGTTTTCTCCAAAAGCTCTGCCTGAGCATGAAATGCAGCCACCGAACGACTATCTTCTAATTCCAAAACAAAATGGCCTTTTAAGTATTCCTTAGCTTTTGAAAGCTCTTTTTCGGTTATACTTGCGATTCCTTTGGCAAATTTTGAATATTCCTCTACGATTACCGAGATTCCCTCTTCCAAACGCTTCGAATCTAAGCCTGCGGTTGAAACAATGTTTCCGCCATCCTGATAATGCTCGGATGATGTTCTTACGTAATAAGCCAAACCTCTTTTTTCCCTAACTTCGGAAAATAGCCTCGAACTCATGCCTCCTCCAAGTATTGCAGCCAGAACTGAAAGAGCGTGCTTTTCTTCGTTATTAATGGAAACTGTCCTAAATCCAAGTGCAATATGTACTTGCTCGGTAGTTTTTTGCTTTATAGTAAGTGCTGGTTTGACCTGGTTTTCTACTAGTTGAATGCATCTTAATATATCGAAAGACTTCATGCTACCGAAGTGTTTCTCAACCATTTCTTCAACATTTTTAGCCTCGACTCCGCCTGCAACAACTACCGTAATATTATCAGCGCTATAAAGGCTTTGCATGTAATCTACAAAGTCTTTTCTGGTAATTGCCTTAATTACTTCCTTGCGGCCTGCAATATCCCAGCCCATTGGAGTATCTCCATATAACAGGCTTTCGTAAATATCGCCAATTTTTCTAGAAGGAGTGTCTTCATAAAGGTTAATTTCTTCCAAAATTACCCCCTTTTCCCTTTCTATCTCAGCTTCGTCCAGCTTTGAATTCTGAAGCATATCTGCAAGTATATCCAAGCACAAATCAACGTGATTTGCAGCTGATTTTACGTAATATCCGGTTACCTCTTTGCTGGTAAAAGCATTAAATTCTCCGCCGATTCCATCAATTAAAGAAGCAATTGCCTGCGCATTTGGGCGTTTTTCTGTACCCTTAAACGCCATATGCTCTAAAAAATGGGAAATTCCGTTATTTTTAGAAGTTTCGTATCTAGAACCCGCTCCAACCATTACCATTACGGTTGCAGATTCAAACGAAGGCATCGGAATTGTGATTAGCCTTAAACCGTTCTTGAGGACTTTTCGGGTGTGTTTCATAGAAATTGATTATAACAGCGCATAATGGAAATTTGAAGAAGCAAAAATTACATTGTTTCTGGCGTACTGACACCGAGTAAGTCTAAAGTATTTTTAAGAGTAATTTGCGTGGCTTTAAGTAAGGCTAATTTTGGTAAATCTACCTTTCCCTCTTTAGAAATTACCTGATGTTTTTCATAGAATTTATGGAAAAGCGAAGCTAAATCCATTGCGTAATTTACTAAATTATTCGCTGCCAAGCTTTGCGACACTTCTTTAACCAAGTCAGGAAACTCAACTAATTTTCTGATTAAATCCATTTCTTCTTTTTCGCTTAGACCTGAAACATTTGCATCTGAAAAGTTTTCTGAAACTGCTTTTTTAAAGATGCTTGCAATCCTGGTATAAGCATATTGAACGTAAAAAACCGGGTTTTCTGAGGCTTTTTTCTTTGCAAGCTCTAAATCAAAATCCATATGTGTTGAAGAATTCTGCATTAAAAGAAAAAATCTAAAAGCGTCTTTACCAACTTCATCCAAAACCTCTTTTGCAGTCACAAAAGTACCGGCTCTTTTACTCATTTTAACAATTTCTGCTCCCCTTTTAAGCCTAATCCACTGATATAAAACAACTTTTAAATTGTTTGGGTCAAATCCCAAAGCCTTAACAACGGCTTTAATTCTTGGCTCATGACCTGAATGGTTTGCACCTAAGATATCGATTATCATATCGTTTTGACTCATTTTTTCGTTATGATAAACAATATCCGAAGCAAAATAGGTATAATTTCCATCTGACTTTTGCACAACTGTCTCCCTGTCTTTTAAGAATTCATCACCCGGAGCAAACCACATTGCTCCTTCTTTTTCTTTAATGAATTTGCTTATCTTTGAGAGAACCTGAGGCACCTCTTTTCTTAAATCAGATTCTTTCCTAACCTTATCAAACTTAATTCCCATGCCTTCACAATCTTTGAGAATTTCGGTTAGCATTAATTCAACGGCAATTTTGCCAGCTTTTTCGATAAATTCTTCCTGCGACAAGTCTACTTCCCCAAGCGACTCTTTTACTTCATCTGCTAATTCTTTTATATATTCTCCTTGATACTGAACTTCGTATTCAGCAGATTTTTGGTCAGGATGAATAGTAAAATATATTGCCTCTCCTAATCTTCCTACCTGCCCGCCAACGTCATTGTGAAGGTACTCCCGAGTTACTGCGTATCCGACTTTATTTAAAACATTTGCGATCGTATCTCCCAATGGCCCACCGCGGGCGTTTCCAATATGCAAAGGTCCAGTTGGATTAGCACTAACAAATTCAACGCTTACTTTTTTACCTTTTCCAATATTTAATGTGCCAAAAGATGATCCTTGTTGAATTATTTGTTTTAAATTTGAAGCTAAATATTGTTTAGAAAGGTAAAAATTAATAAAACCCGGCTTTACAGCCTCGACTTTTTCAAATTCTGGCAGAGATTTTATTTTTTCTGAAATTTCCAAAGCCAAATCGAAGGGGTTTTTGTCTAATTTTTTTGACAAAGCCAGAGCGATATTTGAAGCAAAATCTCCATGATCTAAGTCTTTTGGCCTTTCTACTTTAAATTCTATGTCTAAAATGCCTAAATCCGTGACTATTTCTTGTAAAATTGAGTATATTTTTTCGCTTACGTTTTCCATCTATGGATTGATTTTATCATATTCAAATGAACAAGTTCTCTGCACTTGCATATACCTAAGCTTTCTTGTAGCATATACAGTTAGAATTTATTATATATGAGTGGATTTTTTACATTTATATTTTCTGTTTGGCTAGGATATGTTTTATTTTTATATCTAACCCATCCTGAAAAGAAAAAAAACAAGATTCCTCCTTTTAAAGTTTGGCGTATTGAACTCTTGCCAAACGTCAGAATCCATTATCGTGGCAGAATTTATCATATTCACCATTGGGCTATCTTAACCCTCGTTACTGCTATTACTCTTTTAAACTACGAAGGATTTCAATATCTTACCGTTATTAAGGGCATTGCAATCGGAGGAATAATTCAAGGCCTTAGATATCCTGATAGATTTAAATTCAGACACACCAGTCCCGCACAAAATTATAATAAAAAATAATCTCAACCCATCTCGCAGCGACCACTTGCTTTTTTCTTAACTTGCTGCTAGTTTTAAATATATGAAGGTTTTAATTATCGACGACGACGAAGACCTGACCAATATCTTCAGCGCAGCCTTAACTAAAGATGGTTTTGAGACTGTTTATTCATTAACCGGACAAGAAGGCTTGGAAAAAGCAAAAACAGAAAAACCCAACCTTATTCTTTTAGATCAAGTACTTCCCGATATGGCCGGAAATGACATTTTAAGAACGCTTAAAGCCGACGATCTTACTAAAACAATTCCCGTAATTCTTTTGTCTAACTTTTCTCAGGAAGAATTGGTTAAAGGAGCAATCGACCAAGGAGCAATTGATTATTTATTTAAATATCAAGTTGAACCAAGAGATGTAGTTAACAAAGTAAAAGAAGCATTAAAAGTTCAATAATATGCAACCACCTGCCAACACCGACTATAAAACGCTTCTGACACAAGTTATCCAAAAACAAATTGTTATTTTAGGACCGACAATTACCCTTGCCAAAGCCAGAAACGTTAAGGGACTAACCGTTGCCGACGATGGCACAGTAACCGATATTTCTGGACAACCACAAGAACTAATTCAAGCTTTAATTGACCAGTTTGTTCAATTATCGGGTTTAATTGTTGAAAAAACTATGGAGCCACTTCTGTCTATTTATCCAAATCAAGGCCAAGCTTCTCCATCACCAACCGAAAACCCTGTTAATCAAGGAGGTAACGCTTAAGTGATTGATTTCGATAAGCTTTTAACCATTTTAATCGAAGCAGGAGCCTTAATTGCCGGACTAGCCGGAATTGTTGCAGCCGTCATAATGACCAAAGTTACCAAAAAATTTGGCACCGGTATTATTGCAAACGGCTTTAAAAATATCTCTTCAGGAGTTTTGTTTATCGCTATCGGAATTTTACTTGATGCCGCCGAAAGTTACCTACAACTCTCAAGCTATGATCAATTAAAACAGTTTATAACACCGGTAGTATTAGCAAAATTCCTCTTCTTTGTCATCGGAACCTATATCATCGTTATAGGTAGTAAAAGAACCGGAGACAAGCTTGAAGCAATTACAAAATAACTGTCTATGTTACCTTTTTTAAGCCAACTATGGGTAATTTTTACCACTGCTTTTGACTTTTTTGCAATATTTCTTTTAATCCGCGTCATTATGTTAAGACGCCAACTTGCAAAAAGAGAAAATTATCAAAAACAAAGGCTCTATCAAATCTCAATTCTCAAAGAAATACAGGACAAGATTGGCTATACTTTAGATATTATAAAAGTCGCCGATGTAATTACTGGCAGCCTAAAACATCTTTTCCCCTACTCAACCGCCTCAAGTATGGTTATAAAAAATGAGAAAATGCTTTTCAAAACACATATCGAGCAAACTATTAGCTCTGCTTTTATCCAGGCTGTTAAAAAAAGCATGCTCGCCTCTTTACAAGCTTTAACTACTAACTATCCTCTTCAGATGGAAGAGCAAATCTCAGGCATTCCGCTGGATGAAGCAAAAACAGTATCTATTAAATCATATTTTAATATCCCGCTAATTGTTGGAGA
The DNA here is from genome assembly GCA_038205015.1 of Candidatus Levyibacteriota bacterium. Lineage (GTDB taxonomy): Bacteria > Patescibacteriota > Microgenomatia > Levybacterales > UBA12049 > JBBRCK01. Next base: position 14,478 of record JBBRCK010000001.1, on the reverse strand, counting down.
CGAAGTAGTTGGATTGATTAACGTTTCGTCTTCCAGCAACAATCTTTACACCGAAGAAGAAATTACCATTCTCTACCAGATAGTCGCCCAAGCCACAAATGCTTTTTCAAGGTTAAGAGACGTCCTAGAAACCGAAAAAGGCAAGCTATCTGCAATGGTCACGGGCTTGGCCGACGGAGTATTTATGGTAGATACTCGAATGAATCTTTTAATAATTAACGAAGCGGCTAAATCATTTATGAATCTTTCTTCTAAAACACCGGTATTTGCCGACATTCTAACCTCGCTTGGTACACAATACAATTTAATTGAAAAAATAGATGATGCTTTAAAAACAAATTCCGTTATCGAAGATAAGGAAGTTACTATTAATACCAGGATTTTCCAGACTTTTATTTCTCCTGTGCCCGACTCAAGAGAGCCAGGCAAACCGATTGGAGCCTCTATACTTTTTCATGACATCACTTTAGACAAAGACGTAACCAGAATTAAAGAAGACTTTACTCATATGATAGTTCATGAATTAAGAGCACCTTTAACCGCTATTAAAGATTCATCTGAATTGATGATTGAAGTTTTTGATAATAAAGGCAAACTAGAAGAAGAACAGCAAAAAAAGCTTCTCACAATAATTGATTTGCAGGCTAAAAATCTTCTGGAACAGATAAATCAAGTTTTAGATGCGGCAAAAATCGAAGCCGGAAGATTTAGCATCACCAAAAAACCTTCGGGCATCTCTAAAATTATCGAGAATTCAATCGAGCCATTCTTGCCACAGGCAAAAAAGAAACAGATTTTAATCTCGACCAACATTTATTTCCCTTTGCCAAAAATCGATATCGATCCGGAACGAATTACACAGGTTTTAAATAATTTAATCTCTAATAGCCTTAAATTTAGTAATCCAAACGGAAGAATTACTATTTCGGCCAAACCAGAAAAGGATTTTCTAGCAATATCTGTTGCTGATAACGGCCTGGGAATTCCCGAAAACGAGCAGAAAGACCTCTTCTCCAAATACTATCAAATTCGTACCAGCCCGCGTGAATTATCTAAAAAAGGCACAGGGCTCGGGCTTTATATTGTAAAAGGTATTGTTGAGGCGCATGATGGCCAGGTTAGTGTCTCTTCAGAGCCAAACCAAGGAACAGCAATTACCTTTACCATTCCCATGGAAGAACAAACTCCACAGGTTATACAAGGACATATTCCAACCAGTATTCCTACTGCTTCCTCAATGATTAATTAGCATTAGTTTGTAAAACATTTGCTCATTATCAGATGCTTTGAATAACTGCTAAATTCGATTTATTTTCTTTAATTTAAAGCTATTTGGTAAAATTTCACAGGGTCTAATAGGCGTTAGTTTAGCAGTCGCATACTTTAATTGACAAAAATACCACTATTTGACTTTAATTGTATCTTTAAACAAACCATTTCACTTCTATAAAACACCTGAGGATTAAGTTAAGTTTTGCCTATCTTTGGAATATATTTTTTGTCCGTCAATTAGTTTAATTGCCAAATTTATATTTTTGGAAATATAATCTCTATCGGTATTTTCCGACAAGCCGCCTGGTACAACTAAAGCATCTTGAATAATAGAACCCTGAAGCATTTTGTAGATGCCCGGCTTAATAACTTATCCTTCTATGTCAATTATTATTTCTGTTGGTTTCGGTTGATTTTGTGAAACATTCGAGGCCAAGCTGTTGTGTGAAAACTTAATATCGGAAGAATTTGAGGATCCAAATAAAGCTATCAAACCATATATAAAGAATATCAAACTAACCGATCCTAGGCTTAGGGTTAGTCAATATTTTCTAGCAAAATTCAGCAATCTGGAGGAAATAGCCACAGATTCCATTAAATAACAAAATTAATCAGCTTACCTTCTACATAAATTACTTTCTTAATTGCCTGCCCTTCCAGATATTTTTGAACATTAACACATTTCTTCGCTTCCTCTTCGATTAAGTTTTGATTTTTAAGATTTGTATTTTGCGTTATAATTGTATCTCTTAATCTACCGTTAACCTGCACGACGATCCTAAGTTCTTCTTCAATTAAGTATTTAGATTGAATTGTCGGCCAATTATCTAAATGTATCGAGTTAGCACTTAAGTCATTTAAGTGATAAAGTTCCTCGGTAATATGTGGCGCAAATGGGGCTAATAGCTTCAAAAAAGTATCGTATTCCTCTTTTGAAGTCTGCTTGACGCTTAAATAATTTAACCAAGACATCAGGCTTGAAACCGCAGTATTGAAATGAAAATTGTTTAAATCATCCCCTACTTTTTTAATTGTTTTATGCATCATAGTAAGGTCTGATACATTGGGATGTACTGTTTCAACTTTTTCTGACAACTCCCAAATTCTTTTTAAAAATCTATAAATTCCCGAAATTGCCCCCGTTGACCATGGCGCAGTTGCTTCGTATGGCATCATAAAACAAAGGTAAAGCCTTACCGCATCAGCACCATATTCCTTTACCACTTTGTCAGGATTAACCACGTTTCCCTTGCTTTTACTCATACGATTCCCATCAGGTCCTAAAATTACTCCGTGCTGAACTCTTTTTAAAGCAAATTCATCAAATGAAACCAAGCCAATTTCCTTGAAAAACTTTGTGAAAAACCGAGCATACAAAGTGTGACCCAAAATATGCTCCGAGCCTCCAACATAAACGTCAACCGGCATAATTTTTCCAACTTCCTTTTCGTCAAATGGACCTTTATCAAAATTAGGTGAAACATAACGATAGTAATACCAGGCACTATCAAAGAAGGTGTCTAAGGTTTCTGCATCTCTTTTTGCATCGTGCCCGCATTTTGGACATTTTACGTTTAACCATTCTTCGTCTGTTGCTAGTGGCGGCTTGCCTTTTGGCGTGTAATCAACATTATAAGGAAGTTCAATTGGCAAATCAGCCATTGGAACCGGTACTAATCCGCATTCAGCACAGTAAACTATTGGAACTGGCGTTCCCCAATACCTTTGCCTTGATATCGACCAATCCCGAAGATGGTAATTAACGGTTTTTTTACCCTCGGGCTTAGCTTTAAACGAGGTCTCAACAATTGGAAGATTAAACTTCTCAGCAAATTCCTTATCTCTTTCATCGGCAAATGGGACCGCCATTATCGCACCTGTTCCATATCCTGCTAATACATAATCGGATACCCAAACCGGAATATCTTTATTTGTTACCGGATTTTTAACATATTTACCCGTAAAGATTCCCGACTTTGTTCGGTCTTCTTTTCTCTCCATCTCAGTCTTTTTTGAGGCTTGCTTAATGTAATCCTTAACTTCTTGTGATTCTATTGCTTGTGCGAATTTATGCTCCGGCGCAACTACCAAAAACGTAGCACCGTCCGACGTCTCCGGCCTGGTGGTAAAAACCCCTATCTCTCCAAAATCAATTAGCATTCCTTCACTTTTTCCAATCCAGTTATTCTGCCCTTCTCTGACTTCTTTTGGCCAGTCGACTTTTGGATTTTCAGGCCAAATTAAACTGTCGGCATAATCGGTTATCTTTAAAAACCATTGCTCGACTTCTTTTTGAATAACTTCGCTACCGCATCTCCAACATTTTCCCGCTTCGATATGTTCATTTGCCAAAACTGTTTGATCTACCGGACACCAATTAGACAAAGCCTTACCCCTGTATGCAATCCCTTTTTCAAACATTTTTAAGAAAATCCATTGGTTCCAGCGGTAAAATTCCGGTAAACAAGTAATTGTAGTGTAATCCCAGTCAATCATTGTCCCTATGGTTTTAAACTGCAAAGTCATGGTTTCAATATTTTTCATTGTCCAATCTTTGGGATGAATATTGTGTTTTATTGCAGCGTTTTCTGCCGGTAAACCGAAAGCATCAAAGCCATTTGGGAAAAAAACATCAAATCCCGACATTCTTTTATATCTTGCGTGCACGTCAGCGGTTGCAAAATTAAACCAATGCCCCATATGTAAATCACCCGAAGGATACGGGAGTTCAACTAAATTATAATATTTCTTTTTAGGATTTTTTGGAAACTTATAAAGTCCGTCTTTGGCCCAGATTTCCTGCCATTTTGGTTCGACATCTTTTGGAAAGTATTTTCCTATTTTTTTCATAGCTAAAGTATAGCATAAGTCTACTTGAACTTTTACAACATATTGCCTACGATAGTAGTATGAAGATAATTTCCGAAAGCTTAGTGTTAATCCTTTCTTTCATTTTAATATTTATATTTGAAATGACCCCCTTGTCTTCCCTTACTACTCCTATTTTAGGACTTTTAATTGCCCTTTATTTGATTGCTTCGCTTAGAAACAAAGGCAAAGGATTTTTAAACTTAGGCGGCGAAGGCCCTTGGGGAATTTTTATCCTTAATACGCTTATTTTTATCCTTATTTTTTCAACCGATTCGATTAACTCGCCTCTTTTCTTCCTATTATATTTCTTAGGATTTGGCATTTCGTTTGTTTTTGAACCCTCAATTACTTTTATTTTTGTGATTGGCGCACTTTTAGTTTTTGCTCCGGAAGTTATGAGAAACGATATTACCAATAATATCTTAAAGCTTGGCTCACTGGTACTTATTTCCCCGTTGGCTTTTTTCTTTGGCAAAGAATACAGAAGAAATGAAGATCAACAGGAAGAACTGGAAAGCTTGGAAGAAAGAACAAAAGACGCCGCAGATACGATTTCTGAGGATATCGAAGCAGTAATTAAAGATGAAAAACAAAACTTAAAGGAAAAAGATATGGAAAAACTAAACGAAGTATTAGAGGAAACAGAAGATTTAAGACAAGAATCCAAGTTATGATTAAAAATTTCTACTTTGTGCTTGTTTTAAGCATAATTTATCTTCTTTTATATATGGGTTCTGCAAGCGCTCAAACCATGACTAATAATAATTACATTATTAGAATGGGTAATCTTAACTCTGTTGCCGGAAAACCAACCGGACCAAACTATAAAGTAAGCTTTACTGTTGGACAAACAGGCGCAAATCTTTTTACCGGACCTAATTTCAAGGTCAGAGCGGGCTTTCAGTATATATATTCCATTTATCCTTTTAGATTTTCTCTTTCAACTATTCTTATTGATTTTGGACTAATCACTCCTGGCACACCGGTAACTAGAGCCAATCGACTTACGGTATCTAATGACTCCGCTCGTGGATATCAAGTCACTGTTTCACAAAATCACAACTTAAGAGTTAATTCTACCGGCCGCGAGATTCCTGCCACAACTTGTGACGCCGGAAATTGTACTCCGTCAACCGCAGCTGTTTGGTCAAGCAGTCTGGTATATGGTTTTGGGTATAATTGTGCCAATGTCACCGGCACGGATTGCGCAACTGGATTTACTAACTCAACTTTTTACAAACCCTTTATATCCTCTCCTTCAGCCACAGTTGTAATGAGTTCCACTACTGTGTCAAGAAGCAGAAAATCTGATATAACATATAAGGTAAATGTTACCAATACTCAAGCAGCAGGACTATATACAAGTATATTAAACTATATAGCAACACCTACTTTTTGATATGAAAATAAAAATTATTTTAATTATTCTTATCTCTTTAATCTTAAATCTTAAGTCTGTAAACGCAGTGCACGCGCAAGGCGTTGACATAGGCATTTACCCACCAATCTTTGAAGTCCAAGCTACTACCCCATCCGATATAAATGCGCCCTTTACAATCGAAAACTTCACCGAAAATCCGGTAGATTTAAAGCTTTCTCTTAAGCCTTTTACCGCTTCACAAGATGAAAACGGGCAAGTAACTTTTGCCGATGATTCAAGTAATTTTCCCGATCCAAACCTTTTCCAAAAAGTAATAATTACGGATAACGGAAACCAAATAGACACGATTACCCTTTCTCCCAAACAAAAAAAAGAACTAAACTTAAGAATTATAATTCCTGTTGACCAGCCCAAAGGAGATTATTATTTCTCGATCGTCTTTACTTCAAATCCCGTGGGTAACAATACCTCAAATTCAACCGGCGCATCGGCCGGAATTGCCAGCAATGTGCTTCTCACAGTTGGTCCAACCGGCAAAACCGACGGAATAATCGAAGATTTCTCCTCTCCGTTTTTAACTTTTAAGGGCCCTGTTCCGTTTACAATCCGGCTTAGAAACACCAGTGACCACTTTATAACCATAAAAGGCGACATTATTATTAAAAACTTCTTTGGTCAGGCAGTTGGCAAAGTGCTACTGCTACCGGAAAACGTACTATCTAATAGCGTGAGACGAATCCCCGACTCCCTTCAATCAACCACCACGTCAGATAAGGATTATGAAAAAATTAAGGCCGTGGTTGAAAAAAACCAGTTTCCTGTAAGTATTTGGCCTGAAAAATTCCTTTTAGGACCGTATACGGCAAACTTAACGCTTTCGCTTTCTAACGAAGGCCCTGTTTTTAGAAAACGAATTGCTTTTTTCGCTTTTCCTTTGGAATATTTACTGGGGCTTTTGCTAATTATTGGCTTAACAATATATATAGTAATAAGAGTTAAAAAGAGAATGAGCTTAAAAGTGTAATTTAAATCACATAATTACTCATGAGAACACATAATAGCTTCAAATTGTAGTAAAAATGCTACTTGACTTTTTATCTCAAAACTCACATATTAGTAATAGTAGTTATTAAAGTATTTATTAAATGAATCGATTTATAAAACACAGTTCAATTCTCCTAGGAATAATTGTCTTATTTGCTTTGCTTTCTGTCCAAAAAGCAAATGCAGCCTCACTTCAGGGTATTTCAGATACAATCTCAACTTCCAGACCCTCCGCATCTGCACCAATATTTGTTACTGCTGGAGCAAATTTAGCTGTTGGATCCGGACAGACAGTAATTTATGATAACGGCTCTTACTTTATTGCCTCAGATAGCGCACACCTTTGGGATAAAGGAGAAACTCTTAACTCACTTAACGTCGCGTCGATGTCTGCTGCCGGAATCCCTGCCGCCAATCAAAGAACAGTTTACTTTACAAACTCAACAACTAATTTACATCATAGTGGAGAACCACTTGTTGAAGAAATAACCGCAGTACATGTAATTAAATTTACAACTATCTCTTCAATTCCTGTAAATGGAAAAATAATAATAACTTTTCCAACTATAACCGATAACATCCTGGGATCTAATTTAGCTTCTCCTTCTGCAACCGGTTTTGGATTTAACAATCTTCAGGATACAAATATCTCGGCATCTTTTTCTTCCGGTGCAACCACTTGTACTTTCTCACACTCTACCTCGAATACATCCCCAAGTACACCATCTATAACCTGCTTAGTGCAAACCGCTCAAATCAACGGAGCTGTAACGGTTACCATTACGATTGGTTCTTCAACTCCTGCTTTAGTTAACCCAACCAGGTCTCCCGGTCAGGCTTGCGTAGGCGCAACCACTTGTACTGCAGATTATTGGAAAATCGGACTTCAAACGCAAGATGCAAGTTCAGTTGTTTTAGATACTGGATCAGCTAAAATTGCAACAATAGATTCCGTTCAAGTGCAAGGAACGGTTGAACCAACCCTTACTTTCTCCATAACCGGATTTGCCAGTGGAACAGATGCCAATTCAGCTCCTGTTACCAACGGTGGCTGCGGCGTTTCAATACTCTCAAACTCAGGTCTTACAGCAACAGCAACCTTTGTAGACTTGGGCTCTCTTGGACCAAACTTTTTAAGCAAAGCTCTTCAGGGACTCACCGTATCAACTAACGGAGCATCAGGCTATGCTCTCACCGCCACATCTTCCGGTAGATTTATAAATCCGGCAAGCGGAATGTACTTTTCTGATGCAAACGGAGGAAATGGATTAACAAATAATAATTTACCGGCACCAGCCGTAATCAGTATTACCGGATTGGGAACACAAACATTCGGTATTCATGCTTGCGGATCAAGAACAGCTGCTGTAAATACTGATCAATGGGTAAACGCAGGTACAGCGCCAGATGCCGGAAGCAATGGAACAGCTAAGTTCTCAAACCCTTGGAATACAGGCACGAACAATTTCTACGACACGCTTGCATCATATTCTTTGGGTCCAGTAGCGGCAGAAACAACAGCAGTAATGTACGGAGCTACAATCACATCACTCACCCCTCCTGGAATTTACAGAACAATATTTACTTACGTTGCAACGGCAACATTCTAAAATATGAAAAAACTGCCTAAAATAAACAATTTAAAAAGGAACTTAATAATAGGACTAGCTCTCTCCACTGTCTTTTCAGTAGTTGGAATTGCTACAGCTCAAGAAATTACCCGAACCATTACGGTTGTTTACCCGGTTGTTGAACAAAAACTTGATCCGGGAAAATATGTTGAAGGAGTAACCAAAGTAATCAACCAATCAAATGTACCACTTACCTTTCAAGCGGCCGTAGAAGATTTTACAGTCGTAGATTCCGTTGGAACACCAAACATCTTACCTCCTGGGACTTTAAATAATAAATATTCAGCAGCAGCATGGTTGGGGATCTCTCCATCCACCTTTACTCTTAAACCAGGTGAAAATCAAACCTTAAGCTATTATTTAAGAGTTCCATTTAATGCAAGGCCAGGAGGACACTATGCAGCCGTTGTTTATACTCCTGATGTTAAAAGTGCCGGCAGTAAGAATTCCGGAGGAGTGGTTCAATCTCAAGTAGGAAGCTTATTCAAGATTACGGTTAATGGACCGGTAACAGAAAAAGCAAATGTAGTTAAATTCTTTGCTAATCCTTTCCAAGAATACGGACCGGTAAAAATATTAACTCAAATCAAAAACATGGGAGATTTGCATTTCTCACCAAAGGGTACAATCACAGTATCGGGATTATTCTTTAATAAATCCGAAGACTTATCAAAACACGACATTTTCCCTGAAGCAGCCAGAGACTTCGAAAACACAATTGGACAAACCCTAATGATTGGAAGATACAAAGCAGAACTCTTGGCAAACTATGGAATTAATAACAACCTTCCATTAACAGCTACTGTTTACTTCTGGGTATTTCCATGGAGAATCACAGTCGTAATAATACTCATAATCGTTGCAATAATACTCGGATGGATGTACTTCAAGAAAAGGAAGAAAGACGGTTCTAAAGGCACTAAAGAGGCTGAAAAAGAACACTCTGAAACACCGGAAGTAAAAGAAGAAACCGCACAGTCCCCTAAAGAATAAAGCTTTGCTTTACAAGAATCTAGAATTTAGTATTTAGAAGCTATATTTTTTATAAAAGTGTTTATCATTTTGTGAATCTTGACTATCTTATCTGGTATTAATTTAAGCCTATCTTGCTGTAAATAATCAATGTCACTTGCCACCAAAAGTTGATTCTGAAGTTAAGTTAGAGAACCTTTAGCTATAAAATAGAACTGAGATTTCTCCTTATTGCTTCTCCTTGAGAAACCCTCCGCTACGCTTGAACTAATTAATATTGCCGCCCTCTTCATTTGATTAGAGAACGAATATTCCTCTTCTTTAGCAAGGTCTGTAGTAATCTTACAAATATCAAATACCCCTCATGTGCTTTTTTCAAATTAACAAATCTATTAAGCTTTCTATCTTTTTCTTGTCATTCATGTTTTTTATATTCTATATACTAGTAGCCAACCCACCACGCATGGTGCAGCTTCTTACTGCGAGGACGAGGAATCAATATGAATAAGAAATGCAGAATACTTCCAAAAAACGACGTAAATTTGTCTTTCCATAGTTTTATGATGAGTATAATAATTAGGATAATGATTGGTATGACAAGCCAAAGCGGCCCTAGGGACCAATTGGTAAAAAGCTTAATAAAACTGTTCCATAAGTCTCGTAAAAATCTTAAAAATTGCTCCCACCAATTTAACACATGGACTGTCAGTTTTTTCGCGGGCGAGGATGAAGTAAAATTCTTATACTTTGCAGTTGCGTAAACTGAATACTTACCCGCTTTTAATCCTTTTAGCTCAAGCCTGAAATAACCGTTTTTGTCAGCCTTGAGCTTAAACACATTATCTCCCACATGTAATATAACCTCTGCCCCAGGCATTGTGTAACCATAAGCAAAAGTTACTTCTCCTTCTGCAATGTCACCTTTGGACAAAGCCAATGTCGGGGGTAAGAATACTTCCTTTTTGTCAACTGTCGCACTAGCCGGAGGAATATCAAAACAACTTTCCGATCTTCCAACATGCCTATAATCAACCATAACCAAGCAAAAATTAGTTAAACCAGCTTTAATTAGAACTTGTGGTATATAAAAGACGCCGTTTTCATCAGCAATTGTTCCTCTTATAAAGACATTATTGATATATAGCTCAACCGTGGCTAGTGGCGATGCGTATCCCGAAAGATTAAGATATAACTCTCCTACCCTTCCTGAGACTTCTATGTCTAATCCTCCACCATATGGAGGACGTATCTGCGCATGAGATGTTGAAATAGAAATTAATAATAGTAAGCATGATAAAAGAAGTGATAAAACAACTTTCTTTTTATGCTTAAATCCTAAATCTAAAATCCTAAATCTTTTTTTGGGCAGTATTCTTTTCACTACAACTATTATGCTCAAAATAAAATAAATTTGCAATTTTTAATCATTTATTTTTGAACCTTAAATTACAAAATAGTCAAAATTATATACTTATGGCTAATATTTTATAAAACGTTGTCATATCAATCTAAATACAAATTAACTAATTGTTATCACTCAACCATCCCAACTGACATATCAATATTTAAAGCAGTATCTCATCTTAGGCAATTATCAATCTGCGAGGCTAAAATATTTTTACGATTTTCATTAATATTTTACCTAAGAGTTCACACTATATCACCTAATGTTATAGGATTTTGGATATTATTTGATATGTTACGATAGCTTAATATATAAAGCCGCATTTAAATCCTTGTGCGTTAAAACAAAATTTATTACCGAATTTTCACAACAGTGACCAAGGTTATTTGACTATTATAAACTGCATCAGAGGTAATCAACCAATATTACTCTAGGGTCTTGACATAGTTATGAATAATTCTTTATTCTAATAGTGTGTTAAATAAATCATTTTCACAGTCGTATAAAACGTATAATCCGTATAATCTCGAAGCTAAACAGGTTTTAAAAGAATTTATTTAAAATAATTAATGGACTTATTATCTGCCTTTAAAAATTATCTATTTTCACAAGAGAAAGTACCCTCTAGGGTTACGGTTAAAAATTATCTTTCTGATGTCAATCATTTTGTAAAATGGTTCGAACAAAAATATTCAACTCCCTTCTCTCCTTCCGCAATCAATAGGCAAACAATCGAGGGCTTTAAACTAGATAATGCAGAAAACTTTTCGGCAAGTTCTTTTGAAAGACATCTTTCTTCCCTTCGTAAATTTTTTGGCTTCTTAGTTTTAGAAGGTAAAATGCCCATTAGTCCTTTCCAAGCTTTAGTAGCAAGTCAACAGCCGACAGATCCTTGGCATCTTCGGGATTTTAAAAGCTTTCTTTATGTTTACAATGCCTCGCATTTAACCATAAAAAACTACTTAATTGATATCAAACAATTCTTAACTTGGGCAGAAGAAGTAATAAGGCCGGAAGAAAATGAAGATAAAGCAAGTATTTTAAACCATGTCAATGCGAAGCTAATCGAAGAATACAAACAAAGACTTTTAAGTCATGGTGAATTTTCTCCAAATACAATTAACCGAAAACTATCCTCGCTTAGGAAATATACTCTGTGGGCAACTCAGGAAAATCTTATTAAACCGCTCGGTGCACAGGCACAAAATGTTATCGTTGAAAAGCCACAAATCAGATCTTTAGAAGCTCAAATCCCAGCCTTCACCCAACTTCCAAAGTTTGAAGAAGAAAGAAAGCCATATTCCAACTTTGCCCCTATCAGATTATTTCAGAAGATATCAAAAGTAATCAGCTTAGCTTTAGACTTTGCCTTAATTGCCCAACTGGTAAAACTAGTTGAGAAAGCTGAAATTGTTCTATGGCAGGCTAAAGGAAAACCAATTTTTGAAAAAGCTAAAAGAATTCACCTTCCTAAACAATTCTCCCATGAGAATATTCTAGGCATAAAAAATATTAAAAAAGAATTTTATGCTCCATTGGAAATCTCGACCAAATTCTTTCCTTGGTATAGAAAGGCCTGGTTTACCTTAAGATATAACCGACCAAATTGGTACAAAAGATATCATTCTTATGCAATTGCTCACTACTTTAACTTTGCCGTGCTAGTTATCTTTTTAATCGGGCTCACGTTTGGATTTTATAACGCATTCTTTAGAGCAGGAGCTCAAACTCCAGGATTGGCGGCAGCTCCAAGTGCTCCACCCAGAATCTTATCTTTTCAAGGAAGATTAACCGATAACAGCGATAATCCTATAACCTCGCCTACTAATTTGCGTTTTGCAATTTATGACACTTTGGCAGCCACAGGCTCTTCCCTTTTATGGCAAGAAGTAGATCAAGTTGCACCTGATACCGATGGAATATTTAATTCTCTACTTGGAAACATAACCAATATTCCCCAAAGTCTTTTTGCCTCAAATTCGGCACTGTTTTTAGGCGTTACGGTTGAATCAACGGCTGAACTCACTCCAAGACAACAACTCGCAACAGTAGCATTCGCAGCCAATTCCGAGGCTCTACAAGGCATGACTCCAATTACCGACACAAGAGGAGGAACACAAACTAAAAATACCATACTTGCATTAGATTCTTCGGGAAACTTAACCATCGGAAGCGCACTTACGCCTGGAAGTTCGGTTTTTCAATCAATTGGTGGTTCATTTAAGCTTTCCGGACAACCTCTTCTACTTACAACAAACGTAGGTACTAATGGAAATGTTCAGATTGCTCCAGATGGAAGTGGCGTAATAGACCTTACCAAACCATTAGTTAATACATCAAACAGCAACAATATTGCTTCAGCCATTGGCTCTGTTGAGGTTGACGATACATTTGCTATTTTAGCCTCAAGCTCTGCCCAATCAGCCCTAACTATTAACACCACAGGCACAAATAGCCCGTTGATCAGTGCTTCTGCCTCAGGTATTTCAAAATTTACGGTTGATAATACCGGGGCAATCACAACCGGCATTTGGAATGGAACCGCCATTGGAGCACTTTATGGTGGAACCGGGCAAAACAGCACAACTTGGACCGGTATTCCGTATGTGACTTCTGGAACTTGGGCCTCAACCGCAAATCTTGGTACGGCTACACAGTGCCTTTTGGGTGGAGCTACTCCTAGCTTTGGAACCTGCGGAGCCGGAGGCGGAGTTAGTCCTTTTACGGAGTTAACTAACTTAGGAGTTATAGTGCCAAACAATGCAATGGATGACTTCTTAATCGGCGGGCAGTCATCGGCAACTGCAAAGTTTGCTTTTCTTAACTCAGCCCAGGCTAGGGGAAATCAAGTTGCCTCAATCTCCGGAAGCATTACTTTAGATTCAACAACAGCTTCTATCCAAACAACTAAAAATCAGCTTTTAACAATTGGTGGAAATACAACGGGAGCAATTACTTTAATGCCTAACAATGGAAACGGCAATGTTGGAATTGGAACGACTACACCAACTCAAAAATTAGACGTAAATGGCTCCGTAAATATTACTGCAACCAACAGTATAATGATTTATTCACCTTCGGGGAAAGCCATTAGGTCAACTGGAGCAAATGGAGGAACAGTTTATATTGATTTCGGCACAGTTGTTATCAGAGATGCTGATGCTTCTACAGGAGGAGGAGGATTGCAAGTTGGAAACAATTATTTAGTTGTAGCTGGAGGTACGGGAAATGTCGGTATTGGAACAGCAGCGCCAACGGCACTTTTTGATATCGTAGGCACAGCTTCTGTTGGAGGACAGTTAACCTTCAGACAGGGATTTGGACAAATACAGACAACTTTAAATCAACAATTAACTTTAGGTGGAGCAACTACAGGAAATATAACCTTGGCTCCAACCAATAACTTAGCCGGTGGTAATGTAGTGCCGGGTGTTACTAATGTTACTGATTTAGGAACAGCAGCTTTGCAATGGAGAAATATTTATGGACAGAATATATATTCCAATGGAACTCTTTTGACAAGTGGAGGATTCTGGCAGAGAAACTTAGGAGCTCTCTCCCCTACAAATGTAACCGATGATTTATTGATTGGAAACAGTAGTACATCATCTGCTTCCAATGCTCAGTACTTTCAAGTTTATGGTACAGGACTAAATGAAGGATCTGCAACAATGTCTGGAAATTTAACTCTTGGAACAAATGGAGGAGGATCTATTCAAACTGCAAGAAATCAGCTTTTGACCATTGGTGGTTCAACTACTGGTAATGTCATCTTTCCTACTAATACTAATAAGAATGTTCAGGTAAATGCAGCTGCTGCTCCTCTTACGGATCAATTCCAAATAACTAATGTCGGATTCCCGGTAGTAACAGCCGGAGCAAGTAACTTGCAGTTAACCTAT